>NZ_JBNJRY010000003.1:0-564418 GCF_050435325.1 Paenarthrobacter sp. TE4293
GTCCTGGCCAACGGCCCGGTCATCGCAGCGAACAAGGTCCTGAACAACCTGACCTCCCTGACCTCGGCCAAAACCGACAACCTCAAAGTCACCACCGCCTTCCCCACCACCGCCAACGACACCTTCCAAGGCGCCACCTCCACCATCGGCTTCTCCTTCACCGGCACCCAACGCACCGAAACCACGAAGTAACCACCGCGGACCTCGTGAGGGGTTTGCGCCACAAGCCCCGGGGGCCGGCCGGCATGCCCTTCCGGCCCGTCCCCGGTCCATGATGAAAGGAACGCCAGGATGAGCGCAATGAAACCGCCGCGTAGCCCTGGCGGCGAACTGGACCTGAGCAGGCTCCAATCCCTCGCAGAGGAGCTCGGAAACCCGGAGCCGGCACTGCGGTTCCTCACCAAGTACCTGACGATGCTCCCGCAACGGGTTGAACGCATCATCCACGCGGTGGACGATCACGACCCAGATGAGACCACAACGGCCCTTCTGAGCCTGAAGATCAGTTCTGCCATGGTCGGTGCATTGGAAACAGAGCATCAGTGCCGGGCCATCGAATCAATGATCCGCGAAGACCACTTCGACGACGCCGCCCTGGCCCTCCCGGCACTGCAGCAAACAGCAAACCGGTGCACGGCTTCACGGGCCGAGCTCATCACAGCAGCTCACAGCTCCCTGACGCGTCGTCGCGGGTTCTTCCGTTCTTGAGCGGAGCTTGAGTGTTCACCGGGGCGTTTCCTGAGGACGGTTGGGCACACTGGGAAGCGGAACAGGCACACTACAAGGACGGAACGACGCAATGCAGGGCAAGGGCATCACCTGGCAGCTACCGGCCATCATTCTGGCCGCCGTACTCCTGCTGATGGGTGTCCAGGTTTCGCCGGCCCACGCAAAGTTCAACGACACTGCGACAGGCGCCATGGCCGTCACGGCGGCCCGGATCCCGGCGCCGGTTGCCTCCACGCTCACCGTGACAAAGTCCTGTGATTCTTTTCTTTGGTTCGGCCAGGCAAAGATCAGCGTCGGCGCGTTCACCGCTGTCGCCTACGCCAACTATCACGAGCTGAAGATCATTGACCCGGACGGCGTCGTGCAGTTCACCGGGGACATGAGCAAAGCTTCAGGGAAGTCCTACAGCTCAGGTGTCCAAAGCGTGGGCAACCTGTCAGGGACCTGGACCTACCAGATCCGCGGCTACTACAAAGTCCCCAACTCCACTAACTCCTGGGTAGGCCAACCCCTTACTGGCACACTGAACTGCCCCTGATGCGGGCAGCAGCCACAAACACGTAAGGTCGAAAAACCCGGCCACATGTGGAGCTAAGGAGATTCGAACTCCTGACCTCTTCGATGCGAACGAAGCGCTCTACCAACTGAGCTATAGCCCCTGGACCAGTCCTTCACGGCCTGGCCAGTGTCCCTAGGCTACAAACTTTCCCTGCGCTTTTCCAACCACGACACGAACGTCACGGTGCCATCCTTTTGTTCGGGGACCAGGTTGTTGCCGGCACGCAGGAAGGCGCCCATCGCTCCGGGTAACCGCACCTGCACGATCCTGCCCTTGGAGCCTGTAGCCGCCATCCACGACTCCGCCATCTGCCTCATGGTGAGCACCTCCGGGCCGCCCACTGTGCCCAAGCGGTGCCGCTCCGGGCCAGGTCCCTCCAGCGCCGCGTCGAGCAAGGCCCCCGCAACGTCCTCCGGAGAGATGGACTGAAACCTCGCACCCTTGAATACAGGAATGAGCCGCACTTTCGCGCCGGCGGCGAAGACCATGGCCACCAAGCCATGGAACTGGGTGGCCCGAACCACCACAGTCTCCAGCGCCGAAGCAGCATACTTCCGTTCCTTGTCCGCCTTGGAAACGTAATAGGAGTAGGTGCTCTTGTCACAGTTGATGATGGATAACGCCACAGCCTTGGTGACGCCGGCGCGGTGGGCCGCCGCAAGAAGCCGGGCACCGCCGTCGGCGAATTTCCGTTGGGCTTTACCGAACTGCCCTTCGAGGCAATCAATAACGACGTCGGCGCCCTCCAAAGCGGCTGCCAGCCCCTCCCCTGTGGTGACGTCGCCCCGAACGTAAGTTACGCCGTCGTGGCGCCTCTGCGAGCCGTGAGGCGGCACGTGCCGGGACAGCGCGGTGACCTTTAGCCCCGCTGCAGCGGCGAGCCGAACAACTTCCCGACCAACCTGCCCTGTACCACCCGCGACGCAGACGCTGGTCACGGCACCTTAGGCGCGGCGGCGCTGGAGAACGTCATCCAGGTTGCTCAATGCGCTCTGGCCCTTGGCGGAGGCCACAACCGCTGCCTCGGCCTGCTCAGCGCTTTGCTTCAGGACAGGCTTGCCCACCGGCTTGGGAGCCTCAGGGAGGTCCAAGGGTTCAGGCGCGGGCCGCGGAGCCTTGGCGGCTTCAACATAGGTGGGCTTGGGAACTGCAACAGGCTCCCAACTGGAACCCTTGGAGTCCTGGGCTGCCTGGGCGGAGGTGTCTCCCGCGGCTACCGCGACCGCCAATGCGGCCTGGCGAAGTTCAACGGCAGAAAGGCGCGTAGCTTCACGACTGCTGGCTTCGGCGTCGAAAACCGTGGTTTCCTTCGGTTCAACCGACGGTTCCTTCGGCAAGTAGCGCGCCGGTGTCGGAATAGGCGCCGCCTGCGCTGCGCGGCGTGCCCGACGCTCGCGAAGGTCCCTCAGGGCCAGCTTCCGCAGCGTCACGACGGCGAGCACAGCCCCGATGAGCGAAACCAGTGGCAACCAGACCGATCCGGTCCCAAAAAGGAGCAAGACACCGGAAACGGCCGCCGTCACCAACAGGGCAAGGCCGGCCAAAGCCAGTGTGAGCCGGGCGTAGCGGATGGTGAACGGAGTGGTAGGTGCTTTCCCAAGGGACGACTCTGCCACGCGGGATTCCTGGGGCGACGCCGGTGCTTTGCTGTGCATGGTCTCCATCGGTTTCTCCTGCTGAGGTGCCAAAGTCAGTACCACCCCGGCCTGCGGTTCGTCTGGTTCGTCGTCGATGGCCTCTGCTGGAACAGCGGCCGTTTGGACTTGTTGGCGCCTGTTCCGCAGAACATAGGGCGCCACCCAGACCATCCACAGCGCGACAGTGACCACGAGTATCACTGAGCTGCTGAGAGGGAAGTCCACATTCAAAACCGTAGAAGCAAATCACCGGGCGCGGCGGCATTGCGGCCGGTGTGTCGCCGGCGAGTCCGCAAATGACTGGAGATACGGTCAAAATGGCCGATGACCTGCCCGTTTATCCCCTGAGCCACCGACGCAGCAGACCCTCTGGAACTTCGTCGGACGTCAAGGCGAAGGAACGGTGGTCCGCCCACTCGCCGTTAATATGCAGGTACCGCTCCCGGTAGCCTTCATCCCGGAACCCGAGCTTCTCCACAACCCGCAGGCTGGGCGCGTTTTCGGGCCTGATGTTGATTTCCATGCGATGAAGGCCGAGTACCTTGAAGCAATGATCGGTTGCCATGGCGACCGCCGTCGGAGCTATCCCATGGCCCGCCCGCTCCTTGTCCACCCAGTACCCCAGGGTGGCCATCATGGCCGATCCCCAAATGATGGAAGAAACGGTCAGTTGGCCCACGATGAGCGGTTCCCGGAATCCCGGGGTCCGCTCGACAATGAGAAACGGCAACGCTGTGGACTGGCGGGCTTGCTGGTTCAGCGAGCCCACCATCTGCCGGTAACTGGGCAGGCGCCCACCCGGGGCCGGGTTGGACGCCTCCCAGGGAGCAAGCCATTCGCTGTTCCGCGCACGGACTTCAGACCACTCCCGCTTGTCGCGGTATCGGATAGGGCGAAGAAGCAGGTCTCCGCTTTCCAGCGTCACCGGCCAGATAGCAGAGCCGTACACCGGAGTTACTTGGGGAGCGCGGCAGTGAAGGTCGGCAGCCACTCACGCAATTCAGGACCGAGGTCCTCGCGTTCGCATGCCAGTTCGATGCAGGCCTTGAGGTAGCTGAGTTTGTCGCCGGTGTCGTAGCGGCGGCCACGGAAGACAACGCCGTACACGCCATAGCCTTCACCTTCACCGGCTGCCAGAACCTCAAGGGCGTCCGTCAGCTGGATTTCGCCACCACGGCCTGGTTCGGTCTTTTCCAGCACATCGAACACTGCCGGGTGCAGTACGTAGCGGCCGATCACAGCAAGGTTGGATGGCGCTTCTTCCGGAGACGGCTTTTCCACGAGCTGCTTGATGCGGACATAGCCTTCTTCGCCGATTTCTTCGACGTCGGCGCAACCATAGGCGCTGATCTTGGAAGGCTCCACTTCGATCAATGCAACGACGGAACCGCCAGTCTTCTGCTGGACGGCGATCATGTCGCTCAAGAGGTTATCGCGGGCATCAATCAGGTCATCGCCGAGGAGTACGGCAAAGGGCTCGTGACCGACGTGCTGCTTTGCACGAAGGACAGCGTGGCCCAGACCGTTGGGGTCGCCCTGGCGGACGTAGTGGATGTCACCGAGGTTGGTGGCGGACTGGATGGCCTCAAGCTTGGCGGTGTCGCCCTTTTCCGCCAGCGTCGCTTCCAGCGCGGGCACACGGTCGAAGTGATCTTCAAGGGCGCGCTTGCTGCGCCCTGTGATCATGAGGACGTCGTGCAGGCCAACCTTGACCGCTTCTTCGACGACGTACTGGATGGCTGGCTTGTCAACCACGGGCAGCATTTCCTTGGGCATTGCCTTTGTGGCAGGCAGGAACCGGGTACCAAGACCCGCTGCGGGGATGACGGCCTTACGGACAGCATTGTTATCGAGAGTCACCGGACTAATGTAACGGAAGGAATACATCATCGGCTAAACCCTCGCCGTGCCGGAAGAACATTTCTGCGTACCGCCGGGCAGCAGCTGCTGTTGTACGGGCACCACGCAAACCTCAGGATCGGACATCAATGGCATCCAAGGAAGACATCCGCAGCAATCGCCGCCTCCAGAGGCGGACCCTCACCCCCGAACAAATCGCCGCCGCCGGCAGGTCGATCGCACAGCACGGAACGGCATGGGCCTCCGAGGCCTCGTCGGACACCGCAGCCACTTTTGCCGTGTACGTCGGCGTCGCCTTTGAACCGCCCACCATGGCGCTGATCAATGCCCTGCACGATGCCGGCCACCGCGTCCTGCTTCCCGTCTGCGAACCCGGCAGGCAACTGAGCTGGGTCTATTGGACACCTGCGACCGTGTTTGTCCGCTCCTCCTTCGCCCCCATCGACGAACCCGAGGGCGAGCGTTTGGAAAGCGACGTCGTGGCCGGCGCGGCGGGCATCTTCATGCCCGCCACGGCCGTGGATAGAGATGGCAACCGGATCGGGCAGGGCGGCGGCTACTACGACCGGCTCCTCCAGGGCCTCGACGCTTCCGGCCAGCGGCCTCCCACCATCGCGGTGGTGTACGACGACGACCTGTTGCCGTCAGGTTCGATTCCCGCCGAACCGTTCGACCGCCCCGTGCGGGAAGTGCTGACGCCCTCCGGCGTGGTCCGGCTGGACAATGCGGCGGCTGCGACCCGGGAAGGCCGGCCGGCCCGGTGAGGTCCGGCACATGCACTGGCGCGTGCCGCGTAGACGGGTGATAGAATTGGCACTCAGGCCCTGCGACTGCTAATGCGAGGAAAACTCCTCGCCATCGCCGCACAGGACCTGACCTTTGTCCTGAAGGAGGAACTCAGTGCCCACATACGCATACGCCTGCAAAGACTGTGACCATGCCTTTGACATCGTCCAGTCCTTCTCTGACAGCTCCCTGACGGAGTGCCCCGAGTGCAAGGGCGCCCTTCGCAAGAAGTTCAACAGCGTCGGCGTCGTCTTCAAGGGCTCAGGTTTCTACCGTACGGATTCCCGTGATGCCAAGGGCAGCACTGTTTCTGCCGCGCCGGCAGCCCCTGCCGCTGCGTCACCGGCCCCCGCTGCAGCACCGGCAGCTGCAGCCAGCTAACCTCAGCACCTTTTCCACATAGAGCACCGGACCGCTGTTTTGCGGCCCGGTGCTCTGGCTAACGTGGCGGCATGCCACATCAGTCACGAAGGGCCCTCCTTGCCAGCGCTCAGGGCTCAGCATCCCCCGTCGCCCGGCGTCCGGTTCCGCGCGCCCGTTCAGGACGCCCAGCTGTTCGCCGCCAGCATGCTGGAAGATTCGACCGGTCCCACGATCATGGCGCCCAAGCCCGCAGGAAACGAAGCTTCCTTTCATGGCTTGCAAGGAACCGCCGGCTTACGGTCGCCCTCCTGCTGTGCCTGGCCGCCGGCCTCGCCGTCCAACAACTGACACCGGTTCCGGAGCAGCGGGTCAGCGTTCTGGTCGCAGCGCGTGATCTTCCAACGGGCACCAGCCTTGCCGAAAGCGATTTCACCCTCCAAGACGTGCCGCCGGACCTGGCCATCCCGGGAGCTCTTCCAGACGGCGCCCCCTTTGCCGGCCGTCAGTTGGCTTCACCCCTGAGCAAGGGACAGATTCCCACGGAGTCTAATCTCCTCGGGCCAGGCCTGCTCACCGGGGCGCCCGTGGGCACAGCGGCCGTTCCCTTACGGATGGCAGACCCGTCGTCCATACAGCTCCTCTCGCCCGGGCAGTTGGTCACCGTGGTCCTCACAGCGGCAGGCTCCTACGACGAATCCAGGGAAAGCCAAGTTCTAGCCGGTCCCGTCCCTGTGCTCTGGACCTCTGCCCACGGTGGCAAGGCAGGCGAATGGCTCGGGACAAGCGACACCGAAGGGTTGGTGGTAGTGGCTGCAGATCCCCAACAAGCAGAAAAGCTTGCCGGCGCATCAACGCAAGGCAAGCTTTTCTTTGTTTTGGTCAGCCGGTGACGAGCGGGTCACCAGCTGTGGGCGGCTTAGCCCCAGTGTGGAGGCTTTTGCTCCTTCAGCCACTGCTCATGGTCGTAGCCGGAGTCATCGCCCCACCGCCGGGGATCGTCTTCCGCAGCTTTGGTAGGAAGGATGCCGCTTACGCCTGGCTTGGCAGCGGTCGGCGTGGAATCCGACGATGCCGGGGCAACGTCGCTCTCCGATGTTCCCGATTCTGCCTCGGCCCCGCTGTCCGGACCGGTTGCCTGTTCCATCAGTGGTGCTTCTTTCTCATTCTCAACATCATCTTCACCATCATCAGACTGGTCGACCGCCTGAAGTGCCGCGCTTGGTGTAAACGTCGGCTGGGCCTTGTCCACACTCAATTGTTCAACATCCATGTCCAGGAAACCATGCTGCGGCGACGTCGACCGGGGAATGTGGTTCTCCAGCCCCAAATAGGATCCGATGCGATCCGCACAGGACGAAGGGTCGGTAAAGACCTCGATGGTCCACAGGGACATGTAGCGCCATCCCATGCGCTCCAGGAGTTGCGGACGCAGCCTGCTCCGTTCGCGAACGCTCATCCGCCGATAACGTTCGGTTCCATCGGATTCGATCGCCACGGGGGTGGGGATCTCTGCGCCTTCCCGGCCTATCGTGTGGACGGGATCAGCTGCAGCCGCAATATCCAGCACGCCATCGTACAGATGCCAGACACGGGCTCCCCGGGCACGCAAACGCTCCCCAAGATCGGCCACGAGGGGATCCTCGCCGAGGGCTTGCTCACTGGCAACTGCCCGGGAAGCAGGCGTCCCGAGATTGCTGTTACCGGAGAGCTCCCGGTCCAGAAGCTCATAGAAGTCCACCGCACCATGGGCCAGACGATCGAGGTCGAGGTCCTCGGGGCGGAAGCAACTCAGGACATGCATGGATCGCCGGGCACGGGTCATCGCCAAGGCGAACCGGTTCCGGCCACCTTCGGTGGACAGTGGACCGAACGAGTGAAGTGCCCGGCCGTGGGGCGTACGACCATAGCCAAGAGAGAAGATGACGTGGTCCCTCACCAGGCCCTGGGCCCGCTCAAGGTCCACCACGCGGAACGACTCGGGGCCGGCTCCGAAGAACGTGGACAGCAACGGATGGTTCGGCAGTTGGAGCCTGATGGCCTCACCGATACGGGCCGCATGGCGCAAACTTGCCGTGACAACCGCAAGGGACGTGCGGGGGCGGAGCCTGGCATGTTCGAAGACGAGGTCCACCACACGGTTGACCTCGGCCGTAACAGACTCCACGCCCTCATGGTCCGCCCCCGGAAGACCGGTGCCATCAGGAATGTACTCCACCACGATCGAACGGTCCAGGCCCGTTACCGAGTTGCCGTCAGGCAGGCGCTTCAGGCCACCCTCGTAGTAATTCTTGCTCAGTTGGAGAATCAGGTCCTCGTCCACCGCGCGGTAAACCCAGTTCAGCTGCCACGTGGGAAGGACCCGTGCCAGTGCTTTGAAAGCGCTGTCCACATTCTCGTGGCTGGCCACGCCGGCCACCGGAGGTTCCACGGCAACGCTGAACGTCCGCGCATGGGCGATCTTCGCATCCCCGAACGCCACCACCTGCTTCGCCCGGGCGATGGCAGGAAGCACCGCCTGGAGGGACGTGGATTCAGCATCAATCACCACGACGGCGTCGAACTTTTGCTCTGCCGGAAGAACACCAGTGAGGAGGTACGGGCTCACGGACCACACCGGAACCAGCAGGGGTACAAGGTCCGGCGCCTGGGCGCTCAGGGCCGGCAGCGTTACGCGCCCGTCCTTCAGCAAGGCACGCAGCAATTCCGCCTGCCTCGGGTGTTCGAGCAAGCCCTGACGCCATTTCTGTGCCAACTGCCACCGAAGACGCGCGGCACCACTGGCGATGTGGGCCTGGTCCGCCAGCCGGAATTCGGCCTCCAGGCGGCGCAACGAATCGCCATCGGACATGGCAAGGTAGTCGTCGCCGCTGATCATGGCTTCCAAAGCGGACTGCCACCAGGCAAGGTCAAGTTCAGCGGCCACGGAGGCGGCCGGGACTTCGCGGGCAGCCAGGTCCGCAAGAAGCTCGCCAAGACCATGCTCGCGCATTTCCTCGATCAGCAGGGTGCGCTCAGGGAGGGTCTCCAGCGTGTCGGTGTCTGCGACAAGCCGTTCCAACCGCTCCATCAGCTCCAGGTACGGTGTCCCGTGGAGGGAGCCACCGGCACTGGTGTGCTCCAGGGCGGCACCGAGCCGATGCAGCTCTCCATCAAGTTCCCTGTAGAGCGCACCAAGGTCGGCAAGCCCGGACGGCACAGCAGGGTGGCGCTGGGTAGTGGCGTAGCCGGCCCACAATGCACGCTGCTCCTGGACCAGGACCAGGGAGCTGTGGAGGTCGGCGATGTGGACACCGGGCCGCACATATTCCTTGGCTACGCGGCGCAAGCGGGAGCGCTGCATGGAGGGCATCTCCAGATTCCGCTCCCGACGCCAGGCGGAGCTGGCGGTAGCAGAGATGAGGTCGTGCACCGGCCTGTCAAAGATGTCGGGAGTGAACTTATCCAGGCTCTCCCGGACGGCAATCAACAGTTCAAGCTGCGCACCCCACTCCGTGAAGGTGTCCCCCAGCCTGATTTCTGCGTGATCGGACACCTGCTTCATGCGATCCCGCAGGACGGGAAGCTTCTCTTCCGCCAAGCGCACAAGCTGCTGGGCTTCCTCGGTCTCCTTACGGGTGACCAAGCGCGCTCCGTACCAGGGGCTGGACGTGGATGCCCGGCTGAAGCTGCCCAGTTCAGCCGCCCGACGCAGGCGGCCTGCGAGTTCTTCCCGGTCCTTAATGTTGTCCAGGACGCTGCGCTTCAGACGAACCGTCGTGGAAGGCGCGGGGTGGATGGACGTCAACTCCGCCAGCGACTGCATGGCCTGGTACGGCGAGCAACCCCACCGTTCACGGACGTTGTGCAGTGATGCGACGTGGTCCATCAGCGCGTGCCGGTGCCCGGTCAGCGTCTGGTGCAGATTGCCCAGTTGAGGTTCGAGCGCTTTCTCATTGCGCATGATGGCGCGGACCAACTGGCCCTTGAGCTGCTGCGGAGTAGTCCCGTTGCCCGGGCGGAAGAGCATGGAGTCCAGGCCCAGCGATTCCAGATGGGCGGAAAGTCCCGCGAGGCTGGACTGCCTGTCCCCTACCACCAGAACGGATTTGCCTTCGAAGACCAGTGCGCCGATGGCATTGATGGCCGTTTGGGTCTGACCGCTTCCAGGTGGGGTGCTGACAACCAGCGAATCCCCGGCGCGAACGGCATCGACCACGTACTGCTGGTCCGTGTCGGCGTCGAGCAGGAGGAGCTCATCTGCCGGGTCACGGAGGTCCAGGCTCGGGAACCGGCCCGCCTTGACGGTTTCCGGCTCGATGTCGGCACCGTTTGCAGCCATGGACAGCGCGGCGACCGTGGGGTTGTTCATATTGATCCACGGATCATCGAGGTTGCCTGAGAGGTCAGCCAGGGTGGTGACCAGCAGGTTGAACTCCACCTCGGCGCCGTGAATCGGCTGGACGAGCGTGGAGAGGCGGTCCAGGACCGGCTGGGGGTCGAACCTTGCCGTATTGTAAGCCATGCGGGCCACTGCATTGACGTCGAAAACGATGCCGTGGACTGATTTGAGGTGGCGTACCAGGGCAGGGTTCATCCGTGCCTGTTCGGTGAGCTGGAGTTCGAAGTCGTCTTCGCCAGGGCGGACCGTCAAGATGATGGACGTGAGCATCACCGGCGCCGACACCCGCTGGGGTTTACCGCCGACGGCGGAGGTCCACACAACAGTACCGGCGGACAAATATCCGGCCTCGATACCACGGTCGTTGCTCAGCTCGAAGATCTTGGACCTGATGTTGCGTGCTGCCCGCGCCGCCACCAAGTATTGTTGCCGGTCCCTGATCAGGGTGGACAGGCGTGTTCTGCGGCCTGCGAGCAACTGCGCCAGTCCCGAGGGGTGCGCATTGCTGAGGTCAATGGCGCCTTCGGGCGTTTTGACGAAGCGCAGCATCGTGTCCGCCCCGGTGACGGGCTTAAGACCAGACAGCCATTTACGGAGCTCTTCGGAGCCCTCTTCCTGGCCTTGACCTACTGACACAACTTCTGCCTTCTTTTCTGTACTAGCTTTAGACGCCTTGGACCATACCGGCATACCTTCGAGGGTAGCGGGAATACCCTTCCAGCCCGCTCCGCAACGCTGTCCCGATGCGAAATTCGCCGTCATTTCACAGGTGCCTGCCGATTTCGACGGTCAGGACCGCCCTGATGGCGCAAGCAAAGTGGCCGGCCTCCCAGAGGAGGCCGGCCACTCAGAATGCTATTCCCACTCGATGGTTCCCGGTGGCTTGCTGGTCACGTCCAGCACCACGCGGTTCACTCCATCAACCTCATTGGTGATGCGGTTGGAGATCCGGGCCAGGAGGTCGTAGGGCAACCGCGACCAGTCCGCCGTCATGGCGTCTTCGGAAGACACCGGACGGAGCACAATCGGGTGGCCGTAAGTGCGGCCATCGCCCTGAACACCGACGCTGCGGACATCAGCGAGCAGGACCACCGGCATCTGCCAAACGTCGTTATCCAGCCCTGCAGCCGTGAGCTCGGCACGGGCAATGGCGTCTGCCTTACGCAGGAGGTCCAGGCGTTCCTTGGTCACTTCCCCCACGATGCGGATACCCAGGCCGGGGCCCGGGAACGGCTGGCGGCCAACAATTTCCTGCGGCAGGCCAAGCTGGGCACCGACTGCCCGGACTTCGTCCTTGAACAGGGCCCGCAGCGGCTCGACAAGCTCGAACTGCAGGTCCTCCGGAAGCCCACCCACGTTGTGGTGGCTCTTGATGTTTGCAGCGCCCTCGCCACCACCGGATTCGACGACATCCGGATACAGGGTGCCTTGAACCAGGAATTTGATTTTCTCGCCGTCGGCCGCGGCCTGGGCGATGATGGCCCGCTCCGCTTCCTCGAAGGCGCGAATAAACTCCCGGCCAATGATCTTGCGCTTGGTTTCGGGATCGCTGACGCCGGCAAGCGCCGACAGGAAGCGTTCCTGTTCGTTCGCAACGTACAGGTTGACACCTGTTGCGGCCACGAAGTCACGTTCAACCTGCTCGGCTTCGCCTTCCCGAAGGAGGCCGTGGTCCACGAAGACACAGGTCAGCTGATCGCCGACCGCGCGCTGCACCAGAGCAGCCGCGACTGCGGAGTCCACGCCACCGGAGAGACCGCAAATGACCTTGGAGTCACCGATCTGCTGGCGGATGCGTTCCACCTGCTCTTCGAGGATGTTGCCCGTGGTCCAGTTGGGGCTCAGGCCCGCTCCCTTGAACAGGAAGTTCTCCAGGACATGCTGGCCAAGAACGGAGTGCTTCACTTCCGGGTGCCACTGCACACCGAAGAGGCGCTTCTCATCGTTGGCGAAGGCAGCCACTGGGGCTCCGGCCGTGGTCGCGAGCACCTCGAAGCCCTCGGGCGCCTCGTGAACGGAGTCACCGTGGCTCATCCAGGTGTTCTGCGACGCCGGGACGCCGTCGAGGATGGAGCGTGCGTCGCCCACCAGGAGGGCTTCGGTGGCGCCGTACTCCCGCAAACCGGTCTGGGCCACTTTCCCACCCAAGGCATTCGCCATGGCCTGGAATCCGTAGCAGATGCCGAAAACGGGAACGCCGGCCTCAAAGAGGTCAGCGCCCACGAACGGCGCGCCCTCAGCGTAGACGCTGGAGGGTCCGCCGGAAAGAATGATGGCTGCCGGGTTCTTGGCCAGAAGCTGCTCGGTGGTGAAGGTATGCGGAACGATTTCCGAATACACATTCGCTTCACGGACGCGGCGGGCAATCAGCTGCGCGTACTGGGCACCGTAGTCAACAACCAGCACCGGCTTCTGGGAAGTTTGGGGTGCGGTGGGAGTAGTCACCAGACAAGACTACTTTGCCGGGCCGCCCCGGTGCACGTTGACGAGGGCGGCCAAGGGCCTAAACGGGCCTTGCAGTTAGGCATCTCACACTGGGATGCCATCAGTTCCTAGTAGCGCTTGGACGCTTGCGGGTTGGCGGCAAGTTCCGCTTCGACCTGCGCGTGGAATTTCTTCTCCACGATGAAGGACAGAAGCGGGACCACACCGCCCAGGGCCAAGAGGACCATTTTGGAGAAAGGCCAGCGCATCAGCGACCACAGGCGGAAGTTCGACACCAGGTACACCACGTACATCCAACCGTGGACGATCAGCACCGACGTGGAGATGTTGAACCCGCCGATGACGCCTTTGGGCTCGGATTCCGCGAAGCCGAAACCGAACGGCTGGCCTGTAACCGCGCTCGTGCCCCCGGCAAAGAGCGAAACACCGAACCCGTAGCGGGCGATCAGTTCCGCACACAGCAGAAGCAGCATGGCACCGGTGAGGTAGGCCATGACTTTGTAGAACTTCAACGCCGAACGGATCTGTGCTTCCGTTCCGCCGAAGCGCCGCTTCTTCGGTTTGGGTCCTGACTGCTCGGGCTGGATGGCCGGTTTTGGCTCAATCATTGCTGCACCTTTTGTTCTGGCTCTGGGCTTGTAGTTTTTGCGGGAACCACGGGAGTAACCGGCGGGTCCCCGTCTTCATCCCCGTACTCGTCGTCGAATTCGTCGTCTTCAAGGTCGCGCCGGTAATCGTCCTTGACCAGCCGCCACCAGATGAAGATGGAGAATCCCGCAAAGACAACCCATTCCACGGCGTAGAAGAGATTCAGCCAGTTGACCTGCTCTGCAGGCGGCTGGGGCGGGATGTTGAGGGCCTGGACGTTATCGCCAAGGGGAATGGTCACGCCGCCGGAGACTTCCGACGTCGCAGCAACAAACCCCGGGTAGCTGGAAACTTCCCACGTGTTGACGAGCTCGGCACTGGACACGGCGGACGCGCGTCCTGGACCGGCGTCGACGTTTGGAACGGGCGCTTCAGAAGGGATGAGGCGACCGGTCAAGGTAATGGTTCCCGACGGCGGCGGCCCGGCTTGGGCGGCATCGGCAACCCAGCCCCGCGCCACGGGGATCCACGTTTGGGGCGAGGCGGCAACACCGCTCAGCGCCGGAGCGTTGTCGACGGCGAAGGCAGAGACGATCCAGAAGCCTTTTTGGTTGTTGTGCAGGCGGCCCTCCACGAGGACCTGCTTGCCGGGATCGTACGTTCCTGTGGCGGTGACCATCTGGTCCGAGACCGAACCGGGGAAGAACTGGCCCGGTTGGAGGACGTCCACCAGCGGTTTCACTTCTTCGATGCTCGACGGCGCGGGAGGCTCGTGCTGGGCGGACCGGCTGAGCTGCCACTGACTGAGCAGCACGAACACCGCGGACAGCAGA
Organism: Paenarthrobacter sp. TE4293; assembly: GCF_050435325.1. Classification (NCBI taxonomy): domain Bacteria; kingdom Bacillati; phylum Actinomycetota; class Actinomycetes; order Micrococcales; family Micrococcaceae; genus Paenarthrobacter; species Paenarthrobacter sp. TE4293. Next base: position 14,179 of record NZ_JBNJRY010000003.1, read on the forward strand.
AGCGCAAAGACCAGTCCTGCGATCCAGCGGGGTTTCAACGCGGTTTTCAACACCCCTTAACCGTACTTCGTCCGGCTGTAGAACAACGAAACGAGGCAAAGGGCCTGCCCTGTACACGAAAGAGCCTGCCCCGGAGTGGGGCAGCAGGGACACTGCTTGGCGACGAAGTCGACACGCAGGGGCCTGCCCCAATCTCAGTGGTCGAAGAACACCAGGCTGGAGTTGATGAGCTCGGAAATGACCTCGGGGTCGTGGGCCCGGCGGAGGGACTCCCGGAAGGACTCTTTGGACAGCGAACGGGCCAGGGTGGCCAGGACCTCGAGGTGGTCGGAGAAGGAACTGGCGGGAGTGGCAATGAGGAGGATCAACGTTGCAGGACCGTCGGTTGCCCCGAAGTCCAGGGCATGGCCGAATTTGGTCACGCCCACCGCAATGGAAATCCTGTCCACGAATTCACTGCGCGCATGCGGAAGGCCAATGCCACCGGGAAGCCCTGTGGCCAGCTGGTGTTCCCGGGAGTGTACTTGCTCCAGGAATCCTTCAAGGTTGGTGATCCTGCCGGCATCGTGAAGCTTATGGGCCAGCTGGGCAGCGGCGTCGGTCTTGTCCTCGGCGACAAGTTCAAGAATGACGGTGTCCGGGGTGGTCAGTTCCGCGTCATACCGGTCAAGTGGTTCAGCCAAGTCGTGTTCCCTCCAGTGTGGCCTTCCGGCCGCATGTTCCTGAGCTGGTCAGCGAAGGGGAACGATGTCATCCACTCCCATGCGCGCGGCATCCGCCGATTCGTCGTCGGGCTGCTGCTGACTGAGCCGTTCAGCTTCCACGCGTGCCAGGTAGTGCTTGATTTCGCTTTCGCGCTGAGTCTCGCTCCAGCCAAGGATTTCTCCCATCAGCTTAGCTACTACGGGCAGGGCAGACACACCCCGGTCCCACGATTCGATGGAAATCCGCGTTCGGCGCGTCAAAACGTCGTGCACGTGCCGGGCGCCCTCGTGGGTGGTCGCATAGACGACTTCCGCAGCAAGATAATCGTCGGCACCAGGCAGGGGCTCACCCAATTCCGGACGCTGGGAGATCAACTCCAGCACTTCCGGGGTCATGGACCCGTAACGGTTCAGGAGGTGCTCCACCCGCGCCACGTGGACGCCGGCCTGCTCCGCTGAACGGCCCCGTCGGTTCCAGGCCGCTTTGAAGCCTTCTGCGCCAAGCAAGGGAATGGTCTCGGTGCAGCTGGGCGGAACTCGTTCGTCCATGGCCCTGGTTGCCTCGTCCACGGCGTCCTTGGCCATGACCCGGTAGGTAGTGTATTTGCCGCCGGCAACCACCACGAGACCAGGAACAGGATGGGCCACCACGTGCTCCCGCGAGAGCTTGGCAGTGGAATCGTTCTCGCCTGCCAGCAGCGGCCGAAGACCGGCGTAGACCCCTTCCACGTCTTCCCTGGTCAGTGGGCGCTTAAGCACCTTGTTGACGTGCTCCAGGACGTAGTCGATGTCCTTGCTCGAGGCTGCGGGATGGGCCTTGTCCAACGTCCAGTCGGTATCGGTGGTGCCGATGATCCAGTGACGGCCCCAGGGAATCACGAAAAGCACTGATTTTTCGGTACGCAGGATCAGACCCACAGTGGACTGGAAACGGTCGCGCGGCACCACCAAGTGGATGCCCTTGGAGGCCCGGACCTTGAGCTGGCCACGGTCCGTGACCATGGCCTGTGTTTCGTCCGTCCAGACTCCGGTGGCATTGACCACTTGCTTTGCCCGTACTTCGAAGACATCGCCGTCTTCCTGGTTTTCGAGCTTCGCACCCACCACGCGTTCCCCCTCGCGGAGGAAGTCCACGACGCGCAGGCGGTTGGCAGCGTGGGCGCCATAGTGGGCTGCGGTTCGGACCACGTTGACCACCAGGCGGGCGTCGTCCACTTGTGCGTCGTAGTACCGGATCGACCCCACGAACGCGTCATCCTTCAGGCTGGGCGCCGCCCGCAGCGTTCCACGCTTGAACAGGTGTTTGTGCATGGGAACCCCGCGGCTGTGCCCGGAGGTCAGGCCCAGGGTGTCGTACAGCATGATGCCCGCGCCGACGTAGGGACGTTCCCAGAACCGGTGCGTCAGCGGGTAGAGGAACGGCACGGGGCGCACCAGGTGGGGTGCGATCTGCTGGATCAGCAGGCCGCGCTCCTGGAGTGCCTCCTGGACCAGGCCGAAGTCGAGCATCTCCAAATACCTGAGTCCGCCGTGGATGAGCTTGGAGGACCGTGACGAGGTGCCCGACGCCCAGTCCCGGGCTTCAACGATGCCTACCGAGAGGCCGCGGGTGACGGCATCGAGGGCTGCACCGGCCCCCACCACGCCGCCGCCGACGATCAGGATGTCGAGCTCCTTACCGGCTTCCGCGGTGGCTTTCAGGACTTCGATCGATGCGGCACGGGATTCCGGGCTCAGTGCTCCCGGGGAACTCGCCTGTGGACCGCCTGCGACATTGCTCATCGGACCCCTCCTCAAACGCAACAGCTGGTAGTCCCCTACCCTACTTGCTGCCCGCCGCCTTGGGCAGGGCAACAGTCACAGACGCTCAAGCGGCAGGACCTGCCGGCTCATCACAGGGCGGCGTCCAATCAGTTTCCGGCGTAGGGCGAGACCACGACGTCGACCCGCTGGAACTCCTTGAGGTCCGAGTAGCCGGTGGTTGCCATGGAACGGCGCAGGGCACCGATGAGGTTGGAGGTGCCGTCGGTGTGGTGGCCGGGTCCGAAGAGGACCTCTTCCAGCGGACCGACAGTACCGACGTTGACGCGGTCGCCGCGGGGTGTTTCCAGGTGGTGCGCTTCCGGACCCCAGTGCCAGCCGCGGCCAGGAGCTTCTTCAGCGCGTGCCAGGGCACTGCCGAGCATGACGGCGTCGGCGCCCATGGCGATGGCCTTGACGATGTCGCCCGAGCTGCCCATGCCGCCGTCGGCAATAACGTGGACGTAGCGGCCACCGGACTCATCCATGTAGTCGCGGCGTGCCGCAGCGACGTCGGAGATCGCCGACGCCATGGGCGAATGGATGCCCAGGGCACGGCGGGTGGTAGTGGTTGCACCGCCACCGAAGCCCACCAGGACACCAGCTGCGCCGGTGCGCATGAGGTGCAGGGCAGGCGTGTAACCTGCTGCACCGCCCACGATCACGGGGACGTCGAGTTCATAAATGAACTGCTTGAGGTTCAGGGGTTCGTGGTTCTTGGAGACGTGCTCGGCCGATACCGTGGTTCCACGGATCACAAAGATGTCGACGCCGGCAGCCACCACGGTCTTGTAGTGTTCCTGGGTGCGCTGCGGGGTCAGGGAGCCGGCCACCGTAACGCCTGCGGCGCGGATCTCGGCGAGGCGGGAACTGATGAGTTCCGGCTGGACGGGCGCCTGGTAGAGGTCCTGCATGCGTCGGGTGACGGCCGGGCTGCTGGTCTCATCAGCCAGGTCGGCGATCTCATCGAGTACCTTCTGCGGGTCCTCGTAGCGGGTCCACAGGCCTTCGAGATCCAGGACGCCAAGGCCACCGAGGCGGCCGAACGCGATTGCTGTGTCCGGGGACATCACGGAGTCCATGGGAGCGGCGATCACGGGAGTGTCGAACTTGTAGGCGTCGATCTGCCAGGAGACAGAGACGTCCTTCGGGTCACGCGTCCGGCGGTTCGGGACGATCGCGATGTCATCCAGGGAGTAGGCACGACGCCCACGCTTGCCACGGCCAATCTCAATCTCATAAGTCACGGCTCTTACTTTACTGGACCCCTCCCAGAACCCCGATTCGACAGATAAACACTTCACAAAGTGTGCGAATGACCCCGGTGGATGTCCCACCTGATCAAGCCGCTTCCTAAACTGGACACAAACCGCTTAGGGGAAGGCAGCAATGACCACTCAGGACGATGAACTTCAGGTGTCGGCCAACACCGGCCAAGAGCTCCTTGCTGTCATTGCGTTGGAGCCGTACCCCGGATGAGCTATCGGACTGGCCCCGCTCCGCTCCCCTATTCTTCGCACCCTCTGGACTATTGGCTTTCCCCGGAGCTCTCGGCCATCACTCCGTCCAGTGCGCGCTCCCGCCTGCGTGAACTCGCCGGCGCGCGCGGCTCCCTGATGGGCGCCTGGGCTGCCGGAATCGGGGTCGGCGTATTCCTCGTTCTCCTGGGCGCCTTCCTCGCCATTCGGCTCGGCACGTTGGCGCCTGTCCCCTCCCTCAGCCTTCCCGGTGCGGCGATCACCGTGCTCAGCTGCGTCTTCTACGCGCGGGTGCGGGACCGTTTGCCTCGAACAATCCGGGCCTACGTTAATCGTGGGCCAGGGAGCCTGCGGGGAGCTCTTTCCTTCGTGGGCTTCGTCCTGATTGCCTTCACAGGGCTGTTCGCCCTCGTGGCTAAACCATCGAACTGGCAGGATCCCGCTGCCCTGCTGACGTTGGCCACGGTCCTTGCGTTCATGATCTGCCTCCTCGTGGCCGCGATCATCGTCCCGGCCACCATCATGGGCCGGTCCCGGGAATCACTCCGCAGCAAGGCCGCACATGATCCCCGCTTCCGGGCGCTTCTGGAACAGGACCTTGCCACCTGGCGTGACCCCTATGGCGATGCCGGGTACGGCCCCCTCTAAATCTCAGGGCGTATTCTGGCTCGTCTCGTCAACGGAGAGCTGGGACTCGAACATCCGGAAGTAGCGTCCCCTCAACGCCACCAACTCCTTGTGTGTCCCCTGCTCCGCGATGCGGCCGTCCTCCAGCATGTAGACAATGTCGGCTTTCTCGATGGTGGCAAGGCGGTGGCTGATGGCGATGATGGTGCTGCTTCTGTCGGCGAAAAGCCGGGTGAAGATGCGGTGCTCAGCGAGGGCGTCAATGGCGGAGGTGGGTTCGTCCATGACCATGAACGAGGCATCGCGGTAGAAGTTGCGTGCCATCGCCAGCCGCTGCCATTGCCCGCCGGACAGGCCACTGCCCTTGCGCCCGCGGGGATCCTCCATCCAGTTGCTGACGTGGTTTTCCAGGCCGTTGGGCAGCTTGTTGATGAATTCCATGGCCTCGGCATCGGAGGCTGCCCTCCGGATACGGTCATCGTCCCGTGGCTGGTCCACGTCGCCGAGGTAGATATTCTCCGCCGCGGTAGCAAACTCGTACTTCAGGAACTCCTGGCTCAGCACAGCGAGGTGCCGGTGCCAGCTGGTGACATCAATGCCGGCAAGGTCGACGCCGTCCAGCAATACCTGGCCCGAATCGGGACGGTACAGGCCCGCCAGGATACGAATGAGCGTGGACTTGCCTGCGCCATTCTCGCCCACGATCGCAATATGCTGGCCGGCCTTGATGGTCATCGATATCCCCTTGATGACCTCGATATCGCTGCCGGTGTAACTGAAACGGATATCCCTGAGTTCCACCGTCCGGGGCGATGCAGCCAGGGGTTGTTCGTTGCCGCTGGGCACAGGTAGTGCCATGAAGAGCTCATAATCCTTGAGGTTGGCGAGGTCCTCGTCAATGGAACTCAAGGAAGAAACAAGGTTGTTGGCCGTTGACAGCGCCCGGCTCACGATCTGCTGTACATAGAGGAACTGGCCCACAGGCTGGGCCCTCGCGATGATCTGGCCGACAACCCAGATCAGGGACACCACCTCGGCGCCGTACTGGAGGGCGTCCGCGGCCAGCTGTTTGGGAATGTACCGCTTCTGGAAATCGAGTCGCCGCCGTTCGTCGGCATCCCGGAGCCGTGACCGGAGGTCCATAAGGTAGCCCACGATTCCGTACAGGCGCATCTCGGCAATGTGCTGTGGCCTCAACAGGTTCTGCTCGATCATCCGGCGTTGCCGCCGCGAATCCACCTGGGTGTTCCAGTGCGCGATTTGCTCACGGGAGAGTTTGAACTGCAGATACACGCTGGGCACGATCGCCACCAGGACAATGACGGCGATCCACCAACTGACCAGGACGAGCGCACCGATGGCGAGGATGACGGACACCAACTGGGTGAAGATCGCTGCTATCCGGTCCAGCACACGGGCGTAGGAGTCGGAAAACCGTTTGGCACGGTCGTAGAGGTCCACCGTCTCCTTGTCGTCATAGCGCCAGAATTCCAGGGCCAGGAATCGCTGGTACATCATGTCCCCCACGATCGCGCCGACTTTGAAGCTCATGAGCTGCTGGATGTAGCGGTCGACGCTGCTGAAAGCACCCCAGAACAACCCCAGCGCCGCGGTGATGATGACGTACAGGATCGCCTGCGGACCGGCGTCGGGGTCCCCGGCATAACCGGCCGCGAGGGCGGTGGTGGTCAGGGCCGCAAAATAGGTGGTGACCAAGGGAAGCGTTGCGGAGATCAGCGAGCCAAGCACCTTCATGACCACCGCGACGGGCGACGCTTTGAAGCTGACCTTCAGGACTTGCCCGACGGCGCGTGCGTAAGGACGCAGCGCCAACTTGCGGGGCGGCGTCGACTTCAGCCGGACGGACTCCGGGTGCCGCGGTTGCGCGGACTTTTCAGACATGACCCCAGCCTATTCTCATGGGCCGGCATTTCTGCTGGACCGCTTAAACAAAGGTTCCCCGCGGAGATGACTCCGCGGGGAACTGTTCAGACCGATCAGCGGGAACCGTAGTTCGGCGCCTCGACGGTCATCTGGATGTCGTGCGGGTGCGATTCCTTCAGGCCGGCAGGGGTGATGCGGACAAACTTGCCGCGCGCCTTGAGCTCGGGAATGGTGGGAGCACCGGTGTAGAACATGGTCTGGCGGAGGCCGCCGACCAACTGGTATGCCACCGAGGCCAGCGGGCCACGGAAGGCAACCCGGCCCTCGATGCCTTCGGGGATGAGCTTGTCGTCGCCGGAAACGTCAGCCTGGAAGTAGCGGTCCTTGGAGTAGGAGGTGTTCTTGCCGCGGGACTGCATGGCACCCAGGGAGCCCATGCCGCGGTAGCTCTTGAACTGCTTTCCGTTGACGAAGATGAGGTCGCCCGGGGACTCCTCACAACCGGCCAGGAGGGAGCCGAGCATTACCGTGTCGGCACCGGCAACCAGCGCCTTACCGATGTCGCCCGAGTACTGCAGTCCGCCGTCGGCAATCAACGGAACGCCGGCCGGAATGGCAGCCTTGGCGGACTCGTAGATAGCGGTGATCTGCGGGACACCAACGCCTGCCACCACGCGGGTGGTGCAGATGGATCCCGGGCCGACACCAACCTTGATGCCGTCGGCACCGGCGTCGATCAGGGCCTGGGCACCTTCACGGGTTGCGGCCTGGCCACCGATGATGTCCACGTGGGCAGCAATCGGATCCGACTTGAGGCGGCGGATCATGTCCAGCACACCTTGGGAGTGGCCGTTGGCGGTGTCCACGAACAGGGCGTCCACGCCGGCGTCGATGAGCTTCATGGCGCGCTCCCAGCCGTCGCCGAAGAAGCCGATGGCAGCACCGACGCGCAGGCGGCCTTCGTCGTCCTTGGTGGCCAGCGGGTACTGCTCTGCCTTGGTGAAGTCCTTGGTGGTGATGAGGCCCTTAAGGCGGCCCTGCTCGTCAACCAGCGGGAGCTTCTCGATCTTGTTGGTAGCCAGCTTGTGCGAGGCTTCTTCGCGGCTGATGCCAACATGCCCGGTGATGAGCGGCATCTTGGTCATGGCGTCGCTGACGCTGCGCAGCGGGAATTCCGACTCAGGAATGAAGCGGGTGTCGCGGTTGGTGACAATGCCCAGCAGGCGTCCGTCGGTGTCCACCACGGGAAGGCCGGAGACGCGGTAGCGCGAGCACAGTTCATCCAGCTCTTCCAAGGTGGCCTGCGGGCCAATGGTCAGCGGGTTGGTGATCATGCCCGATTCGCTGCGCTTGACGCGGTCGACGTGCTCGGCCTGGTCGTCGATGGAAAGGTTGCGGTGAACGACACCCAAGCCGCCCTGGCGGGCCATGGCGATGGCCATGCGGGACTCGGTCACGGTGTCCATGGCTGCTGACAGCAGCGGGGTCTGGACGGAGATGCGCTTGGAGATGCGGGACGACGTGTCGGCGTCCGACGGGATGACGTCGGTGTGGCCCGGGAGCAACAGGACATCGTCGTACGTGAGGCCGATCAGGCCAAAGGGATTGTGTTCGGGCTCGGTCATGAGTGTGCGCCTCTTACCTGGGTTCTTGGGGGCTTAACTGGTAGGGGTTGCAACTGATGACCAGCCCGTCATTACGGGACTGGCCTGTGCATCGGTACTACGGCTTCGGAACTGCAGCACACGTACTGCAAAACTGAAGGTGCGGCCGGGTATTGAATAAATAGTAGAACCTCCGCGCCAATCGCCATATTCCGCGACGCCCGAGTGTGAGCAACAGCATAGGCGGCAGGCCGGCGTCGTGCGTGTCGGAACCCGGCTGAACGCCGAATCTAGCCGGCGGACCAGCCAGTAGCTGCCAGGAGCCGCTCCTCGAACATGGGGATCATGCTCTGGACGTAGGTCTTGGTGAGGTGGTTGTCGTCCTTGTAGACGTAGACGTTGCCCACCACGGCCGGACACGTCCCCTGCTCGCAGATGAAATCGCTCATATCCATCAGGTAGAGCCGTTCCACCTTGCCCACGTAGTCGTCCAGCGGCGACGATGCGGCCAGCGATTCCTCCAACGGAGCATTGCAGTCCGGGGAATCGGGACCCTTTTTCTGCACGCACTCAGGCATGTTGATGCTGAACCGGGGGTTGTCCCGCACGCCCACAACGTCGATACCCGCATCGGTGAACGGCTGGATGCCCTCGAGATAGCCGGGGACTTCGGTCTCAAAGGGCTCGGTGGCGTGGGTCAACGACGCCACCGTGAACACAGCATCCGGCTTGTGCTCCATGACGTAGGCGGCGCTGGCCTTGTTGAATTCGTTGCAGTCGTCCGTCCGTTCAGGGGACTCGGCGCCGAACCGGCAACTGCCTTTCAGGAGCGTCACCACTTCCCAGCCGTGCTGCTTGGCGATCGGGCCCAGGGCAGCCATGTACTGCTGGGCGTGCGAATCGCCGAGCACCACAATCTCCTTGGTGACGTTCTCGGGCTCGTCGTTCTGCAGGCAGCCCTCCAGCAATGGGTCCGTGGGCACGTTGTCACCGGTGCACAGTCCGTCAATGTCCGCCCACTCGTCCTTCATCGCGGCCGGCGCCGGGATGATCATCGCTTCCTGGGTAGGTTCTCCAACGAACTGCGGGGACAGGGCTGCCGCTCCGGGTGTCAGTTCCTTGGGCTGGCCGGCGATCGCCGCACTTTCCGAGGCAATGGCACCCTGCCAGACGGTGACAGGCAGCGCCAGCAGCGCACCGCAGGAGGCAATCACGACGGCGGCACGCCAGGACCGTACGTCCGGCCACTTCCAGCTGCGCAGGGGAACTTCGACGTACTTGGTGGTGGCAACGGCCAGCAGCATGGAGACGGCCATGATCCCCAGCCCCTGGAGGAGGCTGGGTGTGGTGGTCCCGGACACGAGCAAGAAGAAGACCAGGACCGGCCAATGCCAGAGGTAGAGGGCGTAGGAGTTGTCCCCCACCACCACCAGCGGCCGCGAACTCAAGAGACGGTCCGCACCGAAACGGCTGTGGCTCTGTCCGGCGACGATGACCGCCGCTGCGGCGAGGGTGGGCCAGAGCGCGATGAATCCGGGGAAAGAGCGGTCCACGGTGAGGACCAACCCGCAGGCGAGCATGGCCGTGATGCCTGCCCACCCCAGGAACACACGAAGCCGGCGTCCGGGTTTCAGGTACGGAAGAGCCAGGGCGAGCAAGGAACCCAGGGCGAACTCCCAGAGCCGGGCACGGGTGTCGAAATACGCCACGGCCTGGTTGGTGGTGGTCTGCTCGATGGAGTACGCGAGTGATGCCACGAAGACAAGCCCGAACGCCACGATCAGGAGCGTCCGGTGGGTCACAGCCTTCCGGCCAGGGAACAGCTTGGCCAATTGAGGCTGCAGCAAGGCAACGGCGGCAAAGACCAGCGGCCACAGAATGAACACCTGGCCTTGGACGGACAGGGACCAGAAGTGTTGGAGCGGGCTCGCCCCCGAATGGTCCTGGGCGTAGTAGTCCACTGCCGTGTCCGCCAACTGCCAGTTCTGCCGGTAGAGCAGCGACGCCCAGGCCTCGGCCAGTACATCCGGCCAACGGCTCTGCGGGATGAAAGCCCACGTGGCGGTCAAGACGCCCAACAGGACAACGACGACGGCGGGCAGCAGCCGCTTGAACACGTGCAACCAGTGCCGCAGGAGCCTCAACGGCTTCCCGTTTTCGAGTTTTCGCGTGAACGACAACGTCAGCAGGAAGGCTGAGATCAACAGGAAGACATCCACTCCGCCGGAAACCCGGCCGAGCCAAATATGGTACGCCGCCACCATCAGCACAGCCAGTGCCCGCAGGCCCTGGACCTCCGGCCGGAAACCGGGCTTCGCCGTCGTGCGTTTCTCCTGGGAAGGTGCCGTCGCGGCAGTAGGTGCGGCCATCATCGCTGCCACCCCGTCGCGGCAAACCACCTTTCCTCAAACATCCCGGCCATGCTGGTCACATACGTTTTGGAGAGATGGTTGTCGTCCAGATACACGAACACGTTTCCCACCACGCTTGGGCATGTAATGCCGTCGCAGAGGAGGTCTGTCATGTCCAGGAAAGCTGCGTTGCCGAAACTCCCCTGTACGGCGGCAAAAGGACTTTCTGCAGCCAGGACCTCCGGCTGGTCCGATTTGCACTCGGCGCTGTCCACGCCCTTGGACAGGGCACATTCGGTGACGTTGTAGTCGTAGCGCGGGTTATCGCGAATGGCCACGACGCCGATGCCAAGATCATTGAAGTTGGTCACCGTCTGCTCAAAGCCGTACACCAACTGCTCATCCGGCGAGGACGGCGACGCCATGGTTCCCACCATGAAGACGGCGTCCGGTGCTTTGTCCGCTGCGTAGCGGAAGGCTGCGGCGTTGAAGTCATTGCAGCCTTTGTCGGCATCCGGGTTGTCCGGCATGAAATGGCATCCCCCCAACAGGAGCGCCGTCACTTTCCAGTGTTCAGCCTCAGCCAAGGGGCCAAGGGCAGCCAGCCACTGCTGGGAGTGGGAGTCGCCCAACACCAGGATTTCCTTCGCGGCGGCGTCTCCCACGCCGTTCTGCTGGCATTTCTCCTGCAGTTGCTTGTCGTCCGGCTTCGTTTCGCCCTCGCAGGGGCCGCCCAGGGTTGCCCAGTCTTCCGGGAGTTGCTCAGCGGTAGGAAGCGTCTTCGCACCATCGCTGACCAGGTCCACGTATCCGGGGACCAGCGCGTGGGCGCCGGGGTTGTCGTTAAACGCCTGGGCCTGGGCTGCTTTGAGGTCAAGGTCCTGCTTGTACTGGAACCCGAGCAGCGGCGTGCATGCCACGGCGAGGCAAGCGGCGATGGCGATGGCGGATCGGCGCCGATTGACCTCGGGCCACTTCCATTCCCGGAAGGGCTTTTCCACGTACTTGGTGGTCAGGAAGGCCAGCGCGAGTGACAAGGCGATGATCACTGTTCCCGACAGCCAGCCGGCGTGGTCCTTGCCGCTCCAGGCCAAGGCGATCACCAGGATGGGCCAGTGCCACAAATACAGTGCGTAGGAGTTGTCACCCAGCCGGACCAGGAACTTGGAACTCAGGATCCGGTCCACACCGAAACGGCTTCCGGTCTGGCCGGCAGCAATCACGGCTACGGCGGCGAGCGTGGGCCACAGGGCAACGAACCCGGGAAAGGCGGTCTGTACCTGCAGCAGGACACCGCAGCTGAGCATGGCCACCACGCCGATCCAGCCCATGACGACACGCACCGGCTTGGCGAAGTTCAACCCCGGAAGGATCAGCGCCAGCATCGTGCCCAAGGCGAATTCCCACAACCGCGCGAAGGTGTCGAAATACGCCACGGCCTGGTTGGTGGCCGTGAAGATCACGGAGTACGTGAGGGAAAGGACAAAAATGATCGCAAACACGTACGCGAGTGTGGCCCGGTACCTCAGGCTGAACCGGCGGCAAAGAACTGCCACCGTGGCGAAAATGACGGGCCACAGGATGAAAACCTGTCCCTGGATGGAGAGCGACCAGAAGTGCTGCAGCGGGCTGGCGAGGCTGTGGTCGGTGGCGTAATAGTTTACTGCCAGGCCTTGCAGGAGCCAGTTTTCGTAGTAGAACAATGCGGCCCAGGCCTGGTGGACCGCCTCTACCCAGCGTGTGGGAGGAAGGAAGGCGAACGTCGCCGCGAGCGTGGCCAGAAGAACCACGACGACGGCGGGCAGCAGCCTCCGGAACAGGTGCAGCCAGTGCCGCAGGAGATCCATCGGGCGGCCTTGCTTGTAGCGGCCGGTGAACTGCAGCGTCATCAAGAAGGCGGAAATGAGCAGGAACACGTCCACGCCTCCGGAAACGCGTCCGATCCAGATGTGGTAACTCACCACCATCAGGACGGCGAGGGATCTCAGGCCTTGGATCTCCGGGCGGAACTTCGACTTTGCAACGGGTCCGGAAGACCGCCTGCCGGCACGGGCAGGGGCTGGGATCGTTGGCATAGTCACGTTAGGCAGTTCCTCAAAGCTGTGGCACAAAGCATCAATCATACGCGGGTTGGCGGCCCCAACCCAGTCGGGGAGGTCTTTTGGACCGGCTGCCGAGGCTCAATTAGCTCAGGTCCAGCTATGAATTTTCCCAACCTTGCCTGTGCGTGGCCTGTGCCCGGATCACGGCAAACCGCACCTGACGGAACTACGCTGGAGCCGGACAGGAGGAAAGAAATCCATGATCGTTCAACTGCGTCTGTGTGTGCCGGCGGAGTTGTCGGACGCCGTCCTGGAGTGTTGCTCCGATCAAACCGGCATCGCCGAGGTGGCCGTCTACAGGGGTGCCTCCGTGGCGCCCCCCGGCGACGTGATCACCGCCCACATCGCCCGCGAATCCGCGGAAGAACTGATTGAACGGCTCCATGGGCTCAACATTCCGGAGGTTGGGTCGATCTCCATATCATCACCGGACCTGGTCCTGTCCGACCGCGCCGACGACGCCGAGGCGGATGCTCCTGGTGAGTCGGCAGACGCCGTCATCTGGGATGAGGTTTCCCGGCAGACGGGCGAGGACTCGAAACTGACGTGGAGCTTCCTGGCGTTCCTGGTGATTGCAACGCAATTGGCGGCGATAGGTATTGTGACCGATTCCACGATCGCGATTGTGGGGGCGATGGTGGTTGGTCCCGAGTTCGGGCCTTTGGCCGCGGTGGCTGTGGGACTGGTGGAACGGAAGTGGCGTTTGGTGCGTGCCTCCTTGCTTGCCTTGGGCGTCGGTTTCCCCTTGGCCATGGTGGTCACCGCACTTGCCGCATGGCTCTCAGTACCCCTCGGATTGTTCCCCGACGACACGCTGGACCGGGGATCCGCCGTCGAGTTCATCTATCATCCCGGCCCCTATTCACTGATCGTTGCCGCTTTGGCGGGAGCGGCCGGAATGCTGTCCATGATCAGCCATAGATCCTCGGCGTTGGTGGGTGTCTTCATCTCTGTGACCACCGTTCCTGCGGCCGGCTACGTTGCGGTGGCGTTGGTCCTCGGTGAATACAGCAAGGCGGCCGGATCCGCGATGCAGCTGGCACTGAACCTGGTGGGCATCGTGTCAGCTGCCGCTGCGGTGTTGCTGTTCTACCGGCTCATCGGCAAACGGGTGTCCTTGGCCCGGCGGCTGCCCGGTACCGGGCGGCGATCCGCTGCCAGGCGCCGGGCCAGGTAGCGGGCATCCCGGCAGACGCCGGGGAGCGTTGCCGAAGCTGCCGCGAAAAGGAATTCCTGGCCGATGAAGTACACCCCGGGAACGTCGCCGGCCACTCCCCTCCTCTGCACCGGCTCACCCTCGAGGTCGAAGACCGGCAGCTTCACCCATGAGTAATCCTCGTGGTAACCGGTGCACCAAATGACGTTCGCGGCTTCCACCCGCGTCCCGTCCTCAAGGACCGGCAAGCCTTCCGAGACGCCCGCCAGCCGCGAAACCATCTGCACTCCCGCGGCAGCCAGGTCCTTGGTTTTTGTCCGGATCAACGGAGCAGCCATGGACTTGAAGCCCGGAGCGGCCTTTCGTCCGATGGGCGTGTTGAGCGTAAGGACGTGGACGCCCAGGAATTTGACGACGGGCAAAGCAAAACGTGCTGCCGTCCGGCCGTGCTTCATCGGCATCTCACCACTGGGCTTGCCTGAAAGTACCGTCGAATGCGAGCGCACGACGTCCAAGGCGATCTCCGCCCCGGAGTTTCCGAGGCCGACCACCAACACTGTTCCGTCCCTCAGTTGCCCGGGATTCCTGTAATCCTGTGAATGCAGTTGGAGTATCCGGGGATCCAACTCGTCAGCGAAGGCAGGCTGCTTGGGAAGACGGTGCCCGCCGGTGGCAATCACGACGTTGCGCGTGTGCCACGTACGGTCGCCTGCCCTGACAGCGAAGCCCTCGCCCTCAGCCTGGATGTCCTCCACATGGACGCTGGAGACGAAGGGGAGGTCAAAGTGACGGACGTAGTCCTCCAGGTAGTCGGCCAGTTGGTCCTTGGTGGGGAAGGCAAGGCGGTCTCCGGGGAAAGGCCGTCCCGGTAGTCCGTCGTACTTGGCGGGGGTGAAGAGCCGGAGGGAGTCCCAGCGCCCACGCCATGCGTCTCCCGCCCTGGCGTTCTCATCCAGGATGACGAACTCCCGGCCTTCCCGGACCAGCCAGTAACCAAGCGCCAGGCCGGCCTGTCCGCCTCCGACGATCACGGTGTCCAGTTCTGTGTGCTGTTTCGAATCCATGGCTGGTCTTCCTTCCTCACGTGTGGTTCCGCAATGGGACCTGATACAGCCACGGTAGGTCTGCAGAGTCCGCCGCCGCGTCGGTCGCTTTGCGCATTCCTGGTGCCGGGGCATGGGTATTTCTACCCAGTCACCGGGGAGAGTTCAGTGGATCAGGCCGTGCTCGAAGGCGTAGCTGGTCGCAGCCGACCTCGACGGTACGGCCAGTTTGGACAGGATGTTGCTCACGTGCCGTGCCACCGTCTTCTCGCTCAGGTAAAGCTCCCGGGCAATAGTCCGGTTTGAATGTCCACCGGCCACCAGCCGAAGGACTTCCAACTCCCGGCCTGTCAGTGAGGACGTGCCTTTGCGTTTCTCGCCGGCGAGTTCCAGGACGTCGGCCACAGCCGGCAGGGCTCCAAGATCCGCGAACTCGGCTTTGGCCGCCTCGAACTCCATGGCCGCCGAGTCCGGATCGCCCAGCATGGCGCAAGCGCGGCCGGCAAGCACCCTGCAACGGGCCGCCTCGTAGGGGGCCTCCAGGCTGTACCAGATCCGCCAGGCGTTCCTCGATTCGCGGAGGGCGGCGCCTGAATCGCCCTCGGCCAGCAACACCTGCGCGGCCGCTTGGGAAGCTACGGCCAACTCAAGGGGCCGGTTTCCGTCGTGCAGAGGCCCGGAGAGTTCGTCCAGGGCTGCCCTGGCCGCTGCCACGTCTCCAAGGGACACTTCAATCTCGACGGCGGCAGGAAGCAAGCGGCGACGATTGGCGGTGTCTGTTCCCGCCAACGCACGTCGCATGGTGGCTCCGGCCTGCGACGCCTTATGCTGCGCCAACTGCAGGAACGCGATTCCCGGTACAGGCTCAAAACCCGTTCCGGCTGCTGTGGCATAGGCTTTCGCCGCTTCCTCCAGGAACCCCTGCAGGCGCAGGACTTCTCCTTGCTGGTACCAGGAACCGAACGTCGCGTCGGGATCGCCCTTCCTGACCCTGCCCTCGGCCGCACGTGCCACCGAAAGCGCCTCGTCCCACGCACCATGCAGGATGAGCAGCTCGGCCCGGTAGGCCTGGCATTGTCCGCTGAACATCACCATGTCCGGGCGCTCCCCGCACCAACGTTCCAACGCCGACGTCCATTCGTGGGCGCGCCGGACATCATGCGAGAGACGACAACTGCCCAGGACGGCACAGTAGATGATGCCGGACGGTATGGGTGACACCTCCCCCGAGCTGACCGAAACCATCACCTCATCGAGGAGCTGCAGCCCTTCCTCCATGCGTCCCAGGGAAACGCGCGAGGTGCCTACTCCAAGCTGGCCCAAGGCCTGCAGGTCCTTGTCGTGAAAGGACAGGCCCAGTTCCAACGCCCGGCTGAACAACTTATGGCCAGCCTCCGGGTTGCCGGCACGCAGCGACCCCAACGCAGCGGGAATGAGGAGATAGCCTTCGGCCGCGCACGGTCCCGGCATGCCTTCCAGCAGGTGCTTGGCGCGGGACAACCAGCCATTGCCCAGTGTTTGCTCACCCATGTCCATGAGGAACATCACCAGCCACGCGGCACAGCGGGCCGCGCCGTCAGTATCGCCCATGGTTAGGAATTCGTCATGCGCCCTGGCGAGGTACTCGACGCTGCGTGCATTCAAGCCAAGCAGCATCGCCACCGAAGCGGCCAGCTCAATGTCCTGGGCAGGGAGGCCACCCTCGGAATCAGCACGGGCGAGGCAATCAAGTGCATCGCTCCACCGGCGATCATGGAACGCTGAACGTCCCAGGTCCAAGTCTGTGTCCGGAGCTGTCATGGCTGACCCTGCGGGTGGTAGCGGCCCGGTTGATGCCCGAAGCCGCAGCGTTTAGCGTCAGGTTACCGCCGCCGTCGAACGCCCACAATAGCTCCGCCGGGCTTGCCTTCACGGTGCCCGGGGACGCACGAAGCCCCGGCCACGCGAACGTGACCGGGGCTTCGATGAAACAGGCTGCTAGTGGCTGTGGCCTGCGTGTGCGTCTTCTTCTTCAGCCGGCTTTTCAGCAACCAGGGTCTCGGTGGTGAGAACCAGGGCAGCAATGGAAGCGGCATTGCGGAGAGCCGAACGGGTGACCTTGACGGGGTCGATCACGCCAGCGGCGATCAGGTCCTCGTACTCGCCGGTCTTGGCATTGAAGCCGTGGTTGGCTTCCAGCTCAGAAACCTTTGCAACGACGACGAAGCCGTCGAAGCCGGCGTTCTGGGCGATCCAGCGCAAGGGCTGGATCAGGGCGCGGCGGACGATGCCGACAGCAGCAGCTGCGTCACCCTCCAGCGCCTTGACGGCCGGGGACTCATCCAGTGCCTTCAGCGCGTGGATGAGGGCTGAACCGCCACCGGAAACGATGCCTTCTTCAAGGGCTGCACGCGTGGAGGAAACAGCGTCCTCGATGCGGTGCTTCTTTTCCTTCAGCTCAACCTCGGTGGCTGCGCCGACCTTGATGACACCGATGCCGCCGGCCAGCTTGGCCAGGCGTTCCTGCAGCTTTTCCTTGTCCCAGTCGGAGTCCGTCCGGGTCAGTTCAGCACGAAGCTGTGCAACGCGGTCCGAAACGTCCTGGGCCGAGCCGGCACCGTCGACGATGGTGGTGTTGTCCTTGGTGACCGTGATGCGGCGCGCGGTACCGAGTACCTCGAGGCCAACGGTGTCCAGGGTCAGGCCGAGGTCCGGGGAAACAACCTGGGCGCCCGTGAGCGTGGCGATGTCCTGGAGCATGGCCTTGCGACGGTCACCGAAGCCCGGAGCCTTCACGGCTACGACGTTGAGCGTCCCGCGGATGCGGTTGACGATCAGCGTGGAGAGGGCTTCGCCTTCGATGTCTTCGGCAATGATGAAGAGCGGCTTGTTGGCCTGCAGCGCCTTCTCCAGAAGCGGCAGGAAGTCCTGCAGCGAGGAGATCTTGCCCTGGTTGATCAGGATGAGGGCGTCTTCGAGGACTGCTTCCTGGCGTTCTGCGTCGGTGACGAAGTACGGGGACAGGTAGCCCTTATCGAACTGCATGCCTTCAGTGAGGACCAGCTCGGTCTGCGTGGTGGAGGACTCTTCAATGGTGATGACACCGTCCTTGCCAACCTTGCCGAACGCTTCGGCGAGGAGCTCGCCGACTTCGTCGCTCTGCGCGGAGATGGCTGCGACGCTGGCAACCTGGGTGCCTTCGACTTCGCGGGCGTTCTCCAGCAGGCGGGCTGCGATGGCTTCAACGGAAACCTCGATGCCGCGCTTGATCTCGCCCGGAGCTGCGCCTGCAGCGACGTTGCGGAGGCCTTCCTTGACCAAAGCCTGTGCAAGCACTGTGGCTGTGGTGGTGCCGTCGCCGGCGACGTCGTTGGTCTTGGTGGCTACTTCCTTGGCCAGCTGGGCGCCAAGGTTCTCGTAGGGGTCGTCAAGCTCAACTTCACGGGCGATGGTGACGCCATCGTTGGTGATCGTGGGAGCGCCCCACTTCTTGTCCAGCACGACGTTGCGGCCGCGCGGGCCAAGCGTCACCTTGACAGTGTTGGCGAGCTTGTCGATACCGGCCTCAAGAGACCGGCGGGCAGCATCGTTAAAAGCAAGCTGCTTTGCCATGGTTGTGTCCTTTCAAGACAGAAAACCCGCACCGCTGACGGCTGGAATGATTCCAACGCGACGGCGGTGCGGGGCTCCGGGAAGTTACTTTACGACGATCGCAAGGACGTCGCGGGCGGACAGAACGAGGTACTCGTTGCCGCCGGTCTTGACTTCGGTTCCACCGTACTTGGAGTAGATGACGACGTCGCCAACAGCTACGTCAACCGGGACGCGGTTGCCGTTGTCATCGAAGCGGCCGGGGCCGATTGCAACAACTTCGCCTTCCTGCGGCTTCTCCTGTGCGGAGTCCGGAATGACCAGGCCGGAAGCCGTGGTCTGCTCTGCTTCGAGCGGGCGAACAACAATACGATCCTCAAGAGGCTTAATCGAGACCGACACTCGGACTCTCCTTTTCATGAGCTGATTCATGGACTAAGAACTAGGGTGCCGGAGCGTACAACCGTCGTCGCGGTGCCGGAAGACGCTTGGCGTGATTAGCACCCTCCGGGGGAGAGTGCTAACTAGACTCTATGTAAGGCGTTAGCACTCGGTCAAGGTGAGTGCCAGCATTTCGTCATCGGTGAACGCCCGTCAGCGGCCCGTGAGGTCATCCAGATCGTAGTCCTGGCCGTCGTCGTCCTCGTCAAGCGGGGCGTTGCCGCGGTTCAGGTAGAGGAGGACAGCGGCCGCAACAGCAACGACGCCGGAGATCACCAAGGTGATAATCCCGCCGGTGCGGGCCCCGGCATAGAGCTCGCGGATGTCCCGTGCTTCGTCGGTGGCATCGTTGACGCTCTTGCCGGCGACGGAATAGGTGGCTGCATTGAAGGAATCCAGCGCGAAGATGATGATCAGCAAGCCGATGCAGACCACGGCGATCACGGCTCCCGCTATGAGGGCGGGTCTCGCAAGCTTAATCATGGTGGAGGGTTGCGGGGCTGCGTTGTCTTCCATGAAAACAACCCTATCCGGCTGATTCGCCAGTCACGGTGTCAAGTGCCGCGCCGTTAGGCTTGATCCCATGCCTCATGCACCTCAGGAACAGATCGCACCCTTGCTGACCACTGAAGGATGGGAGCTTCTTGCTTCCTTGGGGCCCTATCGGGAGGCCGACTCGTTCTCCGTCAACGCTGAGCTCCGGAAAGCCGGCCACTCCCCGGAGCTCGTGGCCGCGGTCCTGACCCAATCCAGGCTTCGGACCCGCGCCGAGGCGAAATTCGGAGAGTTTGCCCGGCAGATGCTGTTCACCCAGGCCGGCTTGGAACAAGCCACGCGACTGAATGTCGCAGCCCGCCATGCCGAGCGTTTCGCCAAGGCCGGCATGACCCACGTGGCAGACCTCGGATGTGGATTGGGCGCCGATTCCATGGCGATGGCGTCCATGGACATCGCCGTCACAGCCGTGGAATTGGATGAAACCACGGCCGCCTGCGCCACCATCAACCTCATGCCGTTCCCGCATGCCACCGTCGTGCACGCAGATGCCACGTCCGTGGAACTGGACGGGATGGACGGCGTGTGGATGGACCCCGCCCGCCGGACCACGTCCACGTCCGGGACAAAGCGCATCTGGGACCCCGAGGCGTTTTCTCCCCCGATGTCCTTCGTGGAAGGCCTGGCGGCCACCGGGCGGGCCATCGGCGTCAAAATGGGGCCGGGCATCCCCCACGACTCCGTGCCCTCCGGCTGCGAGGCCCAGTGGGTTTCCGTGGGTGGCGACGTGACGGAAGTGACCTTGTGGTTCAACGCCGTGGCCCGTCCGGGCGTACGGCGGGCCGCCCTCGTCATTGGCAGCCAGGGCGCCGCTGAAATCACCAGCGGCGAGGATTTCGACGGCGGTCCTGTTGCCGCCGTCGGGCCCGTTGAAGGTTTCCTGTACGAACCCGATGGTGCGGTGATCCGCGCAGGCTTGGTGGCCGACGTCGCGGAGCGGCTGGGCGGGCATTTGGTGGATGAGCACATTGCCTATATTTGCGCTCCGGAGCTGCACGACACCCCGTTTGCCCGCGCCTACAAAGTGCTGGAGGTGATGCCGTACAACGTCAAGGTCCTCAAGGCCTGGGTGAAGACCAACGGCGTCACTGTGTTGGACATCAAGAAGCGCGGCACGGCAGTGACCCCCGAAGAGTTGCGGAAACAACTGCTTCCCAACAAACCCGGCAAGGGCAAGGGCGCGAAAACAGCCACCCTGGTCCTCACCAGGATCGGCGAGGAAAGAGTGGCTGTCGTCGTTGAGCCCGTGACCGCCTAGGCATCGGCGCCCAGTCCCGCCTCAGCGGCGGGAGAACTCCGAGGCTTCGCGGACCTGCCCAGGACTTGGTCGCACGCCTGTGTAGAGGACGAATTGTTCTTCGGCCTGGATGGCGATGACCTCAGCGCCGGTGATGACCTTCTTGCCCGCCTTCCGGGCCGCAGTGATGAGCGGCGTCTCCGAGGGCAGTGCAACGACGTCGAAAACCACCTGGGCAGCGGCTATCGTGGCGTCGTCGAAGGATTGAGCGGATTCATCCGCCCCTGCCATGCCCAGGGGCGTGACGTTGATGATGAGGTCCGCCGTCGAGCCGTTGACGTCGTCCTGCCAGCCGAATCCGTACAGTCCGGCCAGTGCACTGCCGGTGGTTTCATTGCGGGCGACGATGGTGACGGCAGTGAATCCGGCGTCGCGGAGGGCGGCGGCCACGGCTTTGGCCATTCCCCCGGCACCCCGCAGCAGCACAGTGTGGCTGGTGGGGACCTTGTGGTCCTTGAGGAGCCGGGCGATGGCGATGTAGTCGGTGTTGTAGGCCGTCAGCACACCGTCGTTGTTCACAATGGTGTTCACCGAATCTATGGCCTTGGCCGATGGGTCCATGACGTCAACCAAGGGAATAACGGCTTCCTTGTAGGGCATGGACACCGCGGCTCCCCGGATGGGGAGGCCGCGGATGCCCGCCACTGCAAGGGTGATGTCCGCCGGGGCGAAGGCCTTGTAGACAAAGTTCAAGCCGAGCAGATCGTACAAATAATTGTGGAACCGGGTCCCGATGTTGCTGGGCCGGGCCGCGAGCGAAATGCACAGGGACATGTCTTTGTTCAGAATGGGCATTCCCCCATTAAACAACGACCCTTCAGCGCTGCCTGGGAATCAACCCTGCCGCGCCTTCATCCGTGGGTTGTTCTTGTTGATGACGAACGTGCGGCCACGCCTCCGGACGATTTGTGCCCCCGGGACCTTCTTGAGGGCACGCAGTGAGTTCCTGACTTTCATTCTGTTTCTCCTTTGTGTTGGCGGGTAGGTTCAGAGGGCGTCGCTGGGTTCCAGGGGATCGCCCCAGACGCCGAAGTCCAATTCCATCTCGGCCTCCGTCAGCTGGCAGCTGTCGATGAGGTCACGGATTTCGTTCGGATCGAGGTCCTCGGAACGCCCGGTGAGTGCCAGGACCGTTCCCCGGTCGCCGTGGCGTGGGTGCCAATCGAGGAAAGCGTCGACATCGCCGCCCGCCTTTCCACCATGGATCCCTTCTGCAGAGTCGGCCAGCCAGTTCCCGGTACTTTCGAGCCAGACCCTGGGACCTATGCCCTGAACGGCGATCCGGCGTGTGGGCGCCGAGGCAATCCACAGGCGGCCCCGCAGCCAGTGCGTACCGATGGCCAGTTGTGGCAGGGCGTCACGGAAGCGGCCCGGGTGGAGCGGACGTCCGGCCTTATGGAGCACTGTCCGGAAAGGGCCCGGGGTTTCAGCCAGGGGCACGCGCACGACGCCGGGCCGGTTACGGGCCTCCGCTTCAGAGTCGTCGAAGCATCCCGGCCGGAAAGTGCCTGCCTGCCCCACGACGTTGGCATGGGGCGCCAACTGGCCCAGCAAGTCCACGCCGGCCATCCATGGCTCCGAGCCTGCCCCCGGGTCTCCACTCAGGACTGCACCCAGGCCCGGGTAGACCATCACGGTGTCAACGTGTCCAAGCTCACCGATCAGGAACTCGCCGCTGGTGCGCTCGTCCTGGGGCATGGACGTAAAGCCGGATTCGAACAGGGTGTGACGGTCCCACATGTGGTCGTCGAGATCCACCGGGTCCAGCGCCAGCACGGAGTTGTCGATCACGGCAGGCCGGCTGAGTCCACCGCGCAGCTCTGCGACGGCCATGCCGGCGGCAACTCCCGGAGGCAGGCCCAGAACCACATGGTCGTGGCCGCAGGAGGCGAGGCGTTCGGCTGTCGGGACTACATCAAGCCGGACCGTACAGCTGAGGCAACCGTGCTCAAGGACCGTGGTTTCGCGCTCGAGCAACTGGCCGTCCCGGTAGATGCGCCGCAGGACCAAGGAGCCATCCAGGAGATCGTGCAGGACCACCACGGAGTTGGCGTGGGACCGTCCGAGTCTTTCGGTGGCGGCCTCACGGCACTGGCTGTCCAGGGAACTGACGACGGTGAGATGCATGCCTGAAGTCTAATGCAAACAGTTCTCATTAGCAATTGACATGGGCTGTTTCCCGTCGATATCAGGGCACTTCCTGCTGCATTAGACTTGATCCGACCGCTGGCGGCCCCGCAGCGGGGAATCATGCCCGGCTGACAACACAATGAGGGGACGACGTGCAGATTGATTTTGCGCCATCCAGGCAATCGACACTGGGTGTGGAATGGGAGTTGGCGCTGGTCAATGCACGCACAGGGGAATTGGTATCGGTTGCCAATGACGTCCTGAAGGGCGTCGCCGCCAACCATCCCGATCTCAACGAGGACGACGAACACCCCCACATCAAGCGGGAGCTCCTCCTCAACACCGTTGAACTGGTCACAGGAATCTGCGAGACGGTCAAGGACGCCAAAGAGGACCTCAGCCGGTCCCTCGCCGCGGTCCGCGAAGTCACCGACCCCATGGGTGTTGAAGTGTTCTGCGCCGGCAGCCACCCCTTCAGCCCTCCCCTGCTCCAGCCCGTCACGGACAAAGAGCGCTACGCCAAGCTGATCGAACGGACCCAATGGTGGGGTCGTCAAATGGTCATCTACGGCGTCCACGTGCACGTGGGAATCGACCACCGCGACAAAGTCCTCCCCATTCTGGATGGTCTGGTCAACTACTTCCCCCACTTCCAGGCCTTGTCCGCGTCCAGCCCCTACTGGGCCGGGGAAGAAACCGGATACGCGTCCCAGCGTGCGCTCATGTTCCAGCAGCTTCCCACCGCCGGGCTGCCGTTCCAGTTCGAAACCTGGGAAGCGTACGAGTCCTACGTCCAGGACATGTTCACCACCGGCGTCATCGACGCCACCTCCGAAATCCGCTGGGACATCCGGCCGGTTTCGAACCTGGGCACCATTGAGATGCGCATCTGCGACGGTTTGGCCACCCTCGAAGAAGTAGGGGCCATTGCTGCACTGACCCAGTGCCTGGTGGACGAATTCTCCTCCATTCTGGACGCCGGAGGCAGCATCCCCACCATGCCGCCGTGGCACGTGCAGGAGAACAAGTGGCGGGCCGCACGCTACGGGATGGAAGCCATCATCATCCTCGACGCAGAGGGCAATGAGCAGTTGGTGACCGAACACCTCGCCGAAACGGTGGCGCGCTTGGAGCCTGTGGCAGCAAAGCTCGGCTGCTCCGAAGAGCTGGCCGATGTCTTGAAGATCATCGACCGCGGAGCCAGCTACCAGCGCCAGCGGCGTGTCGCCGCCGAGCACAACGGAGACCTGCAGGCAGTGGTCATGGACCTCGTCCAGCAAATGCGCAAGGGTCCGGACGCCTAGGACCCTAAGCCTGCGCGGCCACTGACACGGTAGTCACCGGCATGGAGGAATCCGGCGCAAAGGTGACGCCGCTCGGTCCAACTCCGGCCATGATCAGTTGGGCCCCGAGAGCCGCCACCATGGCACCGTTGTCCGTGCAAAGGTCCAACGGCGGAACGTGGAGCGTGATGCCGGCCGAGGCACAGCGTTGCCCGGTCAGTTCCCGCAACCGCGAGTTGGCGGCAACTCCCCCGCCCAGCAGGACATCGGTGATGCCGTTTTCCTTGCAGGCCAGGACTGCCTTGGAGCTGATGACATCCACCACGGCTTCCTGGAACGCCGCCGCGATGTCCGCCACCGGTACTTCCTCGCCGCGGGCTTCGAACTGTTCAACGCAACGGGCCACAGCTGTTTTCAGGCCACTGAAGGACCAGTCGTAGCGGTGCGGGCCCCTCTCCTCCGCAGTACCCATGTATTTCGGCTGCGAGAGGCCCCGCGGGAAGCGGATGGACTTGGGATTGCCCTGGCGTGCCAGTTTGTCGATAGCGGGTCCACCGGGATAGCCAAGGCCGAGGATGCGGGCCACTTTGTCATAGGCTTCACCAGCGGCGTCGTCGATGGTTGAGCCCAGCAGCTCCACGTCATCGGTGATGCTCCTGATCCGCAGGATCTCCGTGTGCCCACCCGATACCAGAAGCGCTCCGAGGTTTTCCGGCAGCTTTCCGGCACCCAGGCCGGCGGCAGCTCCGACGTCGTGCTTGCCATCCGGTGACGTCCGCGCGTCCAGCAGCCCGACGCCAACGTGCGCCACCAAATGGTTGATCGCATACAGCGGTTTACCCGTGGCAACGGCCAAGGCCTTCGCCGCACAGACCCCAACCATGAGCGCGCCGGCAAGACCCGGACCCGAGGTGACGGCAATGGCGTCGATATCGTCCAGGGTCACCCCGGCCTCGTGCAGCGACTCCTGGAGCGTTGGCACGAATGCGTCAAGATGTGCACGCGAAGCGATCTCCGGGATGACACCACCAAAACGTACGTGCTCGTCCATGGAAGAGGACACCGTGTTGGTAAGCAGGGTGGTACCCCTCACGATGCCTACGCCGGTCTCGTCACAGGAGGACTCGATGCCGAGCACCAACGGCTGCCGCGGCTGTTCCGGATGGGGCGCGCTCACGCTGTGGCTCCTTCGTGTGGTGTGTTCAGTTCAAGCCGCATGATCAGGGCATCCGTCCCGTCCCGGTAGTAGCGCGGACGGACGTGGATCTGCTCGAATCCGAACCGCTGGTACAACTGTTGGGCACGGGGGTTGTCTGCCCGGACCTCCAACAGGACGTCCGCCGCACGGCGCCGCCGGGCTTCGTCGATGAGTTCCGCCAGGACGGCGGAACCGATGCCCCGGCCTTCGAATTCAGGCACGACGGCGATCGTCTGGACGTCCGCGATCGGCTCGATGCACATCAATCCGGCGTAGGCCACAATCTCGCCGGCGACCTCGGCCACGATGTAACGCCGGGTCTCCGGCTGCGCCAGTTCATCGAAGAACATTTGGAGCGGCCACGCGTCTACAGGGAACAACCGGCGCTCCAACATCTCCACTGCGGGGATGTCGGTCTCCGTCATGTCCCGCAGGGAAACCCCGGCGAGTTCAAGCTTGGGTGATAACTTCACAGGTTCCGTCCCATCACAGTGCACGTTTCCGGGGCCCGGGGACCTGGGCGTCCGATTCCCGCAAGTACAGCGGAGTGGAATCCAGCAAGGGCTGACCGGCCGTGAGCTTGGCCAAAGCAAACTGGCCCAGGGAGGCAGCGTCAGGTTGGGTCCGGGAGAAATCTTCGTTGGCCCGCAGGACGTCGGCATACAGGCCGGCTCCAGCGCCGAACACGGGCAAGTCCGGAAGCTCCGAGGCGAAGCCAACATGCGGTCCGTCCACGAGCTCCGGCAGTTGGCCCTCAGCCAGCGTGTACCGCGCCCAGTAGACCTCTTTTCGCCGGGCATCGGTGGCCACCAGGAATTCAGGAGCGGCTGCCGTGGACTCGGCAACGTCGAGCGCGATGGCGTCCAGGCTCATCAGGCCATACAACGGCTTGTTCCAGACGAAGGCCAGGGTTCGGGCCGTCGCGATGCCGGAGCGCAGGCCCGTGAATGGTCCAGGTCCTACTCCGGTGACGATCGCATCGACGTCCGCACCAGTGATGCCTGCTCCGGCCAGGAGCTTGGCGATGCCCGGGGCCAGGACCTCTGCATGGCTACGGGTGTCCTCCGTAGCGAAGGAATCCACCACACCCTCCATGGCAACGTCCGAGATCAGGGCCGCACTGGCCACCGCTGAGGTGTCTATGGCCAGGATCAGCATCAGTTGCCTTTCTCGGGGGAAGTGGTGTCAAGGGGTCGCGGAGCTTCGGCCCAACGGGGACCGTATCCGCGGAAAACAAGGGTGCGGGGTTCGTCGTCGTCATCTGTATCAAAGTCCATGACGTCGTCCGCCGTTGCCGTCCCTCCGACAGACCGGTGCAGGTCAACCTCGAGGCGGCTGTCCGAGAGGTGCTCCACGCGGTCCCGGCCCCACTCCACCACCGTGACGGAGGTGTCCAAGGTGTTCTCCAGATCGATGTCGTCGATCTCCGCCGCAGATTCCAGCCTGTAAGCATCCACGTGGACCAGGTCCGGGCCGCCGGGCCGCGGACCATCAGCACGGTTGGGATGGATCCGGACCAACACAAACGTGGGCGAAATGATGCCGGCCCGCACACCCAGGCCTTCGCCGAGCCCCTGGGTGAAGGTTGTCTTGCCCGCTCCCAGTTCGCCGGTCAGGACCAGGAGGTCCCCGGCTTCGAGTACCTCACCCACAGCTGCTGCGAGCGCGTGCGTCTGCTCCGCCGTCGTGACCGTCAACCTACGCTCCCAATGGGCTTCGCTCATGGTGCTGCCGTCTCAGTCGCCTTGCCGGCAGCCGTGCGGGCCTCTGCCTGCGCCGGGGCCTCGTTGACATAGCTGCGCGGCACCCGTGGGCTGATGCGCGTGACGATTTCGTAGTTGTTCGTTCCCGCGGCGGCGGCCCAATCATCAGCGGTGGGGCCACCGTCGGCTCCGTTGCCGAACATCACGGCTTCGGCGCCCTTGAGGCCTGCCGCCGCTTCAGGGGACAGTGGTCCAAGGTCGATGACCATCTGGTCCATGGCAATCCTGCCCACCACCGGGTAGTTGATGCCGTCCACCCGCACTGGGCCTCCGGTGGCAATCCTGGGCACACCATCGGCGTAGCCCAACGGCACCAGTCCGAGCGTGCTTTCTTCGGTGGTCCGGTAGTTGAGCCCGTAGGAGACGCCTTGGCCCGTGGGCACCTTCTTGCAGTTGGACAGCAGCGTGCGGACCGTCATGGCCGGGTGGAGGCCAAGCTCCGCGGACGTAGCGCCTTCGAACGGCGACAGGCCGTAGACACCGAGGCCGACACGGACAAGATCGAAGTGTGAGTCCGGGCGGGACAGCGTGGCGGGTGTGTTGGCGATGTGCCGGACCTCCATGTCCACTCCGGCGTCCTCGGCCATGGCGATGGCCTCGCGGAAGACGGCCAGTTGCTCATCGGTTTCCGGGCGGTGCGGCTCGTCGGCCACAGCGAGATGCGAGAAGATGCCCACGACCCGCAGGAGGCCCTGATCCTGGTATTCCATGGCTTGGCCCACCAACCCATCCCAGTCGGCAATAGTGCAGCCGTTACGGCCCAGGCCGGTGTCCACTTTCAGGTGGACCCGCGCGGGCCTTTCTTGTTCGCGGGCAGCCGCGACCACGGCGTCCAGCTCCCAGCCGGAAATTCCGACGTCGATGCCCGCGGCGACTGCCGCTTGGAAGTTGCTTTCACGGGTGTGCAGCCAGGCCAGCAGCGGCGCATCCACCCCGGCGGCACGCAAGGCGAGGGCCTCGGATATGTGCGCCACACCAAGCCACGCGGCACCGGCGTCGAGGGCTGCACGGGCTACTTGGACGGCTCCGTGGCCGTAAGCGTCTGCCTTCACCACGGCCATGACCGAGGCGGGGGACGCAATGGCGACGAATTGACGAACGTTGTGCCGCACGGCTTCGAGGTCAATCACGGCGGAGCGTTCCAACACCGCCGACTTTGCTATGGAGGCTTTCGACCCGATACCGATATCTGCAGCTGCTTCGTAAGTCACCCTAGAGATTCTAGTGCTGTCAGTGAACTCGGGTTAACTGCAGGTGCTGCAACGCCCCTACTGTGCGTCGGACAAATGCGCGATCGTTGCCCGGGCGCGCCGCTGGGCCTCGGCGGGGATGTCCTTGACGATGGGTTCCAGGAACGCGAAGCGCCGCAGCCACTGACTCGATTGGCGTTCCTTCCGTGCGTTGGCCCGCTGCCACCAGTCGGCGATATCGCCCCACCCGGGTGCGGCCAGGGAACCGCCGACTTCCTGCACGGCCAGGGAAGCACACAGGTTGGCGAACCGGAGCCGGTCCCCCAACCTCCAACCGGCCAAACAGCCGACAATGAAGGCGGCCCCAAAGCAGTCCCCCGCGCCGGTGGGATCGGACGCGGAAACGGGCAGGGAGGGTACCCATTCCTCTTCCCCGGTTTCCGAATCCACTGCCACCGCGCCTTGTGGTCCCAGCGTTACCACTGCCACGGGCACCCGGTCTGCCAGGGAGTACAGAGCCGCCCAGGGGTCGGCCTTGCCGGTGAATGCCATCGCTTCAGGGGCGTTGGGCAGGAAGGCATGGAAATTTCCCAGCTGGTCCATCCGGCGCTCTGACCATTCCCCGGTGGGGTCCCAACCCACCACGCCGAAAAGTTTGGTACCCGCTTCCTTCGCTGCGAGCATCCACGGTTCCAGTTCCTCCCCCAGGTCAGCCACGGCGGCGAGCGCCTTGGGCGGTTTCCCGATCAGTTCGGAGGAACTGATCGGGGCAGGGTGGCCGTGGGTGACCATGGACCGGTCCTGGTTCACGCACATCGAAACCGTGACGGGTGAGTGCCAGCCGGGAACTCTCTGCGAGAGGGAGAGGTCGACGTGTTCCTGGCTTTCCAGGATCTGCCAGTTGTAGTCGCCGTAGCCGTCGTCCCCGAAGGTCGCGGCGAGGTTGGTCCGCAAGCCGAGGCGCGCTGCCGCGATGGCCTGGTTTGCGACACCGCCGGGGCAGCTGCCCATGCCTTCGCTCCACACCTCCGTGCCGGGTTCGGGTGCGTGCGGGAGTCCGGTGAAAATGATGTCCTGGAAGACCGTTCCGGTCAGGAGGAGGTCGCACTGGTGGTCGCCGTCCGATCGCACGGCAGCCAAGGGATCAAAACGTCGCTGGGGCATAGCGTCCATGCACGGCAGACTACGCTGCACGTACTGGGCTGCATAGACTCGGGTCATGCGGCTCATGATCGCCGGCGGCGGTGGCTTCCGGGTTCCCCTTGTCTACAGGGCCTTGTGCGCGGGTCCCTTCGCCGGACTGGTGGACGAGCTGGTGCTCTACGACGTGGACGCCGCCCGGCTTGCTGCCATCGCGGCGGTCATCCGAGACATGCCCGCACCCGGTGGTTCCGCACCCGCCGTCGTCGTTTCCACCGACCTCCAGGAGGCCCTCAGCGGCTCGGATATGGTCTTTGCCGCCATCCGCCCAGGCGGAACTGCCGGGAGAATCGCCGACGAACGCGTGGCACTGGACCTCGGCCTCCTGGGTCAGGAAACCACGGGTGCCGGCGGCATCTCCTATGCGCTCCGCACCATTCCACGCATGCAGGAGCTGGCCGCAGCGATGCGCCTGCATTGCCCCGATGCGTGGCTCATCAATTTCACCAACCCCGCCGGCATGGTCACCGAGGCCCTGGTTCCCGTGCTGGGCCGCAAGGTCATCGGTATCTGCGATTCCGCAGGAGGCCTGGTCCAGCGGGCGGCCCGGGCGGCCGGCTCGCCGTTGCCGGAAGGAACGCTCGACGGCGTGGGCTACTTCGGGCTGAACCACCTGGGCTGGCTCTACCGGTTGGCCCCCGGCGGACACGACCTGCTGCCGGGGCTGCTTTCGGACCACACCGCGGTGGAATCCATGGAAGAAGGCAGGTTGTTCGGGCAGCACACCTTGCTGCAGCTTGGCTGCCTGCCCAACGAATACCTGTACTACTACTACCAAACGGTGAAGGCCACCGACGCCATCCGTCGGCAGAACGAAACCCGTGGGACCTCCATCCACCAGCAGCAGCGTTCGCTGTACCCGGCCCTGGTCCAATCCCCGCACGCCTATGCGTTGTGGGACAGTGCCCGGCGCTCCCGCGAAGAAGGCTATTTGGCCGAGTCACGCACCCATGGGGAGCAACGCGACGAGGAAGACCTTGCAGGTGGCGGTTACGAGCGGGTGGCGCTTTCCGTGATGCGGGCGCTGTCCGGCGGCGGGTCTTCGCAGCTGATCCTGAACGTGCCCAATACGCCGGTGACGGCTGCAGGCGGGGCGTCCCCGACGGAAGTGGCCGTGCCCGGGTTGCCGGGGGACGCCGTCGTCGAGGTTCCGTGCGAGGTAACGCCCGACGGCGCGTTGCCGCTCCCGCAGGAACGGCCGGCCGGGCAGTTCCTCACCCTGATGCAGCACGTCAAGGAGGTGGAGCGACTGACGATCCGCGCTGTCGTGGACGGTGAGCGCGGGTCGGCCGTGGGCGCTTTTGCGGCACACCCGTTGATCGGCTCGGCGGCTTTGGGAGAGCAACTCCTGGCCGGATACGAGGCTGCCTTTCCCGAACTGGCCCGTTTATGGAGTTGACGGCTTCAGCAAAACTGGGGAATTCTGTTGAGCCGTGCCCTACAGCTTCCGGTACATGACGTGCAGGCCGACGTATCCGATCTCCGGGTGGTCAAAAGCTTCAGGTACCGTGGCGAGGATCCTGAACCCCATGGACTGCCACAGCCACACAGCACGGACGTTGCTTTCCACCACGGCGTTGTACTGCATGGCGTAGAACCCTGCCGCTTTTGCTTCGCTCAGTGAATACGCGCAGAGGGCGCGGGCGATGCCCTGGCCCGAGTTGTTGGCCCCCACCATGTACCCGGCGTTGGCAACATGGCTCCCGCCGCCGGACTGGTTGGCGTGGAACTCCCCCGTTCCCAGGATCCCGCCCGTGTCCTTGCCGACCGCCACAAAGGTCTGGCCGGGAGCATCCTTGGTCCACTTGCTCCGGGCCTCTTCCTCCGTGGTGTCCCGGTCCCAGGTGAAGGTCTCTCCGGCACGGATCACCGGTTCCAGGATGGCCCAGATACCGGGCCAGTCCTCAGGGGCGGCTTGTCGGATGTCGAAAGTCTGTTCTTGGCTCACAGCGGCCACGGTAGCAGCCTTGACCACCTGGCCGGGATGCATCGGGCGGGCAGGAGTAGTGTTTTCTGCAGGGCAAACATGGTTTTGCCGTCTGCTGTGAGTGTCAGGAGGAATGCGGTGCCTTCGATCCGTCGTGTGGCGTTCCTGTCGTTGCACACCTCCCCCATGGAACAGCCAGGCGCCGGGGATGCCGGTGGGATGAACGTCTACGTCCGGGCGTTGGCCATGGCGCTTGCAGAGTCCGGGGTGGAAGTGGAGATCTTTACCCGTTCCACCAAAGCGAGCCAACCCGCCGTCGAACATCCCGGGCCCGGCGTCTGCGTCCACAACGTCATGGCCGGGCCGCGCCGGAAGGTGCCCAAGGAAGAACTGCCTGCCCTCCTGCATCAGATGGTGGAAGAAATCGACAGGATCCGGGGCAGCCAACTCCACGGCCGTTACGACGCCATCCACTCGCACTATTGGGTTTCCGGAGTGGCAGGACTTGAACTGTCCGAGCTGTGGGGCGTTCCGCTGATCCACACCATGCACACCATGGCCAAGGTCAAGAACCTCGTCCTCGAATCCGGAGAGCGCCCGGAGCCACGGCGGCGCGAAGAGGGCGAGCAACGGATCGTTGACGGTGCCGCCCGCCTGGTGGCCAACACTCCTGCCGAAGCCGAAGAGCTGGTTTCCCACTACGGGGCAGACCTTGACAGGATCGATGTCGCACCGCCCGGCGTGGACCTCAAAGTCTTCACGCCATCGTTCCGGCGTAAATCGCGCAGGGAGCGCGACGTGCGCCCGGACAGTTTCCACATCCTCTTCGCCGGCAGGATCCAGCGGCTCAAGGGTCCCCAGGTCTTCGTCAAAGCTGCCGGAATCCTCCGAAAGCGGCGGCCGGACATCGATCTTGAGATGACCATCCTGGGCTCGCTCAGCGGAGCCAAGGATTTCAACCTTCAGCACATCATCGAAGACGCAGGACTTGCCGACGTCGTCACGCATCGCCCGCCGGTAGTGGCACCGGAGCTGGCCAGCTGGTTCCGTTCAGCGGACGTCGTGGTGATGCCCTCTTTCAGCGAGTCCTTCGGGTTGGTGGCGTTGGAAGCCCAGGCGTGCGGTACACCGGTGGTAGCCACCAACGTGGGCGGACTGTCCCGCGCCATCTCGGATGGTCGGACCGGCATGCTGGTGGACGGGCACGACCCCACGGACTGGGCGGACGCCCTTGAGGACCTTTACGACGACGTCCAAACCCGTGAGGACATGGGCCGCCTGGCCGCCACCCATGCCGAGTCCTTCGGGTGGCAACGGACGGCAGCCATCACCCTGGAAAGCTATCGCGAGGCCGTTGGCGGGCTGCTGGTCCCGCGGCGCTGAGTCGTCGCCCGGAACCCGTTCCGGGGCTGGTAGATTGTCGCGCACAGCGAACCAACGCCTGCAGCAGCATCCCCGCTGCGGGAAAACCCAGCCAAAGGACAACGATGTCTGAAAAGGTCATGACTGATCTTGAAATTGCCCACAACGCCACCATGCTGCCCATTGAGGACATCGCCCTCCGCGCGGGCATAGCTGTGGACGCCCTCGAGCTGTATGGGCCCTACAAGGCGAAAATCAATCCCGCCAAACTCGTCATCCCTGCGGGCAAAGCACCCGGCAAAGTGGTGCTGGTGTCCGCGATGTCCCCCACCCCGGCAGGCGAAGGCAAGTCCACCACCACGGTGGGGCTCGCAGACTCCCTTGCCCGCGCCGGACACAAGGTCATGATCGCCCTGCGCGAGCCGTCCCTGGGGCCCATCCTGGGCATGAAGGGAGGTGCTACCGGCGGCGGTTACTCCCAAGTGCTGCCCATGGACGATATCAACCTGCACTTCACCGGCGACTTCCACGCGATCACTTCAGCGAACAATGCGCTCATGGCACTGGTGGACAACCACATTTTCCAAGGCAATGACCTCGGAATCGATCCCCGCCGCATGACGTTCAAACGCGTGCTGGACATGAACGACCGCTCCCTGCGGGAAGTGGTCATCGGACTCGGCGGGCCAATGCAGGGTGTGCCCAGGCAGGACGGGTTCGACATCACCGTTGCGTCGGAAATCATGGCGGTCTTTTGCCTTTCCACAGATCTTGACGATCTGAGGGCACGCCTGGGCCGGATCACCTTTGGATATACCCACCACCGCGCGCCGGTCACCGTCGCGGACCTCGGGGTAGAGGGTGCGCTGACCATGCTGTTGAAGGACGCCATCAAGCCCAACCTCGTCCAAACCATCGCCGGGACCCCGGCGTTGGTCCACGGAGGCCCGTTCGCCAACATTGCCCATGGCTGCAACTCGCTGATAGCTACCAGCACGGCCATGCAGCTCGCCGACATCGTGGTCACCGAGGCTGGATTCGGCGCGGACCTTGGCGCAGAGAAATACATGGACATCAAGGCGCGGATCGCCGAGGTAGCGCCCTCCGCCGTCGTGGTCGTTGCGACCATCCGTGCCCTCAAGATGCAGGGCGGGGTTCCCAAGGAGCAGCTCAACCAGCCAAACGTCGAGGCCGTGGCGGCCGGGGTGGAAAACCTCAGGCGGCATGTCCGCAACATCTCGAAGTTCGGCATCTCCCCTGTTGTCTCCATCAATAAGTTCGCCACGGACACCCCCGAAGAACTTGAGTGGCTGCTTGCCTGGTGTGCTGCTGAAGGGGTGGAGGCCGCCGTCGCCGATGTCTGGGGCAGGGGTGGTGGTGGCGACGGCGGCGACGAGCTCGCTGCCAAGGTGGCCGCTGCGCTGTCCGCGCCGTCTGATTTCCACCATCTGTACCCGTTGGAGCTGTCCGTGGAGGAGAAGATCCGGACCATAGTGCAGGAGATCTACGGGGCCGACGGCGTCGAGTTTTCGGTTCCCGCCCTGAAACGCCTCGCCGAGATCGAGAAGAACGGCTGGTCGGGTTTCCCGGTCTGCATGGCCAAGACGCAGTATTCCTTCACCGACGACGCCTCCAGGCTCGGAGCGCCGAAGGGCTTCACGGTGCATGTCCGCGAGCTGATCCCCAAGACCGGAGCCGGGTTCATCGTCGCCCTAACCGGTGCCGTCATGACCATGCCGGGCCTGCCGAAGGAACCGGCAGCGATGCGCATGGACGTCGACGCTGAAGGGCATCCCACCGGGCTTTTCTGATCCCCCTGCGTTAAAAACAAGCAGGCGCCCCCGCACCTGGTGCGGGGGCGCCTGTGAAACGCCAGGTTGTTTAGCGCTCGATGTCGCCGCGGATGAAGGCTTCGACCTTCTCGCGTGCGAGGTCGTCGTTGAACTGCTCCGGCGGGGACTTCATGAAGTAGCTGGAAGCGGAGAGCAGCGGGCCACCGATCCCCCGGTCCAGGCCGATCTTGGCGGCGCGGATGGCGTCGATGATGACACCTGCGGAGTTCGGGGAGTCCCAGACCTCAAGCTTGTACTCCAAGGACACCGGGGCGTCACCGAAGTTGCGGCCTTCGAGGCGGACGAAGGCCCATTTACGGTCGTCAAGCCAGGCGACGTAGTCGGACGGTCCGATGTGGACGTCATCAGCGTGCAGTTCGGCCTCGACGTTGGAGGTCACGGCCTGGGTCTTGGAGATCTTCTTGGACTCAAGGCGGTCCCGCTCCAGCATGTTCTTGAAGTCCATGTTGCCACCGACGTTCAACTGGTACGTGCGGTCCAGGGTGACACCGCGGTCTTCGAAGAGCTTGGCCATGACACGGTGCGTGATGGTGGCACCGATCTGGCTCTTGATGTCATCGCCCACGATCGGCACGCCGGCCTCGGTGAACTTGTCAGCCCACTCCTTGGTTCCGGCGATGAAGACGGGCAGGGCGTTGACGAAGGCAACACCGGCATCGATGGCGCACTGGGCATAGAACTTGGCGGCCTGCTCTGAACCGACGGGCAGGTAGCAGACCATGACGTCGGCCTTGGCCTCGCGCAGCGCCGCGACGATGTCCACGGTCTCTTCGGGGGCCTCAACGATGGTCTCGCGGTAGTACTTGCCCAGGCCATCGAGCGTGTGCCCGCGCTGGACGGTGACTCCGGTAGCCGGCACGTCGGCGATCTTGATGGTGTTGTTTTCGCTCGCTCCGATGGCGTCGGCGAGGTCCAGTCCAACCTTCTTGCTGTCTACATCGAAGGCAGCAACGAACTGGACGTCGTTGACGTGGTACTGGCCGAACTCGACGTGCATCAGACCCGGGATCGTGGCCTTGGGGTCAGCGTCGCGGTAGTACTGAACACCTTGGACCAGCGATGCGGCGCAGTTACCTACGCCGACAATGGCAACACGAATCGGATGTGAAGACACGGAACTCCTTTGAGAACTAAACCTCATGTGCCAGGCGCAGCCCTGACTGAGTCCAGGGCACGACTGATTGGCACGGCGCCATTCGGCGCACTATTGCATTGTAACCAACACAGCAGGGGCCGGCTTTGTTCCCGGCCGGTCCCTGCTGTTTTATGGCGAAGGTCGGCAGGCTACTTTTGGGCCCACCGGTTGATGTCCGATTCCACGGCAAACTCGTCGATGGCGGTGAGCTCGTCGGTGGTGAACTTCAGGTTGTTGATGGCACTGAGCGTGTCCTCGAGCTGGGCCACGCTTGAGGCACCAACCAGCGCCGAGGTCACGGGTGAGCCCTTCGGCTGGTCGCGCAGGATCCAGGCAATGGCCATTTGTGCCAGCGTCTGCCCACGGCCTTCGGCGATGGCGTTCAGCCCGCGCACCCGATCCAACTTCTCCTCGGTGAGCTGCGCTTCAGACAGGAACCGTTCCTTGGCAGCGCGCGAATCGGCAGGCACGCCGTTGAGGTAGCGGTTGGTGAGCAAGCCTTGGGCCAGCGGAGAGAACGCGATTGACCCTGCTCCCACCTGATCCAGTGCCTCGTAGAGGTTGGGTGATCCATTCTCGGTCCACCGGTTCAGCATGGAGTAGCTGGGCTGGTGGATGAGCAGCGGGGTTCCGAGCTCCTTGAGGATCCGGGCAGCTTCCAGGGTCTGTTCCGGGGTGTAGGAGGAGATGCCTGCGTACAGCGCCTTGCCGGAGCGGACTGCGTAGTCCAGCGCACCCATCGTTTCCTCAAGGGGCGTCTCGGGGTCGGGGCGGTGGCTGTAGAAGATGTCAACGTAGTCCAGGCCCATGCGCTCCAGGGACTGGTCCAGGCTGGACAGCAGGTACTTGCGGGATCCCCACTCACCGTAGGGGCCGGGCCACATGTAGTAGCCGGCTTTGGTGGAGATGACCAACTCGTCCCGGTACGGCGTGAAGTCGTCCTTCAGGTGGCGTCCGAAGTTCGTTTCTGCAGATCCGTCCGGCGGTCCGTAGTTGTTGGCGAGATCGAAGTGGGTGACACCCAGGTCGAACGCCCTGCGCAGGATGGCACGCTGTTCATCGAAACGCTTGTCGTCGCCAAAGTTGTGCCAAAGGCCCAGCGAGATGGCAGGGAGCTTGAGTCCGCTGCGTCCGACGCGGCGGTAGGGCATGGTTTCGTAGCGGTTTTCCGCAGCCGAATAAGTCATACATACCATCCTGCCACTGCACAAACCGGGGTGACGGCGCTGTCCGCTATGTGGGCGCCGTCACCCCGGGCAGGTGCGCGGTTTAGTGGACCCGCACGACGGCGGCGCTCCCGCCTGGGAGCGTCAACGTCGCCTCGTCCAAGGCAGCACCGTGCTCGGTGGCCAGCAGGATGGAGCCGTCCAAGGGCGTTGCGAGCTCCTCGTCTCCGAAGTTGCACACCACGCGGACGGTGCCGCGGGACATCTGCAGCCAGCGTTCGTCGTCGTCATACTCCACTAGAGTGCTGCCGAAGCCTCCGTCCACCAACTCCGGAGTATTCCGGCGCAGCTGTGCTAAATCCTTGTACAGCTGCAGCAGGCGGGCATGATCCCCCTCGCCGACTTCCTCCCATTTGAGTTTGGAGCGCAGGAACGTTTGGGGATCCTGCGGATCCGGCACAACAGCGGGGTCCCATCCCATCCGTTCGAATTCCTTGATGCGGCCCTCAGCCGTAGCTTTGCCAAGCTCGGGCTCCGGGTGGGACGTGAAGAACTGCCACGGGGTGGAGGCGCCGAATTCTTCGCCCATGAACAACATCGGTGTGAACGGGGACGTCATGGTCAACACAGCACCGATGGCCAACTTTCCGTAGGACAGCGAAGCGGTGAGTCGATCGCCAATGGCACGGTTGCCGATTTGATCGTGGTTCTGGAGGCAGACCACCAGTGCCGACGGGTGCGCCAGGTCCCGGCGGATGGGCCTGCCGTGGTGCCTTCCCCGGAAACTGGAGTAGCTGCCATCGTGGAGGAAGCCATGTTCCAGCACTTTCGCCAGGACCGCCAGCGAATCGAAGTCCGCGTAATAGCCGGTGGTTTCCCCGCTGAGGTTGACGTGGACGGCATGGTGGAAGTCGTCGCTCCACTGGCCTTCCAGCCCGTAGCCGTTGTCTTTACGGGGGTAGATGAGGCGCGGGTTGTTCAGGTCCGATTCCGCGATCAGGGTCCTGGGAATCCCTGTCTCGGCTTCGATCTGGTCCCCCAGGGCTCCGAACTCCTCCAGGATATGCACGGCCCGTTCATCGCGCAGGGCGTGGACAGCGTCGAGGCGGAGCCCGTCCACGTGGTAGTCCCGGAGCCACATTGCTGCATTCTCCAGGATGTAGCGCCGGACATCGTCGGATCCGGGCCCATCCAGGTTGACGGAGTCACCCCAGGTGTTTCCCTCCCCCGACTTCAGGTACGGGCCGAACTTGGGCAAATAGTTCCCGCTGGGTCCAAGGTGGTTGTAGACGACGTCCTGGATGACTCCCAGGCCGGCGGCATGCGCCGCATCGACGAACCGTTGGTAGGCTGCCGGGCCCCCGTAGGGCTCATGGACTGCGTACCACAGCACGCCGTCGTAGCCCCAGTTGTGGACGCCGTTGAAACCGTTGACCGGCAGCAATTCGATGAAGTCCACGCCAAGGTCCACCAAATAGTCGAGCTTTGCAGCAGCAGCGTCCAGGGTTCCTTCCGGGGTGAAGGTGCCCAGGTGCAGCTCGTAGATGACCGAGCCCTTGAGCTGCTTCCCCTTCCAGGCGGAGTCCTGCCACTCATGGACGGAAGGATCGAAGGTGGCAGACAATCCGTGCACCCCGTCAGGTTGCCTCCGCGAGCGCGGATCAGGAAACGGCCCCTCTCCATCCACGATGTACCCATAGGGCACACCGTCCCCTTCCTGGCCCGCACCATCGGCCGGCGCCCGCCACCATCCCGGGGCGGCGTCGTCGTGATGTTCCATGTCGTACTCATGCCCGTCGGCAAGCAGCCGGACCGAATCAGCGTTCGGCGCCCAGACGTCGTAGCGGTTTTTTCCAGCAGCGTGCTCCAGCATCATGCTCCCTTATGCGTGTTCAAGCGTGCGTTGCAGTGATGGTTTGAGGTAGTCGGGATCAGTCCGTGGGTACCAGCAGGGCCACGGGATACCGCTCCAACAGTGTCGCGACCGGGACGGCGCCGGCACTGTAGGTGGCTCCTGTGAGCTCGTCCCGGACGTTCGCAGGCAGCTCGATGGACGTGTCCCTCCAGCCCCCTTCCCGGGCAAGACCCTTGGGAAGGCGCGTGGCAACGGTCAGCGCACCTCGCCGATCTCCGCCACGGTCAAAAGCCACGACGTGATTCGCTGCCGCCCCTTTGGCCACTACGGGCTGGTACCCGCCGAAAAGCTCAGGCCGGTCCCGCCGCAACCGCAAGGCACGGGACACCACCAGCAGCTTGGCTGCTTCCTCCGTGAACGACGGCGCAGCGCCGCTGTCCAGATCTGCCAAGGTGGCGATGCGTGCCTTGAAGTCAACAGGGCGCCTGTTGTCCGGGTCCGTCAAGGAGCCGTCCCGGAACTCTGTGCCCTGGTAGACGTCGGGAACTCCGGGCATGGTCAGCTGGACCAGTTTGGCCGACAACGAGTTGGAGGTCCCGTACGGCTCGAGCTCAGCGACGAAGTTGGCCAGCGCCGCCGAAACCTCCGGCACATCAAACACAGAGTCGACGGCGGCAGCCAGATGACGCTCGAACTCCAGGTTGGGGTCGGTCCAGTTGGTGGAGTTCCCGGCTTCACGGGCCGCCTTCAAGGCATACGACTGAAGTCGTCCGCGGTCTGCCGGCCACGCCCCAACGATGGACTGCCACACCAAGGCGGCCAGCGGGCCGTCCGGAATCGGGGCCAACTCCTGGACCGTCCCGAGGAAGAGTTCCCATTCGGGGACAGCTTCGGAAATGACCGATATCCGGGCCCGGGCGTCCTCGCTGCGCTTGGTGTCATGGGTGCTCAGCGTGGTCATGGACAGTGGCAGGACCTGCTGCCGGCGGGCCATGCGGTCATGGAAAACGTCATTGGACACGGCGAATTCGGTCGGATCAGCCCCCACCTCAGTGAGGGTCCCCAAGCGGGTGTACCGGAAGAATGCCGTGTCCTCCACGCCCTTGGCCATCACCATGCCCGACGTCTGCTGGAACCGTCGTGCCAGGGCCCCGGTGGAGTCCAGCAGCAGTGGCGTCAGGTCTTCCAGCACGTCTTTGAGGTCGGCGCGGTTCTCCGCAGCACGGTTGATGGATTCAACCAGAACGTCCTGGCCGTAGGGGAGGTACGTCCTGTAGATCGGGAAGCAGCAGATGACTTCCGCAATGGCATCCGCCACCTTGTCCGCCGGCAAGCCCACGGAAGCGGGTACCAAGCGCGCGAGCCTCAGAATCTCCGAACGGAGAATGCCATCGGCAATACGGCGCTTGGTCCCATGGATCATCTCTTCGTAGTCTGCCGGAGCTTCCGCGTCCCGCAGCCTGGCGTCCAGGGAATCGAGGTACTCCTCTGCGGTGGGATCCACAAAGAGGCGGTCGACGTCGGCGAGAGCGTCATAGCCGGTGGTACCTTCGCAGTCGAAGGTCTCCGGCAGCTGCTCCCCCGGCTCCAGGATCTTCTCGATCAACAGGTAGGCGCCGCCCGTCACTTCCCGGAGCCTGGCCAGGTACCCCTCAGGATCTGCAAGCCCGTCCGGGTGGTCGATCCTGAGTCCGTCCACCAGTCCTTCACGGAACCAGCGCACGATCTCTTCGTGCGACTCGTCGAAGACCCACGGGATCTCGACCCTCAGGCCGGCCAAGGTGTTCACGGCGAAGAACCTGCGGTAGTTCAGTTCGGCGTCCGCCCTGCGCCAGCCAATGAGCTGGTAGTGCTGCCGGGCATGGACGTCCTGGGGGCTGTCGCCGGGCTCAAAGGTGCCGTCGGCCAAGGGAAACCGGTGATCGTAGTAGTGCAGTTCACCGTCCACCACTGTGAGTTGATCGACATCCTCGTCGCTGCCCAGGACGGGGATGCGGATCTTCCCGCCACCGAAGTCCCAATCGACATCGAAGGCCTCGGCGTACCTGGAGTCACGCCCCTCCTTCAGCAGCTGCCACCACCAGGCGTTTTGCCCGGGAGAGGCAACGCCCATGTGGTTGGGCACGATGTCGGCAAGAAGGCCCAGACCCTGCTCACGGGCGGCCTCAGACAGGGCAGCCAGCCCCTCGGGACCACCGCGCGCAGGATCCACCGTGGAAGGATCGGTGACGTCGTAACCGTGGTCAGAGCCTTCCTCCGCCGTGAGGATCGGCGATACATAGACCCAGTCGACGCCAAGGTTTCGGAGGTATCCGGTGAGTTCGGCTGCCTCCTGAAGCGTGAAGCCGGGCCGGATCTGGAGCCGGTAGGTCGAGACAGGCGTCCTCATGAGTCCGCCTTCTTCGACTCACCGGACTCCTGGTTTGCCGCAGCGTCGCCCTTGTAATCGAAGGGCAGCGACGTCACGGCAGGAGCCGTAATCGAAGCCGTTTCCGGGGTACTGGTGTGCGTCAGCGCGGCCAGCGACGCTGCTACGGAGTGGTCGGGCTCTATCTCGGGGGTGCTGTGCGCACGAAGCACAACCAGGGACTTGCCGCCCACCATGAGGATCTGGTCAGGCTTGACGACACCTGCCTCTGCGCCTTCTCCAGCAGTGTCGATCATGACATCCCATGCCGGCGCGTACTCGTCCGACGGAATCCGGAAGCCTACCTCGTCCTGGTCGGCGTTGAAGTACAGCAGGAAATTGACGTCAGTGATGCGTCGTCCTTGGTTGTCCAGGCCGTGGATTCCGTCGCCGTTCAGGAAGACACCAACGGAGCGGCCCAAGGCCTCGTCCCAGTCCGAGGGGCTCATGGTGCTGGCATCGGCATCCAGCCATACGATGTCCGGCAGACGTTCGCCTTCACCCCGGAGGACCGGGCGGCCGTCGAAGAAGCGGCTCCGGCGCAAGCTGGGGTGCTTTGCCCGGAGTGCGCTCACAGCAGCCGTGAACTCGATCAGCGGCTGGTCCACAGTGTCCCAGTTGATCCACGTCAGTTCCGAGTCCTGGCAATACCCGTTGTTGTTGCCTTTCTGCGTCCTGCCGAGTTCGTCACCGTGGAGGAGCATGGGGACACCCTGGGACAGGAACAAGGAAGCAATGAAGTTTCGCTGCTGGCGTGCCCTCAGGCCAAGGACCGTCGGATCGTCGGTCGGGCCCTCGGCGCCACAGTTCCAGGAGCGGTTGTGGGACTCGCCGTCGTTGTTGTCTTCGCCGTTGGCCTCATTGTGTTTCTCGTTGTAGGAGACGAGGTCCGCCAGCGTAAAACCATCGTGGGCGGTCACGAAGTTGATCGATGCCACAGGACGGCGGCCGGAATGTTCGTAGAGGTCGGCCGAGCCGGTCAGGCGTGATGCGAATTCACCCAGCGTGGAGGGCTCCCCGCGCCAGAAGTCACGAACGGTATCGCGGTACTGGCCGTTCCATTCGGTCCATTGCGGCGGGAAGTTGCCCACTTGGTAGCCACCGGGACCAACGTCCCACGGTTCTGCGATGAGCTTCACCTGGGATACAACCGGGTCCTGCTGGATGAGTTCGAAGAAGGTGGAGAGCTTATCGACGTCGTAGAACTCGCGTGCCAGGGTGGAGGCCAGGTCAAAGCGGAAACCGTCCACGTGCATCTCGGTCACCCAGTAACGGAGGGAATCCATCAGCAGTTGCAGGGAGTGCGGGCTGCGGACGTTCAGCGAGTTTCCGGTGCCGGTGTAATCCATGTAGTACTTCTGGTCGTCTTCCACCAGGCGGTAGTACGCGGAGTTGTCGATGCCCTTGAAGGACAGCGTGGGGCCCAGGTGGTTGCCTTCAGCCGTGTGGTTGTACACGACGTCCAGGATGACTTCGATTCCCGCAGTATGCAGTGCGCGGACCATGGCCTTGAAGTCCTGCACCTGCTGGCCGGTATCGCCCTTGGAGCTGTAGCTGTTGTGGGGTGCAAAGAACCCAATGGTGTTGTAGCCCCAGTAGTTGTTGAGGCCCTTGTCCTGCAGGATGCCGTCGTTGACGAACTGGTGCACGGGCATGAGTTCGATCGCAGTGATCCCCAGCTTCTGCAGGTGGGAGATGACCGCCGGATGGGCAACGCCCGCGTACGTGCCGCGCTGTTCCTCGGGGATCTCGGGGTGCATCTGCGTCAGGCCCTTCACGTGGGCCTCATAGATGACTGACTTGTGGTAGGGAATCCGCAAGAGCTTGTCGCCATCCCAGTCGAAGAATGGGTTGATGACGACGCCCAGCATCATGTGCGGCGCAGAATCCTCGTCATTGCGTGAATCCGGATCCCCCATGTTGTAGGAGAACAAGGACGGATCCCAGTCAATCTGACGGTGGATGGCCTTGGCATACGGGTCCAGCAACAACTTGTTGGGGTTAAAGCGCTGCCCGGCGTCGGGGTCGTACGGGCCATGAACCCTGTAGCCGTACTTCTGCCCCGGTTGGGCCTGCGGCAGGTAACAGTGCCACACAAAACCATCAACCTCGGTGAGTTCCACGCGGACTTCGCCGCCGTCGTCGTCAAAGAGGCACAACTCCACTTTTTCGGCCTTCTCGCTAAACAGCGCGAAGTTGGTGCCGGTGCCGTCAAACGTGGCACCCAACGGATAAGCCGATCCAGGCCAGACTTCCATGCGTTCTCCTCTTGATGATGCG
Source organism: Paenarthrobacter sp. TE4293 (assembly GCF_050435325.1). Taxonomy (NCBI): domain Bacteria; kingdom Bacillati; phylum Actinomycetota; class Actinomycetes; order Micrococcales; family Micrococcaceae; genus Paenarthrobacter; species Paenarthrobacter sp. TE4293. The sequence continues at coordinate 57,540 of NZ_JBNJRY010000003.1, forward strand.
AACAACTGCTGCAAGCCTACTCAAGACCCATGACACGGACAGTAACCTTACGGTCTTGCAGGGTCGTATTCCGCGCTGAGCGAACCAATGACGCCCGGTACCGCCGCCATGATCGCCGACGCTGTAAGGGGGCCGCCACCGAATGCAGCGGACGCAGCTGCTCCTGCCCGCCCGTGAATAGCCGCTGCAGCCGCAGCCAAGGCAGCCCAGCGGTCGGCGCGAGCCAGGCCCAGGCCGGCATATGCGCCGTCGTCGTCCGTGATCGACTCTGCGGACTGCGCCAGCAGGGCGCCCAGCACACCACCCAGGACGTCACCGCTGCCCGCCGTCGCCATCCACGCGGTGCCCTCGGACTGGCTGAAAACAACACCCGACGGCGACGCCACCAAGGTGGTGGCTCCCTTCAGGAGCACGGTGGCCCCGGTTTGCTCCGCGGCCTGCCGGACGTAGTGCAGCGGCCGGGATTCCACGTCCTCGCGGGTCACAGCGACCTCTCCCGTGGACGGCAGGGATGAGAGCAACGTTGCCAACTCCCCCGCATGGGGTGTCAGGATCCACTGTGGTGGGCAGTGTTCCGGCAGGAGACTCAGCGCACCGGCATCGACTACCACGGGCAGATCGTTGGCAAGGGCAGATTCGGCAGCTTTCCTGGCCCGCTCCAGTTGCTCCTCCCCGTCAACGCCGGAGCCAAGCAACCACGCCTGGACTCGGCCGGGTTCATCGGATTCCCACAAAGCCTCAGGGGTCCTGGCAAGCACCAATTGTGCCACTGTGTGGGGGCCGAGGTACCGCACCATCCCCGGTCCGGTGAGGGCCGCTGCATGGACGCTGAGAACAGCGGCACCTGAAAACCGAAGCGATCCGGTGACGATGCCAAGGACACCCCGGGAGTATTTGTGCGCGCGACGGCCCGGACTGGGCAGCAGGGCCCCCACGTCCTGGGAAGTCAGTCGGCGAAGCTCAGGTTCCAGGGAGTCCAACGACTCTTCGATCCCGATCTGGACCACGTGGACACGCCCGGAACATCCTTCGCCGGGATCGGTCATCAGCCCCGCCTTGACGCCCCCGAAGGTCACGGTGACATCCGCGTCGAGCACGGGCCAATGGACCTCCCCGGTGGAGGCATCCAGCCCGCTGGGGAGGTCGCAGGCCACCACCAAGCGGGGGCGCAGTTCCTGGAGTGATGCAACGAGTTCCGCAGAAGCGCCCCGGAGGCCGCCACGGGCACCTGTGCCGAGCAGGGCATCGACAGTCACATCGTCGCCTGCGCTGAGGACCGCGAGTTCCTCAGCGTTCCCCGCGTCCAGCTGCACGGTCCTTCCACCTGCTGCCGTAAAAGCAGCCAGCGCCTCGGTATGCACTTCTGCTGCGGCGAGTACCGCCGTCGCGCGCATCCCACGGCGGGCCAGCAGGGCCGCGGCATAGAGGCCATCGCCGCCGTTGTTGCCCCTGCCGGTCAGGACAGTGACACTGGCCCCGGCCAACCTGCGACGGCGCTTGACCTCGCGTGCCACGGCCTGGGCCAGTCCATAAGCTGCCCGTTGCATAAGAACAGCGCCCCCACCGGAGTCCAGGAGCGGTTGTTCCGCATCCCTGATCTGTTGTCCGGTGAAGGCGCTGATCATTGCTGTAGAGAGTCCGTCTAGCCCTCGGCGAGGACAGTCGCCGTAGCGATGCCGCCGTCGTGGCTTATGGACAGGTGCCAGCGCTTGACGCCTTTTGCCTCAGCTACCGCCAGCACGGTTCCTTTGACCTGGACCGTAGGACCATTCTGGTCGAGGCCGATCCAGCAGTCCTGCCAGTTCATACCCGCAGGGGCACCCAGGACCTTGGCCACGGCTTCCTTGGCCGCAAAACGGGCAGCCAGGGAACGGGTGTTGAGTTCCCGTTCGGCAGGAACAAACAAACGGTCCCGGAGCCCGGGCGTCCGTTCCAGCTGCCGGCCGAACCGTTCGATGTCTACGACGTCTACGCCAATGCCAACGATCATGGCGTTATTCTACGGTCACGCTCTTGGCGAGGTTACGCGGCTGGTCCACGTCGTAGCCCTTGGCGCCGGCCAGTTCAGCAGCAAAGATCTGCAGCGGAACAGTGGTCAACAGCGGCATCAGCAGGGTGGGCGTCTCCGGCACGTAGAACACGTACTCCGCGTAGTCCTTGACCGATTCGTCGCCTTCCTCAGCGATCACCAGGGTACGCGCACCACGTGCACGGACTTCCTGGATGTTGCTGACTACCTTGGAGTGCAGGGAGTCGCGGCCGCGCGGGGAGGGCACCACAACGAAGACCGGCTGGCCGTCGTCGATCAGGGCGATCGGACCGTGCTTGAGCTCGCCTGCGGCGAAGCCCTCGGCGTGGATGTACGCGATTTCCTTGAGCTTCAAGGCGCCTTCGAGGGCAACCGGGTAGCCAACGTGGCGGCCCAGGAACAACACGGACTTTTCGTCCTTCATGCTGCGGGCGAGCTCACGCAAGGGTCCTGCGGTGTCCAGGATGTGCTGGATCTTGGCAGGAATCTTGTTGAGGTCAGCAAGGACGTCCTTGATCTGGCCGGAGAAGATGTTGCCGCGCAGCTGGGCCAGGTAGAGGCCAAGCAGGTAGGCAGCCGTGATCTGCGCCAGGAATGCCTTGGTGGATGCCACTGCGATTTCAGGGCCGGCGTGCGTGTAGAGCACGGCGTCGGATTCGCGCGGAATGGTGGAGCCATTGGTGTTGCAGATGGAGATCGTCTTGGCGCCCTGCTCGCGGGCGTAACGGACGGCCATCAGCGTGTCCATGGTTTCACCCGACTGGCTGATGGAAACCACCAGCGTGTTGGAGTCAACGATCGGGTCACGGTAACGGAACTCGTGGGCGAGTTCTACTTCCGTGGGGATGCGGCACCAGTTCTCGATGGCATACTTCGCTACCAGGCCGGCGTAGGCCGCGGTACCGCAAGCCAGGACGATAATCTTGTCCACCTGCTTGAGGAGCTCGGGGTCGATCCGGAGTTCGTCCAGGGTCAACTTGCCGTCAAGGTCCGAGCGGCCCAGGAGGGTCTGCGCTACGGCGTCCGGCTGGTCGTGGATTTCCTTCTCCATGAAGGAGTTGAAGCCACCCTTTTCGGCTGATGCCGGGTCCCAGTCGACGTGGTATTCCTTGCCCTCGGCGGGAGCACCGAAGAAGTCGGTGATTTCCACGGAGTCGGCGGTGATGGTGACGATCTGGTCCTGGCCCAGTTCCACGGCACGGCGGGTGTAGTCAATGAAGCCGGAGACGTCGGAGCCGAGGAAGTTCTCGCCATCGCCCAAGCCGACAACCAACGGGGAGTTGCGGCGGGCAGCAACAACGACGTCCGGCTGGTCTGCGTGGACTGCAAGCAGGGTGAAAGCGCCTTCGAGCCGCTGGCATGCCAGGCGCATGGCCTCGGTGAGGTTGCCGCCGTCGCCGTTGAGCTGGGTGCGGAAGATGTCACCGACCAGCGCAGCGGCAACTTCGGTGTCGGTCTCCGACTCGAAGGTGACGCCCTTGGCCAGCAGTTCCTGCTTGAGCTCAGCGAAGTTCTCGATGATGCCGTTGTGAATCAGGGCAAGGCGGCCGCCGTCGGAGAGGTGCGGGTGCGCGTTACGGTCGGTCGGGCCGCCGTGGGTTGCCCAACGGGTATGGCCGATGCCGGTCAGGGATTCAGGTACTGGATTTGCTTCCAGTTCACCGATCAGGTTGCTCAGCTTGCCGGACTTTTTACGGGACGAGATAGTCCCGTCAGCCACCACTGCGACGCCTGCGGAGTCATAGCCGCGGTACTCAAGACGGCGCAGCCCTTCCACGACGACGTCCAGGGCGCTGTGACCAGCTGCCTTGCGAGACGAATTGCCAACATAGCCTACGATTCCACACATGGGTACAAGCCTAACGGCTAGCGCAAACAACTGATGTGGGACATCCCAGCTCCTCGCCTTGCCGGTAAGATGTCCACCCCTCACAATTCACCCTCCCGTCGTCGCGCATTTCCTGATCCGCCGCGCGGAGGGCAGAATCATGAGCGTGACTTTGCAACGCACCGAAGCTAACGGCGACGGCGCTTCCCCGTTTGTAGAGCTGGACCGTCAAACGTGGTCCAGGCTCGCAGCGCAGATGGAGCAGCCCCTCAACGAAGAGGACATTTTCCGTCTCCGCGGCCTCGGCGATCCCCTCGACATGAAGGAAGTGCGGGAGGTTTACCTCCCCCTTTCCCGGCTGCTGCACCTGTATGTTCAGGCTTCGCACCAGCTCCACGCAGCAACAACCACCTTCCTGGGCGAGCAAACCCAGCGGACTCCGTTCGTGATCGGCGTCGCCGGTTCAGTGGCTGTGGGCAAATCCACCATTGCCCGCGTACTCCGGGAAATGCTGCGGCGCTGGCCCGGCACCCCCAATGTGGAACTCATCACCACCGACGGTTTCCTCTACCCGTTGGCCGAACTCAAGCGCCGGCACCTCCTTGAACGCAAGGGCTTCCCCGAGTCCTACGACCGGCGCGCCCTCCTTCGCTTCGTCTCTGAAGTCAAAGGTGGCGCGGAAGAAGTCCGTGCACCGTGGTATTCCCACGTAACCTACGACATCGTGCCGGGCAAGGAAGTGGTCGTGCGCCGTCCCGACGTCCTGATCGTGGAAGGACTGAACGTCCTTGCCCCGGCCCGCCCCCGCATGGACGGCAAGCAAGGACTCGCCGTCAGCGACTTCTTCGACTTCTCCATCTATGTGGACGCGAAGACCTCCTACATCGAGGAATGGTACGTAGACCGTTTCCGGAAACTGCGCACCACAGCCTTCGCGCAGCCGGAATCCTACTTCCACCGCTACGCCACCTTGTCCGATGACGACGCCGAATCCACCGCTCGCGGCATTTGGAAGCGCATCAACGAGCCGAACCTTGAGGAAAACGTGCTGCCCACCCGCGGCCGTGCCCAACTGGTTCTCACCAAGGATGCAGACCACTCCATCCGCCGCATGCTGCTGAGGAAGGTCTAGCGTGGCCAAGCCGAAGCCGCTTCCCTCCCGGCGGGCTTTTGCCGGCCTGCTCACCGCCGGGGCGGGCATGGCAGCCCTGGCCGCGTGCACACCGGAGAGGACGGTACCCTCCCCCGTCGCCGCCAACGCCGCGAGCGGGGAAGCCTCGGCCTCCACTGCGCCCCCAACGTCCGTGGCAACTGATCCGGCGCCCGCCGGCGGCGGAGAACAGGAAACTCCTTCAGCCAGCGCCGCACCGCCGAGTACGGCACCTTCCAGCTCGGCACCGTCCAGTGCTGTTGTTCCGCAGCACTCGCTCACCGATCCCACCAGCCCCTGGGTCATCGTCAACAAGCACCGCCCGCTCAGCCCCCAGGACTTCGTCCCGGCCGACTTGGTTCAGCCGAACATCCGACTCGCCGTCAGCGGCGAGGCAGCCTTGGTTAACAGCACGACGGCGGCTGCCGCAGAAAAGCTGTTCTCGGCAGCTGCGACGGAGGGCGTCATCATGACGCTGGCTTCGGGCTACCGTTCGTACTCCACGCAAGTAGCTACCTACGGCGGGTACGTCGCCAGCACGGGCCAGGCAGCCGCAGACCGTGCCTCAGCACGCCCCGGCCACTCCGAGCACCAGACTGGCTGGTCCTTTGACATCGCAGACGGCGGCGGGGCCTGCAGCTTCCAACCGTGCTTTGCGGAGCAACCAGCCGCGGTGTGGGCGAAAGCCAATGCCCACAAGTTCGGCTTCGTGGTCCGCTATCCGTGGATGTTCCACGACACCACCGGCTACTTCTACGAGTCCTGGCACCTGCGCTACATCGGAGTGGAAGCGGCGACTGACATGGCGTCACGCGGCATAGCGACCCTGGAAGAGTACTTCGGGCTCGAAGCAGCCCCCGACTACCTCTAGCCCTTTAAATGGCTTCGGCCCGCACCTCTGCCTGACGCAGGGTGCGGGCCGAACTCTTTTCAGACGTCCTAGACAGCCATCTCGCTGGTCGCGCCCAAGCGCTCCTTGACCACTGCGGCAAGACTGTTGCAGATGCGCTCGGCAGTTTCCATATCCGCGGCTTCCACCATGACCCGGACCAGAGCCTCGGTTCCGGAGGGGCGGAGGAGCACACGGCCGGTCTCACCCAATTCACGTTCGGCGGCGGCGACAGCGGCCGCCACGCCTTCATCGGTACCAGCACGGGCTTTGTCCACGCCCTTGACGTTGATCATGAGCTGCGGGAGCTTGGTCATCGCCGTGGCCAGTTCCTTGAGGCTGCGACCGGTCAGGGCCACCTGGGCCGCAAGCTGCAGGCCGGTCAGGACGCCGTCTCCCGTGGTCGCGTAATCGGAGAAGATCACGTGCCCGGACTGTTCGCCACCAAGGTTGTAGCCGCCGTCGCGCATTTCCTCCAGAACGTAACGGTCGCCGACTCCGGTTTCGCGGATGGTGATGCCAGCATCCTTGAGCGCGATCTTGAGGCCGAGGTTGCTCATGACGGTGGCCACGAGGATGCTGTCCTTGAGCTTTCCGGCCTTGTTGAGTGCCAAGGCCAGGATGGCCATGATCTGGTCGCCATCAACTTCGTTGCCTTCGTGGTCCACGGCCAGGCAACGGTCTGCGTCGCCGTCATGGGCAACGCCGAGGTCGGCGCCGTGCTGGAGAACGGCTTCCTTCAAGGGACCCAGGTGGGTGGAACCCACGCCCTCGTTGATGTTGAGGCCGTCCGGTTCCGCGCCGATGACGACGACGTCCGCGCCGGCGTCCTTGAAGACCTGGGGTGAACACCCGCTCGCTGCGCCATGGGCACAGTCGAGGACGACCTTCAAGCCGTCCAGGCGCTTGGGAAGTGTGCCCAGCAGGTGCACGATGTAGCGGTCTTCTGCGTCGGAGAAGCGCTGGATGCGTCCGACGTCGGCTCCGACCGGTCGCTGCGGCTCCTTGCCGAGCTGCGCCTCGATGGCATCCTCCACGTGGTCCGGGAGCTTCTGGCCGCCCCGGGCGAAGAACTTAATACCGTTGTCCGGCGCTGGGTTGTGCGAGGCCGACAGCATGACGCCGAAATCGGCGTCGAGGTCTGCTACCAAGTAGGCGGCCGCGGGGGTGGGAAGGACACCGGCGTCATAGACGTCGATACCGGAGCTGGAAAGCCCCGCTTCCACAGCGGCGGCGAGGAACTCGCCACTCGCTCTCGGGTCCCTTGCGACGACGGCGCGTGGCCGCTTGCCGTTGGTTGCGCGGTCATGGCCGAGTACGACGGCGGCGGCCTGGGCGAGCTGCATAGCCAGCTCGGCGGTGAGCAATCCGTTCGCGAGACCGCGCACGCCATCTGTTCCAAATAATCTAGACATCGGCTCAAGTTTAGACGACGACGGGACACCCTCAGTTCAGGCGCGTGTCGGTGCGTCACATGCACAGCCTTCAAGGCAGGTGTTTAACGGCGAAAGCCCGCCCCGCCGAGTTGGCGGAACGGGCTTTCGAAACCCCAGCGATGTGGGGTAAAAGCGGTTTAGCGCTTGGAGTACTGCTGGGCCTTGCGTGCCTTCTTGAGACCAGCCTTCTTACGCTCGATGACGCGGGCGTCACGGCGCAGGTAACCGGCCTTCTTGAGGGTGGCGCGGTTGTTGTCGACGTCGATCTCGTTCAGCGAGCGGGCGACACCGAGACGCAGCGCACCGGCCTGGCCGGAAATGCCACCGCCGTGGATACGGGCGATGACGTCGTATGCGCCTTCGAGATCAAGGATCTTGAAGGGCTCGTTGACGTCCTGCTGGTGCAGCTTGTTCGGGAAGTAGTTGTCCAGCGTGCGGCCGTTGATGGTCCACTTGCCGGAACCCGGAACAACGCGAACGCGTGCAACGGCTTCCTTGCGACGGCCAACAGCTGCACCGGCAACGGTCAGTGCCGGGCGCTCCTTCTTGGGCGCATCTTCAGCAGATGTGCTTTCAGAGGTGTAGCTGGTGAGGGTTTCCTCAGCCTCGACGGCTTCGGCGGTCAGTTCTTCGTTCTGAGCCACGGTTCTCCTTGTAATAAAAAGTTTAGTTGGTGGCCAGGACTACTGGGCGACCTGGGTGATTTCGAAAGTCTTCGGCTGCTGAGCTGCGTGGGGGTGCTCGGGGCCTGCGTAGACCTTGAGCTTGCCCAGCTGCTGAGCGGCGAGGGAGTTCTTGGGGAGCATGCCCTTGATGGCCTTCTCAACAGCGCGAACCGGGTTGGATTCCAACAGCTCGGCGTAGTTGACGGAGGTCAGGCCGCCCGGGTAACCGGAGTGGCGGTATGCGCGCTTCTGCTCCAGCTTGGCGCCGGTGAGGGCAACCTTTTCAGCGTTGATGATGATGACGAAGTCGCCCATGTCCATGTGGGACGCAAAGGTCGGCTTGTGCTTTCCGCGCAGCAGTGTTGCGGTCTGGCTGGCAAGACGACCAAGGACAACGTCGGTGGCGTCAATGACGTGCCACTGGCGGTTGATATCGCCGGGCTTCGGGGTGTACGTACGCACGGTTTTGCCTCGTTCTTGTTCTGGCGTTCATGTTTTAGGCGACACGCAATAAGGCGTGTACCTACTATGTATGCGCTACCGGAGCAGAGGTGAGGGCTCTATGTACCAGTCATCCCAAGATCTCGAAATGCCTCAGGAGTTAGCGATCCTGCAACTGGATCCCCCATAAGGCATGTGTCATCGAGATAGGACACGCACAACGACTCTAAACAATACCTTCAACGGGGTGCCCGGGTCAAAATGGGGTGAACGCCCCAAGGCGCCGCGTACCGACTGAGGGAGAGCACATGACCGACGGGCCCGCTTTTCCTCTCATTATCGCCCTTGCCGGCCTGCTGTTGAGCTGGGCCACCGAGTGGCTCATTTCCTCGCGGCTGCCTCGCCTCGGAGGACTCCCCATACTTAAAGTGCGGATTACGACGGCGGCCGTCACCGCGCTGCTGTTCGGGCTGCTTGCGTGGCGATTCGGCCCGTCATGGGAATTGCCGGCCTTTCTTTTGCTGGGGATCCTAGGAGTTCACCTTTCCCGCATTGATTTCACTCATCACCTGCTGCCCAATCCCCTGGTTTTGCTCCTACTGGGGGCCGGTTTCGCACTCCTCGCCAGCTCCGCCGCGCTGCTGCCCGCCTGGCCGGAGCTGCTCCGCGCCCTCGCCGGCGGCCTCATCCTGTTCCTTGGCTACCTCATTTTGGGACTTATTTCCCCCGGAGGCCTCGGAATGGGCGATGTGAAGCTTGCTGCACCTCTCGGAATGTACTTGGGGTACTTGGGTTGGGGACAAGTACTCTACGGCGGACTCTTGGGTTTCGTGGTGGGTGGGGTGCTGACGGTGCTGATGTTGCGTCTGCGATCGGCGGAAAAGCCGGTAGAGACGGCTCATGGGCCAGCCATGTTCGCCGCGGCCCTGGGCGTCATCCTGGTACTCCAGTAGCCATCTTCGATCGGGACTTTACGGCTCCCCTTGAGTGCGATGTTCATAAGGCTGCTGCCAAAACCAAGTAGTCCTTGGCCTCCCCCGGCCCCAAAACTGAGTACTCCCCTCCCCCGTCACGGGTGTCGCCTATGCGGCCTTTGAGCAATTCGAGTACAACTACGCATTGTTCAGCTGGCCCCCGAGGGTGAATTCTTATCTCATCGAATTCCGAACCGCTAAAGGAAACATGGGGGTAGTTCGGGAAACGTATAAATGCAAATTCCTATAATTTGCTGGACCTATACCCAATTCCGTAAATCATTTTTCTGGGAAGGATTTTCCAATGTCTGCTTTCATTTACACCATCACCTCGTACATCGCCGGCGTCAAGGACCGCTTCACCCAAGAGGAGAAGGGAGCGACGATGGTTGAATACGGCCTGATGGTCTCGTTGATCGCAATCGTCGCCATCGCCGGCCTGTTGATCCTGGGTCCGGCAGTCCGCGACCTCTTCATCAGCATCGCCGGCGAGCTCTAAGAGACCCTGCGGTTGGCTGCGATGGCGACAATAATCGCTGACGCAGCCAACCCTCTTCTTTAAGTCCCATTTTGCTTCCGCGATTCTGGATCTGGGAGACGCTCGTGAAATCGAATACGAAGGAACGCGGCGCGGTGGCCGTGGAAATGGCGCTCATCTTGCCGCTCCTATTGCTGATCCTGGTTGGGGTCATGGAATTTGGACGAGCCCTTAACGTCCAAGTTTCACTCACACAAGCCGCCCGCGAGGGTGCACGATACGCAGCAGTCCACTATCAAGAAGGTGCTCTGGACGTGACCGGAACGGCACTTTCCTCAGCGCCATCGCTTGATGGTTTAGGGGTTTCCGTGAGTGACAACGCGACGAGTTGCGCCCCTGGCGGCACGGTGACAGTGACCACCAGCGTCTCACTCCCATCGATGTCGGGATTTCTTGACTCTGGCCTGTTCGGCGCCCCAGGGCTGTTTCCTCTCAACATGACCGGAGTAGGAGTAATGAGATGCGGGGGCTAGGTGCACCTCGTCCTGAGTTCCGGGCTGATCTGGATTCCGGCGATTCCGAAAGGGGCGCCGTTACCGTCCTCGTTGCCGTGCTCATGGTCGCTCTCTTGGGGTTTGCCGCACTCGCTGTCGACGTCGGGGCGCTCTATGCGGAGAAGGCCCAGCTTCAAAACGGTGCGGATGCAGCCGCTCTGGCTATCGCCACCGACTGTGCCGGTGGTAGCTGCGGGAGCAGTGCGTCGACGGGTAATCAGTTTGCCAATAACAATGCCAACGACAACACCAGCGGCGCTGTCGTCACGTTTCCGGCTGCGACCACCGTGCGGGTAGTAACCAATGCCAGGGACACCTCGGACCAGAACAGCTTCTCACTGTTCTTCGCACGGGCCATTGGCATCGACACAGCCACAGTCGACGCCTCAGCGGAAGCGTCGTGGGGAGCTCCGTCTTCGGCCACAACCCTGCCATGGACCGCGAGCGAATGCGTTTTCAAGAAGTACCTATCGCCGGCGCAACTGGCATCACTGAATTCCACCGGAAATTTCTCGGGTGACCCCATCCCAACCCACGTGACCTTGCGGTATGACACGAATGCACCCGCAATTGGCGGGTGCGTTGCACAAAATGGCTACCAACCCGGGGGTTTCGGCTGGCTGGCAACCAACTCTGGATGTACAACCGACATCTCCATCGGCGCGGTTGTCCAGGGGCAACCAGGCAATCATTTTCCGAACGGCGGAACCTGCGCTTCGGCCCTCGCCCACATCATGGACGAACCTGCCCTGATCCCGCTGTTCAAGACGGCGGCACAAAACGGCAATAAGACAAAGTACACACTGGCGGGTTTCGCAGCCTTCCAGGTGACTGGGTACAAGTTCGATGGCGGCCAGATACTGGATCCCGCTGCACCAAGCTGCACCAACAATTGCAGGGCTATCCAAGGCTTCTTTTCCCGTTTCGTGTCTCTCGAAGAAAGTTCGCAAGTTTCGGGCGGCATCCCCAACTACGGAGCGTCAGTAGTAACGCTCACCGACTAGGCAGCCGGTAAGCATCTGCCCCTAACTCACGATGACTCGAAGGGAGTTACAAAATGAAAACACGCCTACTGGGAGGCATTGCAGCACTGCTTTTAGCAGTGATTGGCACCGTCTTGCTGGTCACCTACGTTCAGGGGGCCGACAAGCGGGCGCAGCAAGGGCTCGATCCCGTCAGCGTACTAGTGGTGAAGGAACGTATTCCGGCCGGCACCAAAGTCGAAGAAATTCAATCGAAGATCAAGGCGGAGACGCTACCGCAATCCGCCGTTGCACCAGGCACCATCAGCGCTCTAACGGATCAGAAGGGCAAAGTCACGTCAGCGGAACTCCAGCCCGGGGAGCAGCTGTTGGGAGTCAAACTGGTCAGTCCCAAGGAACTGGTCCCGGGAACTGTTCCTGTACCCGATGGTTTGCAAGAAGCGACGTTTGTTCTCGCTCCGGAGCGAATGCTCGGAGGTCGGGTCGAGGCCGGAGATACCGTCACAGTCTTCGCATCGTTCAAGCTGGACGATGCTGTGGCCGCCAGCGCCAACCTGCCGGCAGGAATTGCAGGATGGAAGGACTTCACCGAACTTCTCTACCATGACGTTTTGGTCACTGCCGTCCAGCAGGCCGCCCCCGATGCTGAGAAGTCGGCGGGAACTGAAAAGGCCGTAGCGCTTCCCAATGGCTCAGCGTATGTCACTGTTGCCCTCAGCGACGCCAACGCAGCCAAGATGGTCTTCGGCGCAGAGTTTGGCACCCTGTGGTTGTCCAAGCAGACCGACAAAACAGCCAAGAGTGATCCTCCTACCACTACTTTCGGAGGGCTGGTCCAATGAGCCGCTTTGTAGCCATCACTGCCGTCCGTGATTTCGAAGCCCGCGTACGCCAGGCCATCGCAGGAGCCTTGCATGGAGACCTGCAGACTCTGTCGCCGGATGTCCTGCGCAGCGGGACAGAGGACATGTTCAAACAACTGACGGGTGCTCCGCCCGAGGTCATTATTCTCGGTCCGGGCGTCAACCCTGAAGAAGCGTTCAAGCTGGCTACGGTGATCGATCTTCAATATCCGGAGATCAGTCTTTTGATGGTGGCAGAGCCCACCGCGGATGTTGTGCTCAAGGCCATGCATGCAGGCGTAAGAGACGTGGTCGCCCCGGAGGCTGAGGTCAACGAGCTAAGGATTCTCCTTGAGCGCGCATGCTTGGCCGCGGCGAGCCGGCGACGCGGCATGCAGCCAGCCGCCGAGTCGGGCCAGGAAAGAGGCCGCGTCATAGCCGTCATGTCGCCTAAGGGTGGCGTAGGAAAAACAACGGTTGCCACCAATCTGGCAATTGGGTTGGGCGCTCTTGCACCGATGAGTGTGGTCATCGTGGACTTGGACCTGCAGTTCGGAGATGTCGCTTCCGGCCTGTTGTTGGAACCTGAACACTCCATCACCGAGGCAGTCCACGGGGCTGCCGCCCAGGATTCCATGGTTCTCAAAGCCTTCTTGACGGTCCATCCGGCTGGCATCTACGCGCTCTGCGCACCACAGAAGCCCTCGGAGTCGGACTACATCACGGCTGATCACGTAACACGACTCCTTAACCAGCTTGCAACGGAGTTCAAGTATGTCGTGGTGGACACGGCGCCGGGACTGGGCGAGCACTGCCTGGCCACCCTTGAGCTGGCAACCGACGGAGTCTGGGTCTGCGGCATGGATGTACCCAGCATCAGAGGTCTCCGAAAATCCTTCAGCGTTCTAAAGGAGCTGCAGCTTTTGCCTCATGGCCGGCATACGGTCTTGAACTTTGCGGACCGGAAAAGCGGTCTCTCGGTCCAGGATGTTGAAGCTACCATCGGGGTGCCCGTCGATACAGTCATTCCCCGGTCCCGAACTCTCCCCTACTCAACGAACCGGGGCATCCCTGTGCTTCAGGGAACTGCACGGGATTCGGCCATCAAGGGACTGAGGAAGCTTGTTCAACGGTTCGACCCGCGTCTGGAATCCTCGCCTCAGAACAAACTGCACCGGCGGGTGGTGGTGTCATGAAACTGTCAGAAAGGCTTTCAAAGAACAGTCCCTTTGCCAGCAACGGGATAGTCGAGACATCGTCAGAACCAGCGGCACCAGGTGATTCTGCTACTTCGTTCGGAACCGCTTTGTCAGCGCCAACCGCTCCTATGTTGGGCGGAGCACCCTCTGCCCCGGTCGCGGACGCTCTTTCAGGGCTCAAGCAACGGGCTGCTTCGGCCCTCTTTGATCGGATGGGCACGAGGATCGGGGATACATCATCCTCCGAAGAGGACCTTCGATCCTTCGCAGTGGACGAATTATCAGCAGTTATTGATGAGGAGCAGGTCCCGTTATCCCCGGACGAACGTCGGAGGCTTATCCGCGAGATTTCCGACGAAGTGATGGGCTTCGGTCCCCTGCAGCGCTTGCTGGAGGACCCTTCCATCACGGAAGTCATGGTGAATCGCTTTGATCAGATTTACGTGGAGCGACACGGCCAGCTGGTCATGACAGAGCTGCAGTTCAGCTCGGATGACCACCTTCGGAAGGTCATTGAGCGGATCGTTTCCAAGGTTGGCCGCCGCATTGACGAATCTTCTCCCCTGGTTGACGCCCGCTTGGAAGACGGTTCCCGTGTCAACGCGATCATCCCTCCGTTGGCTGTCAACGGCCCATCGCTCACTATCAGGAAGTTCAGCCACATACCGCTCACGGTTCGAAACCTTATTGAATGGGGATCTGTGACTCAGGAGATGGCGGAGCTCCTGAGCGCGTGTGTCCGGGCACGGCTGAATGTGATCGTCTCCGGCGGCACTGGTACAGGAAAAACGACGCTGCTCAATGTACTGTCGTCCTTCATTCCTGAGTCCGACCGCATCGTCACCATCGAGGACGCGGTGGAACTGCAGCTGCAGCAGCGCCACGTGGTCCGGTTGGAGAGCAGGCCACCCAATATCGAAGGCAAGGGTGCCATCACCATCCGGGACCTCGTGCGGAACTCACTTCGTATGCGTCCCGACCGCATCATTGTGGGCGAGGTCCGTGGAGGTGAGTCTTTGGACATGCTCCAGGCGATGAACACTGGACACGACGGCTCACTATCAACTGTCCACGCCAATTCTCCCCGGGACGCAATCGCCCGTCTGGAGACGCTGGTCCTCATGGCCGGAATGGATCTTCCGCTCCGGGCCATCCGCGAGCAGGTGTCGTCAGCAGTCGACCTCATTGTGCAGGTCACCCGCCTCCGCGATGGGAGCCGGCGGGTAACCCACATCACCGAGGTGCAAGGGATGGAGGGTGACATCGTGACACTGCAGGATGCTTTTCTCTTTGATTATTCTGCTGGAATCGATGCTCAGGGCCGTTTTCTGGGGCGTGCCCTTCCGACAGGCATCCGCCCCCGGTTCCTGGACCGCTTCACCGAACTCGGTATCACCGTTGCGCCCTCAGTTTTCGGCGTAGCTCCTGTTGTTGTGGGAAGGCGATAGTTATGGAATCTCCAATATTCTTCGTGACGGCCATCGGCCTTTGCCTGGCCGCCCTCGTCATCGTGGTCGTATTTGTCCTGAAACCGCGAAATGGCCGGCTTCCCGTTGATCGCCGTCGACTCGGCGCTCCAATAGGTGACTCAGCGGTGGGGAGAGTCTCCCAGTCCGCCGTCCACATGGTCGATACTGCGATTGGCCGGTCCGGAGGACCATTTAACCGGGAGATCCTTTACAACGCGGGCGTGAAACAAGCACCGGCTGATTTCACTGTCATGGTCGCGATCGTGACTGTCGCCGTGGGTGTCCTCGGATCGCTGCTTCTTTCCATGGTGATCGGAATCCTGATGGCTCTAATAACTCCATGCGTAGCCAAGCTGGTTCTGGTTGTTAAGACGGAAAAGCGCCGTGCCAAGTTTGATGCACAACTGACGGACACCATCCAGATGCTGATCGGCGGCCTCAAAGTGGGACACAGCATCATGCGATCCTTTGAGGCAGCCGCACAAGAAGTGCAGGCACCCACCGCCGAGGAACTCTCCCGCATTGTCAACGAGGTAAGAATCGGCAGGGATCCCCGCCAAGCCATTGAAGAATGTGCCGGCCGGATGGACAGCGAAGACTTCCGCTGGATAGGGCAGGCGATCCAGATTAATCGGGAGGTTGGTGGCGATCTGGCCGAGGTCCTGGAGCAAGTTGCGGGAACTATTCGCGAACGCGGAGAAATCAAGGCCCACGTCAAAGCCCTTAGCGCCGAGGGAAAGATGTCGGCCTACATCCTCATGGCTCTACCAATAGGCGTAGGCCTTCTCCTGACACTGATGAATCCTAAATACATGTCAGTCTTCGTCACCCACCCTGTCGGGATCGCCCTGCTGATCGCCAGCGCCATCCTCTTCGCCGTTGGTGGCTTCTGGATGAGCCGCACTGTAAAGATCACGTTCTAGGAGGACTGTCATGACGCTCACCTTATGGTTGATCATTGCAGCCATTATCCTTCCGCTCGCCTACTTCACCTGGTCGTTGGCAACAATCGACCGAAAGGGCATCGTCGCGATCCACAGCAACCTGGGTTCCGGTTTTGCACAAGGGGCAGGTGGTAACGTCCAACATCCACCCATGCTTCTGGGAGTGGCCCGAAAGCTAACTCCTGGAACTTATGAAGCCAAACTCGATCACTGGCTCGCCTTGGCAGGACGTCCGAAATCCATGCCGCTGACGAGGCTCATCGCATTGAAGCCGGTCCTTGCGGTTTCAGGAGCCGTTGGGGGTCTGCTGGTGGTTCTGGCAAATCCGGGCCCGCTGAGTATCGGTTTATGTATCTTCCTCATCATCTTCCTCTACTTCATTTGCGACCTCCTTGTGTACAACACAGGACTCAAACGTCAGGAAGCCATACAAGTGGAGTTTCCGAATACCTTGGACCAGATGTTGATCTCGGTGGAGGCAGGGCTTGGGTTCGAATCCGCCATGGAGCGTGCTTCAGCGTACGGGGACGGTCCACTGGCACATGAGCTCATGCGAACTCTTCAGGACATTCAAGTCGGGCGTCCACGTCAGGAGGCGTACGAAGCACTTGCAGAACGTTCCACAGTCCCCGACGTTCGCAGCTTCGTCCTCGCTGTCATCCAAGCCGACAAGTACGGCATTGGGATCGCCAATGTACTTCGGGCCCAGGCCAAACAGGCTCGAGTCAAGCGGCGTCAAAATGCTGAGGAAAAGGCGATGAAATTGCCGGTCAAGGTACTTTTCCCGCTGCTGTTTTCAATCTTCCCAGTGCTCTTCATAGTCCTTCTGGGTCCCGCCGTGATCAAAATTGCCGAAACCTTCAGCTGACTGATCATCTCGTGCGGGGAATAGACCGGCACTCCGCGGACCCAGACCACGGAGTGCCCCAACGGCCCCCTTCCGGTACCCAGAGCCGGGAGGGGGTCCTCCCACGTCCGCGGAAAGTCCCGACACGGAAGAGGCTTACTCCCGCCGGGCCCGTGTTAGCTCAGCCCGGGCCTGCATCTCGGCATCCGACGGATAAGCAACTTCCTCCAGCACCAAGGGGTGCGGTGCTGCGAGCACAGATTTCGCGTCCCGTCGACGTTCCAAGAGGCGCGCATGCAGCCAGGCCGGAGTCTCCAACTCCTCCCCCACACGCAGCGCGGATCCCACCAAGGAGCGCACCATGTTGTGGCAGAAGGCATCCGCCTGCACGGTGGCAACGATGACTCCGTCGCTCCCACGTGCAAACGAGAATTCCTGCAACTCACGGACGGTTGTGGCACCCTCACGTGGCTTGCAGTAAGAACGGAAATCCTGGAGGCCCAGCAATGCCGAGGCACCCTCGTTCATGAGCGCTACATCCAGGGGCGCCTTATGCCACAACGTGATCCCCCGTAAGACCGGATCCCACCGTTCCGGGCCGTCGGCAATCCGGTAACTGTACCTCCGCCACAACGCCGAAAAGCGGGCGTCGAAGCCTTCCGGCGCCAGACCGGCGTCGTGCACTTCCACCGCACCCGTAAGGTCGCCCAGAATCCGGCTCAAGGCACCACGGAGGCGACGCAAAAGCGCGACGGCGGGATCGAGTTCGTGCCCACGCGGCAGTGACAGCCACTCGGCTTCGGTAACGTCCAGGTGTACCACTTGACCGCGGGCGTGGACGCCTGCGTCCGTTCGCCCCGCAACGGTCACTCGGACCGGTCGCTGCAGGAGAAGGGCCAATGCTTCTTCAAGGGAACCTTGCACCGTCCGAAGGCCCGGTTGCAGCGCCCATCCGCTGAAGGGGCCGCCGTCGTACGAAAGATCAAGCCGGACACGCAAAAACCCGCCGCCCCCCAAAACGGGGGCAGCGGGTTTTCGTTCGTTCATAGACTTAAGTCTACTGGGAAGAATTCAGTGAATTACTTCTTGTCCTCAGCGGCCGGAGCCTCTTCGGTTTCAGCAGCTTCAGCTTCAGTAGCCTCGGCCTCAGCGGCCGGAGCCTCTTCGGTCTCAGCAGCTTCGGTCTCAACGACCTCTTCCTCAGCAACCGGAGCTTCGGCAGCCGGAGCAGCCTTGGCAGCGGCAGCAGTTGCTTCAGCAACTACGGCCTGCTTCGGGGAGACCGGCTCGAGAACGAGCTCGATGACAGCCATGGGAGCGTTGTCGCCCTTGCGGTTGCCGATCTTGGTGATGCGGGTGTAGCCACCATCGCGGTTGGCAACGGCGCCGGCGATGTCGGTGAACAGCTCGTGGACAACGCCCTTGTCGCTGATCAGGCCGAGAACGCGGCGGCGGGAAGCGAGGTCGCCACGCTTGGCGAAGGTGACCAGACGCTCTGCGTACGGCTTCAGGCGCTTGGCCTTGGTAACCGTGGTGGTGATGCGCTTGTGCTCAAACAGAGCAGCTGCCAGGTTCGCGAGCATCAGGCGCTCGTGAGCCGGGCCGCCTCCGAGGCGCGGACCCTTAGTGGGGGTAGGCATAGTTATTTCTC
Organism: Paenarthrobacter sp. TE4293; assembly: GCF_050435325.1. Lineage (NCBI taxonomy): Bacteria > Bacillati > Actinomycetota > Actinomycetes > Micrococcales > Micrococcaceae > Paenarthrobacter > Paenarthrobacter sp. TE4293. The sequence continues at coordinate 75,919 of NZ_JBNJRY010000003.1, forward strand.
CTGTTGTGTAAGCCGGTCAGGTCCATCGCTGGACCCGGCGGCCAAGATCTGCTGTTTAGAGCTCGTCGTCGCTGAACGCGGCGTCGTCCTCTTCGATGGCTGCGGCGCGGGCTGCGAGATCGAAACCGGGAGGGGAGTCCTTGAGGGACAGACCCAGTTCGACGAGCTTTGCCTTGACCTCGTCAATGGACTTCGCACCGAAGTTACGGATGTCCATCAGGTCAGCCTCGGAGCGGGCAACGAGTTCACCCACGGTGTGGATGCCCTCACGCTTGAGGCAGTTGTAGGAACGGACGGTAAGGTCCAGATCCTCGATCGGCAGAGCCATGTCAGCTGCAAGTGCAGCGTCCGTCGGCGACGGGCCAATCTCGATACCTTCAGCTGCGGTGTTCAGCTCACGAGCCAGACCGAACAGTTCCACCAGGGTGGTGCCTGCGGAAGCAACAGCATCGCGCGGAGCGATTGCCTGCTTGGTCTCGACGTCGACAATGAGCTTGTCGAAGTCGGTGCGCTGCTCAACACGGGTAGCTTCCACGCGGAAAGTTACCTTCATGACCGGCGAGTAGATCGAGTCAACCGGAATACGGCCAATCTCGGAGTCGCCGGACTTGTTCTGAGCTGCCGAAACGTAGCCACGGCCGCGCTCGATGGTCAGTTCGAGTTCGAACTTGCCCTTCGAGTTCAGAGTGGCAATGTGCAGATCCGGGTTGTGGAATTCGACGCCGGCCGGCGGAGCGATGTCCGCGGCGGTGACGACTCCGGGGCCCTGCTTGCGCAGGTACGCAACAACCGGCTCATCGTGCTCGGAGGAAACCGAAAGGTTCTTGATGTTCAGGATGATCTCGGTGACATCTTCCTTGACACCCGGAACCGTGGTGAACTCGTGCAGCACGCCATCGATCCGGATGCTGGTTACAGCAGCACCGGGGATGGAGGAGAGCAGGGTACGGCGGAGGGAGTTTCCGAGGGTGTAGCCGAAGCCCGGCTCCAGCGGTTCAATGATGAAACGGGAGCGGTTCTCGGATACAACTTCTTCAGACAGGGTGGGGCGCTGTGCAATGAGCACTTAGGTTTCCTTTCGGCGAGCATCCGCTATATGACGCAACACAGGTGGTGGAAATCGGCTTCGGTTTCCAGCCTGACCAGCCGGGCCATGCTTATGGAGTGTCGAAACTCTCCACAGCAGGCCCGGCCGGTCAGGCAGGGAAGACCTAATTAGACGCGGCGGCGCTTCGGCGGGCGGCAACCGTTGTGGGCGCTGGGGGTGACGTCCTGAATGGAGCCAACCTCGAGGCCAGCGGCCTGAAGCGAACGGATTGCGGTTTCGCGTCCGGATCCCGGGCCCTTGACGAATACGTCAACCTTGCGCAGACCGTGCTCCTGAGCGCGCTTTGCAGCGGCTTCAGCAGCCATCTGGGCAGCGAAGGGAGTGGACTTACGGGAGCCCTTGAAGCCAACCTCACCGGCGGAAGCCCATGAGATGACAGCACCGTTCGGGTCCGTGATGGACACGATGGTGTTGTTAAAGGTGCTCTTGATGTGCGCCTGGCCAAGCGCAATATTCTTCTTATCCTTGCGACGCGGCTTACGAACCGCTCCACGAGTCTTCGGGGGCATTGTTTCTCCTACAGAAAGTTATCGGGGGAAAACCAGGTCAATCCCGAGGGATTAACGTCCGGCCTTCTTCTTGCCGGCGACGGTGCGCTTCGGGCCCTTGCGGGTACGAGCGTTGGTCTTCGTACGCTGTCCGCGTACGGGCAGGCCCTTGCGGTGGCGCAGGCCTTCGTAGCTGCCGATCTCAACCTTGCGGCGGATGTCAGCGGCTACCTCGCGGCGAAGGTCACCCTCAACCTTGTAGTTGCCTTCAATGTAGTCACGCAGCTGAACCAGTTCGGCGTCAGTCAGGTCCTTGACGCGAACGTCGGCGCTGATGCCGGTGGCAGCCAGGGTTTCGTGTGCACGGGTCTTGCCCACGCCGTAGATGTAAGTAAGCGCAATTTCCAACCGCTTTTCGCGGGGAATGTCTACGCCAGCGAGACGAGCCATAGTGGCGGTACTCCTTGAATAAACCGGAGGTCGTAGGCAGTACACCCACACGTTCAGTGTGGCCCCAGCCTCCGACCGGGGGTTCGCTGACCAGGCTCTGTAATGCAGTCCTGGCACAGCTTGTGCTGCCTTTATTTACTTGCGTGGGCTAGCAACCCAGGTTTGCCCTTGCGGGCGCTGATTCCCGGAAGGGGAATTAGCCCTGGCGCTGCTTGTGGCGCGGGTTCTCGCAGATCACCATGACCCGGCCGTTACGGCGGATCACTTTGCACTTGTCGCAGATCTGCTTGACGCTCGGCTTGACCTTCATGGCGTTCCTTTGCGTGTTTTGCAGTTGATCTGCTGGAGCGGCTTAGGCACTACTGCCTGGCCGCCCAGCAATTTACTTGTAGCGGTAGACGATACGACCACGTGTGAGGTCGTATGGGCTCAGCTCAACCACTACCCGGTCCTCGGGGAGGATTCGAATGTAGTGCTGTCGCATCTTCCCAGAGATGTGTGCGAGAACGACGTGCTTGTTGGTGAGCTCAACGCGAAACATCGCATTGGGCAGCGCCTCAGTCACAACGCCCTCGATCTCAATGACCCCGTCCTTCTTGGCCATATCCTCCGCTAACTGTTGTTTGCCGCCGTCCTTCAGTTAGGCACCGAAGATCCAGCGGACGTTTTTTGTTTGCTTGGCCCTCTTGAACCACGACACTAAAAAGGGCGTGGCTGCACAGACAACCAACAAATAACTCTACGCCAATCAGGCCGGAAAGTTAAATCCGTCCATGGTAGCGCAAGCATCCGCCGCCGTCACTCCCCCGCAGTCCCGAACGCCGGGAAATCACCTGCCGCCGTCGAGACGCCTTCCGCCGCAAGGACGCCATCCAGAATGGCCAAACGAACCGCTTCCGCCGCGGCGCTTTGGAGCGTTATCAAGGAGACTTGCCTCGCTTGTTCAGTACTGCGGTCAAGCCCGACGGCGCCGGTCGCCAAAGCGAACACGGTATCGCCGTCCGCCAGGGTATGGGACGGATCCAGGGCCCGGGCCAACCCCGCATGCCCGGCAGATGCCGTCCGCTTGCACTCGGCCACATCCAACACCGCATTGGTCGCAATCACCACCAAGGTCGTATTGAGACCCTGGGGCGGGACCATCGAGCCCGCTGAGGGCTTCAGGTCCGCAGGACCAAACACCGGCGAACCCAGCGCATTCACCACGGCAAGGGCTCCAACAACCACCCCGCCGTCAAGAGCCATGGACGACGTACCAATGCCGCCCTTGTACTGGCTGCGCGCAATGACGGCACCGGTCCCGGCCCCGACGTTTCCACGCTCGACGGCGGCATGGTCACCTGAGGCGAACGCTGCGGCGGCTGCCTGGTAGCCCATGTCCGCATCGGGCCGTGCTTTGACGTCTCCACCCCGTCCAAGGTCGAAGATGGCAGCTGCCGGCACGATCGGCACCACGGTCCCGGGAACAGCGAAGCCCCTCCCCTGCTCCTCGCACCACAGCTGAGCCCCGCCGGCCGAGGCCAAGCCAAAGGCGCTGCCCCCTGTCAGCACCACGGCATCGACGGTGGAAACCAGGGTGGTCGGATCCAGCGCATCGGTCTCATGCGTCCCCGGACCTCCACCACGAACATCCACGGACCCCACGGTTCCCACCGGAGGAAGAACGACAGTCACCCCGGACAACCACCCCTCCCCAACCTTCTGCACATGCCCAACCCGTATCCCGGCAACATCGGTGATCGAATTCATGGCTCCATTCTCCACCTGCACGCCCGCGCTTTGAGGGCCAGCCGGGGGCGATGCGGTTGCAAGTGGGAGTCGAGCCTCAAGTACGAACACCCGAGTAACGCCGAGTAAACGGGTTGGGAAGTGTAAGACAACTATCGCTACGGCCCCCGGATTTGGCGCAATCGGCCACTGTCGGTGTGGTGAGCTAGGCCTGTCTTCGCCGCCCTGAACGGAGCCGGCGCCCCACATTCGTCCGAAACGTTAGTGACCCATGACTACCCGACAGATTCACAGCAGCATCGCGCCTGCAGGCAGGCCGGACACCACACGGCCGGGACCACCGGTGCAAGCGGGCCGGCCTGCTCCGGGAAGAAGGCGCTGGTCCGCCCGCAGCCGCAAGGACTTCCTGGTTTTCCTGGCCATGGCCCTGCCTAACCTGGTGCTGATTGGCACCTTCACCTATTGGCCCCTGATCAACAACATCTACTACTCGACGCTGGATTGGACCCTGGGTTCTGCGTCAGCCACGGTGGTGGGGCTGCAGAACTACGTCACGTTCTTCACCGGCGAGGACGCGTCCAAGGTCTTGGGGACCACGGCGGTCTTTACGTTGGTGACGGTGGGCGGCTCGATGGTTCTCGGCTTGCTGGTCGCCCTCGCCTTGAACTCGAACGTCCGTGGGACCACGTTTGCGCGCTCTGCGGTGTTCGCCCCCTATGTCCTTTCCGGTGTGGGTGTTGGCCTGGTCTGGCTTTTCATTTTCGATCCCGGATACGGCGTGCTGGCGTGGATCCTGCGTGGCCTTGGGCAGCAAAGTCCTCAATGGATCAACGATCCCCAGTTGTCGTTGGTAATGGTGATCATCGTCTACGTCTGGAAGAACCTGGGGTATTGCGCCGTGGTGTATCTTGCCGGGCTGCAGTCCCTCCCCCGCGATGTGATGGAAGCTGCCGCGTTGGATGGGGCCAACAGCGTGCGGAGATTTTTCAACATCTCCTTGCCGCTGCTCTCTCCCACCACGTTCTTCCTGCTGATCACCACCATGCTCAGTTCCTTGCAGGCGTTCGACCTGATCCGCATCATGACTCCCCTGGGCAACGGCACCAGCACCCTGATTTACGAGGCATATCTGCAGGCCTTCGGAGCCTACAACCGGGCAGGCTACTCAGCCGCGATCTCGGTGATCCTTTTCGCCATCCTGCTCATCATTACGGTCCTCCAACTGCGGTTCGTCGAGCGAAAGGTCCACTACTCATGAGCGCACCGTCACCAGCCGCCGTCGTGGTTTCCCCGCAGGACCGGCCAGAGGCCCCGAAGGAGTCGACGCAGCATGGGAGGCCGAGGCCCTTCTCCAGCGCGAACCTGCTCCAGACCGTGGCAACCGGCTACGTTCCCCTGATCATCGCCACGCTGGTCGTGTTCCTTCCGCTGCTCTGGATGGTGTTGAGTTCCTTCAAGCAACCGGGCGAGATCGTCACCATGGATCTGAAGATCCTGCCGGAGTCCCTGAACCTGGAGAACTACGCCACGGCGATGACGACCGTCCCCTTCGCACAGTTCTTCGCCAACAGCCTGATCGTCACTGTGGTTGGTGCTTCCATCAAGGTCATTCTGGCCATCCTGACCGCTTATGCCCTGGTCTTCGTGCGCTTCCCCTTCAAAAACGTGATCTTCGTGCTGATCCTCGTGGCGCTCATGGTCCCGGCCCAGGTTTCCATCCTGCCCAACTACATCCTGATCGCCGGCATGGGCGGCAAGAACACTTTGTGGGGCATCATCCTCCCCGGTCTAGGCACGGCGTTTGGAACCTTCCTCCTGCGACAGCACTTCCTGACCCTGCCGCCGTCGATCCTGGAAGCCGCGGAAATTGACGGCGCGGGCCATTGGCGGCGGCTCTGGCAGATCATCGTGCCGGTGTCCGTGCCGTCGATAGCTACGGTCGCTTTGGTGACCGTGGTCAGCGAATGGAACGACTACATCTGGCCGCTCATCATCACCGACCGTCCTGAAACCATGACGCTGCCTGTGGGCTTGACGTTGCTGCAGAACTCCGAGAGCAACGGGGCCGGGTGGGGAATCCTCATGGCCGGGGCAGTGCTGGTCATCGTCCCCATCCTGCTGGTCTTTGCCGCGCTCCAGCGCTACATCGTGGCCGGCCTGACGCAAGGCAGCGTCACGGGCTGATTTTCTCCCATCGCACCATTCGCATCGAAATACCCCTAGTGAAGTTATTGAGAGGAAGCACCATGCGTACCAACCTTGACCGCCGACATTTCCTGGGCCTGGCCGGACTTGGAGCCGGAGCCGCGGCCCTCGCCGCGTGCGGCGGGCCTTCGACGGCGGGCACGGCAGACGCCGTCGACACTGCAGCGCTTGACTTCAGCGGCGTGAAGCCGGCCGCCTCCATCGATTTCTGGACCAACCACCCGGGCAAGTCGCAGGATGTGGAGAAGGCCATCATCGAGAAGTTCCATGCCAAGTTCCCGGACATCAAGGTCAACCTGGTCACGGCCGGCGCCAACTACGAAGAGATCGCGCAGAAGTTCCAGACGTCGCAGGCCGCCAAGACGGGTCTGCCCGCGCTGGTGGTCCTCTCCGACGTGTGGTGGTTCCGCTACTTCTCCAACGGCAGCATTATCCCCCTTGATGGCTTGGTGAAACAGCTGGACATCAGGATCGATTACTTCCAGAAGTCGCTGGTGGATGACTACAAGTACGACGACAAGCAGTGGGCGCTCCCTTACGGCCGTTCCACCCCGCTGTTCTACTACAACAAGGACCACTTCAAAGCCGCCGGGCTGCCCGACCGCGCACCGGCCACTTGGCAGGAATTCGCCGACTGGGCACCCAAGCTCAAGGCCACCTCGGGCGCGCAGTACGCCTACATCTACCCCGCGCTTGCGGGCTACGCAGGGTGGACTTTGCAGAACAACCTGTGGGGCTGGGGCGGCAGCTGGTCCAAGGACTGGGACATCACGTGCGATTCGGCCGAGTCGGTTGCCGCACTGCAGTGGGCCCAGGATTCCATCTACAAGGACGCGTGGGCTGGTGTTTCCTCGAAGGAAGCCGCGGACGACTTCGCCGCCGGGATCACGTCCTCCACCATCTCCTCGACCGGTTCCCTGTTGGGCGTCCTGAAGGCAGCCAAGTTCAACGTGGGCGTCGGGTTCCTTCCGGGCGGCCCGGAGGTACCCAGCGGAGTCTGCCCCACCGGCGGAGCCGGCCTGGGCATCCCGAGCGGCATCTCCAAGGAGGAACAGCTGGCGGCCGCGACGTTCTTGAAGTTCATGACCGAGCCCGAGAACACGGCGGCCTTCTCTGCCGCAACCGGATACATGCCGACGCGTCTCTCGGCTGACATGTCGGCTGTCCTCGCCGCCACACCGCAGATCAAGACAGCCATGGACCAGCTCGCTGTCACCAGGGTCCAGGACAACGCACGCGTGTTCCTGCCGGGCGCCGACCAGGAGATGGCCAAGGCCGCGGCCAAGATCCTGACGCAACAGGGCGATGTAAAGGCAACCATGACCGAGCTCAAGAAAACGCTTGAGGGCATCTACACCAAGGATGTGCAGCCGAAGTTGAAGGCCTGATACCCCCGCGGCAAAACGGGAGCCGGGCTGCTTCAGCAGCCCGGCTCCCGTGTTTCACTGCTTACGGAATGGGGACAGGCACGACGCCGAGCGGCGCCAACTGCTCTGCGCCACCATCGGGGGCGGACAGGACCCAAATGCCCTTTTCGTGGACGGCTACCGAATGCTCCCACTGGCACGAACGTTTGCCGTCCGTGGTGACAACGGTCCAGTCGTCGTCGAGGGTGGCAGTTTCAATGCCGCCTCGAACCAACATCGGTTCAATGGCAAGGCACAGGCCCGGGCGGATCTTCGGGCCACGGTGGCTGGTCCGGTAGTTCAAAACGTCCGGGGCCATGTGCATCTCGGAACCAATACCGTGGCCGACGTAGTCTTCCAGGATGCCCAGCGGTTTGCCGTGGACAGAGGACACGTAATCATCGATCGCATTGCCGATGTCTCCGACGAACTTGCCCTTGGCCAAGGCTGCGATACCCCTCCACATGGCAGCTTCAGTGACGTCGGAAAGACGCTGGTCTTCGGGGTCGGCCGTGCCGACGATGACCGTCCGCGCAGAGTCCGAGTGCCAGCCGTCAACGATGCAGCCGCCGTCAATGGAAATGATGTCGCCGTCGTTGAGGACTTTGCCCCCCGGGATCCCGTGGACCACTTCCTCGTTGACCGACGTGCAGATGGTGGCAGGGAACCCGTGATAGCCGAGGAAGTTCGACTTGGCTCCTGCATCATTGAGGACTGCGGCGAAGACCTCGTCCAGGTCCTTGGTAGTGACGCCCGGTTTGGCCGCCGCAACTGCAGCATCAAGTGCGCGGCTCAAGACAAGACCGGCCTCCTGCATCTTGCGCATCTGCTCGTTGGTCTTGTATTCAATGCGGGGCTGACCGAACGCCATGTTCTCCTCTGGAAGGTTTACTGTCGGAGCCGATCAGGCCCCGTGCTTGAACCATTTTCCCGCATCAGCGACCGTGGTCGAAATTGGCTCGATTCCCAACTCCCGGCGGAGCCGTTCCAGACAATAGGTTCGTTCCCGGCCAAGTTGGCTGACCGCGTAGCGCGTGAGCCGTGGAGTTCGGCCGGTGGCCCGCGACAGCGTCTCCGACGCGCGGGCCAGAGCCATGGCCGCTTGCTCCGGAAGGTACCTGATGGCCACCCCGTCGAGTCCTGTGGCATCGAGTACTTGTCGAAGGACGTCGCCGAGTTCCACAGGCCCGGCGTCACCAACATTGACGGCTCCCCGAACCTCTGACTGGCAAGAGGCCAGGACAGCCCGCGCCAGGTTGTCCACGTGTGTCAATTGGTGCTTCACCTGGGGGTTTCCGACACTCAGCAGGTGGCCATTCCGGACGTTGCTGATCAGGCGGGGCAGGAGCGTCCGGTCACCCGGGCCGTAGACACCGTGAGGGCGCAGGGCCACGGCATTGCCATGGCGACGGGCCTCGACGTCGGCGAGCGTCTTGCTGTGTCCGTATGCGTTGAGGTGGCGGGTGGCCACCTCGTCCTCCGCACGGTTAACGCACGGCTCCCACCAGGGGTAGACGCTTGAACTTGATATGTGAACCAAGCGGGTTCCGGCGAAGGCCTCAGCGATGGCGCGGGTGCCCAGGACGTTTGCCCGATGGAAGAGGGACGCATCGCCCCAGTCGGCAACGTGTGCCGCCGCATGCACCACGGCGTCGACCCGGGGAACACGGGCCGGCGGCAGACCTGTCATGTCCCAGTAGGTGAGGCCGGGTCCACGCCGTCTGGCGAAGCGGACCACCTCCCAGCCCTGCGCTTCCGCGGCGCTTGCCACGGCTCCCCCGACGAATCCGGTAGCTCCGGTGACCGCGATCCTCATTGTGCCGCCCCTGTGCCGGTGCGGGACGCGAACTCCTGCCGCAGCACGTCACGGTTCGGTTTCCGATGCCTGCCGCTCAAGGGAATGGCAGCCAGGAATTCGATGTGGTCCGGGAGCGCGGATTCGTCGATGAGCCTGGGGAGTTCACGGTCCAGACGCGACTTTACTGTGGCAACCGGTTCTCCTGCCATGGGGACGACCGCCAGCCACACCGCTTCGTCGCCGATGTCATCCGGCACGCCGACCATCACCGCATGCTGTACTCCGGTGATCCCTGCAATGACGGGTTCGTACAGCGCCGGGTAGATATTGGTTTTACCTCGGATGATCATGTCCTTCTTACGCCCGATCATCACCAGCCTCGGTGCACCACCGCCACCGTTGTCCAACCGCACCAGGTCCCCCGTAGCGTGTTCCACCATCGGATCTTCGCCCAGGTAGCCATGGCACACGTTGGGACCGCGGACAGACAGTTCGTGGTCTGCTGCCACCCGGATTCCGACGGCGGGCAGCGGCTCGCCCAGGAAGTCACCTTCGCCGCTGCCATCCGGAGTGGTGACCTCGGCCTCTGCTCCCGATGCGAAGGCCAGTTTCTCCAGTCCGTCGGCTACCGCGATCGGGAGAGCTTCCGTCATGCCGTAGATCAGCTTGAAGTCGATGCCCGGGAGCAGACGCATCGCCCGTTTCAGGAAGGGTGCCAGGATCGGCGCAGCGCCAAGCATGACTGTCCTCAGCGAGGACGGCAGTGTGACTGTTCCGTCGTCGATCGAATCGAGGATGGGCGCCAACTGTGACGGCACCAGGAAAAGGTGGGTGGCGCCGTCGTACGCTGTGCGTTTGCCGGCCACCGGCCCCAATTCACCGGCCAGACGGAGCGGGTCTATGTGGGAGGAGAACCCGTAGGCAGGCATGGTCCAGTGAGCGCCTGCAATGAGGGCCGGCAGGCCCATCATGAGCTGCTCCGAGTGGACCCTGTCGCCCTCCCTGAAGGTGCAGCGCGTACTCAGTTGTTCAAAACCCGCCGCGAGCGAGCCGCGGGTGTGGACGACGCCTTTGGGAGCACCGGTGGTCCCCGAGGTGAAGATGATGACAGCTTCCTGCGAGGAAGCGTTCACTTCTGCGCCGGCATGGGTCGCGGCCGTATTGGCGGCGATGGCCGCCGTCGCCGGTGTTGCCTTCGCAGCAAGGGCTCTGACCGGCGTCGCACCCGATGGCACACCGGGGAGCCACGGCCCCGAATAGTAGTGGCGGACATCCATGGCGCCATAGTCCGGGAGGAGCAATCCCCTGCGCCGGGCAAGGGGCCGCAAAGGGCTTTTGGTGCTCAGCGCATACAGGAGCGACTCCGAGGCTGCCCACCGCGGAGCGGCAAGCCCAGCACGGTCGCGAAACAGGGACGGCCCGATTCCCGGATCAATAAAGACCACCGAACCGCCCGCCCGGACGGCACCCAAGGCCAGGATGAACGCCGCCGGACTGGGCCGCACGGAGAACAACATGCGCTCCCCGGCGCCGAAGCCATCCTCTTGGAGGCTCAGCGCCGTGGCTTCGATCCCCTCCACCAGTTCACGGTAGGTGATGGTCTTCCCGGGCTTCACGGAAGGAGTGCCGTTCCGGCCTTGGATGCGGCGCGCCCTGCCGGGTGCCGTGATGGCAGGATGCTCCGGAAACCGCTCCGCGGCGGCATACACGGCCGCGATCAGGTCAGCACTGACCGTCTCAGCGACCATCGATTCCTGCGCCGATTCCTCAGGCATTGGACAGCTCCAAACTCTTATACCCGGGGATCAGGACACCCCGGCTGACGCGGCGGGACGAGATGGTCCAGGGTTGGTGCGAATACCGGTCCAGCAGGAGTTCCAGCGTGGCGTTGATCTCGGCCATGGCCAGCGGCATGCCAATACAGAAATGTGCTCCGGCGCCGAACCACAACTGGCGTGCTTGCGGGGGCATGGCCTGTCCTGGATTGAAACCGCGCAGGCTCTTGGCGGCGTGGATGGTGGAAAGCAGGATCCGGTCCCCCGCCCGGACCTCTGCCCCTCCGATCTTCCCTGGCTGCACTGCGTCCCGCAGCATCATGGGTGACGGCACCGTGAACCGCAGAGCCTCGTTGACAGCGGAAGGAACGGTGGAGCGATCGTTGGCCAGTCCTTTAATCCTTCCGCTGTCGGTCAGCAGGGCCACCAGGCGGGGCAGGAAAGAGACCAGCGTTTCCGTGCCCACCATCACGAAAGCACTGATGATGCCCATCGCCTCATCCTCGGACATCCCGAGTTCGCGCAACCTTCCGGGAAAGGTCCCGGGGTCGCTCTCGCGGTAGGCCAACCTGGCCGGTCCCGCCAGGATTTCGACGGCGGAGCGGCCCTTGGCGACTTGCCGGGGCGTCAGGGTGGGGCGCCCCAGGCGGACAAGCGAGGAAATGGACGAGCCCAAAGTAAAAAGTTCACTGTTGGGCAGCCTCCCTGGCGCGTCATCGGGCACGCCCAGCAGCCTGGAGATGACTCCTCCGGCCATGTCCTTGACGCAGTCCACCAAGTCCAGTGAAGCTCCCGAATCCAGTTCCCTGGTCATCCGCGTGCCGAGGGCGGACGCCGCAGGTTCCACGATCCCCGCCACGGATCGCGGAGTGAAGAGGTCGCCGAGGCGCTGCCGCAACTTCCTGTGCTCCTCCCCATCCATGTTCACCAGGGCTTTGGGACCCACCACCGGTGTCCAGAGGGCGCCCGAACCCGAGGGACCGTTCTTCACGAATCTCTCCGGGTCCATCAGGACCTCGCGCACCAGTCCGGCTTCGCTGACCAGCACTCCCAGACCTGGCAGCCGGACCACCGGCCGAACACTCCCCAGGCCCCGGATCATCGGATACAGCAACGGATGGGCACCAAGGTGGATCCGCCGCTCCCACCGTTCGGCGGTAGCTGCGTCCTTGGTCACCGGATATCCACGTGGTCGGGACGGTACCGGTGGTCTGCGTACCATGCCAGGGTGTTCTTCAATCCCCAGGCCTTGACCCGGCGGGAAGAACCAAAGACCACAACATCGCGTCTGAGGGCGTAGTTCCGCGTCAGCTTGCGCACGCGGTTGGAGAGTGCCCGGTCCTCGTGGAGGTCTTCGATCCTGGAACGGGGGAATCCCCCGGAGCGGTGGTACATCTCCGCCGTGATGGCCATGTTGCAGCCTGGAAGCATCTGGTAAGGGCCTAAATACCCTTCCCCCTTGTTGCCGGGACGAATCCGGCCAAAGAATGAGGCGACCTCTACGGCGAGCAGCATCATGCGCCGTTCGCCGGCGGTGATTTCCTCATCCAGTCTCGGGTTCAGCTGCCCTGCGATGAGTTCCAGCCCGTCATCGAAGGCGGCCATGATCCTTGCCGTCCAGTCGGGAGCTGCCAGGCAATCGGAATCGGTGCGGGCCAGCCATACCGCGCCGTGGTCCACACCAAACCTCATGCCGGTGTCTGCTGCCGCGCCGGTGCCCTTCTGCGCCTCGTGCACCAGCCGGATGTCCATGTCGGGATGTTCCGCCGCGAAGCCGGCCACAATGTCACAACTGCTGTCAGTGGAGCCGTTGTCCACCACCACAACCGTGAAATCCTTGAACTCCTGGGCGGCCAGGGACTCCAGCGTCTGCCGCACCAGTTTCTCCTCGTTCAGCATCGGGACGGCGACGCACAACGGCTGGGTGGGACGCGTGCTTGCCAATCCCGGGTTCGACACACCGGGCTGTGTCTTCCCTGCCGTCACAGCCGCACCACCGCCATGCCCAGGCTTACGCCACCCGCCATGCCCACCAATGCGACGAGGTCGCCCGGCCCACACCGCCCGCTGTCCGTGGCAAGTTTCAGTTGCAGCGGAAGGCTGACCGAAGCAAGGTTGCCGAAATCCTCGACGGAAGGGACCAGTAATTCGGTGGGGACGCCTGCGCGCTCAGCGAAGATTCCCCGGTAAGGCGCACTGACTTGATGCACACACACCACCGCGAAGTCCGTCCACGAAAGGTCAAGCCGGTCGAGGGTCTGGTCCAGGATCTCGCACCCAAGATCCAGGAAGGCGTCCTTCAGCTTCTCACCGTCCATGCTGAAGTACGTAGCCTCAGGATCGCGCGGAAAAGCTGACCCTCCGGCCGCGAGCGTTCCCACGGACCAGTGGCTGCTCCGTGCGGTGAAGGCCATGGAGAGGATGCCGGCCGTCCCGTCGGGACCCGCCGGCTCATGGTCTGCCGCCTCAAGCAGGACAGCAGCACCGCCGTCGCTCATGGTGTAGCCGGGAAAGCTGGACGCGAAGGTCTCGAAGTCCGGGACCTGCCACCGCACCGCCCTTGACGGCGACTCGCCGGTCACTACCAGCACCCGGGCGTAACGCCCCGAGCCGATCAACGAGTCGGCCACTTCAACGCCGTTCAGGAAACTATTGCAGGCGTTCTTGACGTCCATCACCGGGCAGGCGAGCCCCAGTTTTGCCGCAACCATGTGTCCGGTGGCGGGCTCCACCATGTCCTGGCTTGCCGAGGCGAAAATCAGGAGGTCTACCTCCGGAGCCTGCAGTCCGCATTCGGCCATGACCTTGGCGGCAGCATTGGCCGCAAGATCGGACGCCTGTTCGGTATCGGCCATGACGCTCCGGGAGCGGATGCCCGTCACACGTCCGATAAGCCCCTTCGGAACCCGGAACCCCGGACTGCACTCGCCAATCCGACGCTCGACAGCGGCCGCGTCCAGCCGGGCAGGCGGCAGGTAAACCTCAAGCCCCGAAATCCGGCTGTGCCCAAATAAAGCAGTTTGCATGCGGTCCCCCAACAGTCAGCCGCGAAACGAAAAGGGTGTGCCCCGCACCAATGGTACGGGACACACCCCTTGCTCCAGAGCCGGCGGACCGGCTATGTGGAAAACACGCTAGACGGCCTTCGCCGATTCAATCGCCGTGAGGACACGGTCGGTAACTTCATCGATACCGCCAATGCCATCAACCTGCGTGAGGATGCCACGCTCGGCGTACTTGGACACAACCGCTTCGGTTTGCTCGTGATAGAGATCAAGGCGGTGGCGGATCACGGCTTCGTTGTCGTCCGAGCGGCCGGTTTCCTTGGCGCGGCCCAGAAGGCGGGTTACCAGCTCTTCGTCGTCGGCAGTCAGCTGGAGCACGACGTCGAGCTCCTGCTGGCCTTCGGCAAGGATCTGGTCCAGATAGTCGACCTGCGCCGTGGTGCGCGGGTAACCGTCCAGGAGGAAGCCGTTCTCCACGTCGCTCTGGCTCAGGCGGTCCCGAACCATGTCGTTCGTGACGCTGTCCGGAACGAAGTCGCCTGCGTCCATGTACTTCTTGGCTTCGATACCCAAGGGGGTTTCGCCCTTGACGTTGGCACGGAAGATGTCGCCGGTGGAAATGGCGACTACGCCGAGGCGCTCGGAAATCCGCTCAGCCTGTGTACCCTTGCCCGAACCGGGAGGTCCAATGATCAGCATTCTCGTCATCGCAAAAGCCCTTCGTAGTGACGTTGTTGTAGCTGCGCATCAATCTGCTTGACGGTCTCCAGGCCGACACCCACCATGATCAGGATTGACGTGCCACCGAACGGGAAGTTCTGGTTGGCGTTGATCAGGACGAGTGCAACCAGCGGAATCAATGCCACGAAGCCCAGGTAAAGGGCTCCAGGCAAGGTGATCCTGGAAAGCACGTACTGCAGGTAGTCCGCGGTCGGTTTACCCGCCCGGATGCCCGGAATGAACCCGCCGTACTTCTTCATGTTGTCCGACACTTCTTCAGGGTTGAAGGTGATGGCGACATAGAAGTACGTAAAGAACACGATCATGGCGAAGTAGAGCGCCATGTAAATGGGGTGGTCGCCACGGGTGAGGTTGTTGGTGATCCACTCAACCCAGGGTGCCATTTGCTCACCAGGTGCCGGCTGGTTGAACTGCGCAATCAGGCCGGGCAGGTAGAGCATGGAGGACGCGAAGATGACAGGCACGACGCCGGCCATGTTCACCTTGATGGGAATGTAGGTGCTGGTTCCGCCCACGGTGCGGCGTCCAATCATACGCTTCGCGTACTGGACCGGAACGCGGCGCTGCGACTGCTCCACGAAAACAACCAAGGCTACGGTCAGCAGGCCGACAGCCAACACCATGAAGAAGGTGCCAGGGCCCTTGGTCTCCCAGATGGAGCCCAGCGAACCCGGGAAGCTTGCAGCGATGGAGGTGAAGATGAGCAGCGACATACCGTTGCCCACGCCCTTTTCCGTGACCAGCTCGCCCATCCACATGATCAGGCCGGTACCGGCCGTCAACGTGATGATGATGAGGATCGTGGCGATGATGCTCTCGTCAGGAATGATGGGCAGGTTGCAGCCCGGGAGCAGCTGGCCGGATCGGGCCAGCGACACCAGCGTGGTGGCGTTCAGCAGTCCGAGGGCAATAGTGAGGTAGCGGGTGTACTGCGTCAGCTTTGACTGTCCCGAGGAGCCCTCTTCGTAGAGTTGCTGGAACCGGGGAATGACCACCCGAAGCAACTGAACGATGATGCTCGCCGTGATGTAGGGCATGATGCCCAAGGCAAAGACTGATACCTGCAGCAACGCGCCGCCGCTGAACAAGTTCACCAGCTGGTAGATGCCCTGCGAGGTGTCACCGCTGTTCAAGCATTGCTGGACATTCTGGTAGTTCACACCAGGCGAGGGGATAAAAGCTCCCAAGCGGAAGATTGTGATGATTCCCAGCGTGAACAACAACTTGCGTCGCAAATCAGGCGTCCGAAACGCCCGGCCGAATGCGCTTAGCAAGCGTCCTCCTGAGTAGAAAGTACAAGGATGTGATCGGGCTCAATGAAACCCAACAACCGAGTCTAACTGCTTGTGACGCCGTCGTAATAATCGAGAGTCCACAATCACGCAAAAAGATCCCGGTATACAGGGCCGAAGCCCCGCGTACCGGGATCTTTTTTACAACGGGCATCTGCCCCACTGGCTCTTAGAGAGCAGTGGTGCTTCCGCCTGCTGCTGCAATCTTTTCCGTAGCGCTGGCGGAGAATGCGTGGGCCGTAACATCAACCTTGACGGTGATGTCGCCGGTGCCAAGCACCTTCACGGGCTGGTTCTTGCGAACCGCACCCTTCTCAACCAGGGACTCAACGGTGACAGCGCCACCTTCCGGGAACAGCTCGTTGAGCTTCTCCAGGTTGACAACCTGGAACTCAACCCGGAACGGGTTCTTGAAGCCGCGCAGCTTCGGCAGGCGCATGTGCAGCGGCAGCTGGCCGCCGGCAAAGCCAGCCTTTACCTGGTAGCGGGCCTTCGTACCCTTGGTACCGCGACCAGCGGTCTTACCCTTGGAGCCTTCACCACGACCAACACGGGTCTTGGCGGTCTTGGCACCCGGGGCGGGACGCAGGTGGTGGACCTTCAGAGTGTTCTGCTTCTCAGCAGTCTCTGCGGCGGTCTTGTTCTCTGCCATTACTTCGCCTCCTCTACATTCACGAGGTGCGGAACCGTGTTCAGCATTCCAACGGTCACGGCGTCGGCGGTGCGGACAACAGTGTGTCCGATGCGCTTGAGGCCGAGGGACCGGAGGGTGGCGATCTGGTTCTGCTTGGCGCCAATGACGCCCTTGATCTGGGTGATCTCCAACTTGGCGTCGGAGGGAGTCAGGTTCTTAGCCATGACTAAACACCTGCCTTCTGGTTCTGGAGCGCGCGCACCAGAGCAGCAGGAGCAACCTCATCCAGCGGCAAGCCACGGCGGGCAGCCACGGAAGCGGGCTCTTCGAGCTGCTTCAGAGCGGCAACGGTCGCGTGAACGATGTTGATCGCGTTGGAAGAACCGAGCGACTTGGAGAGGATGTCGTGGATACCCACGCACTCCAATACCGCGCGGACCGGACCACCGGCGATAACACCGGTACCGGCGGAAGCCGGACGCAGCAGGACTACGCCTGCAGCAGCCTCACCCTGCACACGGTGCGGGATGGTGTTGCCAACGCGGGGAACGCGGAAGAAGGACTTCTTGGCCTCTTCAACGCCCTTTGCGATAGCAGCGGGAACTTCCTTGGCCTTGCCGTAGCCGACGCCGACCATACCGTTGCCGTCACCGACGACGACGAGGGCGGTGAAGCTGAAGCGACGACCACCCTTGACGACCTTGGCAACGCGGTTGATGGTGACAACGCGCTCTACGAACTGGCTCTTCTCAGCCTCACGACCGCCGTCGCGGCCACCACGGCCACCACGGTCGCCGCGGCCCTGGCCACGGTCGCCGCGCTCGCCACGACGTCCGCCGCGGCGGTCGTCGGCAGCGGGTGCGGTCTCAGTTGCTTCAGCAGCTACAGCTTCAGTCACCTGAATGTCCTTTTCGTTATTTTCAACGGTCACAGTGCCAGCCCACCTTCGCGAGCACCGTCAGCGACGGCGGCGATGCGGCCGTGGTACTTGTTACCGCCACGGTCGAAGACAACAGCCTCGACGCCTGCAGCCTTGGCGCGCTCTGCAACGAGCTCGCCGACGCGCTTGGCCTTGGCAGTCTTGTCTCCGTCGAATGCGCGAAGGTCAGCTTCCAGTGTGGAAGCGTAAGCCACGGTTACACCCTTGCTGTCATCGACAACCTGGACGAATACGTGACGTGCCGAACGGTTGACGACCAGACGAGGACGTACAGCCGTACCGGTGATGCGCTTGCGGATACGAAGCTGGCGACGGCTGCGTGCAGCAGACTTGCTCTTGTTCGAACGCTTCTTGTTAATTGCGATGGCCATGGTTTACTTACCAGCCTTTCCGACCTTGCGGCGGATGACTTCGCCGGCGTAACGGACACCCTTGCCCTTGTAGGGGTCAGGCTTGCGCAGCTTGCGAATGTTGGCAGCAACCTCGCCGACCTGCTGCTTATTGATACCCGAAACAGAGAGCTTGGTCGGACCCTCTACTACGAAGGTGATGCCTTCGGGTGCAGAGACGTTAACCGGGTGGCTGTAGCCCAGAGCGAACTCCAGGTCAGAACCCTTGGCCTGAACGCGGTAACCGGTACCAACGATTTCAAGCTTCTTCTCGTAGCCCTCGGTAACGCCCTGGATCATGTTGGCGATCAGGGTGCGGGTCAGGCCGTGCAGCGAACGCGAGTTGCGCTCGTCGTTCGGGCGGGTGACCGTGAGAGTGTTCTCTTCCTGGGTAACCTCGATCGGGCTGGCCACAGTGTGGCTCAGCTCGCCCTTGGAACCTTTGACGCTGATGACGGAGCCATCGAGCTTGACCTCAACTCCGGCAGGAACGGTGATGGGGAGACGTCCAATACGTGACATTATTCTCTTCCTTTCCCGTTACCAGACGTACGCGAGGACTTCGCCGCCCACGCCCTTCTTACCGGCCTGCTTGTCAGTCAGGAGGCCGGAAGAGGTGGACAGGATTGCGATACCCAGGCCACCCAGCACGTGCGGCAGGTTGGTGGACTTCGCGTAAACGCGGAGACCCGGCTTGGAGATGCGGCGGACGCCAGCGATGGAACGCTCGCGGTTCGGACCGAACTTCAGGTCGAGGGTGAGCTTCTTGCCAACCTCGGCGTCTTCTTCCTTCCAGCCGGCAATGTAGCCTTCTGCCTTCAGGATGTCAGCAACGCGTGCCTTCAGTTTGCTGTACGGCATGGACACGGTGTCGTGGTATGCCGAGTTTGCATTGCGCAGACGCGTGAGCATGTCTGCGACAGGATCTGTCATAGTCATTTGGGCTATAGCCCTTCCTCGTACCGGTTTCCGCTGCGCCCGCTCCTGGGAGCCTGCGCGGACGGACCTGTCACGTAGTTAGTTTTCGGTCTTGAACGGGAAACCAAGCGCCTTGAGCAGCGCGCGGCCTTCGTCATCGGTCTTGGCGGTGGTGACGACCGTGATGTCCATACCGCGAACGCGGTCGATGGAGTCCTGGTCGATCTCGTGGAACATAACCTGCTCGGTCAGACCGAAGGTGTAGTTGCCGTTGCCATCGAACTGCTTGCCGTTGAGGCCGCGGAAGTCACGGATACGCGGCAGAGCCAGCGAAACCAGACGGTCCACGAATTCCCACATACGGTCCCCACGCAGAGTTGCGTGTGCACCGATCGGCATGCCTTCGCGCAGCTTGAACTGTGCGATCGACTTGCGGGCCTTGGTTACCTGCGGCTTCTGGCCGGTGATCAGGGTGAGGTCGCGGACAGCGCCGTCGATCAGCTTGGAGTCCTTGGCGGCATCTCCAACACCCATGTTCACTACAACCTTGACCAAGCGGGGAACCTGGTTGACGTTCGTGTAGCTGAATTCGTCCTGCAGGGACTTCTTGATGGTCTCTGCGTACTTCGTCTTCAGACGCGGAACGATCTTGGTTTCGACGGTGGTCTCAGACAGTGTCTCACTCATCAGATGTCCTTCCCGGTGGCCTTGGACACGCGGATACGGACGGTCTTGGTAGCGCCATCCTTCTCAACGGTGTCGAGACGGAAACCAACACGGGTCGGCTTCTTGGTCGACGGGTCAACCAGAGCAACGTTGGAAACGTGGATCGGGGCCTCAACGACCTCGATGCCACCGGTCTTGGTGCCGCGCTGCGACTGACCGACCTTGGTGTGCTTGGTGACGCGGTTGATTCCCTCTACCAGCACGCGGTTGGTGTCCGGGAATACGCGCAGAACCTTGCCCTGCTTGCCGCGGTCGCCGCCGCGTTCCTGCTTGGCACCGGTGATGACCTGAACGAGGTCACCCTTCTTGATCTTAGCCATGGACTAAAGCACCTCCGGGGCCAGCGAAACGATCTTCATGAACTTCTTGTCGCGAAGTTCACGACCAACCGGGCCGAAGATACGGGTACCGCGGGGGTCACCGTCGTTCTTCAGGATCACAGCTGCGTTTTCGTCAAACTTGATGTAGGAACCATCCGCACGGCGGCGTTCCTTCTTGGTACGAACGATGACAGCCTTGACGACGTCACCCTTCTTTACGTTGCCGCCAGGGATAGCGTCCTTGACGGTAGCGACGATCACGTCGCCAATGCCTGCGTAGCGACGACCGGATCCACCGAGAACGCGAATGGTAAGGATTTCCTTAGCACCCGTGTTGTCGGCGACCTTGAGTCGCGACTCCTGCTGAATCAATTTTTACTCCTTGCGTCGCGCCGGTTCTCAGGCCGAAATCATGCATACGGAATGAGCCTTGCGGAACGGTTGATCGGGGTGTCTCTTGACCTGCCTGGATTTTGCCAGTACAGGCCTAAACGCCCGTGCCACAGGCATCAGCTTCCCTTGCAGAAAACTCTGCGCGGGGCAGTATGCAGTGGCACGATTGTTTACGAGGTAGTTGATGACGCACAAGTGGCGCCATACAAACTCAATATCCTAGCACGTTCGGGGCCTGAAGCCGAAACGGCCGGATAAGCGGAAAGGCCCGCGTTCCCAAAGGAACGCGGACCTTTCCAGTGAATCACTGCCAGGCGTGCCCGGCGTCGGATTTACTTGGCCTTTTCGAGGATCTCCACCAGACGCCACCGCTTGGTAGCGGACAGCGGGCGGGTCTCAGAGATGAGAACGAGGTCGCCGATGCCGGCGGTGTTCTCTTCGTCGTGAGCCTTGATCTTCGAGGTGCGGCGAATAACCTTGCCGTACAGAGCGTGCTTCACGCGGTCTTCAACCTGAACAACGATGGTCTTTTCCATCTTGTCAGAGACAACGTAGCCGCGACGCGTCTTACGGTAACCGCGCTGTTCAGCGCTGGCTGCTGCTTCCGTCACAGTTTCCTTCTCGCTCACTTGGCGTCCTCTCCAGCTTCAACCTCGGCCTTTTCAGCCTTGGCAGCCTTCTTGGACTTCTTTTCTTCCTTGGCTTCCACAACCGGTGCGGCAACCTCGGCACGAATGCCCAGCTCGCGCTCACGGAGAACGGTGTAGATGCGTGCGATGTCCTTCTTTACCGCGCGCAGGCGACCGTGGTTCTCCAGCTGTCCGGTGGCGGACTGGAAACGCAGGTTGAACAGCTCTTCCTTGGACTTGCGGAGTTCTTCAACGAGACGCTCGTTGTCGAAACCGTCCAGCTGTGCGGGTGCGAGATCCTTCGACCCTACTGCCATTTCTATTCACCACCTTCGCGACGCACAATGCGTGCCTTCAACGGGAGCTTGTGGATTGCCAGGCGCAGGGCCTCGCGAGCTACCTCTTCATTGACACCGGAGAGTTCGAAGAGAACCCGGCCCGGCTTGACGTTTGCGACCCACCATTCCGGAGAACCCTTACCGGAACCCATGCGGGTTTCAGCAGGCTTCTTCGTCAGCGGACGGTCCGGGTAGATGTTGATCCAGACCTTACCGCCACGCTTGATGTGGCGGGTCATCGCGATACGAGCGGACTCGATCTGACGGTTGGTTACGTATGCCGGGCTGAGAGCCTGGATACCGTACTCACCGAAGCTGACCTTGGTGCCGCCCGTGGCAGCGCCGGAACGACCCGGGTGGTGCTGCTTACGGTGCTTGACTCGACGTGGGATAAGCATTTAAGCCTGTCCTCCTTCTGCTGCGGGAGCAGCAGCTTCAGCGGCCGGTGCTTCAACGGCAGCGGGTGCTGCCTCAGCTGCCGGACGGTCGTTACGACGACGGCGGTCGCCACCCGGGCGGCCCGGACGGTCTCCTGCACGGCCACGGGACGGAGCAGCAGCTGCCTGCTGAGCCAGTTCCTTGGCAGTTACGTCACCCTTGTAGATCCAAACCTTCACACCGATACGGCCGAAGGTGGTCTTGGCTTCGTAGAAGCCGTAGTCGATGTTCGCGCGGAGGGTGTGCAGGGGCACACGGCCTTCGCGGTAGAACTCCGAGCGGGACATTTCTGCGCCACCCAGACGACCCGAGCAAGCAACACGGATGCCCTTGGCACCCGCACGCTGTGCGGACTGCATGGCCTTCTTCATCGCACGGCGGAAAGCCACGCGGGAAGTCAGCTGCTCAGCGATGCCCTGGGCAACAAGCTGTGCTTCCATCTCGGGGTTCTTGACCTCGAGGATGTTCAGCTGAACCTGCTTGCCGGTGAGCTTTTCGAGCTCGCCGCGGATGCGGTCTGCTTCGGCGCCGCGGCGACCGATAACGATGCCCGGGCGTGCCGTGTGGATATCCACGCGGACACGGTCACGGGTGCGCTCGATCTCAACCTTGGCGATGCCGGCGCGCTCCATGCCGGTGGACATGAGCTGACGGATCTTGATGTCCTCACGGACGAAATCCTTGTAGCGCTGTCCGGGCTTGGTGCTGTCAGCGAACCAGTGCGAAACGTGGTCGGTGGTGATGCCGAGTCGGAACCCGTGCGGGTTTACTTTCTGTCCCACTTAGCGAGCCTCCTCTTTCTCCGGGGTTGCGACGACCACGGTGATGTGGCTGGTCCGCTTCCTAATGCGGTAGGCGCGGCCTTGGGCACGCGGCTGGAACCGCTTCATGGTCGGGCCTTCATCAACGAATGCTTCGCTGATGAACAGGTCGCTGTCGTCGAATGCAACGCCGTCACGGTCCGCGAGGACACGTGCGTTGGCCATTGCCGACTGAAGTACCTTGAATACCGGCTCCGAAGCTGCCTGGGGGGCAAACTTCAGAATTGCCAGAGCCTCATTCGCTTGCTTACCACGAACAAGGTTGACGACGCGCCGGGCCTTCATAGGCGTTACGCGGATGTGACGCGCAATAGCCTTGGCTTCCATTGCTTTCCTTCTCTCGTCTAAGACGTAAGGTCAGGCGCCTAGCGGCGCTTGCCCTTACGGTCGTCCTTAACATGGCCGCGGAATGTCCGCGTGGGAGCGAATTCGCCGAGCTTGTGCCCGACCATCGACTCAGTGACAAACACCGGGATGTGCTTGCGTCCGTCGTGTACGGCGATCGTGTGCCCGAGCATGTCGGGGATGATCATCGAACGGCGGGACCAGGTCTTGATGACGTTCTTGGTGCCCTTATCGTTTTCCCGTGCGACCTTCACAAAGAGGTGCTGGTCAACGAAAGGACCTTTTTTCAGGCTGCGTGGCATGTGTCCAGGCTCCTATCGCTTGTTCTTGCCAGTACGGCGGCGACGAACAATAAGCTTGTCGCTCTCTTTGTTCGGACGGCGGGTACGGCCCTCGGGCTTGCCGTTCGGGTTAACCGGGTGACGTCCACCGGAAGTCTTACCTTCACCACCACCGTGCGGGTGGTCAACCGGGTTCATGGCTACACCACGGACAGTCGGGCGAACGCCCTTCCAGCGCATACGGCCGGCCTTGCCCCAGTTGATGTTCGACTGCTCGGCGTTGCCGACCTCGCCGACGGTTGCGCGGCAGCGCACGTCAACGTTGCGGATTTCACCGGAGGGCAGACGCAGCTGGGCGAAACGGCCTTCCTTGGCAACGAGCTGTACCGAAGCACCTGCGGAACGAGCCATCTTGGCGCCGCCACCCGGACGCAGTTCAACTGCGTGGATTACGGTACCAACCGGGATGTTGCGCAGCGGCAGGTTGTTGCCCGGCTTGATGTCAGCGTCGGGGCCAGCCTCGACGAAGTCACCCTGGGACAGCTTGTTGGGGGCGATGATGTAACGCTTGGTGCCATCAACGTAGTGCAGGAGTGCGATGCGAGCCGTACGGTTCGGGTCGTACTCGATTTCGGCAACGCGGGCGTTGATGCCGTCCTTGTCGTGACGACGGAAGTCGATCAGACGGTACTGGCGCTTGTGCCCACCACCCTTGTGACGGGTGGTGATCTTACCGGAGTTGTTACGGCCGCCAGTCTTGTGCAGCGGACGCAGCAACGACTTTTCCGGAGTCGATCGCGTGATTTCAGCAAAGTCGGCTACGCTCGAGCCGCGACGGCCCGGTGTAGTCGGCTTGTATTTACGGATTCCCATAATTTATTTCCTCGTTAAAGTGGTCTCCGCTACGCGAGCGGACCGCCGAAGATGTCGATTGTGCCTTCTTTGAGGGTGACAATCGCACGCTTGGTGCTCTTGCGCTGTCCCCAGCCGAATTTGGTGCGCTTGCGCTTACCGGCACGGTTGATGGTGTTGATCGAGTCAACCTTGACCGAGAAGATCTTCTCAACGGCCAATTTGATCTCGGTCTTGTTCGAGCGAGGGTCCACCAGGAAGGTGTACTTGCCTTCGTCGATCAGACCGTAGCTCTTTTCCGAAACGACGGGTGCAAGCACGACGTCGCGCGGGTCCTTGATGGTGGTTACGCTCACTTGGAGGCCTCCTCGTTCTTTGCCTTGTCAGCGACGAACGCCTCGAAAGCAGCCTTGGTGAAGACCACGTCGTCGGAGATAAGCACGTCGTAGGTGTTCAGCTGGTCTGCGTACAGAACGTGAACATCCTGGAGGTTGCGCACGGACAGTGCAGCAACATCGTTGGCGCGCTCGATAACGACGAGCAGGTTCTTGCGCTCTGTGACGGAGCGCAGCGAAGCCAGTGCGTCCTTGGCGGACGGCTTGGTGCCGGCTACCAGTTCAGCGATGACGTGGATGCGGCCGTTACGCGCGCGGTCAGACAGGGCGCCGCGGAGTGCAGCAGCCTTCATCTTCTTGGGGGTGCGCTGGCTGTAGTCACGAGGGGTCGGACCGTGGACAACGCCACCGCCGGTCATGTGAGGAGCACGGATGGAACCCTGACGGGCGCGGCCGGTACCCTTCTGCTTGAACGGCTTGCGACCTGCACCGGAAACCTCGGCGCGGGTCTTCGTCTTGTGGGTACCCTGGCGTGCGGCAGCGAGCTGTGCGACGACGACCTGGTGCAGCAGCGGCACGTTGGTCTGAACGTCGAAGATCTCTGCAGGCAGGTCTACCTTGACAGTGCTAGTCATTGAACTAGGCTCCCTTCACGGCGGTGCGTACGAGTACGACCTGGCCGCGGGCACCGGGAACGGCACCCTTGATAAGGAGCAGCGACTTCTCAACGTCAACAGCGTGAACCGTGAGGTTCAACGTGGTGTGACGCTCGGCGCCCATGCGGCCGGCCATTTTCAGGCCCTTGAAGACGCGGCTCGGGGTGGATGCGCCACCGATGGAGCCAGGCTTACGGTGGTTCTTGTGGGCACCGTGGGAAGCTCCAACGCCGTGGAAGCCGTGACGCTTCATAACACCGGCGAAGCCCTTACCCTTTGAGGTGCCGACGACGTCGATCTTCTGGCCGGCTTCGAAGATCTCAACAGAGAGCTCCTGGCCCAGCTCGTAGGATGCGGCGTCTGCGGTACGCAGTTCGACGACGTGGCGGCGCGGGGTGACGCCAGCCTTTTCAAAGTGACCAGCCAGCGGCTTGGTGACCTTGCGGGGGTCGATCTGGCCGTAGCCGATCTGGACGGCGACGTAGCCATCTACCTCTGCGTTGCGCAGCTGGGTGATGACGTTGGAGTCAGCCTGGACGACAGTTACCGGGATGAGCTTGTTGTTCTCGTCCCAGACCTGGGTCATGCCGAGCTTCGTGCCCAGCAGGCCCTTTACGTTACGGGTTGCGGTCATAGTCTCTCAGCACCTCCCTAGAGCTTGATTTCGATGTTCACGTCTGCAGGCAGGTCGAGACGCATAAGCGAGTCGACGGCCTTCGGCGTGGGGTCGATGATGTCGATCAGACGCTTGTGAGTACGCATTTCGAAGTGCTCACGGCTGTCCTTGTACTTGTGAGGAGAGCGAATAACGCAGTAAACGTTCTTCTCCGTGGGCAGCGGCACCGGGCCGACTACCGTTGCGCCTGCGCGCGTGACCGTCTCAACGATCTTCCGCGCTGAAACATCAATGACCTCGTGGTCATATGACTTCAGCCGGATGCGGATTTTTTGTCCCGCCATGTCGCCTGACTCTCTTTCAGCTAGTGCTGCTCTAGTTAGGGCTGCTCTGTTTACTTACCTGTAAATGTGGCCGCCGAAGCGTTTGAGGATTTACCACCACACGCCGCACAAGCTGAATCCGGATATTCCGGGTTCCTCACCTTGCCGGCGCACCGACCCCCGCGGTCGGGCGTGTCGCGATTTCCACGCAGACTCGACCGCATTCCATGGGGTTCAGGGTTATGTTTGGGCTTCAACCTGGACCCTGACACCCGGCATTATCCGGATCGGGACACGAAGAAGCGCTTGAACAACTCATCCAGTATGGCGGAAATATGGGGCAAAGGCCAATCGGCGCGTGAACTGGCCCTGGCGAGCCATTGCCCGGCAGCCTGCGGCTGAGGAAGATTGGGGCATGACCGTCCAGGATTCAGGCTCCGTGGAAGATCTTGCGGCGCGCCTGCGACCGGGCTTCACCCTGGGGGTGGCTTCTGCTGCGTTCCAGATCGAAGGGTCGCTGACGGCTGATGGCCGCGGCCCCTCGGGTTGGGATGCCTTCGCCGAGAAGCCAGGAGCAATCGTCGACGGCGGCTCCCCCAGCGTAGCCTGCGACCATTACAACCGCTCCGACGAAGACATCGCGTTGATGCAGGAACTGGGCGTGGACTCCTACCGCTTCTCGCTGTCCTGGCCGCGCATTCAACCTGGCGGGAAAGGTTCGATCAACCAACGGGGCCTGGACTTCTACGATCGCCTCATCGATAAACTCCTTGCCGCGGGGATCTCCCCCATGGTCACCCTTTACCATTGGGACACCCCGCTGGAACTGGAGCACGACGGCGGGTGGATGAACCGGGATACGGCGGAGCGCTTCGCCGTGTATTGCACCGCCGCTGCAGAACGCTTCGGCGACCGCGTTGAGCACTGGGTCACGGTCAACGAGCCCGTCTCCGTCACGTTGCAGGGGTACGCCTTGGGCGTTCATGCTCCCGGCCGCCAACTGCTCTTCGATTCACTGCCTGCCGCGCACCATCAACTCCTCGGCCACGGATTGGCGGTGCAGGCACTGCGGGCCGCTGGCGTGAAGGGCCGGATCGGGGTGTCCAACATGCACTCCCCCGTCCAGCCCGCCACCAACAGTCTCCCCGACCGTCTCATGGCCCAGTCGTTGGACCTGATCCTCAACCGCGTCTACGCGGACGCGATACTGCTCGGCCGGTACCCCAAACCGCCACTGCCGATGAAACCGTGGTTCCGCTCCTTGGGCACCGTCCACGACGGCGACCTCGAGCTGATCAGCCAGCCCCTGGACTTCTATGGGCTCAACTACTACTACCCCATCAAGGTGGCCGCGGGGCCTGGTCCGGCAGAGATCCCCACAGGAACTTCTCCGGAAATGACCAAGGTTCCGTTCCATCTGGCCGCTTTTCAGGAGTACGAAACCACTGGGTTCGGTTGGCCTGTGGCGCCGGAATATCTGGCGTTGGTACTTCGGGAGATGAAGGACCGGTATGGGGATGCGCTTCCTCCGGTTTACATCACCGAAGGAGGAGCCAGTTTTAGGGAACCCGCGCATGCCGACAGCCCCCTCCAGGACACCGATCGCATTTCCTACCTGGCTGAGCACCTGGGCCATGCCCTCACTGCAACAGGGCCCGGCGGCATTGCCGAGGACGTGGATCTGCGCGGCTACTATGTCTGGACTTTGTTGGACAATTTTGAGTGGGCGGCAGGCTACTCCCAGCGCTTCGGCCTGGTCCACGTGGACTTCCACACCCTGGAGCGGACCCCCAAGGAGTCCTACTACTGGTTGCGTGCGCTGGAACGGGCCCGCTCCCACGAGCCCTAGCCCAGGCCTGCTAAAACGGCGGGTTACTGGTTCTTGTTGGCGCGCCTGATGCGTTTGGCGCGTTCAATCTCACTCCGAAAGTTCTTGCGCCCCCACAGCACTCCGCCACCAATGACGGCAACGACTGCCAGGAAAATCAGGAATTCCATGCTGCGCTCCTTTTCGTAGACTGCCAGATTATCCGATCCCGTCACGGTCCCGCCCCCATGGGACTGTCTCCGACGGAACCCCTCCGGATGTGGGACCGGCAGGCGGCTTCCGATTCAGACGCCACACCGCCAGGACAATGAGCGCCAACGCGACGAGTGCCAGCATAGCGAAAGCGTAGGAGCGCAGCGCCCACATGACACTAAGGGCCACACCTGCCGCACCCCACCACACCGGGAGCCTTTCCGCCAGCAACAGCCCAGCGACAAGCAGCACCGCGTGCCCCACCAGGACATACAGCTGCTGGGAGGGGGTGCCGCCAAAAATAGTCCCGAGGGACGTGATGGACAGAACGCCCGCGGCAATGCAGAGCCGAAGCAGTCCCTCGCTCCGCTGGCCCTTGATATAGCGCAAGCCTGCTAAAACAGCGCAGGCGAGGACGTACCACTGCACGGCCCAGAACCAGTCCGGCCTGGCATTTCCTACGAACAGCACTGCCCGCTGGAGTGCAGCCACGGAAACCAAGGCCGCGATTTCCCCGGTGAGCCACTTGTTGTCGGGAACCTCAACAACTGCCAGCAGGCCGGTAGCTGCGACCAGGAGGAACCCGACCCACGACGTCTCATCGCGGACCATTCCGATGGCGGCCGTCGACGCCAGCGCAACACCAGCGGTCCCCGCCAAAGAGTTTCGCCGCAGGCGCTGACCGATGACCGCTCCCCCGGACAGTTTGAGTGCATACAGGACCACGGCCGTCCCAAGACCCCCCACCAGCCAGGGGGCGTAGTTACTCCACACTCCCGGTGTCAGGCCCGTGAGCAAGCCTTCGACGGCGGGTACGGCACCTACCAGCACGGCGGGAGCCGCACCGAGGTAGAGAGCGGGCACGTTCTCCACATGCGAGGCAGCGAACAGGACGGACGCGAAGACCAGTACAGCCAGGCCTGTCAGGGAGGAGGACACGCCGAGCGTCAGCAGGCCACCAGTCAGCACGAAGGAAAGGGACGAAATGAACCAGAACCAGCGCTCAGCAGCATGCACGGAGGCAGGCCAGCCTGGACGGAGAACGGCATGGACTATCCGCAGAACCATGATCACGGCAGCAACGCCGAGGAGCACCACCGGAACCTGCGCCTTGTCCAGGAGCGGCTGGTGGAGCCACGTGTCCGCGGGGAACAGCAGGGCAGGACCGGCAGTGATCACTCCCCCAACAACCGCTGCGACACCAAAGTACTGGGATCCCCGGGCACCCAGGAGACGCCAGGCGATCGCAGCGGACGCCGTGGCGAAGACCAACTCGACGATGACCACCCAACGGCCACCGCCGTCGTAATGACCGGCCACCACGTAAGCCGCCGGCACCAGAAGTTGAGCCGCCAAGGTGACCCACAACGTTGCCTGCTGGAAGGCGAGGTCCACCCTACGGCGTCGCTGGAGCAAAGTCCCCACATGCTGCAGCACCAGGATCACGGCCAGGGACAGGGACACCACGGTGCTCGAGCCCGAAAGATCTTCCATCAGCACCCCGATGAACGCCAGCGACAGAATGCGGAGCCCCAGCATGTAGCCGCCCCGGACCATGCGCTCCCGCACCACTGCCACCATGAATCCGCTGTAGGCCGCGAAAAGTGCCAACAGGATCTCCACGTCCCGCACGTTTCCGAGCCGAAGGGCCAGGAGCAGCACCAAGGCCGCGGGTGCAAAAATCCATGCTGCCGGGTGCCCGCGAAACAGCACACTGCAGAGAACAGCGGCAAGGGCCGTTGATATCGCGGCTGCGCCCGGCTGCCACCCTTCGCGCAGGAACTGTTCCCCGACGGTTCCGGCGACAGTCAGGACGGTGGTTGCCGCGGCCATGACGGCAACGACCACTCCGGCATCGATGATGGAGGCGTGGGGGAACCGCCGCCGGCTCTTCGCGAAGACGGGAAGAGCCAGTTGCACGGCCGCCACTGCCCCTACCACCAGGGGAACTGTGGGAAGCTCACCGGCCACGCTCACATTCCAGCCATCCCGTGTCGCATCACCGTAGGCCGATCCGGCCAGTAAGGTACCCGCTGCACGTGCCAGCCACCAATAAGACTGGCGGTGGAACGAAACAGGAAGTCGAAGGGCAGTTGCCACGAAATATGCGACGACCACCAGAAGCACAACGTTTCCCAACGCCCAGGACACGGCGGTCCATGCCACCGTGCCGGCTGCAAGGGCAGTCGCAGGCGCAAGGAACTCAGACAGGGTGGGTTGCCAGGACGTGGGTCCAGCTTTGATGTGCCGGGTCGCCGGGAACATCAACAAACCCGAGACCACACCCGCGCTCAGCACCAGCACCACGGCAGCGGCCACGGTGGGGTGCCCCGGAGCATGGTCGAATGCGGGCAGGACCAGCAGGCCCGCCATCGCGAGCCCGGCAAATCCAGCCAGCGACCACTGCGGGGCCAGCAGGCGGACTCCCACGCGTTCAAGACCCGCGCTGACCAGCTGCTGCAGCGCCGCCGCAGCCACAAGTGCCACCAAGGAGAAACGGATCCGGTCCGGGCTCTCCTCGAAGATGCCCGCTGCCACAACGGGCGCGGCCAGCGTGAGCGCCATCCGCCCCACCAGGACCAGCTGGTGGCGAAGGGCAGCAGGGCGAACAGCCGCGCGCAGGAACCAGTACACCCCGGCGGAACCCAGGAGCACAGCAACAGGCCACGCGCCCAGCATGCCCATGAACGGCAGGCTCGCTGCCAGTACGGCGCCGGGCGCAAACTCCGTACCGTGGCCCAGCTTCCAGCCCGCCACCATGGTCGTCAGCATGGCTGCGAACAAGGGGACAAAAGTGGGTAGTTCGTCAGCGCCGAGACCCAACACCACTGTGAGGATGGCGGACACGGCCAACTGCAGCCCCAGGCAGGACACTGCGTCGATCCACCAATGCCGCAGCGCGAGTTTCGCACCACCGAAGGCCACGCCCAGGGATTGGAGGCCGAGGCAGACGATCGCGGCCAACAGCACCGTGCTGATATCCGCCGTGACGTCCCACACCACACCCAGCAATGCCAGCGTCAGCGCTCCACGCGCACCGTAGACGTGCTGCAGTCTGTAGCGTGCGCGCGGCACCAAGGCCATCACGGTGAAGTAGAGGCCGCACATCAGCATCACCAGCGGGTATTCGCCCTTGGCCAACAGCTGCGGCGTAAACGTCACCGCAAGCGCCACCAGCGGCACCACATACGGATGAAGCATCATCAGCGGACGAACATACAGTGCCGGCAACCACCGCGGACGAATCAACGCACCCAGGGTAAGGACAATGGCGACGCCGATCAGCGCGGTGAAGTACCAGACCAAAGCGCCACCCAGCACGGAAACCCCGGACCACGCGGTGGAAACAACGAAGCTCAGGGAAAGGAAGGCCAGGATCTTGTTGTCCAAGCGAACCGCAGTAAAGGCATACACGGCTGTTCCCAGCAGCGATGTCAGCAGCCAAGCGCTTGGCCCGTTGTGAAGCACAAAGTTGTACATGGCAAGACCCGTGACGGGGATGAGGGCCAACCCCGTGCCCACGAAGGCGACCGCAGCCGGGCGCAAACGCGGCACCTTGCTGTGGATGATCAGGCCGGCACCATAGAACAGGCAGGTGATGAAGCAGATACCCGCGAAGCGGAAGAGCCCAGGAAGGTTTGTCCCGACGAACAATGCCCCTGCGGCAACCAGCAGAAGACTCGCGACATAGAGAGTGACGTTGATGTTCTGCTGGTCCCGCTTGGCCTTTCGCGCTGCGGCTTGCTCGGGGGTTTCCCGTTCGACGGGTGGGATCTGGCTCCCAGCCCACTGTTGTTGGGCCACCACGACCGGGCGCTGCGGAACTGCGGACGGTTGAACTCTCGACGGCGGCATGGTCACTGGAGCATGGAACGGAGCGCCAACATGCTCTTGCGGGAGGGGCGACGGCCACGAAGGGACCGGCCACGAAGGGACCGGCGCCGGAGGATCGGTTCTCACCGGCGGATATGCCGCTGGGGGCACCGGGCCGGCGACAGGGGTGGGCACCGGGCCGGCGACCCCCGCGGCCTCATGGGGTGAGGAAACTTGGGGCAGGCGCGTGGGAACTTCAGTTGCCTTCTTCTTGGCCTCGGCGTCACGCCACCCGGCCATGTGGCCCGCAAGGTATCCGGCCTGGTAGGCCCGGTGTTCGGCTTCCCCCGATGGGGCGCTTATCCGTGCAGCGTCTTTCCTGCAACGCCCGCGGCCGATGGCATGGCTGACCGCCCCTGTAACCGCCAGGAGTATCAGTACTAGCAGGACTTCCATGACCACTCCTTGATGTCGCAGGGCAAGCCGCACACCCCACTTTTATCCAATCGATAGCGTAACTGTATCAAAAAGAACCCCACCGCCGAAGCGGTGGGGTTCTTTTTAGCTAACTACCGGCTGGGCCGGAAGGTCACAGATCTACAAGTAGTGACTACTTGATGATGCTGGTGACACGTCCCGAACCAACGGTGCGGCCGCCTTCGCGGATAGCGAAGCCGAGGCCCTCTTCCATAGCGATCGGCTGGATGAGCGCAACGGTCATCTCAGTGTTGTCGCCAGGCATAACCATTTCCGTGCCTTCCGGCAGGGTGATAACGCCGGTTACGTCCGTGGTACGGAAGTAGAACTGCGGGCGGTAGTTGGAGTAGAACGGGTTGTGACGTCCGCCTTCATCCTTGGAGAGGATGTAGACGTTGGCCTCGAAGTCGGTGTGCGGGGTGATGGAACCCGGCTTGACGACAACCTGGCCACGCTCGACATCGTCGCGCTTCAGACCGCGGAGCAGGAGGCCACAGTTCTCGCCGGCCCATGCTTCGTCGAGCTGCTTGTGGAACATCTCGATACCGGTAACCGTGGTCTTCTGGATCGGGCGGATGCCGACGATCTCAACCTCGGAGTTGATGGCGAGGGTTCCACGCTCGGCGCGGCCCGTAACAACGGTGCCACGACCGGTGATCGTGAAGACGTCTTCGATCGGCATCAGGAACGGCTTGTCGCGGTCACGTACGGGGTCCGGAACGGACTCGTCGACAGCTGCCATCAGGTCCTGGACGGACTTGACCCAAACCGGGTCGCCTTCCAGAGCCTTGAGGCCGGAAACGCGAACAACCGGAGCCTCATCGCCATCGAAGCCCTGCGAGCTGAGGAGCTCACGAACTTCCATTTCGACGAGGTCAAGGAGTTCTTCGTCATCAACCATGTCGGACTTGTTCAGTGCGACCAGCAGGTAGGGAACACCAACCTGGCGGGCGAGCAGAACGTGCTCACGGGTCTGAGCCATCGGACCATCGGTTGCAGCAACCACGAGGATTGCGCCGTCCATCTGGGCAGCACCGGTGATCATGTTCTTGATGTAGTCAGCGTGACCCGGGGCGTCTACGTGTGCGTAGTGGCGCTTCTCGGTCTGGTACTCCACGTGGGAGATGTTGATGGTAATACCGCGCTGGCGCTCTTCCGGAGCAGAGTCAATCGACGCGAAGTCGCGCTGCTCGTTGAGATCCGGGTACTGGTCGTACAGCACCTTGGAAATGGCGGCAGTCAGCGTCGTCTTACCGTGGTCAACGTGACCAATGGTGCCGATGTTGACGTGCGGCTTAGTCCGCTCGAACTTTGCCTTTGCCACAGGTTCCTCCTAGAACGATTTCAAGTGAAGTGCTCCTCGGCCGCGCTTTTCGCGGCAGAAACTTTAGCAAGTCTACTTGGGGGCTTGGTTTTGGTGAAATTGCAGATTCAGGAACCAATAGTAGTTCCTAGAGCCTGTTTGCGCAGGGGCCGGGCCGCGGCTCTCGCCGCAGCCCC
Organism: Paenarthrobacter sp. TE4293; assembly: GCF_050435325.1. NCBI lineage: Bacteria > Bacillati > Actinomycetota > Actinomycetes > Micrococcales > Micrococcaceae > Paenarthrobacter > Paenarthrobacter sp. TE4293. The sequence continues at coordinate 109,679 of NZ_JBNJRY010000003.1, forward strand.
GCCTCATACGCTTAGATGCCTTCCCGATACCGGAATTGCATCCGTTACCGGGAGATTACTCGCCGCGGGTTTTCTGGATGATCTCGTCGGCTACTGCCTTCGGGACCTCCGCGTAGCTGTTGAACGTCATGGAGTACACAGCGCGACCCTGGGTCTTGGACCGGAGGTCACCGATGTAGCCGAACATGCCGGACAGCGGAACGTGTGCACGGATAACCTTCACACCTGCTGCGTCTTCCATGGACTGCATCTGCCCACGGCGGGCGTTCAGGTCACCAATCACATCACCCATGTATTCCTCAGGTGTGCGGACCTCAACATCCATCAGCGGTTCAAGCAGAACAGGGTTCGCCTTGCGTGCAGCTTCCTTGAAAGCCATACGGCCGGCGATCTTGAACGCCATTTCCGAGGAGTCAACATCGTGGGACGCGCCATCGATCAGCGTGGCCTTGATGCCGACAACCGGGTAACCGGCCAGGACGCCGTCGTTCAGTGCATCCTGGATGCCAGCGTCGACGGACGGGATGTATTCACGCGGAACGCGGCCACCAGTGACCTTGTTCTCGAATGCGTACAACTCGCCGGAAGCGGTGTCCATGGGCTCGATCGCGATCTGGATCTTAGCGAACTGACCCGAACCACCGGTCTGCTTCTTGTGCGTGTAGTCATGACGCTCGACTGCGCGCTTGATGGTTTCGCGGTAAGCAACCTGCGGCTTGCCAACGTTTGCCTCGACCTTGAATTCGCGGCGCATGCGGTCCACCAGGATGTCCAGGTGGAGCTCGCCCATGCCGGCGATGATGGTCTGGCCCGTGTCTTCGTTGAGGGAGACCTGGAAGGTCGGGTCCTCAGCGGAGAGCTTCTGGATGGCCGTGGAGAGCTTCTCCTGGTCACCCTTGGTGTTGGGCTCAATGGCAACCGAGATCACGGGCTCCGGGAAGCTCATGGACTCGAGGACGATCTGGTTGTTGGCATCGCACAGGGTGTCGCCCGTGGTGGTGTCCTTCAGACCGATGGCTGCGTAGATGTGGCCGGCGGTAGCGCCCTCAACGGGCATTTCCTTGTTGGCGTGCATCTGGAACAGCTTGCCGATACGTTCCTTCTTGCCCTTGGTGGAGTTGACCACCTGGGCGCCTGCTTCAACGTGACCGGAGTACACGCGGACGAAGGTCAGCTGACCGAAGAAGGGGTGTGCAGCAATCTTGAAGGCGAGGGCCGAGAACGGCTCGTCTGCAGACGGCTTGCGGGTGAGTTCCTTCTCTTCGTCGCGGGGATCGTGACCGATCATCGGCGGGACGTCGAGCGGGTTCGGCAGGAAGTCAACAACGGCGTCAAGCATCGGCTGGACACCGCGGTTCTTGAAGGCAGAACCACAGAACACCGGGTAGAGCTCGGAGTTGATGGTCATCTTGCGGATGCCGGCCTTCAGTTCCTCAAGGGTGAGTTCTTCACCTTCGAGGTACTTCTCCATGAGCTCTTCGGAAGCCTCGGCCACAGTCTCAACGAGCTGTGCACGGTACTCTTCAGCCTTGGCCTGGAGGTCCGCCGGGATTTCCTGCACTTCGTAGGAAGCGCCCATGGTGACGTCACCCTTAGCGTCGCCAGGCCAAACCAGGGCGCGCATTTCGAGGAGGTCAACAACACCGATGAAGTCGTTCTCGGCACCGATGGGCAGCTGCATGACCAGCGGCTTGGCACCAAGGCGGGAGATGATGGTGTCTACGGTGAAGTAGAAGTCAGCGCCCAGCTTGTCCATCTTGTTGACGAAGCAGATACGCGGAACGTTGTACTTGTCAGCCTGGCGCCAAACAGTCTCGGACTGCGGCTCCACGCCTTCCTTGCCGTCGAACACTGCAACTGCACCGTCGAGGACGCGCAAGGAGCGCTCAACCTCAACCGTGAAGTCAACGTGGCCCGGGGTGTCGATGATGTTGATCTGGTTCTTGTCCCAGAAGCAAGTCACGGCGGCAGACGTGATGGTGATGCCGCGTTCCTTTTCCTGTTCCATCCAGTCAGTCGTCGAAGCGCCGTCGTGCGTCTCGCCGATCTTGTGGTTCACACCCGTGTAGAACAGGATGCGCTCGGTAGTGGTGGTCTTGCCGGCATCGATGTGGGCCATGATGCCGATATTGCGGACCTTGTTAAGGTCGGTAAGCACGTCCTGTGCCACGGGGTCTCCCTTTCGGATGGACTACACGTTCGCCGCCGGCTCAGTGAGCCGGCGGCGTCCGGAAAGTTTTTACCAGCGGTAGTGTGCGAAGGCCTTGTTGGACTCGGCCATCTTGTGGGTGTCTTCGCGACGCTTCACAGCGGCACCAAGACCATTGGAGGCATCCAGGATTTCGTTCTGGAGGCGCTCGGTCATGGTCTTCTCGCGGCGGGCCTTGGAGTAGCCCACGAGCCAACGCAGAGCGAGGGCGGTGGAGCGACCCGGCTTGACCTCAACCGGAACCTGGTAGGTAGCGCCACCAACACGGCGTGAACGCACCTCGAGGGAAGGCTTGACGTTGTCCATGGCCTTCTTGAGAGCGGCAACGGGGTCGCCGCCGGACTTGGCGCGTGCACCTTCAAGTGCACCGTAAACGATGCGCTCTGCGGTGGACTTCTTGCCGTCGACAAGAACCTTGTTGATCAGCTGCGTGACCAACGGGGAGCCGTAAACGGGATCGGAAACTAGCGGCCGCTTCGGGGCCGGACCCTTGCGAGGCATATTACTTCTTCTCCATCTTTGCGCCGTAACGGCTGCGGGCCTGCTTGCGGTTCTTGACACCCTGGGTGTCGAGTGCGCCGCGGACGATCTTGTAGCGGACACCCGGAAGGTCCTTCACACGACCACCACGGACGAGCACGATGGAGTGCTCCTGGAGGTTGTGGCCAACACCGGGGATGTAGGCGGTAACTTCTACGCCACCGTTGAGGCGCACACGTGCCACCTTACGAAGAGCCGAGTTCGGCTTCTTGGGGGTGGTGGTGTAAACGCGGGTGCAAACACCGCGGCGCATCGGGCTGCCCTTCAGCGCGGGAGCCTTGGTCTTGGAGACCTTCGGCGTGCGGCCCTTGCGGACCAGCTGGTTAATCGTAGGCACTTTCGTGTTCTCCGTTGTTTGATCTCTGCCCCCACACACAGGCGCCAGCCGGTGTAAACGTGGGAACTTTGGCGTTGCTCGTGCAGCCGGCCGAAACTCCGGTAGGCGTGCAAAAGTGCGGCATTCGTTGCGCATGTTGCCCGCAACCCGGAAACAGGCTCCACCCAGCACCATGAGAACAAAACCAAAATGATGCTGCGGCGGCCTTCATCCACTGCCACACAGAACAATTACCAAAAGTCTAGCACGGCTTGATCTGGCGCCTTAATCGGGTGTATGAAGGACGACGGCGCAACCCGGCTGCCGCCGTCGTCCTCCACTCCCCCGGGTCGCCCAGCTCAAGGTGCTTTAACGGGTCAGGCCCCGCACTCGAAAGTGCGGGGCCTGACCTTAAGGCATCAACTCACGCGTCAGCGGAAGTCGTTGCCGAGATCGTAGTCATCCAGCGGGATGGCGTGGAACTCGGGAGCGCCGTCGCCACCCAGGGCGTCATAGGAGAAGTCGGTGAAAGCGCTGGGGCCTGTGAACAGGCTTGCCTTCGCTTCTTCCGTCGGCTCCACAGTGACCTCTGTGTAGCGGGGCAGACCCGTACCAGCCGGGATGAGCTTACCGATGATGACGTTTTCCTTGAGGCCGAGCAGAGGATCGCTCTTGCCTTCCATGGCCGCCTGCGTCAGGACGCGGGTGGTTTCCTGGAAGGAAGCTGCCGACAGCCAGGACTCGGTAGCCAAGGAAGCCTTGGTGATACCCATGAGTTCCGGACGACCCGAAGCCGGGGACTTGCCCTCGGATACGACGCGACGGTTCTCGTCCTCGAAGCGGGCGCGCTCTGCAAGCTCACCGGGGAGCAGGTCGGAGTCGCCGGATTCGATGACGGTCACGCGGCGCAGCATCTGACGGACGATAACCTCGACGTGCTTGTCGTGGATACCAATACCCTGGCTGCGGTAAACGCCCTGAACTTCGTCCACAAGGAACTTCTGTGCAGCACGCGGGCCCATGATGCGCAGAACCTGCTTCGGGTCCACAGGACCGTTGATCAGCTTCTGGCCGACGCTGACGTGCTCGCCATCCTCGATGAGGAGACGGGAACGGCGCAGCACCGGGTAGGCAATCTCTTCGGAACCATCGTCCGGAGTGATGACCAGGCGCATCTGGCGCTCGGACTCTTCGATGGTGATGCGGCCGGCTGCTTCAGCAATCGGTGCGACACCCTTCGGAGTACGGGCTTCGAAGAGCTCCTGGATACGGGGCAGACCCTGGGTGATGTCATCGCCACCACCGGCAGAAACAGCACCACCGGTGTGGAACGTACGCATGGTCAGCTGGGTACCGGGCTCACCGATGGACTGTGCGGCAATGATGCCCACGGCCTCGCCGATGTCGACGGTCTTGCCGGTGGCCAGCGAACGGCCGTAGCACAGTGCACAGGTACCGACCTTGGACTCACAGGTGAGTACGGAGCGGACCTTGACCTCGGTGATGCCTGCAGCCAGCAGCTGGTCGATAACGACGTCGCCGCAGTCGGTGCCGCCGGCAGCCAGGACGTTGCCCTGGGCATCGACGACGTCGACAGCCAGCGTACGTGCGTAGGCGCTGTTCTCGACGTTCTCGTCCAGGACGAGCTCACCGTTGGAATCCGGCACGGCGATCGGCGTGAGCAGACCGCGCTCGGTACCGCAGTCCTCTTCGCGGACGATGACGTCCTGCGAAACGTCCACCAGACGACGGGTCAGGTAACCCGAGTTGGCGGTACGGAGAGCGGTATCGGCCAGACCCTTACGGGCACCGTGAGTGGCGATGAAGTATTCCAGCACCGACAGGCCCTCGCGGTAGGAGGACTTGATCGGGCGAGGGATAATCTCACCCTTCGGGTTGGCCACAAGACCACGGATACCCGCGATCTGGCGGACCTGCATCCAGTTACCACGTGCACCGGAGGACACCATGCGGTTGATGGTGTTCATCGGGGACAGGCTGTCACGCATCGCCTGGGCGATTTCGTTGGTTGCCTTGTTCCAGATTTCGATCAGTTCCTGGCGACGCTCGTCGTCGTCGATCAGGCCCTTGTCGTACTGGCCCTGGATCTTGGCAGCCATGTTCTCGTAACCGGCCAGGATGGCAGGCTTGGAAGTAGGCACCTCGATGTCGGAGATGGCAACCGTGACACCCGAACGGGTGGCCCAGTAGAAGCCGGCGTCCTTCAGGTTATCCAGCGTTGCCGCCGTAACAACCTTCGGGTAGCGCTCAGCGAGGTCGTTGACGATCCGGGACAGTTCGCCCTTGTCGGCAACAGCCTCAACCCAGGGGTAATCCTCGGGCAGCGTCTGGTTGAAGATGACCTGGCCCAGGGAGGTCTGGACGAGAGCCGGCTGACCGGGCTCCCAACCTTCCGGAGCTTCCCACCCTGCGTAGGGCACAAAATCGTCCAGGCGGATCTTGACCTGGGAGTTCAGGTGCAGATCACGGGCGTCGTACGCCATGATGGCTTCCGACACCGAGGAGAAGATGCGGCCTTCGCCGGCAGAGCCGACGCGCTTGGTGGTCAGGTGGTACAGACCGATGATCATATCCTGCGAAGGCAGGGTCACCGGACGGCCATCGGACGGCTTCAGGATGTTGTTCGAGGACAGCATCAGGATGCGGGCTTCAGCTTGGGCTTCCGGGCTCAGCGGCAGGTGGACTGCCATCTGGTCGCCGTCGAAGTCAGCGTTGAACGCGCCACAAACCAGCGGGTGAAGCTGGATTGCCTTACCTTCAACAAGCTGCGGTTCGAAGGCCTGGATGCCGAGGCGGTGCAGGGTAGGTGCACGGTTGAGCAGCACCGGGTGTTCGGTGATGATCTCTTCCAGCACGTCCCAGACCTGCGGACGGTAACGCTCGACCATGCGCTTTGCCGACTTGATGTTCTGTGCGTGGTTGAGGTCAACCAGGCGCTTCATCACGAACGGCTTGAAGAGCTCCAGGGCCATCTGCTTGGGCAGACCACACTGGTGCAGCTTCAGCTGCGGGCCGACGACGATGACCGAACGGCCGGAGTAGTCAACGCGCTTGCCGAGGAGGTTCTGGCGGAAACGACCCTGCTTGCCCTTGAGCATGTCGCTCAGGGACTTCAGCGGACGGTTGCCCGGACCCGTGACGGGACGGCCACGACGACCGTTGTCGAAGAGGCTGTCAACAGCTTCCTGAAGCATGCGCTTCTCGTTGTTGACAATGATCTCCGGAGCACCCAGGTCAAGCAGGCGCTTGAGTCGGTTGTTGCGGTTGATCACACGGCGGTAGAGGTCGTTGAGGTCGGAGGTCGCGAAGCGGCCACCATCCAGCTGGACCATCGGGCGCAGTTCCGGCGGGATCACCGGGACAGCGTCGAGAACCATGCCGAGCGGGCTGTTGTTGGTGGTCAGGAACGCGTTGACAACCTTCAGGCGCTTCAGGGCACGCGTCTTGCGCTGGCCCTTGCCGTTCTGGATGGTATCGCGCAGTGACTCAGCCTCAGCCTGCATGTCGAAGGTCTCAAGGCGCTTCTTGATGGCCTCGGCACCCATGGAGCCCTCGAAGTACAGACCGTAACGGTCGCGCAGCTCGCGGTAGAGACCTTCGTCGCCTTCAAGGTCGGCGACCTTGAGGTTCTTGAAGCGGTCCCAAACCTGCTCAAGGCGCTCGATGTCGGCGTCGGCACGCTTGCGGACGTTGGCCATCTGGCGGTCAGCAGAGTCGCGGGCCTTCTTCTTGTCGGCAGCCTTGGCGCCTTCACCTTCAAGACGGGCAAGCTCGTCTTCAAGGTCGCGGGCGATCGTGGCGATGTCGCTGTCGCGGTTGTCGACCATCTGCTTCTTCTCGAGGTCGTGCTCGACCTGGAGGTTCGGCAGTTCAGCGTGACGGCTCTCGGTGTCAACGCTGGTGATCATGTAAGCAGCGAAGTAGATGACCTTCTCAAGGTCCTTCGGTGCCAGGTCCAAAAGGTAGCCCAAGCGCGAGGGAACGCCCTTGAAGTACCAGATGTGGGTTACAGGCGCGGCCAGTTCGATGTGGCCCATGCGCTCACGACGCACCTTGGCGCGGGTGACTTCAACGCCACAACGCTCGCAAATGATGCCCTTGAAGCGGACGCGCTTGTACTTGCCGCAGTAGCATTCCCAGTCGCGGGACGGGCCGAAGATCTTCTCGCAGAAGAGGCCGTCCTTCTCGGGCTTGAGCGTGCGGTAGTTGATGGTTTCCGGCTTCTTGACCTCACCGTAAGACCATCCGCGGATGTCTTCCGCGGTGGCGAGGCCGATCTGCATGAGGCCGAAGGAGGATTCGCTGGACATATGGTCCCTGTTCTCTCTTGTTCTCTAAATTCTGAAGTCTTGGTTACGGGAAGAGGGAGCTGCTCCGGCGGACGGTGCCTTAACACTGCCCGCCGGAACCGCTGCTAAACCTCTTCTACGGAACTGGGCTCTGCACGAGACAGATCGATGCCCAGTTCTTCCGCAGCCGTGAAGACTGCGTCATCAGAGTCACGCATTTCGATCGTGGTTCCGTCCGTGGAAAGAACTTCCACGTTCAGGCACAACGACTGCATTTCCTTGATCAAGACCTTGAAGGACTCGGGAACGCCAGGCTCAGGGATGTTCTCGCCCTTGACGATGGCTTCGTAGACCTTCACACGACCATGGATGTCATCCGACTTGATCGTGAGGAGTTCCTGAAGCGTGTAGGCGGCACCGTAAGCTTCGAGCGCCCACACTTCCATTTCACCGAAGCGCTGGCCACCGAACTGGGCCTTACCACCCAGCGGCTGCTGGGTGATCATGGAGTACGGGCCGGTGGAGCGCGCGTGGATCTTGTCGTCCACCAAGTGGTGGAGCTTCAGGATGTACATGTAACCGACGGAGATCGGGTCCGGGAACGGCTCGCCGGAGCGGCCGTCGAACAGACGGGTCTTGCCGGAGGAATCGATCAGGCGGTCGCCGTCGCGGGTCACGTTGGTGGAGTCAAGCAGACCCGTGATTTCTTCTTCACGGGCGCCATCGAACACCGGGGTGGCAACAGTGGTCTGGCCGGTTTCACGGGGCAGGTTGGGCAGGTTCTTGACCCACTCAGGCTCGCCTTCGATCTTCCAACCGGTCTTGGCAACCCAACCGAGGTGGGTTTCCAGGACCTGTCCAACGTTCATTCGACCCGGAACACCCAGCGGGTTCAGGACGATGTCCACCGGGGTACCGTCTGCAAGGAAGGGCATGTCCTCGATCGGGAGGATCTTGGAGATAACACCCTTGTTGCCGTGACGGCCGGCGAGCTTGTCGCCGTCGGTGATCTTACGCTTGGCTGCAACGTAGACGCGGACCAGCTGGTTCACGCCCGGGGGCAGTTCGTCGTCGTTGTCGCGGTCGAAGACGCGGACGCCGATGACCGTACCGGACTCGCCGTGGGGCACCTTCAGGGAGGTGTCGCGGACTTCGCGGGACTTCTCACCGAAGATCGCGCGGAGAAGGCGCTCTTCCGGGGTCAGTTCGGTTTCACCCTTAGGGGTGACCTTTCCGACCAGGATGTCGCCGGCTTCAACCTCGGCACCAATGTGGATGATGCCGCGCTCGTCAAGGCCTGCAAGGACTTCCTCGGACACGTTGGGGATGTCACGGGTGATTTCCTCGGCACCAAGCTTGGTGTCGCGGGCATCAATTTCGTGCTCCTCGATGTGGATGGAGGAAAGAACGTCCTCAGCAACAATGCGCTGGGACAGGATGATGGCGTCCTCGAAGTTGTGGCCTTCCCATGACATGAACGCCACGAGGAGGTTCTTACCGAGGGCGAGCTCACCCTGGTCCGTTGCGGGACCGTCAGCGATGATGCCGCCGACTTCCAGGCGCTGGCCTTCGTTGACCAGGACACGGTGGTTGTAGCAGTTGCCCTGGTTGGAACGGGCGAACTTGTTGATGCGGTAGTTGGTCTCGGTGCCGTCGTCGTTGATCATGACAACCAGTTCGGCGGAAACCTCGGTGACCACACCTGCCTTCTTGGCGATGACAACGTCACCGGCGTCGACGGCTGCTGCGCGCTCCATGCCGGTGCCCACGAAAGGAGCCTCGGAACGGACCAGCGGCACGGCCTGGCGCTGCATGTTGGCACCCATGAGTGCGCGGTTTGCATCGTCATGCTCGAGGAACGGGATCAGGGCCGTAGCCACGGACACCATCTGGCGCGGGGAAACGTCCATGAACTGAACGTCTGCGGCGGGAACCAGCACAGGCTCGCCTCCACCACCACGGGCACGGACAAGAACGGTCTCTTCGGAGAACTTCTTGTCAGCATCCAGCGGAGCGTTGGCCTGTGCAATCAGGACCTCGGCTTCGTCGTCAGCCGTGAGGTACTGGACCTCGTCGGAAACGACGCCTTCGGACACCAGGCGGTACGGCGTCTCGATGAAGCCGAACGGGTTGATCCGGCCGTAGGATGCCAGCGAACCGATCAGACCAATGTTCGGGCCTTCAGGGGTTTCGATGGGGCACATACGTCCGTAGTGGGACGGGTGAACGTCTCGGACTTCCATGCCTGCACGGTCACGGGACAGACCACCCGGGCCAAGTGCCGACAGGCGGCGCTTGTGGGTCAGACCAGAGAGCGGGTTGTTCTGGTCCATGAACTGCGACAGCTGGGACGTTCCGAAGAACTCCTTGATGGCTGCAACAACGGGACGGATGTTGATCAGCGTCTGCGGCGTGATGGCCTCGACGTCCTGCGTGGTCATGCGTTCGCGGACGACGCGTTCCATGCGGGAAAGACCGGTGCGGACCTGGTTCTCGATCAATTCGCCGACGGCGCGGATGCGACGGTTGCCGAAGTGGTCGATGTCATCGACGTCGACGCGAAGCTCGTGGTCTTCGCCGTCGCGCTTGCCCATGAGGGTCTTCTCGCCGGCGTGAAGCGCGACGAGGAACTTGATCATGGCAACGATGTCTTCAACGTGCAGGACCGATGCTTCCTTGTCACCAAGGGAGCGGTCGATGCCGAGCTTGCGGTTGATCTTGTAACGGCCAACCTTGGCAAGATCGTAGCGCTTGGCGTTGAAGTACAGGTTGTCCAGCAGTGACTGGGCAGCCTCGACTGTGGGCGGCTCGCCCGGACGCAGCTTGCGGTAGATGTCCAGAAGCGCGTCTTCGCGGGTCTCGGTGGCGTCCTTCTCCAGCGTTGCGCGCATGGAGTCGTACTGGCCGAACTCTTCCAGGATCTGGCCTTCGGTCCAACCGAGGGCCTTCAGGAGAACGGTGACCGACTGCTTGCGCTTGCGGTCGAGGCGAACGCCGACCTGGTCGCGCTTGTCGATTTCGAGTTCGAACCAAGCACCACGGGACGGGATGATCTTCGCAGTGAAGATGTCCTTGTCACTGGTCTTGTCGGCGGTGCGCTCAAAGTAGGCGCCCGGCGAGCGGACCAACTGGGAGACAACGACACGCTCGGTGCCGTTGACGACGAACGTTCCCTTTTCAGTCATGAGGGGGAAGTCGCCCATGAACACGGTCTGCTGCTTGATTTCGCCCGTGTTGTTGTTCATGAACTCGGCCTTGACATACAGCGGTGCCGAGTACGTGGCGTCACGGTCTTTGCATTCGGCCATGGTGTACTTCGGATCAGCGAACTCCGGCTCGGAGAAGCTCAGGGACATAGTGCCCTGGAAGTCCTCGATGGGGGAGATCTCTTCGAAGATGTCGGCAAGTCCGGAGGTGGTGGCGACGCTGAGGTCGCCCTCCTCGACAGCCTTCGCTACCCGCGCCTGCCAGCGTTCGTTTCCGACGAGCCAGTCAAAGCTGTCGGTCTGCAGGGCGAGAAGATTCGGAACGTCAAGCGGTTCGTGAATCTTTGCGAATGAGAGGCGGCGGGTGGCACCATCGGTGCTTGCCGTGTTAGCGGTTTCGTTATTAGAGGTGCTCGAGGCGACCAAGAGGGATCCTTCCACAGACCTTCAGGCGTTTTCAGATCTCCCCCGTTTGCATCCCGCAGAGTGCTCCGCAGGATACTTATTCCGGTTCCGCTATATGACCCGGACCCAGTCCGCTCACTGTCTGTGCACGTTAAGGAACGGGCACGTCAATGGCGCAGCTGAGAGGTAAAGCCCACCGCTATATGAAGGCTGAAGGTTAACAGGGAAGACGCAAATATCTACAATACGGCAAAGCAGCCTTCCTGTCTACCCCAGATTGTCCGTGATTGCAAGCACCGTTGCTGCAGGCACCTAAGCGGCACCTCATCCGGCACCTCAGCAGCCAGTGTGTCAGTACCGGCGGCCAGGGCTCCCCGCGATGGAATGCCGGGGCGGGCACGACCGTTGAAAGGGTAGGCTGGCGCACGCTCCGCGATAGCCTTGCTACACCACTCCCGGATCGGAAGAGAGACCATGACCAACTCCGCTGACGACAATGACGTTGTCATCCTCGCCGCTTCCCGCACCCCACAGGGCCGGCTCAACGGCCAATTGGCGGGTTTCACCGCCGTCGACCTCGGCGCGCACGCCATCACCGGGGCCCTGGCAGCCAGCGGCGTCAAAGCAGAACAGGTGGACGCCGTCATCATGGGCCAGGTCCTCCAGGCGGGGGCAGGCCAGAACCCGGCCCGCCAAAGCGCCATCGCCGCGGGCGTTGGCTGGAATATCCCTGCGGTAACCATCAATAAGGTGTGCTTGTCCGGTCTCACGGCCGTCATTGATGCGGCTCGGATGATCCGCAGCGGCGACGCCACGGTGGTGGTGGCCGGTGGCCAGGAATCGATGACCCGCGCTCCCCATCTCCTGCCGGGATCCCGGCAGGGCTGGACCTACGGTTCCATCCAGGCCCTGGACGTCGCCGCGCATGATGGCCTGACGGACGCTTTCGACGGACAGTCCATGGGATTGTCTACCGAAACCAAGAACGTCACCCTGGGCATCGACCGAAAAGCGCAGGATGAGGTGGCCGCTGCTTCACACCAGCGCGCCGCTGCCGCCATCGCAGACGGAACTTTCGACGTCGAAATTGCTCCAGTGAGCGTCAAGCAGCGCAAGGGTGATCCGCTGGTCCTCACCACGGATGAGGGCGTGCGCCCCAACACCACGGTGGAAACCTTGGCCCCGCTCAAGGCCGCATTCGCCACCGACGGCACCATTACCGCCGGCAACTCCTCTCCCCTGTCCGACGGCGCCTCCGCACTGGTGCTGACCAGCCGCCGCTTCGCCAAGGACAACGGCCTGGATTACCTGGCCGTCGTGGGAAAACCCGGCCAGGTTGCCGGGCCCGACAATTCGCTGCATTCCCAACCGTCGAACGCGATTGCCCAAGCACTGAAGCGGGCCGGCTGGACCGCGGAGGACCTGGATTTCATTGAGATCAATGAGGCTTTCGGCTCGGTAGCCGTCCAGTCGCTGAAGGACCTGCGCTATCCGTTGGAGAAGTGCAACATCCACGGTGGAGCCATTGCCCTGGGCCACCCGATCGGGGCATCCGGCGCGCGGCTCGCACTGCACGCAGCACACGAGCTCAAGCGCCGGGGAACGGGCAAGGCCGCTGTTTCGCTGTGCGGTGGCGGCGGCCAGGGCGAAGCACTCCTGCTGTACCGCGACTGAGGATTCCGGCAACCGATGGGAAACGACGTGAATGACGCTGTGAAGGACGGCGCGGAGAGATTCTTGTCCGACGCCGCCGCCCGCGGACTGGACGTTGACGTCGTCGAGCGTCCGGCGGCCCGCAGCCTGGAAGAGGCCGCGGGCATCCTCGGCATCAGCCCGGCGGACATCGTGAAGTCCCTGGTGGTCAAGCACCGCGACGGGAGCTTCCTGTTCGCCCTGATCCCCGGGGACCGCCAGATCTCCTGGCCGAAGCTGCGCGCCCTGGTGGGTGTCAACAAGCTCTCGCTCCCCCACGCCGACGTCGCACTGGCTGCCACCGGCTATGAACGCGGAACCATCACCCCGCTGGGCAGCACCACCCCGTGGCCTGTGTACGCCGACGCCACCATTACCGGGCGCCGCATCTCCATGGGAGCGGGCGCGCACGGCCGCAGTGCCTTTGTGGACGCCGATGCCCTGACCGCCGCACTCGGGGCCGTCGTGGCAGACATCAGCGAACCCCTTCAATAGCAACGCGGGGTCTCTTACGGCCCATTCCGAGGAGAATATTGGGCCCTAAGTGACCCTGCGTTGCCTTTAACGCAGGAAGCCCCGCCCGGTTCCTTGCCGGAACGGGGCGGGGCTTCCACAAGCAAGACGAGTTACTTGAGGGTAACCGTTGCGCCAGCTTCTTCGAGCTGAGCCTTTGCCTTCTCTGCGGCTTCCTTGGTGGCGCCTTCGAGAACAGCCTTCGGTGCACCGTCAACCAGGTCCTTGGCTTCCTTGAGGCCGAGGGAGGTGATAGCGCGAACTTCCTTGATCACTGCGATCTTCTTGTCGCCAGCAGCTTCGAGAACGACGTCGAATTCGGTCTTCTCTTCAGCAGCTTCAGCAGCACCGCCGGCAGCGGGGCCAGCAACTGCAACAGCAGCAGCCGTAACTTCGAAGGTCTCTTCGAAGAGCTTGACGAACTCGGAGAGCTCGATGATGGTCAGTTCCTTGAAAGCTTCAATGAGCTCTTCGTTGCTGAGCTTCGCCATGGTGGCGTCCTTCCATTAGTTGGTGCAGATCCGGACCAGGCCGTTCCATGCACCAGAGTTTGATTGGGGGAGAACTTAGTTCTCTTCGGTTGCAGCTTCAGCGGCTTCGGCCGGAGCCGCAACCTCTTCAGAAGCAGCCTCTTCAGCCGGAGCTTCTTCAGCGGCCGGTGCAGGTGCGCCGCCCTCTTCTTCAAGCTTGAGGCGCAGGGCATCGATGATGCGTGCAGCAGCGGATGCGGGAGCCTTGAGGACACCAGCAACGCGTGCAAGCTGCAGTTCGCGGGACTCGAGGGCTGCCAGTGCGGCAACTCCTGCTGCGTCCAATGCCTTGCCTTCGAAGACGCCGGTCTTGATAACCAGCTGCTTGTTGGCCTTGGCAAAGTCCGTCAGGCTCTTGGCAGCAGCAACAGCGTCACCCTTGATGAAGGCGATTGCAGTAGGGCCGGCGAGCTGATCGTTGAATGCTTCAACTCCAGCTTCCTTGGCTGCAATGGCACTCAGGGTGTTCTTGACGACCGAGAACTTGGTGTCCTGGCCGAGCGCAACACGCAGTTCCTTGAGCTGTGCAACAGTGAGCCCGCGGTATTCGGTCAGGACAGCCGCGTTCGATTCCTTGAAATCGTTGGTGATCTCTGCAACTGCGGAGATCTTGCTAGGCGTTGTCATAACCCTCCTTCCGGGGAATAAAGCCGGTCTTCCGGGTCCCCGCTCACAAGAGCTAAAACTAAAAACGCCCCGCGCAGATGCACGGGGCTTGGCTCAACACAGACTGATCCGTGGAGCTAGCTTCGTTCACCTGCGCCGGCCGCCCTATGTTCAGGGTCCTTCGTCAAGGAATTCACTGAAATCTCAAGGGCGTAGCTACAGAATTGAGCTGCGCTCGAAAGAGTGGATTCCCATCAACCGACGGTCTTTGGTACTTCAAGGTTACGGGAGAGTGTTCCCCAAACCAAATCGGCCACTGGACTAGTCCGACGACGTCGTGTCCTTGCCCCGTCCGGGAAGTTCCTTCTGCCAGAGGCCGGTGACCCCCGCCGTCGTAAATCCCAGCTGCTTGTTCACGGTGAGGAGGTAGCGGTTTTCGGGTGCGTTCCATGTATAGATCACCCGTGCGTCAGGGAACTGCTCGCTGAGCCGTTCCATGTTGGCTACTTTGATCAGCAGGCCGAGCTTGTTGCCCCGGTGTTCCTGGAGGACCAGCGTGTCGTCCTGGAACACCACGTCCTGGCGGTGTGCCAGAACACTGATGGTGGTCAGGCCGACCAGCCTGCCGCTCTCAACATGCTCGACGGCGGTCACCACCGTGCGTCGTCCCTGCGCCAGGGCGGCGTCTTCTGTTTCACGCAGGACAACGGGATCGAACACCATGCCACTGGCCTCAACTTCGGGGGCCTCATCCTCGCCCTCGTCGCGGACCACCTCACCGGCCGCATTCTCCAACGCGGCCACAGCCTCCAGCCAAGGTTCCGGGCAGCGGTCAGTCCAGTGGTGCAGGGTATAGCGGCCACCGTTGGCTTCCTCGGCCTCGAGTTGAAGATCGCCCACCAGCTTCGAATCGAGCGGAAGCACGCAGGAACTGAACTGCTCAATATGCTGCAGGGTGTAGCCGGCGCGCTTCGCAAAGTCCACCTCCCGGCTGCTGACGGGGACAAAACCCGCCCCGCTCCCGGGAATCAGCTGGTCCTCGGGTACCTCGGTCAGCGACGTTGCCGGATGGTTGGTGTCCACCAGGATCATGGTGCGGCCCTCTGCCCGGGCCAATTGCTCAGCGGCCTCAAGCAATTGGCGCCCGACGCCCTGGCTTTGGTATTCGGGCAGGATGTCCAACGTGAATTCGGCCAGGTCCATGTTGTCGGCCAAGGGCAGGGCGATGTCCACCGTGCCCACGATCACGCCGTCCACTTTGGCCACCAGGATGATCTGGCGCTCATAGGGGTCGGAGAACTCAAGCAGCTTCTCCAGGGGTGTGTAGGCGAGGTCGTCGCTCCCCCACGTTTCCATGCGAACCCGGCGGCCGACTTCCACGGCGTCCAGGAAATCGGTGGCGTCGGGGCTGTCCAGGGTGTCGGGCACCCATAACTGCTCGACGTGAACGGTCTTAGCCTCGTCTACAGTCATCCCAGCCGTTTCTGCCATTCGCCTTCAAAGCCGGAAGGCTTGAATCCAAGGGCGATATTTATGGCCAGCATATGCTGGTTTTCATTGGCGTTCCATGTCATGACCGACGTGGCGTCCGGCCACAGCTCCACCGCACGGCGCAAATTGGCGATTTTAACCAGCATTCCCAAGCGGTGTCCACGATGTCCGGGGGCCACCAACGTATCCTCCTGGTAGATCACCGCCGGCAGTGCAGCACGATGGGTAAGGACTGTATAGGCGGCCAACTCACCCGTTGCGTCATGGCGGGCCACCGCTACCACGGATTCAACGCCGCTTGCCTTCCAGGTGCTTTCCTCCTGGCGCACCCGGGCCGCATCCCATTCCTCGCCCTCCCAGCCGAGCCCCGCGATGGGCACTTCTGTGCTCATGAGGCTCTTGAGCCTGGCGAAGACGTCCACCAGGTCATCGGGGCATCGGTCCTGCCAGGTGATGACGCCATACCCGTCAGCCCGCGCTGTTGCCTGGGTATCGAGTTCACGCAGAACCGCCTCTTCGGCGGGTAAGGGCAGCGTGCTGTTGGTTTCGACTTGTTCCAGCGAGTACCCGTGATGAAGGCCAAAGCGGGTGGAAGCGGATTCCAGCGGGACACCACCGGTGCCGGACTTCGCCTCCAGCACTGGAGTACCCTCCGGGGCCAACGGCTCCTCGCAGTAGGCGTCAAAAGACCTGCGCCCATCCCCGCGTCCTTGCTCCTCCAGCACCTCGAGGATCCTGCTCCCGAAGCCGCGCCGGCGAAAAGGCGCGGCGATAACGACGTCCACACCCGCCGTCGTCGTGTTTTCACTCAGCGGCAGGGTTAGCGTGCCGCTTCCCACCACCGCGCCATCAAACCGGGCAAGGAAGACGCGCCGTTCTTCATAGGGATTGCCCTGCCAGAAAAGGACCGATTCGGCCAAGGTGGGGCTACGGTCCTGGTTTCCCCAGAGCTCCAGTTGATGGGCAACGATCAGTTCATGGAAGGTTGTGAAGTCCGACGCGCCGGCAGCATCAGGATTTGCGGGGACGGCTATCTGTTCTATGGACAACCCGCCATGGACGGAAGAGTTCGACGACGACACGCACCACAGCCTACGGCCCACCATCGGCTGCGAACAGGCCAAGCACGGGATCGGGCAAGAAAAAGGACCGCCCGGCAAAGCCGGACGGTCCTTTTATCAGAGCCAGTGCTCGCGAAGCTTACGCGTCGGTGAGAACCTTGGTGACGTTCGGGTCAACGGTGATGCCCGGACCGAACGTGGTGGCAACGGTAGCCTTCTGGATGTAGCGGCCCTTGGAAGCGGACGGCTTCAAACGAAGCACCTCTTCCAGTGCAGCTGCGTAGTTCTCGGCCAGCTTGTTGGCGTCGAAGGAAACCTTGCCGATGATGAAGTGCAGGTTCGAGTGCTTGTCGACGCGGAAGTCGATCTTGCCACCCTTGATGTCGTTGACAGCCTTGGTGACGTCCGGGGTAACCGTGCCGGTCTTCGGGTTCGGCATGAGGTTACGCGGGCCGAGGACCTTACCGAGGCGGCCAACCTTGCCCATGAGGTCAGGGGTTGCCACTGCGGCGTCGAAGTCGGTCCAGCCGGCTGCGATCTTTTCGATCAGGTCATCGGAACCAACGAAGTCGGCGCCGGCAGCAATTGCTGCTTCAGCCTTGTCACCGGTTGCGAAAACGAGGACGCGGGCGGTCTTACCGGTGCCGTGCGGCAGGTTGACGGTGCCACGAACCATCTGGTCGGCCTTACGCGGGTCAACGCCCAGACGGAAAGCGACCTCAACGGTTGCGTCGAACTTGGAAGGGTTGGTGTCCTTCGCGAGGTTAATGGCCTCGATCGGGGCGTAGACCTTGTCTGCCTCGATCTTGGCTACGGCTGCCTCATATGCTTTGCTGCGCTTTGCCATGCTGCTGTTTCTCCTTGTGCAGTTGTGGTCTGCGGACCGCGCTGGGCCCTGCCACAGTCGTGGATCCGGCAAGGATCCTGCGACATTTCAAATGTTTCAGATGCCGGTTGCCCGGCGGGTAGAAAGCTGGAATCAGCCTTCTACGGTGATGCCCATGGAACGGGCGGTGCCTGCGATGATCAGGGCAGCAGCCTTGATGTCGTTGGCGTTGAGGTCTTCCATCTTGGTGGAAGCAATTTCCTCGACCTGTGCCTGGGTCAGCTTGGCAACCTTGACGGTGTGCGGGGTAGCCGAACCCTTGGCGACGCCTGCAGCCTTCTTGATGAGCTCTGCAGCCGGCGGGGTCTTGGTGATGAAGGTGAAGGAACGGTCTTCGTAGACCGTGATTTCCACCGGGATAACGTTTCCGCGCTGGGATTCCGTTGCAGCGTTGTACGCCTTGCAGAATTCCATGATGTTGACACCGTGCTGGCCAAGCGCAGGACCGATCGGCGGGGCCGGGTTAGCGGCACCTGCCTGGATCTGCAGCTTGATGAGGCCGGTGACCTTCTTCTTGGGAGCCAATGTAGGGTCCTTCTCTCAATAGCTTCCTGGGACACAGGAGCGCGTCCCAGGTTTTTGGCCGCCATGGCGAGGCGGCCGGCCGCTCCCGAACTGCTAAGCAGGCAGGACTGGAGCGAAATTTTGGAATCAGCTAGATCTTGGTGACCTGGTTGAATGCGAGCGTCACCGGAGTTTCGCGCTCGAAGATCGAAACCAGGACCACCAGGGTCTGGGACTCGGGCTTGATCTCGGAGATCGTTGCCGGGAGGGTCTCGAACGGGCCTTCCTTGACGATGACCGACTCGCCGACCTCGAAGTCGACGGCCACGGGGGCCTGGTTCTGCTTGTTGACGGGCTTGCCCTGCTCCGCCTGCTCTTCTTCGAAGACCGGGGCAAGCATGGAGAAGACCTCGTCAAGGCGCAGCGGCACGGGGTTGTGGGCGTTGCCCACGAAGCCGGTGACACCCGGGGTGTGCCGGACGGCGCCCCAGGAAGCGTCCGTCAGGTCCATGCGGACCAGGACGTAGCCGGGGATGCGAACGCGGTTGATCACCTTGCGCTGCGCGTTCTTGATCTCGACGACCTCTTCCATGGGGACCTGGATTTCGAAGATGTAATCTTCCATGTCCAAGGTCTGGATGCGGGTCTCAAGGTTGGCCTTCACGCGGTTTTCGTAACCAGCGTAGGAGTGGATGACGTACCAGTCACCTTCCTGGCGGCGCAGCTTGGCCTTGAATTCTTCAGCCGGATCAGCCGGTGCTGCAGCAGCAGCGGCTGCCAGGTCGTCGCCGTCGGACTCTTCCGCAGCGTCGTCTTCGCCAGCAACATCGCCGGACGCGTCATCAGACTCGTCGTCCACGTCACCTTCGAAGTCCTCTTCGGAATCGTCGGCGTCGGCAGATTCGGGCGCAGCGGAATCAACCTCGGACTCTTCCGCAGCCTCAGCTGCGGCGTCGTCCGTGCTTTCAGCGGGCTCTTCCAGCTCAGTCTCGTTTACCTCGAGCTCCTGCTCAGACACTTGGTCTCCTGCTTCCTCATTGCCTAACATGCCTATTTAAATGGCTCAATTCCGCAAACCCCGCAAAATCCCCGATGTACCAAGGAATTTCACACAGTTTGCGGACAGATCCGCTTAGCGGTCCGTAGCCCCTGACCCACCGAAGACCCAGCTGACTCCCGTGCCGAAGGCCAGGTCCAGAAGGGTGACGATGAGCATCATGATGGCCACGAACACCAGCACCACGAGCGTGTAATTGATCAGTTCCTTGCGGGTAGGAGCAACGACCTTCTTCAGTTCGCCGATGACCTGACGGACGAAGAGTGCAATACGGGCGAAGAAGCCGCGATCGGCTTTCTTGGCGGGACGGCCCTTCGAGCTGCTGGCAGCTGTTTCGGTCACCTGGTCCTCACTCACCTTGCAAAGTCGTTGACCCGACTCTGATCAGAGCCATGGTTGCTGCGCGTGCCCCGGCGTTTCCGCCGGAACAGCTTGCGCAGGGCAGACAGGACTCGAACCTGCAACCTGCGGTTTTGGAGACCGCTGCGCTACCAATTGCGCCACTACCCTATGGATCGAATCCATGTTTCAGGCCGCACTTCAGCCTGTGGTGCTTTTCAACACCGGTGAACCAGTCTACGCAAGAAATTCGCGATAGTCGAACCGGCTCACTTCCGGTCCTCCCAGCCCCGGAAACCTGTGACCAGCATTAACAGTCACAAAGTCCCGCAGTCGCCCGGGAGGTCCGCAGAACAGCATAAGGTAGTTTACGTCGAATCCCATCATCCAGCCCACGAGCTGCCTGCGAAGAACGGTACATAGATGTCTGCCGGAACAACTGCCGCCCGCATTTCACAGCGAATCTCCGCCATTGCCGAGTCCGCCACCCTTGCCGTTGACGCCAAGGCCAAGGCACTGAAGGCCGCGGGACGTCCCGTGATCGGTTTCGGTGCCGGCGAGCCCGATTTCCCCACCCCGGATTACATCGTCCAGGCCGCCATTGAAGCTGCCTCCCAGCCGAAATACCACCGATACTCCCCCGCAGGCGGCCTTCCTGAGCTGAAGAAGGCCATTGCGGAGAAGACCCTCCGGGACTCCGGTTACCAGGTGGACCCTTCCCAGGTTTTGGTGACCAACGGTGGCAAGCAGGCTGTCTACAACACCTTCGCCACCTTGGTGGATCCGGGCGATGAGGTCATCATCCCCACCCCGTTCTGGACCACCTACCCGGAAGCCATCCGCCTCGCCGGCGGCGTGCCCGTCGAGGTTTTCGCCGGTCCGGAGCAGGGCTACCTCGTGACCGTCGAGCAGCTCGAAGCCGCAGTGACGGACCGGACCAAGATCCTGCTGTTCGTTTCCCCGTCCAACCCCACCGGCGCCGTTTACAGCCCGGAGCAGGTCGCGGAGATCGGCAAGTGGGCTGCGTCCAAGGGCCTCTGGGTTGTCACGGACGAAATCTACGAGCACCTGACCTACGACGGCGTCGAGTTCACCTCGATCGCCACGGCAGCTCCCGAACTCGGCGACAAGGTTGTCATCCTCAACGGTGTCGCCAAGACCTACGCCATGACCGGTTGGCGGGTCGGTTGGATGATCGGCCCGGCCGACGTCATCAAGGCCGCCACAAACCTTCAGTCCCACGCGACGTCCAACGTTTCGAACATCATGCAGGTCGCCGCCGCCGCCGCCCTCACGGGTCCGCTGACCGCCGTCGACGAGATGAAGGTGGCGTTCGACCGCCGCCGCAAGGCAATTGTTGCCGGGCTCAACGCAATCGACGGTGTTGAATGCCCGACGCCGACGGGCGCCTTCTACGTGTACGCAGACGTCCGCGGGCTGCTGGGTAAGGAATTCGAGACCTCCAACGGTCCTGTCCGCCCATCAACCTCGGCAGAACTCGCGACGCTGATCTTGGACGAGGTGGAGGTGGCCGTGGTTCCGGGCGAGGCCTTCGGCCCCTCCGGCTACGTCCGCCTGTCCTACGCGCTTGGCGACGACGACCTTGCTGAAGGTGTTCGCCGCATCCAGGAATTCCTGGGCAAGGCCAAGTAGCAACCGGTCAACCAAAACGCTCTTCCACCGTCGCTTAGGTGGGAGGGCGTTTTCGTTTAAGCCGCGTTAGGTGAGAGAGCGACCGGGAAAACCCGACGTTAGGTGAGAGAGCGTTAGAGGAGGCGGCGCTCGGCGGCCCACTTGGTGAGCTCGTGCCTGCTGGAGAGTTGCAGCTTCCTCAAGACCGCTGAAACGTGCGTTTCCACGGTCTTGATCGAAATGAAGAGCTCCTTGGCAACTTCCTTGTAGCTGTAGCCCCGCGCGATGAGCCGCATGACTTCGAGCTCGCGGGCAGAGAGCTTGTCCAGTTCGTCGTCCGCGATGTCTGCGGGAGCGGTGCCGAAAGCATCCAGGACGAAGCCTGCAAGCCTCGGCGAGAACACGGCGTCGCCGTCGGCTACGCGGATCACGGCGCCGGAAATTTCCTTGCCGGAGATGGTCTTGGTGACATATCCCCGGGCGCCGGCACGGATCACGGAGACCACGTCCTCAGCAGCGTCCGAAACACTTAGTGCCAGGAAGCTGGTGGTGCCCAACAGCGCCGCCGATCCTGCAATCACCTCGCGCCCGCCGCCCCCGAGGCCGCCAGGCAGGTGGACATCCAGAAGTACTACCTCGGGGCGGGCTTCGGCAATGACGGCAATGGCTTGCTCCACCGTTCCCGCCTCCCCCACGACGTCCATGCGGGCATCGAGGTCGGCTTTCAGCCCGGACCGGAAGATCGTGTGGTCATCCACGATCACTACCCGAACCGTGCGTCCTGGTCCATTCCCGGGGGTGGTGTTCATTGCTTCGCTTCTCCATTCCGGACTTCGTTGGTCCGCTGTTCGCCCATCTCGCCATTCACGGTGGGCAGGGCCAAGCGGACTTCCGTTCCGTCGCTGCCGCTGTTGATGGTTGCCGTTCCACCGTGCCGCTTCATGCGGCCGATGATCGATTCCTTGACGCCCAACCTGTCGTCGGGCACAGCATCAAGGTCGAAGCCGGGGCCGCGGTCCTTGATGAAGATCTCCGTGCTGCCGGCAGTACTCTCGAGATACACGGAGACCGTACCGCCCCCATGTCGTGCGGCGTTGAGCATCGCTTCCCGAGCCGCCTGCACCATGGCCTCATGCCGGTCGGTCATCTGCGTATCACCCACGGTGACCACTTCCACCGCGTGGCCGTGGGAATCCTCCACTTCCGCTGCGATGGCTTTGATCCGCTCGGCCAGGAGTCCGGATTCCTTGGCCGCATCGCTGAAGAGCCAGGCCCGGAGTTCGCGCTCCTGCGCCCTGGCGAGCCGGATCACGTCCTGCTCGGAACCGGCTCTGCGCTGGATGAGTGCCAGGGTCTGCAGCACCGAGTCGTGGAGGTGGGCGGCGATTTCAGCGCGTTCCGTCTCACGGATGCGGCCTGCCCGTTCGGTTTCAAGGTCCTTCCAAAACTTGAGGCCCCATGGCAGCAGGACCAGGGCAACGCCGCCCAGGACGGCCACGGACGCCAGCAGGGCCAGCCATGTCTGCTCCCAGGAGCCTGAGCCCGAGACCATCACCAGCACGCCTGCCACCACCAGCGCCAGGCCGGCAGCCAAGCGAACCCAGCCGCCGGCCTGGTCGGCCTTCGTCTTGTCCACGAGGCCGGCCCTGCGGGTTTCGTCGAGCTGCATCCAGGCAATCGCCGCACCACCCAGGATGGCCGCTGCCGGGATGAGGGTCCCCAAGGGAACGTCGACCCCGAACTGGCGGGCTATCAGGATCGCGGCCACCAGGAGCAAGGCAGCTCCGAGCAGGATTTCCTTGCCATATTGGATACGCCGGAAAGAGAACCACGACGCCAGACTGTTGTCACCGCCGCTGCCCGCCCAATCCCAGGAGGAGTAAGCGGCCCCCAACCCTGCGGCTCCTGCGGGAGGAACCGGGCCGGCGCCCGCTGCAGCACCGCTGTCAGGGAAGGAACCGCTGCCCATCACTCGACCGCTGCCCGTCACTGAACCGCCTACCGGCGGTGCGCTGACCGCCGTCGGTCCGTGGCCGGCGTCGTACGCCATTGGCGGCCGTACGGATCCACCAAAGGGCTCAGCGGAGGGCGGCAAGCTCACGGCAGGAGCAATGGGCGACGCCGGACGGCGGGCGTTGCGCTTGGCGCTCTCGTCCGCGGTGGGAACCATGGTCCACAGCCACGCGTAAAAGGCCACGCCTGCTCCGCCGGCGAAGCAGGCGAGGACCATGCCAAGCCGGACAAACTTGACCGGCCAGCCCAGATGGTCGGCCAAACCGCTGCAGACGCCCGCGATCATGCGGTCGCTGCTGCGGACCAGCACGGGGCGTTCCAGAGCGGTTGTCATGTACCAATCCAAACACGGATCAGGGTGACCCGGACCGGAAACCAGCGTTGTTCGGGGGTCCCTCAGGGATCATTCAGGGTATCCCCCAGTAGAGGGGAGGACTGACTGGACGGCAGGATCGAAGTATGAACGCGAACAGCATGAATCCAGAGGAACCCGGAACGCCAGGCACTGCCGGCACATCCGGCTCCGGCGCCGCTATTGGTGCCTCCACCGGCGCTGCCGGTTCCGCTTCGGGCGCCACCGGTTCCGGCGCCACCGGTTCGGCTTCCGGCGCCACCGGTCCGGCTTCCGGCGCCACAGCTTCCGGCGCCACAGCTTCCGGCGCTGCCGGTTCGGGCCCGGCCAACGGCAGTTACCCCCAAGCCGGCAACGCGCCGTCCACTTCCCAGGAGAACTTCTTCGACTGGATCCGGAACCAGGGCGTTCGCCGCGGACCGGACCGCTGGATTGGCGGCGTGGCAAGCGGCATTGCCCACCGTTTTGGCATTGACCCGCTGATTGTGAGGGGCATCTTCATTGTCCTGGCACTCTTCGCCGGCGTCGGGGTGCTGCTGTACGGCATTGCCTGGGCGCTCCTGCCCGAGCCTGACGGCCGCATCCACGTACAGGAAGCTGCCGCAGGCCGCTGGTCCGGGGGCATGACCGGTGCCCTGATCACCACGATCATCGGGCTCCCAGGCCTTGGCCGCGGATTCTGGGGCTGGGGCTGGGACGGTCTCCCCGGCGTGTTCTGGACGCTTTTCTGGATGGGTGGCGTGTTCTACCTCATCTACTTCCTGGTCCAACGCAACAAAGCTTCGAAAGGGAATCCGCCCGTGAACCGGCAGAACTACCCGTCGGCCTCCGGGGCGCCAACCGCTTACGGGACGCCGACTACTTATGGGACGCCAACCACTTACGGGGCTGCGGCCACGACGAACACCGGCGTGCCTGTCTACGGGACGGGCCACCCAGGCACGAAACCCCAAGGTTACGGCGCCGTTCCGCCTGCAGGACCGTTCACGCCGTCGGGCCCTTCCTCGCCCTCCGGTCCCCGCCCGCCGCACGGTCCCGCTTCCCCGCAAGACTGGCAGCCCAAGCCTGCCGTCCCCAAGCGCAAGGGTCCAGGAGCCGCGATCGTCGCAGTCTCCGCCGGAGCAGCGTTGCTGGCCGGCGGTACCTTGAAAGCGCTCGACGCCGGCAACGTCATTGAGCTGGGTAACTCGGCCAACGCCGTGGTGTGGGCCACCGGCGCCGCAGTTCTGGGCCTGGGCATTCTGGTTGCCGGTTTGCGGGGCCGGACCTCAGGATTCCTTGGCTTCCTCGCGGTGGTCGCGCTGATCATCGGCGGTATCTTCAACGTGGTCCCCCGGGACGGAGACCGCTTCACTTTCCACGACGTCAACTGGACGCCCACCAGCCTGGACCAAGCGCGGCTGGGCATCAACGTCACAGGGGCCCAAGGACAGTTGGACTTGAGCGAAATGGCCCTGACACCACCGCTGATCTCCGAGGTCACCATCCCCGTGGATGCCACCGCAAGCAACGTCACCGTCATCATCCCCGACGACGTGCCAGTGGAAGTCAGGACGGACATGACATTCGGCAACCTCAACGAACGCGGCTCGGACCGCGGCGGCCGCCTCCAGGACGACCGGGCTGTTTACAACACCGAAAAGCCCGGAGCCAACCTCGTGGTGGAAATCGACGGCACGTTCAGCAACGTGACCATCCAGGAAGGAAACTGACATGAGCATCAACGAGCCAGGCAAGGCGAACGACGCCCAGCCAACAGCGCCGCTGCCCAAGGACGCACACCCCACCGAAGCCCTGCCCAAGGAAACCCGCCCCACCGAAGCCCTGCCTAAACCGCGCCTTGAACAGATTCCACTCACGCCGCCTCTTGAGCGCAGCTTCCACGTGGAGCACACCGAGGATGACGAGCCCCGGCAAGCCCGCATCGGCACCGTAGTGTGGGGGTTGATCGTGATGGCGCTGGCTGCCCTGATCGTCATCTCGACGCTCGGTTGGGTGACGTTGAACGGCACGTACGTGCTGATCGGCCTCATGATCGGTGCCGGAGCCGCCCTCGTGGTCGGAGGACTCCTCTCCGCCCGCAAAGGTTCCAGGAAAGTGACCACTACCAAGTGACAAAGCAACCACAACAGGGAAGTCTGTAGCCATGGACAAGTTCTTCAGCATCGTCAGGGGCTTCGGCCTGAAACGCGGACCACAACGCTGGTTGGGCGGCATCTGCGGAGGAATCGCAGCAAAGCTCAGGGTGGACGTGGCCTATGTCCGGGTTGCCTTTCTGCTCTTTTGCCTCCTGCCCGGACCCGCGTTCGTCGTCTACATCCTGGGCTGGCTGATCCTGCCGGACCAGAACAACAAGATCCCCCTCGAATCGTTCATCAGCCGGCGTTCGCAGTAACTGCCGGTCATAAAGCACTGATGCGCCCCGCCGTTTGGCGGGGCGCATCCTTGTTTTCGGCCAGGTTTCCAATACCGCACCATCGGGTCCAAAAGTAACCGTTTGTGTCCCACCCCACATGCGCGTCTACAATCATGGGGAGCTCAGCGTGGCGCTCTGCACGTATTCCTCCAAGCCATGAGTGAGCAAACATGAAAATTGGCATTCTTACCAGCGGTGGCGACTGCCCCGGCCTCAACGCAGTGATCCGCGGAGCAGTCCTCAAGGGCATCGCCATCCACGGCCAGGAATTTGTGGGCTTCCGTGACGGCTGGCGTGGCGTGGTCGAAGGTGATGTCATTGACATTCCCCGCACCATGGTCCGCGGTATTGCCAAGCAGGGTGGCACCATCCTGGGCACCTCCCGCACCAACCCGTTCGAGAACGGCGGCGGCCCCGACGTCATCAAAGCCCACATGGAACGCCTGGGCATTGACGCCATCATCGCCATCGGTGGCGAAGGCACACTGGCAGCTGCCAAACGCCTCACCGATGCAGGCCTGAAAATCGTGGGCGTCCCCAAGACCGTGGACAACGACCTCGATGCCACCGACTACACCTTCGGCTTCGATACCGCCGTCCAGATTGCCACCGAGGCCATCGACCGGCTCCGGACCACCGGAGAATCCCACCACCGTTGCATGATCGCCGAAGTGATGGGACGCCACGTCGGCTGGATCGCACTGCACGCCGGTATGGCTGCGGGCGCCCACGCCATCCTGATCCCCGAGCAGAAGGCCAGCATCGAGCAGATCACCGAATGGGTCCAGGAAGCCCACGACCGTGGCCGTGCGCCGCTGGTGGTGGTAGCCGAGGGCTTCGTTCCGGATCACATGGAATCCCCGCACTCCGAGCGCGGCCTGGACACGTTCGGCCGGCCCCGCCTTGGAGGCATTGCTGACCAGCTGGCTCCCGAGATCGAGGCACGCACGGGTATTGAAACCCGCGCCACCATCTTGGGCCACATCCAGCGTGGTGGCGTTCCCACCGCCTACGACCGTGTTCTGGCAACCCGCCTGGGCATGGCCGCCATCGACTCGGTGGTGGAGGGCCGTTGGGGCACCATGGTGGCCCTGAAGGGAACGGACATCTCCCACGTGGGATTCGAGGAAGCCTTGGGCAAGCTCAAGACCGTGCCTCAACACCGCTACGACGAAGCGTCGGTGCTGTTCGGCTAGTCGGCTAGGCTGAATCCATGACTCTTGAGCCCACGTCCGCTGCCATCATCCAGCTGGCGTGGGCTCGCCATTTGGGGCTCGACGACGACGCTTTCGCCACCGCGGCGTCCCGGCTCACCAGCTCGGCAGCGGACACGGGCGATCCCGCCCTCCGCATCACCCGGGTGGATGAATCTGCCGGCGCCGTGGTCTTCCTCAGGCTCTTCGGAATTTCGGCCCTGGTAGGGCCGCAATGGGCGCTGGACGCGGCAGCCGGGCTGCCCGATACAGAGCTTGCACAGCACGTGACGTTGCTGACCTTGACCCGGTCGCACGGAGGGCACGGGCTCGGATCAACAGCCCTGTTCTTCGCTGATGACCTGCCGCTGCAGCAACCTTCAGAGGATGTCACGGTCTCCCGGGGCAACCCCGAAGCCGTCAGCCTTGAAGCGCTGTGCCCTCCGGACGACATCAACGAAGTAGGGCTGCAAGGGCTGGAACACCGTTTCACCATCATGCACCCGGACGAGGCACCGCCCTCCCCCGTGGCCTGCGGCGCCTATGCGGAATGGGAAGGCATCCTGGCCAACATGGGAGTCCTGGTGGCACCTCCCTGGCGCCGACGCGGCCTGGGCACCTTGGCTGCGTCCATCGCCGCCCACGAAGCCCTGGCCGCCGGACTGACCCTGCAGTGGAAAGCCGATGTCAGCAATACCGGAGCACTCGCGATGGCCCGCAGCCTTGGCTTTGCCACGGGCGGGCTCCACGCGAGCGTCCTCCTCGGCTGAAATCCGGCGGAGTACTTCTCCAGATGACGCCCTTGAGGAGCCTCCCTGAGGGCATCATCTGTAGTGAATCTCTAGCGGTTGAGCTCGGCTTCGGCTGCAGCAGGCTCCGACGCGGTCCCCGACGTGGACTTTGCGCCCCACCCTGTCACCGACTTCGGCTTGCCAAAGAACAGTGCCACCACGGCGCCCAGCAGGATCGCGCAGGCGGGCAACACGATGGACTGGCTCATGGCCGTCGAGAATCCTGCATGAAGAGCCTCCGGCAGCACGCCTCCCATCGACGCCTCGCCCACCGGAGCTCCGGCCGGAGCGGCGGGCAACTCCGCCGCCAGCCGCGACTGGATCAGGGCAGCAATGGCCGCCGAACCCAGGACAGCACCGATTTGGCGCGTGGTGTTGAAGACACCCGAGCCTGCACCGGCCTGGCGGGGTTCCAGGTTGCGGGTGGTGGCGTTCGATACCGGTCCCCAGATGAAGGCGTTGGCAACACCCTGCAGGGCGCTGGGCAGCAGGAACATCCAGATGGGAGTGTCCGGTCCCAGCAGGGCTGCGGTCCAGAACAGCGCACCTGCCATGCAGACGAGACCGAAGGACGCAAAGTACCGGGGGTTGGCGCGATCAATAAGCTTGCCCACGAACGGCGCAAGCGCACCGGAAATGACGGCCATGGGGATCATGAGCAGCGCTGACTGCGTGGGCGTCAGGCCCCGGACTGTCTGGTAGTAGAAGATGGTGGGCAACGGGAAAGCGGTCACTGTGAAGCCGACGGCCATGATGGTGGTGTTGCCCAAGGAGAAGTTGCGGTCCTTGAACAGGCCCAGCGGCAGCAGCGGTTCTCCGCCGCGGCGTTCGAGCAGCCACTGCCAGGCCACGAACAGCACCAGGACGACTAGGCCGGTGATGATCAGGCCCCAGACGGTGACGAAGCCGGTGACTGTTCCCCACTTGTACGTCTGCCCTTCCTGGATACCGAAGACCAGAAGGAACATGCCGACGGCGGAGAGGACCACGCCGATGACGTCGAACGAGTGCGTGTGGGTGGTCAGCTTCGGCACGAAACGGGTTACCAGGACAAAGGCCACGATTCCGATGGGAACGTTGACGAAGAAGATCCATTCCCATCCCAGGCTGTCCACCAGCACACCACCGAGGATCGGGCCTACCAGCACGGCCATGCCGGCGGTAGCTCCCCACAGCCCCATGGCGGCACCGCGGCGGTCCGGCGGGAAGATCCGCGTGATGACGGCCATGGTCTGGGGCGTCATCATGGCGGCACCCAGGCCTTGGAGAACACGGGCGGCGATCAACAGGGTGACGTCACCGGACAAACCGCACCACAGCGATGCGAGGGTGAAGACCACGAGGCCTATCAGGTAGAGGTTCTTGGGACCGAACCGGTCCCCCAGCCTTCCGGTAATGAGCAGGGGCACTGCGTATGCCAGCAAGTAGGCGCTGGTGACCCAGATGACGGCGTTGATGTCCGTGTTGAGGCCCTCCATGATCCGCGGATTCGCGACCGACACGATGGTGGTGTCGATAAGGATCATGAAGAAGCCCACCACGAGTGACCACAGCGCGGGCCACGGTTTAGCTACGTTTTCCAAGGGGTTCCTTTGGCTTGTGTGAAAGTTCTGAGGGAGTGGGCAGGGGTTCGTCCCAGGGCAGTTGCCCGTTGCCCAACTCTTCAAGGAGGCCGCGGATCCACGCGATCTCCGTTCGGCGCATTGCTTGTTGGTATGTGATGTCGATCCAGTACTTGCGGTCCAATCCCTTGGCCGTCACGGCAGCCTCTGCCCGGACCAGGAAGTCCAAATCGGCCGAGAGTGCCACTACCCGTTCTTCCAGGAGTTCCGTCACCACGGATGCAGGGAGATGATGCGCCTCGGCAATCGCGTGGGGAAAGAGCGGATACTCGTTCACAGGAGTGGACAGCATGGCTTGGAGCCGGGCATCGAGTGCTTGGTGCCCGGCCGGGGTGATCCGGTAGGTTGTCCGCTCCGGTCGGTTCCCTTCCCGTTCGGTTCCTGTTGCCTCAACGAGTCCGTTCTCTTCCAGACGTCCGACGGCGTGGTACAGCGTGCCGGGGCGTACTTTGACCAGCCGGTCTTCGTGCCGGGCCATCAGCAGCTGATACATCTCGTACGGATGCATGGGTTCCTCTGCCAGGAGGGCCAGGGATGCGACACCCAGGGGTGTCAAATCGGAAGCTTTGGGCACAGCGGGCCCCTTTCCGTCACGTATATTCCACCACAACTATTCCACGTGGAATATATAGGCGCAAGTAAGCCCGGCCGCCTTGGCGACCGGGCTCACGGAGCCAAGTGTCGGGTCAGCCCAGGAGGGCCAGGATCTCAGCCCGTGCGAACATCGCCGCAGCCTCGCGCGCGGTGGGGGTTCCGGCGTCGGGGTCTGCTCCAGCGTCCAGCAGCACCCGCGCCACTCCCGTGTATCCCTTGAAGACAGCCCCTGCCAGGGGCGTCTGCCCGCGGTCGTTGGCAGCGTTGACGTCGGCGCCGTGGTGGAGGATCAACTGCACAGCTTCTTCGTGCCCGTGATAGGCGGCCAACATCAGCAGCGAGTCACCCGCGGCGTTGGTCAGTGTTGCCGGCGCGCCGGCGGACAAGTACCCGCGGAGCAGTTCCGTGTTGCCTTCGCGGGCAGCATCGAACAGTGCGTGGGCGAGGGCCAACGTTTCGTCGTCGGCGCCTGCATCGGGGCTGGTGGCTTCCGGGCCTGTGGCGTGGCTCATCGGTGGGGTCCCTTCAGGAATCCGGTCTGGCGCCCGACAACCTGGCCGGCGTCGGGGGCGACGATCACTTCCTGGGCAGCGACGTAAGGCTCCTCGCCATCCATCACCGTCAGCGTTTCATCCGCTGAAACGGACCGCTTCACCACGGCCAAAGCCACGGGTCCCATTTCGAAGTGTTGCGCCACCGATGTCAGAGTACCCACCTTGCGTTCCCCGGCAAAAACAACACTGCCCACGGCGGGCAGCGTGTGCTGTGAGCCATCCAATTGGAGAAAGACGAGCCGGCGGGGCGGGTGTCCAAGGTTGTGTACCCGCGCGATGGTCTCCTGGCCCTTGTAACAGCCCTTGTTCAGGTGGACCGATGTCCGCAGGAGGTCCAGTTCGTGGGGAATCGTCTTCTCGTCGGTTTCGGCACCGAGGCGCGGCCGCCATGCCGCGATCCGCAGGGCATCGGCTGCCAGCGAACCAGCGAGTGCAAGTCCGTCCACGGCGCTTTCCAGCTCGGCGGCCGGGACCAGGTATTCAAACCATGGGCGCTCAAGCCCCGGGTGGGACTCCTCCGGGACGATGCTGTACGCGTATCCGCCGGGGCTGACGTGCGGCCACGGGTCCTCCCACACCAGGCGCGAGGACAGTTGGTCCACCGGCTTGGTGGACCCCAGCACGGCCCACTGCTCCGAGACGTCAGTGATTTCGACGCGGAGCATGAATTTCATCTTGTTCAGCCACTCGGCCAAAGGCGCAGCTTCGGCGCTTTCCACGATCAACCACGTGGTCTCGCCGTCA
The DNA here is from genome assembly GCF_050435325.1 of Paenarthrobacter sp. TE4293. NCBI lineage: Bacteria > Bacillati > Actinomycetota > Actinomycetes > Micrococcales > Micrococcaceae > Paenarthrobacter > Paenarthrobacter sp. TE4293. Next base: position 141,255 of record NZ_JBNJRY010000003.1, read on the forward strand.
TCAATCACCCGGGCATCAAATTCGATGCGGCCTTGGACGCTCAGCATCAACAACTCGCTGGCAACACCGGGCTGGAGGTTGGTCAGTTGCTGGGAGGACAAGGTGTTGAGCCAGCTCAGCCGGTCCGGTCCGGTCACGGTCACCACGCCGCGGTGCGAAAGGTCGACGACGGCGGTACCGGTCGCCAAAGCGCGCTGCTCACGCAGCGGTTCGCCGTAGTGGGCAGCGACGCCGGCGTCCAGGCCGGTGTCCTCGACGGCGCCAGGGCGCGACAACAGAGGGCTCTTGTAAGTCATATGTAGTAGAAGTCCTTGCGACTCAGAGGTATTCCGCGTGGGGCAATATTTCGGTTCAGCGGTATTCCGGGTTTTCGAAATCGAAGCGGGTGCCGGATTTCCATTCCTCGGGCAGGTTGCCGTAGGCCGGAATTCCCCCGGCATCCCTGAGGATCCTGGCCATATGGAGCAGGTTCCACGTCATGAAGGTGGTGTTCCTGTTAGTAAAATCACTCTCCGGACCACCCGATCCTTCGTCCAGATAGCTGGGGCCGGGGCCCACGGGACCGATCCAGCCGGCGTCGGCCTGGGGTGGGATGGTGAATCCGATGTGCTGGAGGCTGTACAGCACGTTCATGGAACAGTGCTTGATGCCGTCCTCGTTGCCCGTGATGAGGCAGCCGCCCACCTTGGGGTAGAACGCCCATTGGCCGTTGCTGTTCAGTTCACCCGAATGCGCATACAGCCGCTCGATGAGTTTCTTGGTTTGGGAGGAGTTGTCGCCCAACCATATGGGGCCGGCGACCACCACAATGTCCGCGTCCCGGACGTGCGGATAAATCTGGGGCCATTCGTCCGTTGCCCAGCCGTGCTCGCGCATATCGGGGTAGACACCGCTGGCGATGTCATGGTCCACAGTCCGGATCAGGCGCGTTTGGACGCCCTGCTTCTCCATGATGTCCCGGCTGATTTTGATCAGGCCGTCCGTGTTGCTGAGCTGTGGCGACGGTTTCAGCGTGCCATTGAAGAAGACAGCTTTGAGGCCTTCATAGCCTTCCGGCTTGAGGGTGTTGTTCACGTTCTGCTCCTTCTGCTGGTTGCTTGCTGGAACGTCCGGTGAGGCTTCTGGTCAGGAAACCTTGTTGAGGAATGCCGAAGCGTGGGCCTCGAGTGCTTTGCCGCTGGCAGCGACATCCCAGCGCCACAGAAGGTTTCCGTCGACCAGACCGAAAATCCGGGTGGCTGCCGTGTACTCCTTGGAGTGGCTTCCGCGCATCACCATGTCGGTGCTCAACTGGATCTGGGGGCCCTTGATCTGGCCGTAATACAGCTCAGTGATTCCGCCGGGGTGGGAAATCGACACTGAGATATCGAAGCCGCCGTCCTTGTTGCGGCGCTCCTCCACCTCATCGGCGGTCTTCAGGACCGGGACGATGTCGGCGGGGATGAGTCCGGGGCCGCCGTCGCCCTCTTCAAGCTTCCGCTCCAGCGCCCAGAAACCCGTCTCGACGGTCAACGGACGCAATTTTTCGCCCGCATCGTCACTGAGCCAGGTCTCGGCCCGGTACTGCAGGTACGGGAGGCCGTTGTGGGTGAAGGATACGTGCTGGACGAAATGCTCCGAATCCTCGTCACCGCTGCCAAGCCGGCCGCGGCCTTCCCACTCACCAATGAGCCAGGAAAGAGGGACGAGTTCAGGAGTCAGATCGGTAGGGATCTCAATAGGCACAACGACTACCTCTGTAGGAGAGCAGGACCGGAAGGCTTACTTCTGGCCCTTGAAAAGGCGGTAAACGACAAAACCCGCAAACCATGCCATGGCGACGCTGGCCAGGCCAAGGAGAACGAGGAAGAAGATTTCAAATGCGAGTACAGACATGATGCCATCCTAACCGTTAGTAGATGAGTAGTTTGTCTATGAAGTACGCCAAGGCCCCCACAGCCCATACGGGGGCCACACCCATTCCCACGGCCGCCGGAATGTTGAGTCGTCCGCGCCGGAGGGTGGTCATTCGCCGGAAACACACCAGGACGGACCCGACTACCACGCCCACCAACGCCGCGGGGAGTACTGCGATATCCGAGAATACTAGACCGGCGAGCGGACCCATGAGGCCTGCCATGACCACGCCCAGCGGGGCCACAATGCGGTCCGGCCAACGGATGATTCCCACCAACAAAGCCACTGCTGCGCTCAGGCCGGCCACCAGGACCATTTCCCGCACACCGTTGAACCGCGCACTGGCAATCCAGCCTGCACCCAGGCAATTCAGCAGCACACCGGCACAGCACCCCAGCGTTGATTCCAGGCGTTGGGCCTGCCCCGTGCCGCGGACGAGCTGGACGACGAAGACCGCCATCACGCCCAAGGCAATGAAAGCCGGTGTCCCCTCCAAAAAACCGGGGGCAGGCAGGTAGGCAGCAGCCACGGCAGATCCGGCACCTGCCAGCCCGATCACGGAGGCCAACGTTTTCTTGGCCGGTACGCCCAGGAAATGCGGCCAGCCGATGCCCACGGCCGCGGACGCAGCGATGCCGACACCCACCATGGCTTCCCGGGAAACGAAGGTGCTGGCCACGATGGCTGCGAGCGCCACGAGTCCGAATACCCCGATGCTCCAAGACTTCACTGTGTGCCGACCTCAATCCGATGCGCCTTACGACCTCTCGACAATCCTGCCTTAACCCGGCCCAATATGTCGTAATTCCAGTTCCCGCCCGTCACGAATCCATGTGTCGCAGGGCACTGATGGGTATACTCGGACTTCAACGGCGCACTGTATTGGCCTTGATCCCGTTACAACGGGCAGAGGCTGCCAATGCGCTGTGACCGACCGGGAAGCTCCGGTTTCGACGCCCGATGATGCGCGTACAGCCCATTGGAGGAACTATGTCGCACATCCTGCTCCTGACGAACAGCACCGGTTCATCGGTGGACATTTTGCCTGCCCTGGAGTTGCTGAACCACCGCGTCCACATCCTCCCGGCAGAACCGACGGCCTTGCTGGAAACCGACCCCACGGACATCGTCTTCCTGGATGCCCGCAAGGATCTGGTGGGCGCGCGCTCCCTGACCCAGCTCTTGAAGGCGACCGGCCTCAGCGCACCACTTATGCTCATCCTCACGGAAGGCGGCATGGCTGCCGTCTCGTCGGCATGGGCTGTGGATGACATCGTGCTCGACTCCGCCGGGCCCGCCGAGGTGGAGGCACGCATCCGCCTCGCCATGGCACGGGCCGTTCCCGGCGAAGAGGAAACCCAGACGGAGATCCGTGCAGCGGGCGTGGTCATTGACGAGGCCAGCTATACCGCCCGCGTCAGTGGCCAACCCTTGAACCTGACGTTCAAGGAGTTCGAACTCCTGAAGTACCTGGCACAGCACCCCGGACGCGTGTTCACGCGCCAGCAGCTGCTGACGGAGGTCTGGGGCTACGACTACTACGGAGGCACCCGCACCGTGGACGTGCACATCCGTCGGCTTCGCGCCAAGTTGGGTGTGGACCACGAGAACCTGATCAGCACGGTCCGCAACGTGGGCTACCGGCTCACGCTCGTCCGGCTCCCGGATGACGAACTCTCGGAAGCCTGAGCGCCGACTCAGCGGGAGTCGCTGAAAGAGCATGAAAAAGGCCGGTCTTCCCCTTCGGGATTCCGGCCTTTTCCATGGTCGTGGTGGAGGACATACGGGTCGAACGTATCGAGGCCACCCCACTGGTGGATCCCCCCTGCGCTGACTTGCGGAGCTGAACTGCCAACCAGCCGCAAAGCCGAACGAGATATCGAGACTACCTCCGTTCCAGCAGGACATCAAATCACAGGGCTTGCCTCGGACGTATAGCCTTGCATCATGAGTCACGCGCACCCGGAACACTGGCCCGTCCTGCTCATCTCCGGCGCCCTGGATCCCGAACTCCTCAAGGACGTCAAAACACTGGCTGCCGCCGCAGAAGAGTCCGATGGGAACCCACCCTTCTCCGAGCAGACGCTGGTGATGCTGCGCGGAGTCGATGCCGGTGACCACACTGTCCTGTCCTTTGCCCTTTACGCACCGGACGAAGATTCCGATCCGGCCACGGCTGAAGACCTGGCGGGAATCGCCGTCGTCGTCGAAGCGCCCGACTCAAGCGGCGTGCTGGAACTGGCCGTCCACCCGAGCTACCGCAACCAGGGCGTAGCCGGACGGCTGCTGGCCGCGCTGCAGGGCAAGCGGAGCCTCGACGGGCTGAGCGCATGGTCGCACGGCAACCACGAGGCCGCCGCCGAGCTCGCCACAACCTTCGGATACGGGCCGGTGCGTGAGCTGTGGAAGATGCGGCTGATGTCCTCGGCCTCCTCACTGCCCGACGCCGGGCTGCCGGACGGCGTCTCGCTCCGCACCTTCGTTCCCGGTCAGGATGAGCAAGCGTGGCTGGCGGCCAACCGGGCCGCGTTCTCCCATCACCCCGAGCAGGGGGCGATGACGTTGGCGGACCTCGAAGCGCGGAAGGCCGAGGATTGGTTCGATCCCGAAGGGTTCCTGCTGGCCGTCAACGCCGAAGGGGAGCTCCTGGGATTCCACTGGACCAAAGTCCATCCCCGGCAAGGACCCCACCCGGCCATCGGCGAGGTGTACGTAGTAGGCGTTACACCGGCGGCGCAAGGCCTGGGCTTGGGCAAGGCCCTGACGGTGGCGGGAATCCGGCACCTGCAGGACGAGGGTCTGCATGCGGTGATGCTCTATGTGGACGCTGACAACGAGGCTGCGGTAGCCCTATATCAGAAGCTGGGCTTCGTTCGCTGGGACACCGATGTGATGTATGGACCTTTAACCAAAAATTAACCAGCGGTGATTGCCGGACGGAAAGCCGGTGACATCTTGGATTCGGGCAGCCCAATTGCTTGTAATGTGGGAGGAAACCCCCGTCCTGAGCTTAGGAGAACCCCATGCAGCCGGACCCCGTCGGCTCCGCCGGATCCACCTCGAAGGGTGCAACCTTGCCCCCACGCTTCGGATCCTCGGAAGTGCCGGCTTCGCGGGCCACCCAGGACCGCATCGACATCCCGGAGTTCGCACCGAGCCTTGAGCCCGAAGGCGACATTACCCCGGACCGTTTCCTGGACCGCGAGCTCAGCTGGCTGGCGTTCAACTCCCGCGTGCTGGAACTGGCTGAGGATCCGGACCTGTTCCTGCTGGAACGCGTCAACTTCCTCTCGATCTTCGCCTCCAACCTGGACGAGTTCTTCATGGTCCGCGTAGCAGGCCTGAAGCGGCGCATCGCCACCGGACTCGCTGTGCCCTCCCCCGCGGGCCTGAGCCCCATCGAGGTGCTGGAACAGATCAGCGAAGAGGCCCACCGGTTGCAGGAGCGCCACGCACGGGTCTTTGCCGAGCAGATCCGCCCTGCCCTTGCCTACGAGCACATCCACATCATGCACTGGCATGAGCTCGATGAGGACGCCCGCCACCGCATCAGCGTGATGTTCCAGGAGAAGGTCTTCCCCATCCTGACCCCGCTCGCGGTGGATCCTGCGCATCCCTTCCCCTACATCTCCGGGCTCTCCCTGAACCTTGCCGTGATCGTGAGCAATCCGATCAGCGACAAGGAACTCTTCGCCCGTGTGAAGGTCCCTGACCAGCTCCCGCGCCTCATTTCCGTTGATGGACCGCGCGCGGGCGCCATCCCCGGCCGCGTTGCACGCTTCATCGCACTGGAAGAAGTCATCGCCGTCCACCTGGACAAGCTCTTCCCCGGCATGGAAGTGCTGGAGCACCACACCTTCCGCGTCACCCGCAACGAGGACCTGGAAGTTGAAGAGGACGACGCCGAGAACCTCCTGCAGGCCTTGGAGAAAGAACTGCTGCGTCGCCGGTTCGGTCCTCCCGTGCGCCTGGAAGTCACGACGGACATCAACCCGAACATCAAGGCGCTGCTGATCCGGGAACTGGGAGTCGAAGAGTCCGAGGTCTATTCCGTACCCGCACCGCTGGATCTGCGGGGCTTGAGCGCGATCAGCAACATTGACCGCGCTGATCTCCATTACCCCAAGCACGTCCCGCACACTTCCCGGTACTTGAACGAATCCGAGACGTCCAAAGCAGCCAACGTCTTTGCTGCCATGCGCCGCAGGGACATCCTGCTCCATCACCCGTACGACTCGTTCTCCACTTCCGTCCAGGCCTTCCTGGAACAGGCAGCGGCGGACCCCAAGGTCCAGGCCATCAAGCAGACCCTGTACAGGACCTCCGGCGACTCCCCGATCGTGGACGCCCTAATCGACGCTGCCGAGGCGGGCAAGCAGGTCCTGGCGCTGGTGGAAATCAAGGCGCGCTTTGACGAGCAAGCCAACATTTCCTGGGCACGCAAGCTCGAACAGGCCGGCGTGCACGTGGTGTACGGCATCGTGGGCCTGAAGACGCACTGCAAGTTGTCGCTGGTGGTCCGCCAGGAAGTGGACGGCCTCCGCCGTTACTGCCACATCGGCACCGGCAACTACCACCCACGCACGGCGCGCTACTACGAAGACCTCGGCTTACTGACGGCCAACGAGCAAGTGGGCGAAGACCTGTCCAAGCTGTTCAACCAGCTCTCCGGTTACGCCCCGAAGTCCACGTTCAAGAGGCTGCTGGTCGCTCCGCGCTCCGTCCGTGCAGGGTTGGTGGAGCGGATTGAAACCGAAATCCGCAACGCCCGCGCCGGCATCCCGGGCTTGGTTCAGATCAAGGTCAACTCGATGGTGGACGAAGCCATCATCGATGCCCTCTACCGGGCCTCCCAGGCCGGCGTGAAGGTTGACGTGGTGGTGCGCGGGATCTGCTCGCTGCGCCCGGGAGTGCCGGGGCTCAGCGAGAACATCACGGTCCGCTCCATCCTTGGCCGCTTCCTTGAACACTCACGCGTGTTTGCGTTCGGCAACGGAGGCGACCCCGTGGTGTACATCGGTTCGGCGGATATGATGCACCGCAACCTCGACCGCCGCGTGGAGGCACTGGTGCAACTGGCCAGCAAGGAGGACACCAGCACGGTCATGGACCTCATGCGGCGTTACGTGGACGATGGCACTGCCAGCTGGCACCTGGACGACCACGGGCACTGGACGAGGCATCACTTGGACGAGGACGGGAAACCCCTGCTGGACATGCAGTCCTGGCTCCTGGAATCACGTTCGCGCCAGCGCGCATCGGCACGGCGGTAGAGGAACACTTGAACAGCGATACCCCCGTGGCGGATCAGACAGACCACCCCGGCGAGCGGGTGGCCGTAGTGGCGGCCGGCGCCATTCCGTGGCGAATCAACAAGGGCGCCCTTGAGGTTCTCCTGATCCATCGGCCGCGTTACGACGATTGGTCCTGGCCCAAAGGAAAACTCGACGCCGGCGAAACGGTTCCCGAATGCGCCGCCCGCGAAGTCTGGGAAGAGATCGGCCTCCAGGCTCCCCTGGGCATACCGCTTCCCGCCATTCACTACCACGTAGCAGCCGGTTTGAAAGTGGTCCGGTACTGGGCCGCCAAGGTCAACGGGGCGCAGCTCCGGCCCGACGGCAAGGAAGTGGACAGCGTCATGTGGTGCAGCCCTGACCGGGCGGCCTCGTTCCTCAGCAACCCCACGGATGTGGAGCCGCTGGAGTACCTCGAGAAAGCCCACGTTCGAGGCGAACTGGACACCTGGCCACTGGTGCTGATCCGCCACGCCAAAGCGAAGCCCCGGTCCTCCTGGACCAAGGCCGAGGGCGACCGTCCGCTGGCAGCAACCGGTCAGCGGCAGGCCGTGGCCGTCCAGCGCCTCCTGAACGTATGGAAACCCCAACGTGTGGTCACCAGCCCCTGGGCACGTTGCGTCGCCACCATCGCACCCTACGCCAAGGCCAGCGGAGCCAAGGTGAAACTGGTGGAAGCGCTCACGGAGCACAGCCACCAGCGCTCGCCCAAGAAGACTGCTGCCGCCATTGAAGCGTTGTTCGACAAACAGGTTCCGATCGCTGTGTGCACGCATCGCCCCGCGCTGCCGACTGCCCTGAGGCAGCTGGGCCAGCACATGCCCCAGAGCCTGAAGGCACTCCTTCCTGCCTCGGACCCGTACCTGACTCCCGGCGAAGTGATTGTCTGCCAGGTGGCACGGGGATCCGAGCGGAAAATCGTCTCCGTGGAACAGCTCAAGCCCTTCGACGACTAAGTTCCCGGCGCGACCCCCGGCCTTTGTATCAAATGCTTGATACATTGGGCTGAGCATTAGTACAAAGACTTGGGGGTCTTCGCCGTGTATGTCAGCTTGCCGCCGCTGTTGTTCCTCGGCCCGGTTGTCGGTGCCGTCATCGTCTACCTGTTCCTGAGAATGCAGGTGTGGTCCAAGCCCGATGCGCACTCCGCTGCCTCACACGGACTATGGGTGGGCATCATCGGTTGGATGGCCAGCTCCCTGCAGGGGGCCATGAACACCGGAATCCTTCGCGTCAACCCCATGTCATCAAGTGCGCCTTCCACTCCCGAGCAAATCGCCGGCGCACTGGGGTGGCCAATCCTTGCCTGCCTCGCCGTTCACACCTTGGGCCAGCTGAGCTATCCCGCACCCAAGGCGCCACGCAGATACGCCGAACTGACAGTCCGCAGGATCGGGGATTTCCTGCCCCGAACACTCGCGTGGACCACCGCCTCGATCTTCGCCTACGCAGCCGTGGTCATCGCCTGGGTGGCTGCGCTGCCTGAGCACATCCCGGTGCTCCCGACTCCCCCGGACCTTTCCACTCCCCCGGACCAAACACCTCCCAACGGCTACATAGGGCAGGGACAAGAAGGCCGGATACCCGGTGTGGAACTGGCAGCCTGGCTGGGCGGGGCGCTGTTGCTTCTTGCCGTCGGAACGTGCTTGATACTCCTCCTCATCGCCCGCCGCCGTCAGCTGGAAACAATCGACAGCGACGACAACCGGGTCCTCCGCACCATCGCCACCAACCGCTTGCTGCGGACCGTCGCCACCATCGCCGCCGGGCTCGCGAGCATTGCCGGAAACTTCGCGGCACAACCGGCCCCCGGCGACTTATGGCAGTCGTCCTGGTTCAACGCCCTTGGCCTGCTCAACATGGCCGTGCTCCTGATGATGTGGTGGTGGCCGGTCCCCGGGCTGCCATCTCTGCTCAAGGCGGCCAAGACCACCAGTGCCGCTACGCTTCGCGCTGATCCCCGCACCCACCGGGCAGCCCGGCTCAGCATCTCCATCGGTGCGGTACTGGGGATCGTGGGCGGGCTTGCTCTGGTGGCCGGCTACGCAGTGATCCTGTTGCCCGCGCAAACACCTGCACCGTGGGCATTTCCTTTGCTGACCGGAACAGTGGCCGTCCCCCTCCTGACAGCCATCGCAGCGGGCGATCTCCTGATCGCCCGAAACTACGGAACATCCGACGCTCCGAACCACTGGCCGCGGCAACCCGTCTCCAGGGGTCTGCTCTCGTTCGCCATTGTCAGCGCCCTGGTACTGGGGGTGGCGATCGCATTCGCCGTGGCCGGTGAAGTGCGCCCGTTTGGTCCCAAGACCTGGCCTGCAGCCGTTCTTGTCACCATACTGGTGGCGCTGGCCGGCGCCGCGGCCATCCTTGCCGTGCGCCGCCGTCGTGGCATCCCGGAAGGCGAAAGCGGCGCTGGACTGGACGCGGCTTTGAGGGCCATCAGCATGTATCGAATAGTGAGGACGCTGGCCGCGTACTGTCTGGGGCAAGCGGCCGCGCTGCTGATCGGTACCGGCAACCTTTGGTATGGCGTATTCCCCTCCGCTGCAAGCCCGGATCCGATCGGTCCCAGCCCGCTCCCCATCATTGGCATAGTCCTGGCCATCATCGCGGTCCTTGTCTCCGTGACACCAGTGCGGAGCCTGTTCCGCACCATTCCACGGGGGCGGGTCGCCAAACAGGGACAACACGCACAATGACCGCCGGGATCACGGTGGACCTTTCGGATCCTGTTCCTCCGTACGAGCAGATCCGCCGGCAACTCAGCTCCCTGATCGCAGTGGGAGTCCTGGAGCCCGGAAGCCGCCTGCCCACAGTCCGCAGCCTGGCCGCAGACCTGGGAATCGCCGCGGGCACGGTCGCGCGCGCCTACAAGGAACTCGAGCAGTCGGGATTGATTGAATCACGACGGCGGAACGGGACTGTCGTCGTCGGCCCGCCCCGGGCGCCCCACGGCAGTGTCGGCGGAGACGCAGCGGTGATGGCCGCCGTCGACAGCGTCATCCTGGCCGCCCGCCACGCGGGCGTCAGTGATGAAACCCTCATTGATCTGGTTCGAGGCCGGCTGGCAAGTAAGCTGGACTCGTGAGCATCCCCACCCCTTATGAAGACCTTCTGCGCGACGTCATGGCGAACGGCACGCACAAGTCGGACCGCACCGGAACCGGTACGCGCAGCGTTTTTGGCCGTCAGCTGCGGTTCGATCTCGCCGGGAGCTTCCCCCTCATCACCACCAAGCGGGTCCACTTCAAGTCCGTTGCCGTGGAACTTCTCTGGTTCCTGCGCGGTGACTCGAACGTGAAGTGGATGCAGGACCAAGGCGTCTCCATCTGGGACGAATGGGCTGACTCCGACGGTGAACTCGGCCCCGTGTACGGCGTGCAGTGGCGCAGCTGGCCGACCCCCGATGGCGGGCACATAGACCAGATTTCCGAGCTCATGACCAACCTGGCCGCCAACCCCGACTCCCGCCGCCACATTGTCTCCGCGTGGAACGTGTCCGAGCTCAAGGACATGGCATTGCCCCCTTGCCACGCGTTCTTCCAGTTCTACGTGGCCGACGGCAAACTGTCCTGCCAGCTGTACCAGCGCTCCGCGGATACGTTCCTGGGTGTCCCCTTCAACATTGCCTCTTACGCGCTGCTGACCCGGATGGTGGCGCAGCAACTGGACCTGGAACCGGGCGAATTCGTCTGGACCGGCGGCGACGTCCACGTCTACGACAACCACGTGGACCAGGTTGCCGAGCAGCTTAGCCGCGACCCCTACGACTACCCGCAACTGAAGATCCTCCGCAAGCCGGACTCGATCTTCGACTACACCCTGGACGACTTCGAGGTTGTGGACTACCGCCACCACCCCACCATCAAGGCACCGATCGCCGTATGAGCACCCCTTCTTCCGAGACTCCTTCCCCGCTGCCCGGCGTCATCTTCACCGAGGAAACCGCGGCACGCATGACGGGCATCGGTCTGGTCTGGGCCCAGACAAAGTCCGGCGTGATCGGCAAGGACGGCTCCATGCCATGGCACTTGCCTGAGGACCTGAAGCACTTCAGCAAGCTCACCTCGGGCCACCCCGTCATCATGGGCCGCAAGACCTGGTTGTCGTTCCCGGAAAAGTACCGTCCGCTCCCGGGCCGGACCAACATCGTGGTGACCCGCAACGCCGAGTGGGCTTCAACGCCCGAGGCCGAGGGCGCCGTCGTGGTTTCATCCCTTGACGAAGCCCTGCTGGAATCCCAATTCGCTCCAGGCGGCCAGAAGGTCTGGATCATCGGCGGCGGCGAGATCTTTGAACAGTCCATGGGCATCGCCAACCTGGCGGTCATCACCATCATCGATGCGGACCTTGAGGGCGACACCTACGCTCCCGGGCTTGGCCCCGACTGGACCTTCGACACCGTGGCGCCGGCCGAGGGCTGGCTCACCGCCAACAACGGCACAAACTACCGGTTCACCACGTGGCGCCGGACCGAAAGCTAGGAGCACCCGGATGCTGAAGAAGCCTGAAACCCTATTCGTGCTGGGCTACATGCTCCTGCCACTCTTCGCCCTGATTTCCGCCATCGTGGGATTGACCATGATCCTGGGCGGCAACCGGATTGCCGGAATCATCGTGCTGATCGTTGTCACGCAGGTATTCACTTTTGGTGCCTTCTTCGCCCTGCGCAAGCGTAAGGCCGTCTTGTTGCACGAGCACGAGGCCGGCAGCTAAACGCACACCCACTGTCGGGCCTCCCGCCCAGGCGTGTGCCGGCGTCGGACGGTGCCGGCGTCGTGCAGTGCGCCCGTGACGTAACCAACAGCGGCTCGGCGCCCCGAAAGTTTAGACTTGGGGCATGACTACAGCAGCTAATCCGTCCGTTGGACTGGTCGGTTGGCGTGGCATGGTCGGCTCCGTCCTGATGCAGCGCATGCAGGACGAGAACGACTTCGCCAACATCAACCCGGTATTTTTCTCCACCTCGAACGCAGGAGGTGCCGCCCCGTCCTTCGCTGATGGGGCCGGCAAGCTCGAGGATGCGTTCGACATCGAGACACTGGCCAAGCTGCCGATTATTGTCACCGCCCAGGGTGGCGACTACACCAAGCAGGTTCACGGCGAACTCCGCAGCCGTGGCTGGGACGGACTGTGGATCGATGCCGCGTCAACCCTGCGCATGAACGATGACTCGATCATCGTGCTGGACCCCATCAACCGCGACGTCATCGACGCCGGCCTGTCCGGCGGCGTGAAGGACTTCATCGGCGGCAACTGTACGGTTTCCTGCATGCTCATGGGCCTCGGAGGCCTGTTCAAGAACAACCTGGTCGAATGGGGCACCTCCATGACCTACCAGGCTGCCTCCGGTGGCGGCGCCCGCCACATGCGCGAACTCCTCAACCAGTTCGGCACCCTCAACAACGAGGTCCGCAGCGAATTGGACGATCCTGCGTCGGCCATCCTCGAAATCGACCACAAGGTCCTCGCCGCACAGCGCACAGGCGTTGACGCCACCCAGTTTGGCGTACCCTTGGCAGGCTCCCTGATTCCCTGGATCGATGCCGACCTCGGCAACGGCCAGTCCAAGGAAGAGTGGAAGGCCGGGGTGGAGACCAACAAGATCCTCGGTACCGGAAACGGGACTGCGGGCAAGGACCACATCGCCATGGACGGCCTGTGCATCCGCATCGGCGCCATGCGTTCCCACTCCCAGGCCCTCACGCTCAAGCTGCGCGAGGACCTGTCCGTGACGGAGATCGAGAACCTCCTGGCCAAGGACAACGAGTGGGCCAAGGTTGTTCCCAACACCAAGGAAGCCTCCATGGCAGACCTGACCCCCGTGGCGGCGTCCGGCACGTTGGACATCCCTGTGGGCCGTATCCGGAAGCTCGAAATGGGCCCGGAATACATCAGCGCTTTCACCGTCGGCGACCAGCTCCTGTGGGGCGCGGCCGAGCCGCTGCGCCGCATGCTCAACATCGTGACGGGCAAGCTCTAAGCGGCCCCGCACCACACGACGCCAACCCGCTGTTCCCTTGCTGCCGGCAAGGGAACAGCGGGTTTTCCACGTCCGGGGCCTGCTGCTGGAGCAGTTGCAGCCGGGGCGTCCCGAACGGGCTCAGCCGGCCATGAACTCCAAATAAGCCCTCCCTTGGGCCTGGAATGAACGCCCGGAGGCCGGACCGAGCTGACCTGCGAAGGGCTCGGGCGCAACGCCTATCGACTTCCCGCCCACGGTCCTGGCCCAGGTTCCCACCACTTCTCCGCCCGAAACGATGATCCGCTTGAAAACACCGTTCTTGCCCGGCACTACTTGCCCGGCATATTCGAGGGCCAGGACGAGGCTCCGGTCCTGGTAGCCGAGCAGGAACTCATCGAAACCGGGAAGGGCCAGCACCGAGCGTGAGCCGGGGACGCCGTCGTCGAGCAACGCTGCGGCCTCTGGCGAAAGCCAGTAACTGGTGCCGGCGTACGGCATTTCGATGAGTCGGTCCTGCACGCTTTTGAGGGCTGTGCGCGCTTCCGTGAGCGGAATCTGGCTCCACCACGAAAAATCCTTGACGGTGGCCGGGCCGTGGCTCCGAAGGTAGCGGAACAGCAATTCCGCAATGCCCTCCTCGCGGTCGAGCTCCCTCGATTCCGAAATCCACTCCTCAAACGGTACGAACAATTGCTGCACGCCGGCTTTACCTGTCGGCGCCGCCATCGGGCCCTGGACCAGCCACGCGCGCTGGCATAGACTCCCCAACAAGTGGATGCCCCGCTGCGCTTTGGTGATCTGGCCGGCTTCCTCAAAGGCCTGGAACAACTGCTCCCGGGTTGCGCCATGGGCGCCCTCGGTTGCTTTCAGGATCTCGGCGGTTTTCCAGGCGATGTCCCGGCAATGGCTGATGTCGTCCTGGGTGATGGCGAGTTCGCGGTGCCGGCCAGCCACCATGTTCATCAGGCGGTGGCTGGTGATGCCCAGGATCCAGCGGAGGTCCTCGGGCGCGAGCAGGTGGAGCGTCCCGCGCATGGGCCAGGAACGGACCACAGTCCCGGCGTCCAGGGCGGCCCGGATGTCAGAGGCGTGGCTGCCGGGCACCCGCTGCCCCACTGCCCACAGCGCATGGCCGAGGTCCTGGGCCTGCATTGCCGTCATCCACCGGACCGCGTCCGGAACCGTGGGAAAGCCGCCACCCACCAGGCCTTGGCTGGCGAGCCGCAAGCGGCCCATGATGCGTGGACTGGGATAGCTCTGGGCTGCAGGCATGCTTCATCCTAAAAGGGCCGGCGTGCACAGGGAACCTTGCCGCGCCTCCCAGCCCTCACCCAGCAGCGAATCTTAGGATGGGTTCATGCTTTTTGGTGATCTTGCTCCGTTTGTGCGGCCGATGAGCCGGTGGTTGGCTACCGCCGGCTGGTTCTGCACGCTGGTCGGACTTGGCGCCGGGCTGATCGTCGCGGTGGGAACCGGCGTCAGCCTCTCCCCCTCCATGCAGGCCATTCAGACAGCCAGCCTGGTGGCCACGGCCGCAGCCGCCCTCCTCATTGGAACCGCTGCTGCCAGCCAGCCCGTCTCCGACCGCGACGACGACGCCCCGGAACCGTGGTTCTACCCGGCGGCCGCCGCGCAGGTCCGCAGTTTCCTGCTCGGAGCCATCGTCATGCTCCTGGGCCTGGTGGGCTTCGCCGCCGCTGGTCTCTTCATGCCCAGCGGACCATCTCCGCAAAGCATCGCGTTCAGCCAGATTTTCCTGCTGGGTTCGGTCAGCTGCGGGCTCACGTTCCTGTTGCTCAATAAGATCCTGCCCATCGCGGAACGACGTACGCGCTAGGCTTGTTGCGCGGCGTGGGGTGCGCGTGCGGAGTACGACCTAGAGCGAAACGCCGATCAGCAGCGGCTCAGGGTGCAGCTCAATACCAAAGCGTTCGACGACGCCGGACCTCACCTCACGGGCGATGGCCACCATGTCGGCCGCCGACGCTGAACCCCGGTTGGTGATGGCGAGGGTGTGCTTGGTGGACAGGGATGCCCGGCCACCCGACACGCTGGATTCCTCGAGTCCGAAGCCCTTCCCGAACCCTGCCTGGTCTATCAGCCAGGCAGCGGAGAGCTTCACCAGTCCGTCCGATCCTGCGGCAAACCGGGGCGCATTCTCCGGCAAGCCGGCGGCACGCTCCGCGGACACGATCGGGTTGGTGAAGAAGGAACCCGTTGAATAGGTGTCCCTGTCTGTGGTGTCGAGGACCATGCCCTTGGAGGCGCGAAGCCGCAGGACTTCCCTCCGGACATCGTTGGAGTAGGCGCGCTTGCCGGCCTCGACGCCCAGCACCCGGGCCAACTCCGCGTAGCGGATCGGGGCGCTCATCCGCCCCAGCGGCAACTGGAACTCCACCGTCAGCACCACGTACCGGGGCGAGCCCTCAACCGTGGTCTGCTTCAGGATCGAGTCACGGTACCCGAACTTGAGCTCGGAATTGGTGAACGTCTGCACCGCGTTCCGTTCCCGGTCCCAGGTCCGCACAGCAGCGATGGTTTGCGAAACATCCGCCCCATACGCGCCCACGTTTTGAACAGGGGTTGCCCCCGTTGCTCCGGGTATCCCGGACAGGGCCTCCAGCCCGGACCAGGCGTGCAGTACGGAGTGTTCCACCAGCGCATCCCAATTGTGGCCCGCCTGGACCACCACTGACACGCCTCCGCAGCTGTCCTCGGAGTTCACCGTAAAGCCTTCGGACGCGATTTTCAGGACGGTACCGGGATAGCCATCGTCCGAGATCAGGAGGTTGGAGCCGCCCCCGATGATCAGGAGTTTCTCGCCCGCAGCGTCAGCGGACCGTACGGCGTCGACGATTTCAGCCTCGGTGCGGGCCTCCACATAGTTTCCTGCGGGACCGCCGACGGCGGCTGTGGTCAAGTCGGAAAGCAGTGTTTGGGTCACCAATCAAGCCTAACGGGCTTCGTGGGCCGGGACGGACTTGGCCTTCTGCTGGCCGGACAGTGGAGCCAGGAAGAAACTGACCACCAGCAGCACCAACGGTGCCAGCAACGAATGCAGGATTCCGAAATGTTCGGCCAACAGCCCCAGCAACGGAGGGCCGCAGAGGAACGCACCGTAGCCGATGGTGGAGACCACCGAAACCCGGGCAGCGGCGTGGACGGGGTCATCGGCAGCTGCGGACATTCCCACTGGGAACCCCAGCGACGCGCCAAGGCCCCAGATGGCCAAGGCAACAAAGGCAAGCCACGGAACAGGCGAAAAGACAAAGAGCGCAAGGCCCACGACGGCGGTGGCGGAGCACCAGCGCATCACCACCACACGACCAAAACGGTCAAGGATGGACGTGCCCGCGAAGCGTCCGATGGTCATGAACGTGACAAACAATCCGTAGCCCACGGCGCCCGCGGCATCGGATTGTCCATGGCCATCGGCAAGGGCCAGGGCCACCCAGTCCCCGGCCGCTCCCTCGGCCAGTGCCAGGCCGAGGACCAGGACGCCGATCAGGAGCGTTCGGCGGTCACGCCAGGCAAGGGCCACGAGCCGTTTGTTGTCGAGGGGTGCGGCGGCCTTGTCCGGTCCGGGCTGCGCTTCCGGGGATCCCTGCGGGATGATCGGCAGCGGTCCGGTGGAAGGGTCCTGGAAAGTATCAGTTTCTTCCGGCCGGTACGTCTGCGTGGCTACAGCGGTCTTCTCCGCGCGGAACCAGAAGCCGGCGGTCACCACTGATGCTGTCACCACGACGCCCGAGATCAGGAAATGCCAGAACACCGGCATATGGATCGCAGCCGCCCACGCTCCGAATCCGGCCGCCGCCACGGTACCCAGGCTGAAGGCCCCATGAAGGTGGGGCATGATGTGCCGTTCCAACGCCCGCTCCAGGGCTGCACCTTCCACGTTGGATGCGGTGTTCCAACTGGCCGTACCAAGTCCCAGGACCACCAGTCCGGCTGCCACCACCAGCGGACTGGCAGCGACCGAAGCGCCAAAACCCACCGTGACCAGCCCAGCGCCCACCATGCAGCTGCCGATCCGTGTGGTGAGTTTGGGGCCCAGCCTGAGCACCACCAACCCCGAAGCCGAAATCGAGATGAAGGAGGCCACAGTCATGCACATCAGCAGGAGGCCGATGCCGCCCGGGGTGAGATTGAGTCCGTCGCGGATGGCGGGCAGGCGCGACACCCACGTTGCGAACGCGATGCCGCTGGCCGCGTAGGAGGCAAGAACAGCGGCACGCCACCGGGACATTTCAGTCGCAGTGGCGAAAGGTTTGCTGGAATGTTGATTGGTGTTCAGTTGGTTCAAGAGACCTTCACGACCGCCTGCGACTTCATGAGGACCTTAAGGCCGGCCGCAACGACGGTGAGGTCGATACGCGCGGTGCGGGCATCGGCGTCGAGCGCTCCCACAACACCGGTGACATCGATGACAGCGCCGGCTTCATCGGTCCCGGTCGTGTCGGCAACGAGGACGGGCTTGGTAAAGCGGGTCTGGTAATCGACGACGGCGGCGGGGTCGCCGGCCCAGTCGCTCACCAATTGCACGGCGGCACCCATGGTGAACATGCCGTGCGCAATGACGCCCGGCAGTTCCACGGAGTTCGCGAAGGCTTCGTTCCAGTGAATCGGGTTGAAGTCCCCGGAGGCTCCTGCGTACTTGACCAGGTCCTGTCGGGTGACCTCAATGCTGCGGCTGCCGATTTCCTGGCCGACGGTCAGTTCTTCGAATGTGGGGCTCATGGTTACTGTCCCTCTCCGCGGACCAGGATGGACGAGGTGGTGGTGGCGACTTTCTCGCCGGCCACGGTGGAAATCTCCGAGCGGGTGGTGATCATGGCTCCGCCGCCCATGGCGCGGACGCCGTCCACGTGGAGCTCGGCGACGAGTTGGTCGCCGGCAACGATGGCCCGGTGATGCGTAAACCGCTGGTCTGCGTGGACCACGCGGGAAAAGTCGATCCCCGACTCGGGGTCTTCGACGAGTTGGGCCTCAGCGCGCTGGGCGACGATGATGGCGAACGTTGGCGGTGCCACGAGGTCGCTGTGGCCCAGTGCCTTTGCTGCCTCAACATCAAAATGCGCGGGGTTGGCGGCTTTCACGGCCTTCGCGAACTCGCGGATCTTTTCGCGCCCGACGTCGTATACCTCTGCGGCAGGGTAGCTGCGGCCCTGCAGGTCCGGATTGATACTCATGCTCCAACCCTATCGGGCCGCGGGGTACGGAGTGGTGCCGTTTACTTCTTGTAGCCCTTGCGGATTTTTTGGCCCCGGACCACGAGCCCGCCCACATGGAGGAGCAGCCCCACACCAATGACCGGCAACGATGCCATGGCCAGGCCCTGGTTGCCCGAAGTATTTCCCACGATGGACAGGATGAGTCCGACAGCAATGAGCCCCATGGCACTGAAAACCAGGACTTTGTAGGCAGTGGAGGCGTTGGCCCAGAATTCGTCTAGCACCGTCCAAGTCTACCGGGGCCTGGTGGAAGCTCCTCCCCGCGGACGGCGTGAGACTAGAAGAGCGAGTCCTGCAGGGCCGGGATCTGGGTGATGTGGGGGCCGAACTCGATCCTGCGGCCCTTCAGCGCACCCAGGTCCGCCACGAAACTGCCCTCCACATCGACGCCTGCAGCATCGGGAAGACGGGCCAGCGCTATGGCCCCGGATACTGAGCGGATCCGCAGACCGTGCCCACCGCCGTCGAACGTTGCGGGATAGGGATGGCGGCGGGCGCCATCAGCAGTTGCATCACAGAGCTGGTTCGCCAAGGCCGGCCGGTCCCACTCTTCCTCCACAACGGAGTAGCCGGTCATCGCCAGCCCACCCAGCAGCTCGCGCACCCTGCCGGCATGCCGGCGGTTCACAGCAGACAGCTCGACGCCGGCACGCGGCTCCACGAGCCCGGCGGCCTTGGACGCGGAACGGATTTGCTGGACGAGGCCAAGCTCGCGCGTCACCAGGTCCTCCAGGACGCGAACCACCCGCCCGTCCTCGGCATGGGCGACGTAGGAAGCGTGCACGGCGCCCTGTTCGGCCAGACGGTTCCATTTACGTGGCGCAGAAGCCGTTCCCACTTTGGTGGCACCGTTGGCGAACGTACCCACGTAAAGCCAGTGTGGCTGCATCAGGTACGCGCGGAGTCCACTCGGAACGGAGGTACCGCGGTGGAAGTCATGCATCAGCCGGGAGTCATCCCGCGCAAAGCACGCACCGCACTGCTTCCCACGTTCCGCCGGGGAATTGCCCCGGCAAGGGACATGGGTGCGGTCCCCCGGGCCATGGACCTTGGTATGGCCAAGACACCACAGCCCGGGGACAACGCGCAGGCCCAGGGCTGAACCCCGGGCCAACGCAATGTCAGTAAACTCTCCGTCGGCTTGCCGGAAACGCAAGGCAGGAGAGGGAGAGTCCCAAACGACTCCGTGGACCAGCATCCCTACAGGGAAGGCTGGACTCCGAAGGCCACTGCCAGCTTCATGATCTTCTCGGCGCGGCCCAAACGCGGGAGGTCGGAACCGTCCCGGATCACGCGGCCGTTGGCTTCAAAGTCATTCATGAAGTCGGTAGCCCAGGCGACGTCCGAAGGCGTGGGGCTGATGACCTCGTTGATCACGGTGGTCTGGTCGATGGCCAGGCAGAGCTTGCCGGTCATGCCCATGGTCACGGTGATGCCCGTCTGCTCGCGCAGGATGGGGTGGTTGGTGCCGACGGTGGGGCCGTCGATAGGGCCCGGCAGGTTGCCAACGCGGCTGGCAACGACGAGCTTGGCACGCGGGTAGGCCATGGCCTCGGGGGTAGCGGCCATGCCGGTGTCGCGGCGGAAATCGCCGGATCCGAAAGCAAGGCGGAAAGCACCCTGGGCGCGTGCGATGTGGTTCGCTTCTTCAATGCCGAGGGCGGACTCGACCAGTGCGATCACGGGAGTCTTGCCGTCCATGCGGTGGTAGGACTCGGTGACCTGGTCTGCGGACTCGGTCTTGGCGAGCATGACGCCGAGCAGGCCGGGCGTGCCACGCAGGCCCGCGAGGTCGTCGGCCCAGAACGGGCTGGTGGCGTCGTTGATGCGGACCCAGGCCTGGCCGCCGGCGGTCAGCCAGTTGATGACATTCTCGCGGGCGGCATCCTTCTGCGACGGGTCCACAGCATCTTCGATGTCAAGGATGATGGCGTCTGCCCGTGAACCCGCGGATTCTTCAAAAAGCTCCGTTTTCATGGCATTCACAAGAAGCCAGGAACGGGCAATGTCGGCGGGAATGTTGCGGGTGGGCCGAATGGACTCGGCGGCGATGCTAGACGTCATGTATCTACCGTATCCGTCCGGCGCCCCGCAGGGCGAAGAAATCCCGCCGGTTGTGAGGATCAATACGAACTAAACCCCATATGACTGTGGGGTCCAACAGTATGAACGTCCGACGGCGGTCCGCGCCAGTCATGCCCGGCCCACTTGACGCTGTTGTTCACAGGGCTCAACGGGGCGTCTTTGTGTCCCACGGTTGCCGGGAATGGCCCAGGATTTCGTCCTGTTTCGGGCTGTTTCGCAGCATTTCCGGCCGTTACCGCGACACTTCCCACGCGCTGTCGGATGGGCTTTCATCGTTCCCAAGCCGTTGCACAGATTCGCAAGCACTTGCATCAGCCGGCCCACCCAACACCTCCTCATCCATCGAAAGTAGCTCCCATGAAACTGCATCTGCCCCTCCTGAGCGTCGCGGCCGCCGTCGTACTAGCGCTGACGGTGAGCGGCTGCGGCGGTGCAGCCGAAGCCGGACAAGCCAACCACACCGGCAACGAGGTCAAGGAACTCCGGTACCAGGGCTCAGCCAACAACGTGACCTTCCCCGAACTCGCTGCGGACCTGGGCTACCTGGGCGACCTGAAGCTGGACTGGGTAGGCAACACCACCAGTGGGCCGCAGGACATCCAGTCCGCAGCGACCAACCAAACGGACTTCGGCGGCGCGTTCTCCGGCGCGGTCGTGAAGCTCATCGAGGCCGGGGCTCCGGTCAAGGCCGTGACCAACTACTACGGCTCCGATGAGAAGACCTTCAGCGGCTACTACGTCAAGGCCGAAAGCCCCATCAAGGAACCCCGGGACCTGATCGGCAAGAAGATTGCCGTCAACACGCTTGGCGCCCATCACGAAGCCGTCATCACCACCTGGCTGACCAAGAACGGGCTGAGCCAGGACGACATCAAGCAGGTCCAGCTGGTCCCGCTGGCACCGAACGACACCGAGGAAGCGATCCGTCGTGGACAGGTGGACGCCGGAACGCTGGGCGGCGTGTTGCAGGACAGGGCCATCGAAGCCGGCGGGCTCCGCTCGTTGTTCAGTGACGTGGAACTGTTCGGCACCTTCGCAGGCGGCCAGATTGTGCTGCGCAACGACTTCATCGCAAAGAACCCCAACACCACCCGGACGTTCACTACAGGCGTGGCCAAGGCGATCAAGTGGGCTGCGGAGACACCCCGTGACGAAGTCATTGCCCGCTTCACCAAGATCATCGAGAGCCGCGGCCGCAATGAGAGCACGGCCAACCTGAAGTTCTGGAAAAGCCCCGGCGTCCCGGACAGCGGCGTGATCAAGGACGAGGACTTCACCCGCTGGGAGGAGTGGCTGAACGCGTCGGGAATCGTGAAGGACAAACTTACCCCGTCCAAGTACTACACGAACGAGTTCAACGAGCTCGCTGCAGCGAAGAAGGGATAGCCATGACTTCGAAAATCAGTCTCCGGAACGTCACCAAGGAGTTCACGGTCCGGGCCACCAAAACCACCAGTGCCACCCGCCTCACTGCCATCGACTCCCTCAGCCTGGACGTTCGCGACGGCGAATTCCTCACCCTGGTAGGGCCCAGCGGTTCGGGAAAGACCACGCTCCTGGACCTGCTCGCCGGCCTGTCCACACCCACCTCCGGTGAGGTCCTGGTGGATGGCAAGCCGGTCACCGGACCGGGCAAGGACCGCGCCGTGGTGTTCCAGCAGTACGCGTTGTTCCCCTGGCGGACGGCGTCGGCCAATGTCTCGATAGGGCTCGAGGGCGTCGGCCCGGATGGCAGGAAGTTGACCCGCCGCGAACGTGCAGCGAAAGCCAGCGAGTACCTGGCACTGGTGGGCCTGGCGGGATTCGAGGACCGCTATCCGCACGAGCTCTCCGGCGGCATGAAGCAGCGCGTGGCCATTGCCCGCAGCCTGGCCTACGAACCGGACGTGCTTCTGATGGACGAACCCTTCGCGGCCTTGGACGCCCAGACCCGCGAGCAACTGCAGGACGAACTCCTCAGGATCTGGAAAGCCACCGGAAAAACAATCGTTTTCATCACGCACGGCATTGACGAAGCCGTGTACCTCGGCGAGCGCGTCGCTGTGCTCAGTGCCCGTCCTGGACGGCTCAAGGAAATCGTGGACATCAATATTCCCGACCGCGACGGCGACGAGGACATCCGCTCCCATCCCGCCTTTGTGGAGCACCGTCACCAGGTCTGGACTCTCCTCCACGATGAGGTCCGCCGCGCCCAGGACGCCGGGCATCGCAAGATCCTTCCGGACGGCAGCGCACCGGACGAACCCGCCACCACCATTACTGAAAGGAGCGCGGCCTGATGACCACCACGCTTACCCCGACTGAAGCCGCGCCCAAGGCAGGCGCCGTTACCGAGCCAGCCTCCGTCGTCGAACCTTCCGTCCCAGCGGAGTCACCAACAGACCGTACGACGCCGACACCTGGCAGAGTACGGCGCGTCGCCGCGGCGGCTGGTGGAGTCATCTGGAAGTCTGCAGCCATCCTGGCATTCCTGGCGCTGTGGGAGCTCGGACCGACGTACCTGGCCAGCCCCTCCACGCGGGTGTTCCTGCCGCCGCTGCACGAAGTACTCCTGGCGTGGGGCAAGCTCTTCGAAGCCGGCACCATCCAAGGCCACATCGCAGCCAGCCTCACGCGCTCGGTTGCCGGCTTCGGTGCTGCCCTGGTGGCAGGTGTCTCACTGGGCCTGCTCATCGCCTGGTACGGACGGCTCAACTCGGTCCTGAATCCCCTGCTGGAGTTGTTCCGCAACACTGCTGCCCTGGCCCTGCTGCCGGTATTCACGCTGCTGCTGGGCATCGGCGAGGAGTCGAAAATCAGCATCGTTGCCTACGCCGCGTTCTTCCCGGTCCTCCTGAACACCATTGCCGGCGTGAAGACCGTGGACCCACTGCTGATCAGGGCCGCACGTTCGCTGGGGCTCAACAGCTTCCGGCTGTTCCAGAAGGTCATCCTGCCATCAGCCGTTCCCACCATTTTCACGGGCATCCGCATGGCGGGCACCGCATCGATCCTGGTGTTGATCGCCGCTGAAATGGTGGGCGCGAAGGCCGGCCTGGGCTACCTGATTGTGAATGCGCAGAGCAGTTTCCTCATCCCGGACATGTACGCGGGCATCCTCACCGTTTCCCTGCTGGGGCTCGGCGTGAACTTCCTGCTGGTCGCCCTTGAACGGCATTTCTCCCGCTGGCGGACCGCCGTTGGCGCCGCCGCTTCCTAGAACCAACCCCGCGGCACCCGCCGCAACCATCACAACAAGTAAGGAAAAATAATGACCGTCATTACCGAAACCAAACTCGGGTTCGCCAAGCTCGGCTCCCGTATCGGCGCCGAAATCCGCGGGCTGGACATCAGCGGCGACCTCAGCGATGAGACCGTGGCACAGATCAGGGCAGCGCTCAACGAACACAAGGCCTTGGTGTTCCGCGAGGCCAACATCCGGACCGACGAAGCCCAGGTGAAGTTCGCTTCGCACTTCGGGCCGCTCACCAAGGCACACCCCACGGTGGCATCGGTGGACGGCGAGGAAAACGTCCTTCCCGTGGACAGCGAGAACGGTTCGGCCAACAACTGGCACACGGACGTCACCTTTGTGGTCAACCCGCCGCAGGCTTCCACGCTGCGAAGCATCGATCTTCCCGCCTACGGTGGCGAGACTCTGATCGCGTCCTCAGCCGGCGCGTACCAGGACCTCCCGGAGGAGCTGCGCAGCTTCGCGGACAACTTGTGGGCCATCCACACCAATGACTACGACTACTCCGTGCCCAAGAACCTTGAGCACTCCAACGCCGAAGAGCGCCGCAAGGAGTTCACCCGCTTGAAGTTCGAAACCGCCCACCCGGTGGTACGGGTCCATCCCTTGACCGGCGAGCGCGGATTGTTCATTGGGGGCTTCGCGCAGCGGCTTCGGATCGTGGGCCTGTCCAACACGGAATCCAAGGACATTATCCGCCTGCTGCAGGCGTACGTGACCCGACCCGAAAACGTGGTCCGGGTGAACTGGGAGCCCAACCAGGTAGTCCTGTTCGACAACCGGATCACCCAGCACTACGCACCGGACAACTACGATGGCCAGCCGCGCAAGCTCAACCGTGTGACCATAGCGGGCGATATCCCGGTGGGCATTGACGGCAAGCCCAGCCAGGCCCTCCAGGGTGATTCGAGCACCTACTCGGTAGTGGCTCCCGCGGCAGTCTCCTAGGACAGCGTATGTGTTGCTGTTGTCACCCAGCTGAGTCGCATGAGTGGTTCTTCCCAGGCCTGGGAAACAGCCACGCATGCGACTCAGTTGGGTTAAAACCTGCTTAGGGGATGGTCTTTCCCCGGGCTGCGGCCCACAGTCCGTACCACTCGGCACGGGACATGGCGGCAGCTACGGAGACGGCGTCAGCGCAAGCACTGATCCTGGCAGGATTGGTGGTTCCCACCACGGGGGATATCCCGGCCGGATGCTTCATCAACCAGCCCAGCAGCACCGCTTCCGGGGTGGTGCCCTTCTCCCCCGCCAACGTTTGCAGGAGTGCAGCGGTTGCCGACTCCGCCGGCGGGAGATCGTCAGGGGTTGCTCCCGTGTAGCGGCCCTGGGCCAGGGAACCGTAGGCCTGGAGCTCGACCCCCTGGGCCATGCAGTGCTCCAAGGTCCCGTGCGGGAAGCTGCATCCCAACCCCTCCGCATGATTAACCAACACAGTGCTTTCCAGCCAATCCCGGCGAAGCAGGCTCATTTCCAGCTGGTTCGCCACAATGGGGGTTTCCAGCTGATCCTGCAGGAACGCAATCTGCGCGCCGGACATGTTGGACACACCCAACTGCCGCACCTTCCCTTCCGCCATGAGCTGCCCGACGGCGGCCGCCACCTCATGCGGGTCCATCAGCGGATCGGGCCGGTGCAGGAGCAGAACATCCACGTAGTCGGTTTGAAGCCGTTTCAGGCTCCCGTTGACGCGTTCGAGAATGGCCTCGCGGCTGAGGTCGTAGTGCGTTTCCAGCCCGCGCTCCCCCAGCCTGATGCCGCATTTGGTTTGCAGCTGGATCTTGTCGCGCAGTCCCTGCGACCGGGCGAGGACTTCACCAAAGACAGCCTCGGACTTTCCGTTCCGGTAGATGTCCGCATGGTCGAAAAGCCCGACGCCGATGCCCCGTGCGGCATCAATGGCCGCCGCTGCCTGGTCAATGTCCGCAGCTTCATAAGACGCGCCGTCCCAACGGCCACCGAGTCCCATGCAGCCGTAAATGAGGCGTCCCCGCCCGTTCGCAGTAATCATGGATAAGTTCTACCCGCAGCCTTAGCCGTTGCGGACAATCCACGCGGTGGTGTCGGACGGCAGCTTGCCATCGTCCAACGGTCCGCTGGCGACCACGAGGTTCCCTTCCGGAAGCTCCACGGGCTTGCTGCCGAAGTTGGTCACGGTATGCCAGCCGCCGGGGCGGCTGAAGTGCAGCACGTCCTGGTTGCCGGTCTCCACCCACTCAAGTTCCTCGTCAGTCTGGAGTTCGCTGCGCAGGCTCAATGCCTTCCGGTAGAGCTCCAGGGTGGAGCCTTCGACACCCTCCTGCTTGGATACTGCGTAGTCAGCAAACCATTCCGGCTGCGGAAGGTGCGCCTTGCCTGCACCAAATCCGAAGGAAGAACCCTCCGCGGTCCACGGCAACGGCACGCGGCAACCATCGCGGCCAATTTCCACGCCCGGGTTACGGAAGAACGATGGGTCCTGCCGTTCGGAGTCGGGAATCTCCGACACTTCACGGAGACCGAGTTCTTCACCCTGGTAGAGATAGGCCGAGCCGGGAAGCGCAAGCAGCAGGAGCGTCGCGGCGCGGGCACGACGCAAGCCGAGTTCGACGTCGAGCTCTTCAGCCGGGGCACCGGCCAAAAGCCAGCCCTTTCCGTCCTGCCCCTTGGGCTCACCGCCCGTGATGTCCTGGGCAGCGTTGGTGCCCTGGGCTACGGAACCACCCTTGGGCAGCCCGTATCGGGTGGCGTGGCGGACGACGTCGTGATTGGAGAAGACCCAGGTGGAAGAGGCACCGGATTCCTTGGCCGCCACGAGGTTGTCCGTGATGATTTTCTTGAACGAGGCAGCATCGAAATCGGACTGCAACAGGTCAAAGTTGAACGCCTGGCCCAGTCCTTCAGGGCTGGCGTAGCGGGCTCGGCGGGATTCGTGGACCCAAGCCTCGGCAACAGCCGTGCGGGGAGGGTTGTACTCGTTGAAAAGCTTCCGCCACTCGGCGTAGACCTCGTGGACTTCATCACGGTCCCAGAAGGGGTGGGAACCATCGATGAAGCCGTCGGTGCCGTGGGCTTTGGCTTCCAGGTCCGCTTTCATGGGCAGCGGCTCCGAGAGATCCTTCGCCATGCCGTGGGCGACGTCGATGCGGAAGCCGTCCACGCCCCGGTCGGACCAGAAGCGAAGGGTCTTCAGGAAGTCCTCACGGATCTCCGGGTTCTCCCAGTTGAAGTCCGGCTGCTCCTTGGCGAAGATGTGCAGGTACCACTGACCCGGAGTGCCGTCGGGTTCGGTGATGCGTTCCCAAATGGGTCCGCCGAACACGGAGTCCCAGTCGGACGGAGGCAGCTCACCGTTCGCGCCACGGCCGTCACGGAAGATGTAACGGTCACGCGCCGCCGAGCCCTTGGGCGATGCCAGCGCTTCCTTGAACCACTCGTGGCGGTCTGAGGAGTGGTTGGGAACGATGTCCACCACGATCTTGATCCCTGCCGCATGCAGGGCTGCGGCCATTTCGTCGAAGTCCTCCAGCGTCCCCAGCTTCGGGTCCACGTTGCGGTAGTCGTCCACGTCGTAGCCACCGTCCGCGAGCGCTGACGGGTAGAAGGGGCTCAGCCAGACGGCGTCGATGCCCAATTCCTTCAGGTACGGGACCTTGGCAGTGATGCCCTTGATGTCTCCGAGTCCGTCCCCGTTCGCATCGTAAAAGCTGCGTGGGTAGATCTGGTACACGGCTGCTTGCCGCCACCAGTTGGGATCAGACATGCGGTCGACGTCGGTTCGGTGTGCCTGAGTGGCGGAGGTGCTCACGTAACTCCTTTGATTTAGAATCTAAATTTATATTCGGGACCAGTATGAAACGCCCGGAGGTTCAAGGTCAACAGGGCCTAGCCTTTGACGGCCCCCTGGGTTACGCCTGCCATGACCCAGCGCTGCGTGAACAGGTAGGCAATAATCGCCGGCGCCATCGCCATCAGGTAGGACGCGAAAGACACGTGGTAGTTGTTGCTGAACTGGGTCTGGAACAGGTTCTGCCGCACGGGAAGAGTCTGCAGGGAAGGATCGGAAATGATCAGCGACGGCATCATGAAGTCGTTCCACGCATAAAGGAACGCGAAGATCCCCACGGTGGCGCTCATCGGTGCCAGCAGTGGAAAGATCAGCTTCCAGAAGGTCTGCCAGGTGGTGGCACCGTCGATCCTGGCACTCTCCTCCAGTTCCAGGGGGATGGACCTCAGGAACGCTGTGAAGAGCAGCACGCTGAAGCTCAACTGGAACATGGTGGCCAACAGGATCACACCGAACGGGTTGTCCAGGCCGAGGCGGCCCGTGAGCTGGATTTGCGGCAGCGCTACCACCGGGAACGGAATGAACATCGCCCCCAGCAGATAGAAGAACGAGTAGCGGAACAGGCGCCGTTCCCAGTTACGCACGATCGCATAGGAGGCGAACGCCGCCAGGATGATGGTGGCCACTACTGTCCCGGCAGTGACCAGCAAGGACATTGCGGCACCGACAGGGAAGTTCGTCAACGTCCACGCTTGGACGAAACCATCGAGGCTGAACGGGGCAGGGAAGGAGAAGGCATCGCCGTCCACTGCCTGCCCCTGGGTCTTGAACGCCATGGAGACCGTGACATACAGCGGCAGGAGCACGGTCACGGCGCAGAGGACCAGGATGGTGGTCACCGGCCAGTTCACCCGTTCCACTGCTGGCGTGGACCGGCGTCGGCTTCTTCCAGCGGAGACGGTTTCACCGTGGGTGGAGTCTTCAAGAGCGAGGGTGGCTTGATTGGTCATCAGAGTGCATTCCGTCCGCGGGTCAGCGAAAGCTGTATGAGAGAGATAACGATGGCAACCACGAAGAAGATCGTCGCGTTGGCCATTTGGTAGGCGTAGTCGCCGCCGTTGAAGCCCGAGATGACAGTCATCGCGATGCTTCGGGTTGAGGTCCCCGGGCCACCGTTGGTCAGGCCAACGATGATGTCATAGGCGTTAAGGAACCCTTTGAAGCCGAGGATGATGTTGATGACCACGTAGCCCGACACCAGGGGAAGGGTGATCTTCAGCAGTTGCTGGAACTTGCCGGCCCCATCGATTTCCGCAGCTTCATAGACATCCCCCGGTACCGCCACCAGGCCTGCGATATAGATGAGCAGCGCTCCGGGGACGGCCTGCCAGGCCGTGACCAGCACGATGGCAACCCACGCGAGGTCAGGATTGGCCAGCAGGCTGCTTTCCAGCCAGGGGATCCCGGCCGCGGCGCCCAGCGACGGCAGTGAGTTCGAAAACAGGAAATTGAAGACGTAGGCGATGATGATGCCGGAAACCACCATGGGAATGACGAAGATGGTCCTCAGCGCCGACTTCATGCGGATGCGCGAGGTCAGACCCACCGCGAGCAGGAAGGCCACCACGTTGACCGCGATGACGGTGACAATGGAGAACCCGAAGGTGAACACATAGCTCTGCAGGATGGCGGGATCACTGAAGATCGCAATGTAGTTGGTCAGCCCGACGAATTCCCAGTCACCGATTCCAATGGAATCCGTAAAGCTGAAGAAGATGCCGATGATGCCCGGAACAGTGATGGCCAAGGTGAACAGGATGAGGCTGGGCACCAGGAACAGGTAGAAGATCGGTTCCACCCGGCGCCTGCCGGCCTGCTGTTGACGGCCCGGCCTTGGGCGACCTTGCTTCCGGCTGTCCTGCCCGGACGTGGTGGGGGTAGTGATGATGGACATGGTGTTGACTCCCTGGTCCGGCACTACTGGCGGAACGCCAGGCGCGCCCAATCTGCGTCGAGTGTGCTGAGGGTGGATGCCGGGCTTGCACCGAAGACGAGTGCTTGGGTGTAGTTCATGATCGGGATGGTACGGGGCACCAGCACCGACGGGCCCTGGTAGACCTGGGAGGTCTCGTAGTACTTCACCATCCCCGCCACCCGGGGATCAGGCACGGCCTTCGAGTTTTTGGTGGGGGTGAAGCCCAACTGCGATGCGTTGTAAGCCTCAATCACTTCAGGCTTGTAGAGATACTCGAGGAAG
The DNA here is from genome assembly GCF_050435325.1 of Paenarthrobacter sp. TE4293. Taxonomy (NCBI): domain Bacteria; kingdom Bacillati; phylum Actinomycetota; class Actinomycetes; order Micrococcales; family Micrococcaceae; genus Paenarthrobacter; species Paenarthrobacter sp. TE4293. The sequence goes on from NZ_JBNJRY010000003.1 coordinate 170,987, forward strand.
TCCCGCGCGGCGTCCTTGTGCCGGGATGCCTCCGGTATCCAGGCAGCGAGGTCCACGTTGACCCGGACCCGCAAATCCCCGGGATCTTCAGTCATGGGCAGCGGGAAGGTACCCAGCTCCAGGTCAGGGGCCGTCTTGGCAATCTCGCTGAAGGCCCAAGGTCCCTGCAGGTACATGGCCGCTTTGCCTTGGGAAAACGCCAGGTTGCCGTCACCGTAGGCCCTGCTGGCAGCGTCCTTGTTGGTGTAGTTCGTAGCGAGCTTCAGCATCTTGTCGACGGGTTGCTCGAAATCTTTGCGGAAGGAAACCGCAGATCCAGGACCGACGTCCGTGCCTTCGGAGGCGAGTTTGTCGAAGAAGTCGAGTGTGTCCACTTGGCCGCCGACGGAGTAATCGAACCACCCCTGGGCTATGGTCCAGTCATCCTTCCATGTGGCATAGAAGGGCGTAACGCCGGCTGCCTTCAGTTTCTCGCAGGCTTCAATCAATGCGCTCCACGTGGTGGGCACATCAATCTTGTTGGCGGCGAAGATCTCCTTGTTGTAGATGACCGAGGACGCCATGACCGAATACGGAAGTGCGCTGGTCCGATCCTGATAGGAACCGTATTGCTCCATGAGCGGCTGGAGATCCGCACGGATCCGGGAGGCGGCGTCCGTACCGGACAAGTCGCTCAAGGCACCGCGCTGGACGAAGCGGGAGGTTTCCATGTTGTAGTTGGCCAGTGCGATATCCGGCGGATTTCCGCGAACGAAACTGGCGGACACAACGTCCACGCCCGAGGTATCCAGGACAACCTCGGTGTCGTTCTGCGACGCGTTGTAGTCGGCCACGAGCTTCTTCATGAAGCCGATGGCCTCACGCTTGCTGAACGTAAACCGGATGGTCTCCCTGTCCTGTTCCCCGGTGCAACCAGAGAGAAGGCCGGCCAACAGTGCCAACCCCAAGGCCATCGCCCCCAGGCGTTTCTTGCGCGTAGGTTTCACAGACCCAGTAGTCCTTTCGTCATGCGGACCTCAGTGGCCGCCGTGCCATCGGGATGACTGCACACTTCTGCACCCGAAGTTTAGATAGGAGATAAATTTATGACCCATCGATAGTGTGGGTGACCGGCGCCACAGCGTCAAGCTTTTGCCGGAAATGAGTCGTCATCTAAATTTATGTACTAAATTTAGAGAGATCGTTCTCTCATTCCGACGAACGTCCGAAGAGTTTGGAGTACCCGATGCTGACTGGGACTGCGCCATCAACACAGCTGGTACGCCGGGTCAACGCCAGTGCCGTGCTGAAGGCGATGCGCGGAGCCGGCATCCTCACCGGCACCGAGCTGATGGATGCCACCGGACTCTCGCGTGCCACAGTCATCTCGATCTGCGACGAACTCGTCCGGCTCGGATGGCTTCAGGAACTGGAGAACCAGCGCGGTACCGGAGATTACGTCAAGGGCAGGCCTGCGCGCCGTTTTGTCTTCGACGACGGTGCGGCCAGCGTGCTCGGTATCGACATTGGCGCAAACAAGATCACCACGATCGTGGCCAACATGGCCGGTGCATCGTTGTCCCAGGTCACCATGCCCTTCCGCACCTACAATGTCCCGGCTGACGAGCGCGCCGACGTGTTGGACCGCATCGCGGCTGACGCCTTAAAGAAGGCCGGCGTCCCGGCAGATTCCGTTCTCGCCGTATCCGTGGGAGTGGCCGCCCCCGTCAGCCGCGACGGCGAAGTCCTCACGGCCCAAGAGTTCTGGAAATCCTTCGATGTCCGGCGGATCGTGTCCGAGCGGCACGGCTGGCATGTGCTTCTGGAAAATGACGCCAATCTCGCAGCCCTCGCAGAGCGGTGGCAGGGAACCGCCCAAGGAGTGGACAACCTCGTGGTCATGCTGGCCGGCGATCGCCTGGGGTCGGGCATCCTTGAGTCCGGCCGCCTGCTCCATGGCCAGCTCGGCGGTTTTGGCGAATTGGGATATCTCGACAACGTCGACGGCGTGGGTGACACCTACGGCATCGCCCACTACGCCGCGCTGTGGGGCAGGGAAGCCATGGACAGCAACCCGGAAACGACACTGCGGACACTCTGTGGCGGAGATCCTGATGCCCTGACCGCTGAGATGGTCTTCACGGCGGCCGCGGACGGAGATGGCCCCGCCAAGTCTGCGCTGGAACGCCTTGCACGACGCATGGCACGCGTCATCGGCTCGGTCAGTACCTTGGTCAACCCTGAACTGGTGGTCATAGCGGGCGGTGTGGCAGCTTCGGCCCACGCCTTGATCCCAGGCATTGGGGAGCACATGACGGAGTTCACCTTCACTCCCCCACGCCTGGCAACCTCACCTTTGGGGGACGGCATCGTGTCCCTCGGCGCGATCCGCCACGCCCTTGATTACGTCGAGGAGCATGCCCTGGATCTGTACCCGGCTTCGTTGCCGAAGCACTAAGCTGCCGGCCATGCCCGGGACGGCCGACCCGGTCCCAGCCTGCCGGTCACGGGTTAATCCGGCATCGACATGGTGCGCAGGTCCAACTGCCTCAGGACGCGGTCTGCCACTTCCGGATCGGTTCCCAGCTCGTTGCGGGCAGCCACCACTTCCTGCCGTGCCGCGTCCAGGGCGATGGTCTGCACGGCGATGGACAGCTCCCGTCCCCGCTTCCGCTTTTCGGCAACAGATTCATTCTGCAACGTGCCGTCCAGCAGCTCCGCATGCAGCCGGCGCATCTTTTCCTTGACCAGCGCAACCTTCTCTGCAGGAAGTTCCTTCATCAGGTCATGGTCCTTCAGCGCGGCCACAGCAGCGGACTGGGCGCGCTTGGCCAGGACCTTCGCGGCGTCCTGCTCGTGGGAGCCGTCCTCGGTTGCCTTCAGGACCCGCATGAGCCACGGCAGGGTGAGGCCGGGAAGCACCAGTGTCGCCAGGAGGACGGCACAGGCGATCACCAGGATTTCGTGTCTCGCCGGGAAGTCGCTGCCGTCCGGCAACGTCAACGGAAGAGCCAGCGCAAGGGCCAGGGTGGCCAGGCCGCGCATGCCGCACCACGTCAGGATCAGCACTTCCTTGGGCGAGGTGGGCTGCAGCAGGTTCCTGCGTTTGCGGGCCGTCAAGGCAAGCAAACCCAGCCACAGGAAGCGCACCACGAACACCAGGATGCAGATCACTACGGCCATGCCGATCATCCCGAAAATCGCCGTCCCCTCGTCCCGGATGACGTGGCGGATTTCGAGTCCCACCAGGCCGAAGGCCAGCCCGGTGGCTAGCAGTTCCACCACATCCCAGAAAGCGGTTCTGGTGACCCGCTCGGCGGCGTCCTGCGGCCGCGTATGGCGCTGCAGTTCCAAGGCGGTCACGACGACGGCCACCACGCCTGAGGCGTGCAGCTCTTCGGCAAGGATGTAGGCCGCGAAAGGCACCACCAGGGTGACGGCACTGCGGGCCACCATGGACGTGACCAGCGTGGTGATGAACCTGGTCAGCCAACCCATCGCAATGCCAATCACCACCGCCAACGCGGCTCCGATGACAAACTGCGGGATGACTTCCGGGCCCACTTCCTTCCCGGACATGGTGGCCGCCACGGCAGCCTGGAAGATGACGATGGCTGCTGCGTCGTTGAAGAGCCCTTCACTCTGAAGGACCGTGGTGAGCCGGCGCGGCATCTGGACGCGGCCTGCCACCGACTCAACGGCCACCGGGTCGGGCGGTGCCACCATGGCGCCCAGGGCGATGGCGGCCGGGATCCCGATGCCCGGAATCATGAGCCAGGCAGCACCGGCCACCACAGCCGTGGACACCACCACCAGGGCCACAGCCAACAGGAGGAGGGTCCTCCATCTGACCCGGAAGACAGCCCAGGAACTCTTTTGGGCCGTGGCGAACAGCAGCGGCGGAAGGAAGATCGGCAGGATCAGTTCAGGCGAGATCTCAAACTCGGGAAAGCCGGGAATGAAGGTGAGGGCCACAGCCAGGAGCAGCATCAGGACCGGATACGGCAGCCGGAGCCTGTCCCCCAAGCCCACCGCCACTACCGTTGCGAGCAGCAACCCGACAATGAGCGCCAACTGATCCATTTCCCTGCTTCCCCAGATGTTGTAAGGACCTCCCCCGGGCGACGCCGAAAAAGTTCCCTACCAACATATCCCGGAGCGCCGGATCAGTCCTTCGTCAGGGCGTCAACGACGTCCTCGGTTCCATCCTTGAAAGCGATGGTCCGGTGGATGGTGCCAGGAAGTTCGAGGACGGCCGCGGCGACCAAGGCAACGTTGCCCCGTGAGGTCTGCGTGCCGTTGCCGGGGTTTTCAGGGTCAGTCTGGATCAACCCCGTTGCAGGTTCATCGGTCAGGGTTCCCGGGCCCAGGACGGTCCAGTCAAGGTCGGTGCTGCGCAGGTAGTCGTCTGCGGCCGCTTTCGCCTCTGCATAGGCGAAGAACGGGTTGTCCGAGGGAACGCCGTGGTCCTTCGCGGCGCCGATGTAGGACACCATCACGTAGCGGCCGACGCCGGCTTGGGCTGCGGCATCCATGGACCGGATGGCGGCGTCCCGGTCCACGGCATAGGTGCGGTCCGGGTTGCCCCCGCCGGCTCCGGCGGACCAAACCACTGCGTCGTGGCCCTCGAGCGCCTGGGCGAGGTCCGCCGTCGTCGAGTTTTCCACGTCCAGGACCTGGGCGTTGGCACCGGTTTCCGTGACATCCGGCACATGATCGGGATTTCGGATGAAGGACGTGACATCGTGACCTTCGCCACTGAGGATTCGGGACAGATGCAGGGCCACTTTCCCGTGGCCACCAATGATTGCGATTCGGCTCATGGACCCATTCTGTCCCACGGAATGAAAAAAGACCCCGCAGGCGAAAGCTGCGGGGTCTTGCTCTGTAGCGGTGGGGAGGCTCGATCTCCCGACCTCACGATTATGAGTCGTGCGCTGAATCCTTGTGTTATAGGCGTTGATTCATCATCCGGTAGCCATTTTGTAGCCACTCGGTTTGCGTTGCATCCAGGGTCATGCTTACACAACAGCCTTCCGCAGTCGCGCATCAACTGCCCTCGCGGAAGACTGCGCATCATCGGCGAAGAGTTGGGCGTACACATCGAGGGTGGTTACGGCGGAGCTATGCCCCGCGATCTGCTGAACTACCTTCACGTTGGCTCCGGCACTGATAGCCAGCGTGACAGCGGTACGGCGAAGGTCATGAAAGACCATGTCGGGAAAGGCGGCGTCCAACTCCCTGCATCGCTTCACCGCAGGCTGGAATACTCGACGTGAAAAGTTTGATGATCTTAACTCAGCACCTGACGGCGACGTAAAGACCAAGCTGTCAGAGGCGATCCCCCTGACGTGCTCCTCCAGCGCTTCCGCGACCGAGCCCGGAATAGGCACGGCGCGGGGTTTCCGCCCCTTCGTGGTCTCTCTAAACTCCAGACGCCCATCGACTGGGACGAGGGTTGTTCGCACGACAACCTGTGGATCGGCCCCGAACGTGAGCGCATCAACTCTTAGACCGGACACCTCCGACCACCTCAGTCCCGTTGTTCCAGCAAAAAGGATCAGGAGCCCGTAGGCCTCGTGGGATGCTCCCGTGTAGCGGCCACCCGAAGCCACCTCTTGTGCTAGCAACTGCAGCTGGGTCACCGTAAGGGCGGCCGGTTCCCGAGTGGGCGAAGGAGTGGGCACGTTGTTGATTGTCGCGTTGCGGGCCGGGTTGGTTGCAATGTAGCCGGAATCAACAGCAAATTGAAGCATCCGACCAAGCTGACGATACGCCCGCTGCCGGGCATCGTCAGTGGAGAACGACTTCAACCATTCATTGATTACCGTCAGGGTTACTGTCGCGAGAGTCCGATTCTCGAAATGTCCCCGCAGATGGGTTTCGTAAATCCGCCTGTAGCCTGCCACAGTCACAGGAGATGCGGGGCGTGCACCTCTCGCCCCTACTCGTTCAATGCGCCCCACCCATTCCTCGTAGAGGACGTGGAACCTGATCTTGCCACCCTTGCGGGTGTCCGTAAACGTCCCGCCCGCCTTGGCATTCTTAATCTCCAGATCACGGGCCAGCATTTCGGCCTTCGTCCGGAATGTCTCATACCGGCGCTTCCCATCTACGCGGTAGTCAAGCCGATACTTGCCGTTGGGAAGTTTGGTCCAAGCCATACCCCTACAATAGCCATCAAGTCGCAGGTTCGCGATCAACCATCGACCACACTCAGCCACCAGCACACTAACTCCGAGCCAGGGTCCGTTACACCCTCCGCTTCGTCGACTTTGACCTGTGGACGAGCGATGTACTGGTCCGTCTAATAGAAGAACTGCACGACGTTCTCGGATGATCCCCGGCGTATCTCGAGGGCGCTCCAAGGTCCAAAGCACCTTGATCGCCAGAGCCGCCTTCGCAGCCACATTCCACCGCGCCGCACTAGCGCATGCCCTTTTTCAATAAGGAGTTTGTTTGTCGAACAACAACCACAGCACCGTCGTTACCGTCGATAGGGCCTGGGAGCTGACCCAGTCGGCCTACATGGACCGGCGCACGACCGCGCAGTTCATGGGCGTGAGCGAGAAGTTCTTGGCCACCCATCTGACCGACGGTCCGAAGCACCTGCGCGTCGGCTCGAAGATCCTCTACCGCCTGTCGGATGTTGAGCGTTGGATGCAGCACCAGGAGGTCTCTCGGTAGCGGTCTTGATGAAGTGAAGTCTGATCCGCCTTCGCTCGGCTTCGGCGGAGCCCGGCATTTGCATACGGGCAGGTAGCGAACCCTCCCACCTAATAATGCAGAGGCACCGGTGGATCTCCGTTAGCAGCGTCGATCGCCGGCGCCAGAAGGCAGCAAGCTCACCCGTGCACCAAAACCGTCAGTAATTTCTTGGACACCACCGGGAGGATATCTGGGCAGACCCAAGACCCAGACTAAGTGCAAAATCCGAGACTGCAAGAACGATGCTCACAGCCGTCGGATGTGCTGGAAGCACTACAAACAATGGCAACGCAAACGGGGACATCTGCGATGCAACGCCCCGGATTGTCTCAACCACCAGGACGATGGCGGCAGGAGGATGAACGGACGGTTCTACTGCCGGCAACACGAAGACCTGCACCTCCGCGTGACCGCAGAGGCCGCTGAGCTCAACGTTCGGCGGCTCGGGCATAACCTGACCGGCGACGACAACGGTTGCTGGCTCTGGTACCTCTCCAGGAACGACGGCGGGTATGGCACTTTCATCCCCGAAGGCGCCAACGTTGCCGAGTGGCTTACCCATCGCGTCGTGTGGGACTTACTGATCGGCGGCCACAAGCCTGGCCTTGAGTTGGACCATCGGACCTGCAAACGGCCCAACTGCGCCAACCCACTGCACCTTGAGCCTGTCACACGGAGCGTCAACCAGCGCAGAAAGCGAAACGGCCCCGAGTGGAACTGGAGCAACCCCGACTCTGTCAACAACCTGGGTGTTATCAACTTCGCACAACTTTACGGCTTACCGCTCGGGTCAACGCCAAGGCCAGCAGCAACTCCACCCGTCATCGCCCGACGTCCACCTCGCAACATCCGTGACACGCAGCATTCATAACCAGATCAACCAAAGGAAACGTATGGCGAAATTCTCGGACCCGGAAACGCTGTCGCAGGCGCTCGAACATGGACGGAATATGGAGCACTACAAGAGGCTGGGTCTCTGCAACGGGTGCGCCGGCCAGGCCGCGTGGGGACACCAGAACGGCTTTTCTACCATTCACCCACCCTGCGACCCGTGCCAGCCCATCGTAGATACGTTCCCAATCGACGAGCCAGGGCCCTGGCGCAGCTACGGCCGCAGGCTCGGACGGGAGATGCCCTCCGCAATGCCCTCTCGGAAGCCGTAGAACGCGATTTAAGCGTGGAGGTCTTCAGCCAGCGGCCGCAAACCCCGCCCTCCTTCTAACCACGTTCATTTCCACGTTTTCCGTCTAGTCCGTTCCTGATGCTCCCGATACTCACAACAGGTCACCCCAGCGATTGGGGTGACCTGTTTTTGTCATACCCGGGAAGCAGGGAGAACGACCACGGCGGGCTGGCCAAGATACTCGTAATTGAGAATTAGTCTCAAACACGTACAGCTAGCTGACCGCTATCACGGGCGGGCAGGTGCCCGGAGGATCGAAGGGTATACCCCCACCCCCTTCGATCGCTAAGTAACGGACCAGACGACTCCGCGATGGGCAAATGGGGCAGCTCGAAACGTCTGGCCAGGGGAGCCCCCATCGCGGACGCCGTTCCCTTTTTGCAAAGGTCACAGGCATGTGTGCCAGCGACCTCATTCGGAGGGCAAGATCAACAATATGGCTGTCACTCCAAAGGCCATCCTCATGCCTCCTGCGCTTTGGTTGCTGCGGGCGTACTCTTTGGGCAAAGGGACACGGCGGTGAAAGGGGTGATCAGGACATGCTGCGCGCCGAGCAGGTACTGAGATTCTCAGGCTGGGCGTTGATCACAGTCGGCCTGCTTCTATTGGTGACCGGCGTGCTGAGCCCCTTCTGGGGCTCAGTGTGGGCCGTCAGCATCGCGGCTCTCTCGATTACCGAGTGGACGCTGCGGGACCGTGAGCAAGCCCGGCAGGAGCGGACGCGCCAACTGAACGTTGATTGATCCGACCAGCGGCGGAAGTCATCGGTTGGACTTCAGTACACTCGGCCAAGGTACGCGGCGCCCCCACGGTCGGATCCCTCGGGCGCCCTGGCGCAGGCGTGCTTTCCAGTGAGACTGGCACCCTGAGCCCTTCTACGAGGCAGCGTGAGCCAATATATTGACAACGGCCCGTTGACCGCCTTGCTCGGAGTGGCCGTCACCGGCAGCACCTCATTTTCAGGGCCGAGCAAACTTTCCTCTGAGGGCAGGCGTTTCCGTACTGGAGTGAGGGCGGAGCCGAAAGGCGGGGCCCGTCGCCCGCTACAAGACATCTGTACGCTTATCGTTCCCGGGTGAGAGACGCACGTGAGCTGGACCGCCGCCTTGGCGCCCAGCGATTCGTCCGACCCAGGAGACGCGTACGTATTCAGTTAGGCATTGCGCGCAGAGACGCAGGTGGATCAACTCCGCCTGCAGTGCTGATCAGTTCAGCAAATCAGTAGCGCCTGACGAACAGGTCAAGATTGCGGGAGAAGGATCAGTGCTGCGTCGTTGAGCACGACGTACTCTGCGGCGCGCATCAGTATGTCGGCGTCTTCTAGCAGAAGTCCAAGGCCTTTGTTGCAGGTCTGGCACAGGAGGCCACGGACACAGTGCCCACAGGAAACTGGTCCGGGGCAACATTTGTGATTGTGATCGACTTCGAGGGACGTCCCGTCTGATGGAAGTCGTTCGCAGAGTTTGCAACGCCCGTCTTGTGCAACTAAGAGGGCCGCGTAGTCATCAACGTCCAGGCCGTAGACCGATTTCCGCCTCTTGAGTGCGTGGCATGCGCGGCACACGTAATTGAGGCCATCCGCGGCTGCGGCCGTCCTGGAAAACTCATCTTCTGGCTTCCATTCCTCACAGCCAACGCAGCTTGTTGCCGTTTTCGTCTCGCTCCAGCACGGATTGCCCACGTTTGGATTTCCCCTCCAGGGGGGTTAGTGGCTGGCCGTTCTTGTACTGCCTCCAATGGTGGCGACAGTATCCCTCGCAACCGGGAGCGTCGTTGTACCGGCAACCAGGGTAGAGGCAGGACGCCACCTCGCCGCGCTTGCGAACCACTTTAAGTGGCCTTAGTTCCTTTCCTCGGTACTGCTGCGCGTAGTGACCGTGACATAGGCTGAGGCCCTTGTTCTCGATAGGGCGGCCGCAAGGGCTGTCGTCAGGTCCCGGGCCAATGCATTGGCCATCAGGGGTGTTGACTTTGCGTATCGGCTTGAGGACCCCGTTGTTCTTGATCTGCCTGTCATGCGGCGAGCACAGAAGCGTATCGCGGGCCTCGGACGGGCGACCACACAATTCCCGGCCATCTCGACCGGGGCCGTCGCAGGTACTCGTCAAAGGAGGCAAGCGCGGCGCAATGGGCCCCATAAATCCACGACGCTTCAGTTGATCGTAGTGCGTCTTGCAAACACCGCCATCCTGCCCAGGCTCGCGGAAGTACACCTGCCGCCCGCACAGACCCCCATCCTGACGGGGACCGCCGCAGGTCGACTTCTCTGTCCGCGTCCGAAGCGGCTTGAGGTTCCCTTGCCTCTGTTGCTGGTGGCTATGCGAACGGCACAGTTCTGACGTCTTAGTGTCAGTGGGCCTACCGCAATACTGAAGGCCGTTGCGTCCTGGGCCGATACACGTCCTCGGGACGGAACTTTCGGGCAAGGGCCTTCCAAGGCCAACTCGTTCCAAATCCTTTATTACATCACCTGTGATTACACCACTTGTGATGTTCGCCGGACCTGCGCCGCTATCCTCGGCTGCCACCATCATCGATTTTCCTTACAGACTTGCGTACCTATGTATCACTAGTGGAGCAGACAAGGCTGACATTATTGGTTGGCATTGATTCATGCCCACTCGTCCTCAGCAGTCAACCCCGGAGCAAACGCTCCGCTGGGGAGAACGGCGGGCAGTCGTGGGCGGGCGCACCAGGGAACTACGACTGGGACAAGGTCTATCGCAGGAGGCACTGGCCTTAGAATCAGGGCTCAGCCGAAACATGATCATTGGCATTGAATGGGGGCGGAAGAGCGTCGCCTATGAACGCTTGTGGGATATAGCTGACGTCCTGGGGTGCCCCATCCACGAATTGCTCGAAGAAGCAGAACGGGCGCCAGGCAGCTCTCCGTATCGGGGAGGGCGCCGGGCCATGCAACGACAGCCCGCGGCTGCGGAATAGACCGCTGGCCGGAGATAGCCTCATACCTCCGCGATATTCGCGGGTGAAGCTCCCCACGAAGAAGCACCCCCGGCGGGCAAATCGTGTTTCCAGGCCTCCCTCATACGGGAAGCCTTTGTGCGTGAACTAGAACGGGCTCTTCTCAGTAACATCCGCCAGGGCGTGGTATGAATACATTCGTGAGGCCAAATCAGCAAGAGTACCCGCAGATTCCTTTTCCAGATGGATGGACGCCCCCCGCGCCTCGCCTCCCAAGAGTTTCGCCCTACTCGCTGAAATCACTCAAGCTGACATCCTACGACGATGAAGGGGCCGAGAAGGGAATGACCGCCACAGGCTTCCTCGCGGAGCTCAATCAGTCGGGTGATCTCGTGCTGGTTACCAACTATCACGTTGTGACCTGGCGAGCCCTCGATGGAAGCTACGTCGAAAACTTTGAAAATCGGATACCAGCGACATTACGTATCGAGTTTCCCAACGAGCTTGAAGAAGCCGCCGAAGGCGGTGCCCATTGGGAGATTCCACTGCATCAGGAGACTGTCGATGGCCGGAAGCGAGCTTGGTTTCAGGATGGTTCGTGGTGGATGGAAGGGGATGGCCAGGAAGCTTTGACCGACGTGGCCATATTTCCCATTCCCCGCGAGCGGAAAGACGATCTGCTTACTTATGCATATCGATGGACTCAAGATCAATTCGGTTCACTCTCCATCACAGACGACCTCTTTGTCGTTGGCTACCCCAAGTCCGTAGGGAAATTCGTTTCCTCAACTCCCATTTGGACCCGAGGTTCTGTCGCGAGTGAGCCCCAGGTGGCCCCCGCTGACCGGTTTTTTATTGACAGTCGCACCCGCGGCGGCCAATCGGGGTCGCCTGTCATCGCTTACCAGGCGACTGCCGTTAGCGCGGCCGTTCCGGACGATGATACGGCTGGAGTGGCAGTCTTACATGGCGTGTACAGCGGACGCACGGACAAGGACTCCGATATCGGATCAGTATGGTCCATGGAAGTTGTGGAGCGCATTGCATTCCAAATACCCCTGCAGATGTACACGGCCGGAACAAGCCCATTTGGGAAGACGACGAGTCACCTGTAGGTTCGCGAACGTAGGCGGCCAGGAGTATCGCTCGGATACAACTGGGCTTGCAGATGTCAGGGTTGTGAAAGCAGTGTGGCCTTGGATCCTACGCCGTAGGTTAGCTGCCCTCGGATGATTGTGGAGAGCCAGCTGTGGTCTGGGCCCCCGTCCAGTCAAGTACCTAACAGGCCCCGCTGAAGCCATAGACTTTGATGCGTGACAAATCTTCCAGCGGATGCTGACTCCGACATCAGTCACAGCCAACGAATAATGCTGTCGTTCACCGAAGCGGCCCAAGTCGAAACGGCCCTGGCTCCACTCATAGAACCAGCCGAAAAATCTCGTCTGTGGTTGGACAATGAGCGGGCACCGCTCTACACCGTGTCCGCGTATGCCTTCAATCAAATGAACGTTGCATCAGGCTGTATTGCTTCCCTTGAACAGATGATGGTTCGAGAAACGGAACGCGAAGTAAGTCTCACAGCTAACCCATTCGGCGCATATACGTTGGTCAGAGGTGCCTTTGACGCTGCGGCAACGGCACTATGGCTGCTGGAACCAGAAAGTGGCACCTTGAGGATCAAGCGCAGAATTCAACTGGCGCGAGACGAGGCGGAGAAAAGGGAATCGTTTCTCGAAACGATGGGTAAGCCATCCGATAAAGACGAGCGAAAGGCTCGACTGAAGGATGCTGCGGAGCACGCGCGTTTGGGTAGTTGGAATCCCGAGCAGCATAAGCTCCCGTCCATGACCAGGATTCTCCAACAACTGGAGCGACTGCACGATGGCAGTGCAAACTTTCCTTGGCTTGCCGCATGGCAACTATCCAGCGGGCACACCCATGGCAAGCAATGGGCACAGATTTCCTCGCATGTAGTGCAGGAACTTGAAGGCACGCGAACAGAGTTGGGTGGAACTCATGCCCAACTGGGCCTCCATTACGGCTTATTCGCACTTGTGCTTTCGGAGGCAGTCCAGATGCTTGAAGAAGCGGCCGTCCGCTATGTTGTGTTAGCTGGCGGTCCACCCCAGACGTAAAGCATTTACGCTGATGTACGGCGTTTCTCGGGACACCGGCTCACTTTCAGTTCCCCGCGGACTCATAGAGAGCCCGTCAGCGAAGCCAGGCAGGAGGTCATCGGCGCTCACGGCGTACCAACTGGGCATCAATCATCAAGTGCCTTCATTAGGGCGTCTTGGGCGTCGTTGTAGAACAGAAACGAGACCTTGGTGGCCACCTCGTCGCTTACGTCAAGCAATTGTCGGCGAGCAGACACAGGAAGCAGGAGCGCCGACGCGCCCTTTTCCATTGCATGCTCGGCGAGGGCGGCCGCGTTGAGCACCGTCTCGATGCCACCGCCCAGGGAGAGATTACCGACCGCGATCAGCCCACCACGCACGGAGCGCTGAAGCATGGAGGAGGTGAGCGCGAGAAGGATCGGCAAGCCCAGGCCAGCCCCCGACTTCGCCGCATCCAATGCCCGCACTTGTGCCGTGAGATTGTGTTCGCGAGGATTGCGATCGCCGATCAAAGTGCGTGCTTGGGCTAGCAGGTTCTGCTCCGCGACTTTGAAACTCTCTCGAAGCGGAGCCGGGGCTGCCTGGTTGAGCAGTCCGGATGCCCCGGCACCTGGAGTGTCCGCCGCTTCGATGCGATAGAGGCCAGGCCCGACGCCTCCACCATCCTCGGCGATGGCCCATACCTGACCCGGAGGGAGTGGATCCAGGCCGATTGAATCCGGGCTCGCGAGCTCCGGGGTTGACACGAACTGCTCAACTCCTTCGCCGATCCGATAGCCGAACTGGGTGTTGCGGAACTCGGCCGTACCGATGCGTCGTTGCTGTTCCTTGACACGACGCCGACATTCGAGCGCGATACGGACTGCCCATTCCAGGTCTTCGTCGGGTATCTGCGCTTCGGCATCCGGATAGACCAGCTTCAGTAGACCATCAACTGTCTTGTTGACCGCAGACAGGTCCCGACCGGAGAGAGCATCAGAATAATTCATCCGTCCTTGGACCGATGCCAGCCGCGATTGGTCGCGGAGGCGCGACCAGCACTCGGAGAGAAAGTCGCTTACTAGACCGAAGTGGTGAGTGAAGTAGGACGGGTTGAGTTTCGGGACGTCCCATCCCGGGAGATATGCATGTATTCGGTCCATGAACGCCGTGTCATCCCGCATCTCCGGCGGAAGGGGGGATAGTAGATGGCCGATCCTTTGCTGGTGAGCAACATCCACGTCGAAGTTACCGACAAGAACAATCGATCCATCGGCTCGGATAGACTCCCGGCCGCGGGAGAACTCACCCGATTCCATGTAGCCCTTCATGATGTTGACGCCGTCCTTTTGGTCAAAGGAGACGCCCGAGACTTCGTCAAAGCAGACGACGTCGTACTGAGCAACCAGCCCGCGTTGGCCAGTCGCATTGTTGACGAACATGCGGGCTACAGTCGCTTTGCCACCGCTGATGAGATGGGCGTATGGCGAGACCTGCTGGAACAGGTGCGACTTACCGGTACCGCGCGGTCCCAGCTCAACCATGTTGTAGTTGCGCTGGACGAACGGGACCATTCGCAGCAGGAGAACGTCTTGCTCGCGCTCCGTGAGTTTCTCCGGTTCGAAACCCACAGACCGCAGTAAGAGGTGCTTCCACTGCTCAGTCGTGAAGCGTGAGCGGCCTTCAGCCAAGCGAGTCAGTGAATCACGGGTCGAGAGTTGTATCGGACGAAGTGCCCCGATAGCGAAAGGCTTGCCGTTGTTCTCATCGGCGATGACAGCATCGTAGTAGAGGTCCACCTCGGCGTAGAACCCACCAGTGAGCATGCGTTCATTGTCACGGACTACGGCGTCGTCGATGCGGACGTCCTTGAGACCGAGACTCGGTAACTCTGCCATGTACGCGTTGGATTTCGCGTCCAGCCGTGCTTTGACTATGTCGATGAGTTTTATCGTCATCCGTTCGCGCGCGCGAGACTTGAAAAGCTCCTCCTCCCCGGCCCTAACAGTGCGGTCCGCGAGCAGCCGGCGCACGATCTGCAGTCCTTCCTCAATCTCATCGGGATCCGTGGTGGCGCAATAGCGACCGATGAGGAACTCACCCACGTAGGTCGGTACCGGGTAGGCACCCTTGAACTGCTGAGCAAGGTCCTTGCGGACCACATAGCCCTCAAAAACCGCAGCCGCCAGTTCATCGATTACGTCGAGGACGATTGCTTCGGTCATTCGGAATCTCCCACCGTGGTCTGCCTCTGCGCCATGACAGTCCCCTCCGGCCCGATCAGCACAACGTACGCTGCAGTGCCATCAGCAGCCTGTTCCTCGTCGACGAGCACCTTGATCTCGCCCGGCTCAGACGGTTCCTTCGGGCCACCAACTGTGCTGCCTGGATCGGCTGGTGCAAGCCGAACCTCGGCCACGACATCTGCCTCCGCCGGCTCGAAATCAACTCGACAGCGCTGCCCGGTCCATCGAATTCCCTCGATCTGTACAGGCCCAGTTGCACCCTCTCGGGCGGAAACTTCGATGACCGGGATGACGCACTCCTGCGGGCTTAGTCCGCCGTGTTCGTAGTAGGATCCAGCCTCGAAGGCTGCGGCCCCGGGTGCGCTGATCATGTCGACTGAAGCATCCCAGGTCCACGGGATAATAGGGAAGTTTGGCCGCGCTGCCCCGACCTTCAGTCGGGCGACACGGGGTTTGCGGGCGGCGTCCCCTTCCGTCACTGCGAGGGGTAGTGTCACCTTCAGCGCAGGACCTGCTGGCAGGATGAATCCGTGGTCGGTTACGACGACGACACGTCGCCACCCAGCTGCGAGAAGGTTCTTGGTTCGCTCTGCAATACGATCTAGTTGCTGATCGACCATGTCGGACAGCGCATGTCCGTGATCGTGGCCAAGTGCATCAATGGTGTTGCTCTGGGTCCAACCGATGCCAACGGGATCTCCAGCCTCTGAAGACTTCCAGTCGAGGTATTGGACACCAGCGTCAGCCAGGGCGGCTCGGAAAACTTGCCCCTTTATCGAACGCCCCTGGGCATCTGCCGCATCGAACGCTTCACCTGCCCCGAATGAGGCTGTCACGGGCGCAACGGCCGGCTGGCCCGTCGGGGTAACGGTTGGGAACGCCGCAAGACGCGAAGAGATGGTGGTGTCAAGGGCAGAGAGCCGCTTCGCAAGCCGCTGTGCGAGGTCGAATCGAAGGGCATCAACGAAGACGACGCAAGTACCTGCTTGGGCGTCGAGACCAACTTCACCTTTGTAGCCGGAAGCCGCCGCAGCTTGAAACGCGCGAGCAACTTGTTCCAGCCAGGGGTCGTAAGTGACCTGGAGCGCCTTGCGTACCGCTCCACGGTCTGCCGCGGTCGGGGAGCTAGCGATGGCACGGAGCGCCAAATCATCGACCTTGTATCCATCAGCCACGTACCAAGACAACAGCGAGGGCACGTCGGTCCCTGACGCCCCCGCCGCAGTCAGCTCTACGAGCTCGGCCAACAAGCCTGCCGCACGCGCTAGCGGGGCTTGCCCGAGTTCGCCCCAGACGCTTTCTTCGCGGCCAAAGTGGACAGCGGCGAGCCCCCGCACCGACTCCTGTATCTGATCGGGACCGCTCCCGTCCGCCAGAGCAGCAAGGGACTTTCGGAGGCCATCCTCCTGTTCAAGGTTCCACGACGGCCAAGAGTCTGGATACGGATCGGTGCTGCCGAAGAGATCACCTTGAGGACGGGCCTGATCGAGCGTGGCGGGGATGTTGGGGTAGCGACGAGGGTTGTCTGCAAACCGAGCCCACGCATCGTTCCAAGCCCCTTCCCGAGTCCCAAGGCGTGCGGCCGCGGTGATCACACCATTCTTGGTTGGGTCAAAGTTGTATGTCGTGCGACACACTTCGATGAAGGCGTTCCACCGAGCTCCTTGAAGTGCGTTGCGAGTGCCGTCGGGATCGTCCAACCACTCCAGCAAAGTGCGGACGGTGTCAGACATGACCAGTGAGTGCAATCGTGTGGCATCGAGGCGCCCCACGCGGCGCAGCTCGTCGATGTCCTCGACGAATAGACGTTCGAGCACGCTTGTGAGCGCCGACCTCGTCTTTGCGTCACCAGCAAGATCCAGGCCGCCGCCGCCCTTTGAACCTAGGAAGGAATGTGGGCTCCACGGAGTCTGCCCGTGCGCGGACGGCCACCAGTTCGAGCGGAGTGCCACTTCAACGAGTGGCGACACCGCAGGGTCGGGACTAGTAGCGTCCGAGAGCGAACTTCGACCAAGACCCGGCAGATAGACCACCCAGGGGTTTTTGTCGCTGTAATCTGCCAAATGAGCTGGGAGCTCCACCGATTCTGGAGCTGCAAGGACTGAGCGTATCCAAATCGCGGGTCCTTTAGCTTTCGCGGGGTCGTAGTCGCCAAGCACGAGGATCGGTACGGCCTCCTGAAGAAGGCCGATAACCGGCTCCCACGCACGATCCGGATCGGGCCAGAACACGGCTGTGGGGGCCACACTCGAATCCGCGTTGTACTTTGCTGCATCGCGCAGGGCGTGCGCAACGACGGCGCGCACCACGGTCACAGTTCCACTCCTGCCGACTGACCGGTCCCACGACGCTCCTCCAGCGTCGGATGAAGATCGTTAATGCGCTCCGATCCGTCAGGGTTCGTACCCCGGTCTTTCTTCCAGCTCACTATGACCTTGGACCGCAGCACGCCTGCCGTAATGAAGGGGCGTATGTTGAGGCGCACACCGTCGTCAGGGTCGGGATTCCAGCCGACCGGTTGTTCGTGGATATGCTTCCAGCGCACGTACACATCGTATGGCGGCGAGCCTTCCAATATCAGCCTGAGACGATCCTGTAAGTTCTCGGCGGCGGCAAGACGGGCGTCGGCGCCGGCCCGCCCGGCGTCGGCCTCGTGCCTCTGCCGCTCGATCCACGCACCCAATGTAGTGAATGTGAGTTTCTCAAGCGTCCGGTGGTCGAGCCGGTGGTAATTAACGATGGCCGAAAAGCCATCCTTGCGGCCGTCCCAGACGTGCCATAGGAAGGGGCGGTTGTCGAAGACTTTGACGTGCTGCGCGAAGAAGCCATCGCGCAGCCAATCCTCGAGCCGACCGTTCTGGCCGCCCGCTTCGGTAACGAGCGTCCGTTCTTGGCTACTCGACCACCGATCGCCGTATGCGGCTGACAGCAGATCGCGCAACCTGGTAGCGAGATCAGGTTCGCCGGGAAGCGACTGAAGCGCGGCAATGCCATCGGTGTCAGCGAAGTCGTCGATGTCGTCTGCTTGCTGCTCGGGCCAACGGTAGCCCAGCAGCCTAGCGACGGCGACCTGCAGAGGTTGTGTGGCAGACACGATTTCACCCTTGAAGATCCACTGGGTCGGATCATTGGAATGGGGAGTCGGAAGCGGTCCTGCCTGCTCCGCGACCTTCTGCCACCGTTCGCGGTCATAGGCAATTTTTACCAATGTTGCATTGGTTACGTTCACCTTGTCGTCGATCTCTCGAACGGCTTCCGAATACTCAGGGGAGCACAAGAAATGCCAGATAGCTTTGAGATCCTTTGGATCATGCGGCACCACCGGTGATGCATTCGTATCAAAAAGCTCGCCTGTGTAGAGAGTCACAGGGAGCGTCCTGCTCATGAGACTTACCAAGACTCCAGTCTTGCCCCACGCGCCCCTGCCAACAATCCGGGATCCGCTGCTCTGAGCCATCTCACCTACCCCCTTGTCCCAGGCGACGACGTAGCTGCGGCCGCCATATGGAACGGAGGCGGGCACCGATGACAGGAAACGGCTCCACTTCTTCTGTTCGGAGTCGACGACCTCCCAGAAAAAACGACGGAAGCGCGGGTCGTCGCCCGTCTTTATTCCTTGAAGCCCGTCCGCATAGCGACGGAGCAGCGTGCCCGGCTCGATGTGCGTTAACGTGATTCGGCTGTCAGGATTTTGAAGTTGCACCGCTTGGCTCACGCTGAGCAGCGTGTCGCTGCGCAATACCTTTGCCTTCGCGTCGGCCCCGGCAGTTTCATTCGCCATCAAGCCAAGGAATGAGTGGCCCGCCGGTGGCTTAGAGGTGCTGATGACACTCAGTGCCACTTTCACCACTTCGCCTGAAATCTGTCGGAACGCGCCGGCGCCGAGGCGAGCAACGACCTCGAACCTAGTTTGGCCTAGGAGATGCTCCCGGAGGTCACCATAAGAAGTGAGAAGGAGCCACGCCTGAGGTGACACCACCGCCAGGCTGCCCCCTGGGTAGAGAAATGCAGCACATCTTTCGATGAACGCTGTCGCGAGGTCTGCCTTTGCCCTCGGGTGGTGTGAGTCGATGTAGCCTTGGAGGCGCGAATCCATTGACCCCCGCGTGAGGTATGGAGGATTGGTCGCCACCAGAGTGTACTGTCGCGCCAACAGGGCTGCAGCGTGGACGACGTCTTCCGCCGCGTGACCAAGAACCGTGCGATCCTGCTTCTCCTGCCGAAGGATTTGGCCAAGCGTGCCACGCACGGACTCCCAACTGGCTCCTACGCTCAGATCACGGCCGAAGAGCGTCTCGCCGACGTCAGTTGGGCGGGGCGCGATCAACGATCCGAGCGTGTCGGCGTGTTGAAAGAGGGTGTGCAGGCGTACGAGAACCTTGCGAAGCTCGTCGTCGTCTTTGGCGTAGGCTTCCCATTCAGCCCTTGTCGCTCGCACCGGAACTCCGGAGCACGCGATCTGGGGTGCCGGCAGGTCTCGGAAACCACCCTGTTTCCACGCTTCGAGCGCTATGTTAAACGCTGCAATCTGGGTACACCGAGGATCGAGCTCAAGCCCGTGAAGATTCTCTCGAAGCACAGCGTCCTGCGCGTCTGCTGGCGAAAGACCTTCTTCCTCAGCCCTCATCCGCCAGAGCATGCCGAACATCGCCACGAGGAAGTGTCCGGAACCGCAACACGGGTCCATGACCGTGATCTCCGCAGCCGTGGGCGGCCACTCGCCAAAGGCACCAGCAGCGAGTGTGCCGTCGTCGAGGCGCCGGAGGTACTCCCACGTGTCGACTAGCGGAGAGTGGGGATGTCGGGCAGCCCACCATGCTCCGAGGGAGTTCTCCAGCAGGAAACGGACCATGTAGTTCTCCGTGAACAACTGGGTCACTGGAGACAGGTCCGGGCCGGTGATCTTGGCGCCTGACGAATTGACTCGCTTTTTTTCGGCCGTCTGCCAGAACTGGTAAACCCACCCGAGAGAGTCCTCAGTGACGAGTGCGTCCGCGGGAACGCTGAGGAGAATCCGCTCCAATTCAAGCCGATGCTCGGTAGCGAATCGAATTTGGACTGCCGGATCATCCAACCTGAAGACACCGGGAAGAATCTCCGACGCAAAGCGAGCGGCGACTGACCAACCGTCAGGCTCGCCTAGGTCTCCCGCGAGCTCTGCACAGTCTCCGAGCGTGACGGACGTGTCGCGAAACTCTGGGTGACGGAGTAGGTTGTTTACTTCCAGAAAGCGTGCAAATAGGAGACGATGCCACTGCTCGTAGGCTACCTCGCGGACTAGGTTAGTTAAACTCGCGCCGGTTCGCGCGGTGTCATCGCCAAGTTGTCTTGCCTTCTCGCGGAGGGCCAGCCTTAGAGCGTTATCGTCGTCGCTCAGGTACGCCGGTCGGCTTGGCTCACCCACCGCGAGTTCGTGCAGTGCATCCTCGGCGGCCCTCTCGGCGGCCAATCGGGCTTGCTGCACCGCCGCATCGAGGTGACGACGTTGACCGGCATTGAGAACGTCGCCCATCAGCCCTTCACCACCACTGTGTTGTGGTCTTCGAGAGCCTTAGTGAGGCGTACGCGAAGGTCCGCGAGGTAGTCATCAATCTCGTCAGCGCTGCTAAGGCTAGCCGTAGGAAGAGTGACGGCACCAGCCGTAGGAGCGCTCAGTCGGACTGCCGCCTCGAGTGCCTTCGCTGCTCGGGCAGGTACCGCGTCAAGGACCGCGTCCCACGAGGGGAGCGGTCGCTGCCGAACTGCTTTCAGCACAGCCTGAGCGTCGTTGAGCTGTGGCGCCGCCTCGGGGGCAAGACTGTGCTCTGCTAGTAGTTGCTCCTGTTTGCCCGCCTCGAGTGCCGACCAAAGCGGCTGACAGACTAAACCGCCAACCGCCAGCTGTCGGGCCTGTTCCAAGTCCGCGGCTGCGTGGTGGACAGCGTCACGCACAGCGCCGGCGAGCTCGGTAACGAGCGGGTTGATCTGGTCGGTGTCTGCGAGTAGCTCCCGCGTGGTCTCGAAGGCCCCAAGTCGTGCGCGCGCCTCGGTTGCGCTCTCCAAGTCTCCCGCGGCGTCCGAGAGAGCTCGCGCAGTAGCCAGAGCTTCGAGCCGGGGCGCGCGACGCCGTTCCAGGGTGTCCAAACGCCCAGCGAATTCCACCAGTTCGTCCTTCGCTGCGAGCAACGCGTGTACACGGTCGTTCCCGGTAGTCCTCCGAACTGCCTCAAAGCCAGCAGGAAGAGCGATGTCAGGCAAGGGGGAAGGTCCCGAGAGGATGCTGGCGCGCCGTGCAAGGTCCATGACTGCTTGCTCGGCCGCCGAAACCAGCGTCTCGTTGCTAGCCTGCACCCCGAGCTTGCCTAGGAGACTCCGCGCTGCAATCTTCTCCGCCGCTTTGAGGACCGTCGACTCCCGCCTAAGGTGTACCGTGCCGAGTCGTGTTTGGGACAGGACTTGGCTGCTGGTCGCGTCAGAGCCATTGATCGTGGCCCTTATGAGGCCGTTGTCGAGCAGTACCCCGAGCGCTGCCATGAAGGCGTCACGCGGCCAGCCATAGGGTTCGGACAAGAGCTCCTTCTCTACAGCAGTGGCGGGTGTGCCAGCGCCCCCGATCCTGCCGAGGACCTCCTTCACGACTGCATGCTGCTCCGGGTCGGCGTCGTGACCGACTGCCTTGAGTGCGTCTGCGCCTGAACCCTTCTTGATTCGGTCGAGGACGTGCGGCCAGCGGGCGTCGTCGGCGACGTCGAACTTGCTAAACAGCCGGGTTGCCGCAGACATTGCGCCATTCTCAAAACGGTCGCGCAGGGCGATGCCCGCAGGGGCGGACCCACCTCCAAGCAAGACACCAGCCTTGCTGAGGATGTCTCGGACGTGTTCTCGGGACTGCGCTCGGGCGTGAGAGTGACGGGACTCCATCGCACGCCGAGCCTGTTTGCCCTCGTCGTCCTGCGGGAAGCCCTGCTGGTCGAGCGTTCGCTGAGCAGCCAACTGGCTACGCAAGGCAGAGGCAAATGCTGTGGCCTGAACCCTGGGCAAATGAACCAGTAAGATCGGAGAGCCAGAGCCGAGGCCTCGGGCGAGGTCCTCAAACTGCTTCGGGGTGGTACCGTCGTCCCACTCGGATCGCAGCCATACTGGAATAGTGGTACTGACAGATGGCTCGGAGGAGTCAGCGTGTAGGCTGATCTTTCGGGCCACTTTGGCCCTGCCTTGGGGAATCGAGACGGGCAGTGCCTTCTCCACCTCCGAGCGCAACATGGAGTCACGCTCCGTGCTGATCTCGCTGTCGGTCAATTGGGCTGAGTGTCGGCGGAACGCCTCATCCCAGGTTCTGCCGGCTGCGGTCTGGAGTCGGTATTCGTTGCCGTCGCGCTGGAGGACTCCCTCCTCGGACAGCGCATCAAGTGCAGCGGGGACCTCCTGACGGAGCCGTGCCCCATCCTTTGCCAGGTCCTCAACAAGGAGATCGACGAGGTGGTCTGCCGTGGCACGGACACCGATGTCAGCGTGCCCGGAGGTCGGAAGCAGACTGACGAGGTGAATCAATCCGAGGATGCGTCCGCGAAGGTGCTCTTTCTGTCCCTGCTCTTGAATTAAGCGCTGGGTCTCCTTAAGGAGCAGTCCAGCCCCGTTGAGGTCTTCATGCTTCGCTGAATACAGGTAATCCGCCCCGACCACCGTCCCGACCGTCTGGGGTGCAGCCAGGCGATTTGCGTCATGCACAATGCGAAGCTGGGACCTGAGCTGACCAGCCCTGCCGGCGTCAGCTTGACGAAGAACGCTTTCCCAGAAACGTCGGCGGCTGGGAAGGAGCGGGTAGTCCTCCAAAAGATCCTGATTGTCCTCTGCGGTGTGTTGAATCTTGCTGCCGACGAGCTGTCGAGAAATTGGGCCTGCGGCGTCGGTCAGAGCCTTCTCGAGCTCGTGTCGCTTGGCTGGCTCTTTATTGAGTAGCACACGCCGAACGACGGCATCAACGTCCTGGTTCTTAAGAACAACCTTGACCGTGAAACGATCCTGGATCTTCTGCAGCGTCGCGTCGGCGGTGAGCTCTTGCTGACCGGTGGCGACGAAGAGTACGCGTCCATCGATCTCGCGAGATACCGACTCGACGAGGTTCTGCACCTCCATCGCACGACCGCCATCGCCGTTGACGTACTGCTGCACCTCATCAAGCACAATCAGCGTTGGCGGGATGACGCCACTGCCGACATACTCGAGGACCTTCCGAAGCAGTGTGATCGTCTCGTCAGTGGACAGTGAGCGTGCATCGGGCAGAAATTGACTGCGGAGGGCCTTACGCACCTCTGCTCCGGTTGCAGCGAATTCGGGATCAACAGCGAGGATGGCATCGGCAAGTCGGGTACTCAGGTTGTACTCGCTAAGTTCCTCGATGAAGTCGCCGCCACCGGTTTCGACGTGTGAGCGAACCGACTCAAGGGCGCCTTTTCCAGCAAGCCACAGAGCTACCTGTGCTGGTGCGACCCGGGTCGGCAGGCCCGCGGCACCGAGCACGATTGATAAAAAGACCGCGTTCAGTGTGTCGCCGCTGCGGTCGAGCGCACCAGCTGCTGACCAAGGTTTGGCCCCGTCACGCTTGCCGATGGTGGAAAGTTCGATGAGCTGACTCCGGATGCTCTCCGGCAGATTAGCCAATCCTTGGGCTGAGGCGCCGTTTGGGAAGGGGGTGTCGGCCCACAGGTGCTGGAGCACCCGGACGAGGTGCGACTTGCCGCTGCCGTAGAAGCCGGAAACCCACACAGCCGGCTGGGTGGAGCTGCCCCGGTGGCGGATGTAGGAGTCAAGGATGCGCTGCAGGCCGTGTTCGTACTCGCCTTGACAAACGAAGCTTGTGAGCTCGTACTCGAGGACCTTCCACTGATTCGAGTCGTCGGGCCTGTCCACATTGGTGACTCCGTCGTTCGGGATCTCGAAATCGAGCGGGCGGCGGGTGAAGAGCTCGTTGTTGATGGTCATGTGATGGCCTTCTGGGGGTCGATGACTCGGGCGCGATAGTTGAATCCGTCGCGAGCATCCAGCAAGCGAAAGGAATGTGTCTCTGGGTCGTGGAGACCCGGAAAGAGTACGAGGAGTCGCCCGCTGACGGCATCGTCGATCGCTTTGATGACGCTGGATGCGCGGAGGAACGGGAAAATCGAGCCGATCCCCACAAGAATGGCCACGTCGTCTGTTGAGGCTGCCTTGAGCCGCTCGCGAACATCGGAGACGAGACTGGACTCGAACTGGTCGATGATGGCAGGTGTGAGATCGTTCGGATCCTCGAAGAACGCACCGGAGTAGCGGTGTCCGGCGAGCCAGCGACCGAAGCTGTCAGTGACATCGATTTGGTGCCAGCCGTGGCCGGATTCGCCAGTTGCCAGTTCGAATCGAGGAAGGGCCGAACGCATGGAACGCTCCATGTCAGGCGGGTAGACGAGCATCCAGACACGTTCGCCTCCGGAAAGTCCAGCCCGCCACGGGACGGCCAATTCGGAAACATACGCATCAAGCAGATCAGAGACGCGACTCATCCGCGAGCCCCATCCAAGAGGGGAAAGCTGACGTCGACCACGTTGCCAGCGACAAGGAGGTCGATCAGGCCCTGTTTGTGAGCTGTCCGCAGAGCGTCCAACCCGGTTCCAAGTGGAAGGTCAAGTAACGCCGCCCAAGGCGTGTCGAGAACGCTCGCGCCACGGTTACCTGAAAGGTGACCCAGGAACGCCGCGAACGAGACGGCTGCCGGGAACGGCTCCACCGTCTGTCGTACTTTGTTCGTCCTACCGGACAAATGACCGGTCTGCGTCCAGCATGCGCCGGTGTTTCGCCCTGTCTTGCTCAGGGTCTCCGCGGAGAGATCCGCCCCGTAGACGACACTGACTGCGGCCGCTAAATCGCCGGAGGTGACAATCGAGCCGACAGGAGCTTGTTGGATCGCTGGAAATGAAGCGCGCAGGATGCCATCGCGCGTGAATGCGAGGATTCCTGCCAGTAGTGGCCTAGCTTCTGGGTCGACGTCCCACAAGCGACGCATCGCGGCGAACTCGGGCCGCGCCGGGTCCAGAAAATAGACCTCCCGCAGATGGCGGAACGAACGCTGGCGGCCGGTATGCGTGGGGCGTCCCAGCACGTTCTCGTCGACGACTGCCTCCCGGTAGCGCTGATGGGGAGCGTCCGCTGGAACGACGCGCAGGAGTTCGACCAGGTGCGGGACGCCGATCGTATGGCTCGCGGTCGTACGCAGTGACCCCTGGGCAAAGTTGCCCTCGTGAGCATCTGAAAGGGTCATGCGAAAGTGAACTCCGTGTCCTATGGGTTGCTGCGGGAGACCTCACACCACCGAACGCGATCGTGTGTGGTTACATCCCTAAGGTTAGTGGAGTCCGCCGTCGATTTCTGAACGGCACTATGGAGCCGTGATGAACCTGTTACGGCGACCGGACCAGGCGGCAGAAATGACAGCGCCGTGCGGCCCCAATGCGGTCCGCCGTCTGGAGGGATCGCTGCCAACGGAGGTCCCTCAATCCGCCTCTCGAAACATCCATTTTGTAGCCACCCCGAGGAGAATATGGGGCCGACTCGGGGAACATGAGAGATACATCTCGCTTGGACGTCGGTCAAAGGCATGGAAAAACCCCCGAGATCGCGCGGATTTCGGGGGTTTATCTGGTAGCGGTGGGGAGGCTCGATCTCCCGACCTCACGATTATGAGTCGTGCGCTCTAACCAACTGAGCTACACCGCCACGAATGAGAAAAACCTGTGCCAAGCCGGTCAAAACCGCCTTGACACAGGCCCTCATTCAGAGCCCCCCACCGGAATCGATCCGGTGACCTCGTTCTTACCAAGAACGCGCTCTACCACTGAGCTAGGGGGGCAACGAGTAAATACTCTACCGGACGTTTTCAGAAGCTACAAATCGGCGAAACAACGCGGAAAAACGGCGCCGACACAATTTGCGAAGGCGTGGTTTTGCTGATCTATTTTCGGCTCCGGTGGGGATCACTGTCAGGGCAGACGAAGCACCTGCCCGGGGTAGATCCGGTCCGGATTGGGAACTGTATCGGCGTTGGTGGCGATCAAGGCGCCAAGGTCCACCCCGAACTGGGCAGCGATCCCGCTCATGGTGTCTCCTTGCTCCACCACCACCTCCGTAACCCGCGGGGCCACCGGTCCAGGCTGCCCCGCCCCTGCGGCGGCTTCAGAGGCTGCCTCCTGCGCCTGGGGCCGGACTTCCGGAGCCTCCGGCTCCAACCCCTCCTGATGGGCTTCCTGGGCCGCTGCGGCGTCTGCTGCTGCCTGTTGTTGGGCGGCCTGGGCTGCGGCTGCCTCGGCGGCGGACTGATCGGCCGCTGAAACCTCGACAGCGGCAGCATCCTCTGCGGCCTGGCTTACGGCGGTCCGGTCTGCTGGATCCGCCGGTGCCGCTTCGGGGGCCGCTTCGTGTGCCACGGGTCTAGCTTCGTCCCTGCGATCCCTGTCGTCATGGCCCTTATCGCCAAGGCCAAGGTTCTTCTTCAAGTTATCCAGCAATCCCATGGAGCACCCTCCCGCGTTCTGCTTGTGGCCGGTCGGCCGGCACCTCGATCGTACGGCCGGGTACCGCCCCAGGGAAGCAGCTCGCTTCAGTTCTCCCCACTGCACAACACCCTGGATGCCCGACAAGCACCGGCACGGAGCTTAAATGCGTCAGGGGGCCGGCTCGAAAGCCGACCCCCTGACGGGAACTACTTAGGGTTTACCACTTGCCCTTGCGGTTGAAGTCGCGGTGTCCGCCTTCGCCGCCACTGCGGGGCTTGCGGGCGCCGTCACCGTGACCACCGAAGCGGGAGCCGCTGGCCTGGCCGCGGTCGCGGTCACCGAAGCTGCCCGCGGTGCGCTCGGAGCGGTCACTGTAGGAACGGCCACCACGGTCAGCGGAGGTGCGCTCGCCGCCTTCGGACTTGCGGAAGTCCTTCTTGAAACCGCCGCTGCCCTTGAAGTTGCCGCCGCCACGGTTTTCGCGGTCGCCATAGCCACCACGTCCGCCGGCGCCGCCGCCCTGGTAACCGCCACGCTCGCTGTTGGGCCTGCGGCCGTTATCGAGTTCGAGGTGGATCAATTCGCCACCGATGCGGGTGCGGGACAGTGCGCGCAGCTGCTCAGGGCTAAGGTCGGCCGGCAACTCAACCAGGGAATGGTCCGAACGGATGTCGATGCCACCGATCTGCGCGGAAGAGATGCCACCTTCGTTGGCAATGGCGCCCACGATGGAACCCGGCATGACGCGCTGACGGCGTCCGACGGCGATCCGGTAGGTAGCGTTGCCCTCGGTGAGTGCACGGGTCGGGCCACGGGAACCGAAGCCGTCCTTGGAGCGCTCACGCTTCTGGTACTCGGGAGCTGCAGGCAGTTCCTTGACCAGCAACGGCTGTCCACCCTGGGCCATGACGGCCAGCGCGGCAGCGATCTCGGCTGCGGGAACGTTGTGCTCTTCCTCGTAGGAGGAGATGAGGTCGCGGAACGCTGCGACATCCTCGGACGCGAGGGTCTCGGTGATGCGCTCGGCGAACTTGCCCAGACGCAGCGTGTTCACGGTCTCAGCGGTGGGCAGGTGCATCTGCTCCACCGGCTGGCGGGTGGCCTTCTCGATGGAACGCAGCAGGTACTTCTCACGCGGCGTCATGAAGAGGATGGCGTCACCGCTGCGGCCCGCGCGGCCTGTACGGCCGATGCGGTGCACGTAGGACTCGGTGTCATGCGGGATGTCGTAGTTGATGACATGGCTGATGCGCTCCACGTCCAAGCCACGGGCAGCGACGTCGGTGGCCACGAGGATGTCGATGCGGCCTTCCTTCAGCGCGTCAACAGTGCGCTCACGCTGCTGCTGCGGGATGTCGCCGTTGATGGCGGCAGCCTGGAAACCGCGGGACTTCAGCTTGTCGGCGAGGTCCTCCGTAGCCATCTTGGTGCGCACGAAGGCGATAACGCCGTCGAACTCTTCAACTTCGAGGATGCGGGTCAGCGCGTCCAGCTTGTGCGGGCCCATGACCTGGAGGTACCGCTGCTTGGTGTTGGCACCGGTGGTGGTCTTGGACTTCACCGAGATCTCAGCAGGGTTGTTCAGGTACTGCTTGGACATGCGGCGGATCTGGCCCGGCATGGTGGCCGAGAACAGCGCAACCTGACGGGTTTCCGGAGTCTGCTGGAAGATCTGCTCGACGTCATCGGCAAAGCCCATGCGCAGCATTTCGTCAGCTTCGTCCAGCACCAGGTACTGGAGTTCCGAGAGGTCCAGTGAACCCTTGGCGATGTGGTCGATCACGCGGCCGGGAGTACCGACAACAACCTGGGCACCGCGGCGCAGGCCGGCCAGCTGCGGGCCGTAAGCCGAGCCACCATAGACCGGAAGGACCGTGAAGTCGTCAATGTGCTTGGCGTAGGAGGTGAACGCCTCGGCAACCTGGAGTGCCAGTTCACGCGTCGGGGCCAGGACCAGTGCCTGGGTCTTGCGTGAGGGTCCGTTGAGGTCGTGGAGTTCAGCCAGGCGGGACAGGGCCGGAACCGCGAAAGCTGCGGTCTTGCCGGTACCGGTCTGGGCGAGGCCGACGACATCGCGGCCTTCCAGGAGCAGCGGGATGGTGGCTGCCTGGATGGGGGACGGCTTTTCGTAGCCGACATCCTGCAGGGCGGCCAGAACGCGGCCGTCGATGCCAAGATCGACGAAGCGGACGCCTTCTTCTTCCTCTTCTTCTGCCTTGGGGGCGGGAGCTTCGGTGAAGGCGGGGGCTGCAGACACGGCTGCAGCATTCTCGACGGGGGCAGCGGCGGCAGCCGGTGCTTCAGCTTCGGCGGACGCGGTGGTGGTCTCTGCTGCGTCGACGGACTCAGCGGACTCTGCGGTCTGGGCGTCGAAGGTTTCGTTGAGATTTTCGGTCATAGGGGGAAATTCCTCATCCATAGGGCAGTCGGCGCGGCCCGGTTGGGCTTGGCCGCAGTACTCGTCGCGAAGGCAGGCAAAGTGCCCTGCTTTCGCAAGAAGTCCGGCGCTATCGCAATCCCATGGCAGGACTTCCCGCTGCATCTCTTGGCTGCTATCCCAGCAGTCTGTACAGCGTTTTCTTTAGCCGGCTCTCCCTATGAAAATGCCCGCACACAATTGCGGGCCCCAACACTTACCAGTCCTGCCTCAAGAATTGGGCAGGATAAAGGGATTTCCGGAGTGGGGGATATTTCAAGTGTAGGGCACGGAGCGGTGTCACCGCGACTTAAGTCCCGATGATGGCCGGTGAGCTTGTTCACACCTTGCTGTCAGCGCCGCTTCTTAGCTACTGCAGGCCGTGACGGCGCAGGACTTTCTCGAACGTGGAGTGGTAGTCGTCCTGCAGCCGGATCTCCCCGTCGGCCTGCGCATCGAGCAACTCCTGGACAAGGTCCGGCGTCGGCTCGCTGAACCACTGGCCCACCGTGATGCCATGCTTCGGGACGAACGTCCGGTGAATATGGTCGCCTGCGGACAACGTCCCGGTTTTGATCACCCGGAGGTACGTGCCCACACGTCCGGCCTGCGTGAACCGCTTCACCCACTGCGGCTCGTCCAGGACACGCTGGAACGTAGCGCAAGGAACCCGCGGGGACGTCACTTCGACCTCCACCTCCAGGCCTATCCGCCACCGTTCGCCGATGACGGCACCGGTAGTTTCGATGCCGGCCACCCGCAGGTTCTCGCCGAAGAGACCGGCCGGTACCTCCCGTTGAAGCTCGCCTGCCCAGTAATCGGCATCCGCCTGTGAATAGGCGTACAGCGCCTGGTCTTCTCCACCATGGTCGATGCGGTTCGCCTGCACATCCCCGTGGACGCCCAGTTTATGAACCTTGACAGGTCCTTCGACGGGGCGCTTGTCCAGGGCTGTGACTCCCACACTGCCGGAGTCAGGCAACAGCTGGTGGACACGGCAGACGGCCAGGAGGGAAGCAGTGTTCATGGGATCAGTCTACGGACGGTCCGGGGCGGGGTTAAGGATCAAAACGGTAGCCCATGCCCGCTTCCGTGTGCAGGTGGCGCGGCTCGGCCGGATCCCGTTCCAGCTTCCGGCGCAACTGGGCGATGTACACCCGCAGGTATTGGGTTTCCTTGGCGTAGGCCTGGCCCCATACCTGGGTGAGGATCTGTTGCTGGCTCACCAACTTCCCCTTATTGCGGACCAGCAGTTCCAGGATGTTCCATTCCGTCGGCGTCAGCCGGACCTCCGCGCCGTCCTTCACGATCTTCTTGCCGGCCAGGTCCACCATGAAGTCGGCGGTGGCAAGCGTTGGTTCCTCATGCCCGGTGACCACACGGCGGGAGGCGACCCGAAGCCTGGCAAGCAGCTCATCCAAACCGAAAGGCTTGGTCACGTAGTCGTCCGCACCGGCGTCGAGCGCTTCCACCTTGTCCTCCGATGCGTGACGGGCAGACAGCACGATGACTGGCATGCTGCTCCAGCCCCGGATGCGGCGGATCACCTCCACGCCGTCCATGTCCGGAAGCCCGAGGTCCAGCACCACGATCTCCACGGGCTGTTGCGCGGCGGCCTGCAGGGCTTCCGCCCCGGTGCCGACCGACAGCGCCTGGTAGCCGTGGGCCTGGAGGGTTATTTGCATGGCGCGGGCAATCCGGGCCTCGTCCTCGACGATAAGAACCAGTGTCATTGCGCGTCACCAGTCCACAGCGGGAGGGTGACCACCATGGTCAAGCCACCGCCCGGCGTCGGCTCCGCCGCGAGCCTGCCACCCATCGCCTCGCTGAAGCCCTTGGCCACGGCGAGGCCCAAACCGATCCCTCCCCCGGCGCTGTGCCCTGGCGCCGGGGAGTCACCGAATCGTTGGAACGGCTGGAACATGGTGAGGACTTCCTCGCGGCCCATTCCCCTGCCATGATCCACAATCCGCAGTTCGCCGGCGGGCCGGTCCCCCAGCGTGATGCCGGCACCGGTGCGGGCCGTCAGGACAACATCGGATTCCGGCGCGTACTTCACGGCGTTCTCCACGATGTTGGCCACTACACGCTCCAGCATGCCTGCGTCCGCCTGTACCGGCGGAAGGTTGGGTGGCAGTTCGTTGCGCAGGTGCCCCGCCGGAACTCCCCGCAGGGCCTGCGGCAGCACCTCAGCCCACATGATGCCGGTCAGCAACGGATTGACGGCGTCAGCCGTGATGCGGGACATGTCCAGGAGGTTGTCCACCAAGTGATCCAGGCGGTCGGCATACTCCTCGATGGTCTCCAGCAACTCCCGCTCCACCTCCGGCGGGAAGTCCACATCCTCCTGGCGCAGGCTGCTGACGGCAAGCTTGATGCCGGCCAACGGTGTCCGCAGGTCATGCGAGACGGCCCGCAGAATGGAGGTCCGCATTTTGTTGCCCTCCGACAACCGGACATTGTCGCGACGACTCTTCACCAACTGTTGCCGCTCCCGCACAGCCACTACAAAGGCCCCGAACGCGGCAAGCAGCCGCTGTCGTTGCGCGGACATCGGGCCGCCGCGCAGCAGCAACGTGTACTGGGGATCGACGACGGCGGCATGGTCGGCGGCGGCATGCGTCACCGGCGGATTGGGGCCGGCGCTCGCCAGCACCTGCCAGGCGGGGGCCGCCCCGGGCATGGCGGACGTGCCGGGGGCCACGGAGCCCAGCAAGGTCACCGCTTCCATCCCCAGGTTCCCGCGGACCTTCTCAAGGAACGTTTCCAGGCTCCCGTCCGAGCTCAGGATGCGCAGGGCCAACTCGCTCAACGCGGTGGCTTCGGCTTCTGACCGCGCTGCCTCCTGGGCCCGCCGGCTGGCCAGGCCCACCGCGAGCGCGACGCCGCACGCCACGGCAAGGAACACCACCAGGGTGAACAAAGTGGTGGGATCGGCAATGGAGAGTGAGCCGACCGGGTCGGCAGAGAAATAGTTCAGCAGGAAGCTGCCGAGCACGGCGGCCACCACTGCGGGCCACAAACCGCCGATGGCGGCAACGGCCACTGCCACCGCCAGTTGCAGCAGCATGATCATGGCGAAGTTGCGGAAATTGAGGACCGTCGCGAGGAATTCGACGGCGGGTGGCAGCAGGAGCGCCAGGACCAGGCCCGTGACTACCCGCCCCTTACCG
This sequence comes from Paenarthrobacter sp. TE4293, assembly GCF_050435325.1. Taxonomy (NCBI): domain Bacteria; kingdom Bacillati; phylum Actinomycetota; class Actinomycetes; order Micrococcales; family Micrococcaceae; genus Paenarthrobacter; species Paenarthrobacter sp. TE4293. The sequence continues at coordinate 203,211 of NZ_JBNJRY010000003.1, forward strand.
ATGCCGCGAACCGGTGGGAGCCGCAACAGCACGGCGTCCTCGCCGTTGCTGTCTGCCACCGGTGCCGCCATGGCTCCATCCTTACACGCTTCCCGTCGTGGGGAGTTCTCCCCATTTACGGCCGTCATCCGTGCCAGCACCGCCGGCAAGGACTAGGCTTGCTCTGAGCATTCTGGTCCGGCGTGGCGCCGGACACATCAACGGTCTATCCAGGGGGATATACATGGGCCCGAAAGACAGCCCTGACGCAGCCGGCAACAACGGCGGCAGCAGGGACAACAACGCCGACTTCGGAGCGGGCAACAACCCGCCAAAGCCCCCACCGTGGCAGGTGCCCAAGCCCGAACTCCATCCTGAGCTGTTCACACCTGTTGAGCCGGACCAGGGCACGGCGAAGGAAAAGACCAAGAAGGTGCCTGCCGGTGCAGCGCAAGGCGGGGCTGGGACTCCCCTGCCCGGACAGCCGCTCCCCGTGGTGGACCCTTTCGCCAAGGAACGCGAACGCAACGAGGCCGAGGCAGCAAAGAAGAAGAAGCGTTCGCACCGCCGCACTTTGGTGGTGGGCCTGGGCGTAACAGCGCTCCTGGCCGGAACCATCACCGCGATCGTGGCCAGCAACGAGCAGGAAGCTGACTACGCGCAGGTCTGTTTCAACGAGGAAACCGGCGAGCGCGTAGACGACAACCAGTGTGACAACAGCAGCTCGGCCGGCCGCAGCTCCGGTGTGTACGCCTGGTACTTCTACTCCCGTGGCGCCAGCGTGCCTGCTGTCGGCCAGAACCGCAGCGCCTACCCGAGCTACACCAAGAACGTCCCCTCGGGGGCCAAGTCCTCTACCGGTTACAGCACCAAGGGCGGCACGGTCAGCCGCGGCGGCTTCGGCAGCAGCTCCAAAAGCGGCGGAAGCTCGGGAGGCTAGGAATGCGTCGACTGCCCTCCCAGCCCAGGCCGGACTGGAAGCAAAAGATCGAAGAGCAGGGCCTGGTGTTTTCCACCACCACCATGCCCGATGGTCGCAAAATCGAATACTGGAACGAATCGGCGTTTTACGAATTCAACGAGGACGAGGTGGAAACCCTCGAGAAGACCGCCGAAGACATGCACCTTATGTGCCTGGAGGCCGCGAAGTACCTGGCCACCGGAGCCATGGGCGACATCGGCATCGGGCAACAGGCACTGGAACTTGCCGGCGAGTCATTGCTGGCTGCCGACATGGATATCTACGGTCGCTTCGACTTCATCTATGACGGCAAGGGCGGCCCGGCCAAGATGCTGGAGTACAACGCCGATACACCCACCGGGCTGATCGAAGCCGCCGTCGCCCAGTGGTTCTGGCTTCAGGACGTCTTCCCGGAAAAGGACCAGTGGAACGGAATCCATGAGGCCCTGATCCGGCAATGGAAGAAGCTTCAGTTCCGCACGGGCATGAGCACGCTCCACGTGGCCCATTCTGAAGCGGAGGAATCTGGCGAAGACTGGATGACGGCCGCCTACATGCGGGACGTCGCGAGCCAGGGTGGCTGGACCACCATCGGCATCAACATGTCCGACATCGGCTGGGACCCCAACCTGAACCGGTTCGTGGACCTGGACAACTTCATGATCAGCACCATGTTCAAGCTGTACCCGTGGGAATTAATGATGAAGGAACCGTTCGGGCAGCGGCTCCTCCAGCGTGCCCACAACCCCCGATGGGTTGAGCCGGCATGGAAGATGCTGTTGTCCAACAAAGCACTGCTCGCGGCCTTGTGGCATCTCTACCCCAACCACGAGAACCTGCTGCCCGCCTACCTCGGGGACCCTGGGCCGCTCAAGGAATGGGTGGCCAAACCGCTGCACGGACGCGAGGGCGACAACATCCGCATCCACGCTCCCGGTATCGAGATCCAGCAGCCTGGCGGGTATGGCCGCGAAGGCTGGTGCTTCCAGCAGTACCACTCCCTGCCCGACTTCGATGGCAATCATCCGGTCCTGGGACTCTGGGTAGTGGATGGCGAATCCGTGGGCTGCGGTATCCGCGAATCCGACGGCCCCATCACCGACTACTTCTGCCGCTTTGTTCCCAATACCATCGACGCCCCGGCGCCTGCCGCGCCCACTGCTACTTCCTACGGAGCTGCGCTATGAGCACTGAAACCTCGACGACGGGTGGCGGCCCAGCGGGCGGCGACCGTACCGCCGTCGTCCCTCCCAAAGGCCTCCACGCCGGGATCCTTGACCTTGGCGACTCCGTCATGCTGGGCCTGGCCTCCACCGCTCCCGTCTATTCGCTCGCGGCGACGCTGGGATTGATCGTGGCCGTCAACGGCAACTACACGCCGCTGATCCTGATCCTTGGCTTCATCCCGGTCCTGTTCATCGCCTATGCGTTCCGTGAGCTCAACAGCGCAATGCCCGACTGCGGCACGACGTTCTTTTGGGCCCGCAAAGCCTTCGGTCCGTGGGCCGGATGGTTGGGCGGCTGGGGCGTTGCCCTTGCCGGAATTGTGGTTCTCGCCAACTTGGCGCAGATCGCGGGCAAGTACCTGTGGCTGCTGATCGGCGATGGTTCCCTGGCCGACAACACATGGCTGGTGACGGCAACCGGCGTGCTGTTCATCGTGTTCATGACATATGTGAACCACCGCGGCATCCGGCTGGGCGAGCACGTCCAGCGCACCCTGACCTACATCCAGTACATCTCGCTGGGCATCTTCGCTGTGGCCATCATCGTCCGGATCGCCGGCGGGGCTCCCGAAGGACAGGCTTTCGACTTCGAATGGTTCAACCCGGCAGGCGCTTTCGCGGACCCCGGCGCCGTGGTCCACGGAGTCCTGCTTGCACTGTTCATCTATTGGGGCTGGGACACGTGCCTGGCGCTCAATGAAGAAACCGAGAACCCGGCCAAGACTCCCGGCCGTGGCGCGGTCATCTCTGCCTCCGTCCTGGTAGCGATCTACGTTTCCGTAGCCCTGCTGGTGATGATGTACGCCACGATCGGTACCGACGGCATCGGCCTGGGTAACGAGGCCAACCAGGATGACGTCTTCCTGGCCATGAAGGACGTCGTGCTGGGTCCGTGGGGCTGGCTGATCATCGTGGCCGTGCTGGCCTCTGTCCTGTCCTCCACGCAGACCACCATCCTGCCCACGGCCCGCGGGACACTGTCCATGGGCGTGCATGGCGCCCTGCCGGCCCGGTTCGGCAAGGTCCACGAGCGTTTCATGACCCCCGGCTTCTCCACCCAGGTCATGGGCGCGGTGGCCGTGGTCTACTACGTGGCCATGAGCTTCCTCAGTGAAAACCTGTTGTCGGATTCCATCAGCGCCATCAGCTTGTTCATCGCGTTCTACTACGCCCTGACCGGGTTCTCCTGCGTGTGGTTTTTCCGCTCCACGCTCCGGGAGTCCGCCCGCAATCTGTGGTTCCGCGGCATCCTGCCACTGCTGGGAGCCCTGTCCCTGACCGCAGCGTTCTTCATCTCGGCCGTCCAGATGTGGGATCCGGCCTATGGCGATACGCAGATCTTCGGGATTGGCGGGGCTTTTGTCAGCGGTGTGCTGCTGCTGGCCCTGGGTGTGGTGCTTGCTGTTGTCTGCCGCTTCGCTCCGTCCACGCGCGGCTACTTCACCGGTGACCGCGCAGCGGCCGGCGTGGTCCGCGGCGACTAACCTTGCCGGCGGCTAGCCTTGCCGTGCGGCCCACCGGCGCAGGCGGGTGGGCACATCCGGGGTGTCCTCGATCCGGATGGAGTGGCGTCGCAGGGCCACGAGCCAGCACACGAGGATCGAGGCGGCGCAGAACACTCCCGCACTGGACGCCATGATCCAAAGACCCGGCGTCTGGACATTCAGGTCCGGGGAACCCAAGGCCAGGCCGATGGTCTTGGGTGAGAAGAAGAACACCACCGTGGAAACCGCAAGCACAGCACCCATCACCACGCGCTGCGCCCGGTAACGGCGTGGCGTTTCCTTGATGGTCCAGGCGCATGCCGGCAGGACCACGGCCATCCAGACCCAGTGGTGGGACCACGAAACCGGGCTGATGAGCAGCATGGCGAGTGCCGTCGTCGAGATGGCAATGACGCGTGCGCCTTGCGCGCTGGCCGCCCTGATGAGCAAAGCTGCTACGACAATGGTGGCCAGGCTCAGGGCAAGCCAGGGCAGCGTCACGGCGTCGTGCGGGACACCAAAGTGCAGGAGCGTGCCCTTGATGGAGAGGTTGTCCACATAGCCGGCACCGCCGATCCGGGACGTATCGGGAAGGATGTCCAGCCAGAACTGCAGGGATTCCGTGGGCCGCAGCAACCAGCCCAGCAGCACCGTGGCGGCAAAGCCGATGGACATGGTCGCGAGTCCACGCCAATCCTTGCGCATCAGGAAATACAACCCGAAAACCAAAGGCGTCAGCTTGATACCCGCGGCAACACCCACCAGGAAGCCGGTGGCCCAAAAGCCCCGCCGCTTGGACATCCCGCCCAAGAGGTCGATCACCATCAAGCCCATGAGAATGATGTTGACCTGCCCGAACGCCAGGGTTTCGCGCCATGGCCCCAGGAGCAGGACAGCAAGGAACAAGCCGGCGGCGATCCAGCAGCTGGTGGCTGAGGCGAGTGCACTGCGCAGATCGGGCTTGGCGGACCAGTATCGGACGATTGTGACAGCCACCCACGCTGCCAGGGCCACACCCGCTACGTTGAACAGCATGAGTGCCGACACTTGCGGCAGCCGCGCCAGCAACCCAAAGACCAAGGCCGCGAACGGCGGGTAGGTGAACGGGAGCTGTGGGCCACCCGCCGATGCTACGGTGGGGCCGTAAAGGTCCGACGGCGACGTCCCGGCCTCGTTGAGGATGCTTCCGCCGAACCAGTAGACACTGAAGTCCAGGCCTTGCTTGGCCCAGTCCGCGAGCATCATCCACACGGGCACTGCTACTGCGGCAAGGGGCAGCAACCGAAGTGCCGGTGATAATCGGGAGGCCGGTGTGGGCGGTGCCGTGGCCTCCGCCGTGGTCCTTGAATCGACGTCAGGCAGTGCCATGCAAAATCCCCCAGTTAGCCAAATCGCAGCGGGGGACGTGCGCGACCCCCGGCTCCATACTACTGAAGGGGATCCCCTCCCCTGCCGTGCGCAGGGTCCGGCGCCGCGGCGCCCGCAGGGGCCGGCGCCGCGGCACCCGGGTCCCTTCCCTGCGTTCCAGCGGCCTAGGATGCTGGAATGAGCGATTCAACGACGAACACCTCCGACGTCCTGGCCCTCGATTCCCTGCTGACGCCGGACGAGCTGGCCCTCCGCGAGAAGGTCCGTGACTACACTGCCCAGCGCATTCGTCCGAACATCGCGCGGTGGTACGAGGATGCCCTCTTCCCGCGGGAGATCGCCCCGGAGTTGGGTGAGCTGGGCCTTTTGGGCATGCATCTGGAGGGTTATGGCTGTCCCGGCCGTTCCGCCGTCGAATATGGCTTGGCCGCCATGGAACTGGAGGCCGGCGACTCCGGCATCCGCACATTCGTTTCGGTCCAGGGCTCCCTCGCCATGACGGCCATCCACCGCTGGGGTTCGGAGACCCAGAAGGAGCAGTGGCTTCCGCAGATGGCAGCCGGCGAACTGATCGGGTGCTTCGCGCTGACCGAACCGACCGCAGGTTCGGACCCGTCCGCCATGACCACGTTCGCCCGTGAGACGGCCGATGGCTGGGTCCTTAACGGCGCCAAGCGTTGGATCGGACTCGCCTCGATCGCCGACGTCATGGTGGTGTGGGCAAATACCGAGGATGGCATCCGCGGCTTCCTCGTCCCTGCCGGGACGCCGGGAGTGGCTGCGACGCCCATCGAGCCGAAGCTCTCCATGCGTGCCTCCGTCCAGTGCGATGTGACGTTCGACAACGTGCGGCTGGGTCAGGATGCTATCCTCCCCGGTGCCGCCGGCCTTCGAGGACCGTTTACCTGCCTGAACGAGGCCCGGTACGGCATCGCATGGGGTGCCATGGGAGCAGCGCGCGATTCCTACGAGGCCGCTCTCGAATATGCCGGGACCCGGCTGCAGTTCGGCCGGCCGCTGGCGGGCTACCAACTGACCCAGGAGAAATTGGTGAACATGCTGGTGGAGATCCAGAAGGGCACCATGCTGGCCCTGCACCTGGGCCGGTTGAAGGACGCCGGCCATCTTCAACCACAGCAGATATCCCTGGGCAAGCTGAACAACGTCCGCGAGGCCATCAAGATCGCCCGGGAAGCCCGCACCATCCTCGGTGGAAACGGTGTGACCCTGGACTACTCCCCGCTGCGGCATGCCAACAACCTGGAGTCCGTGCGGACCTACGAGGGCACGGACGAAGTCCACACCCTGATTCTGGGGCAGCACATCACCGGCATCGGAGCCTTCCGCGGCTAGGGGTCAGGCTGGGCCAACAAAGTAGCACCACCCGTTGCGGGGCCCGCTCTGCACGCTTCCGGACAGGAATGGCCTGCAGAGCGGGCCCCACAACACCATCAGGCAACCGCGACGGGTTCCTTCCTGGCCGCATCCTTGCGAATGGTTGCGCTGATGACCGCGGCCACGGTGCACATGGCGGCCGCGCCCAGCCAGGCGTAGTTGTAGTGGCCTGTGGCGTCGCGAATGAACCCGGCGGCGAGTGCGGCAGCCGCCGCGCCGAGTTGGTGCGCGGCGAACACCCAACCGAACACCACTGAGCCGTCGGCCCCAAACACCGAGCGGCAGATGGCGGCCGTTGGCGGCACGGTGGCCACCCAGTCGAGCCCGTAGACCACCACGAAGATGATCATGCTCGGTTCCACCGACGAGCCCAGGAGCAGCGGCAGCACCAGCAAGCCAATTCCCCGGAATTGGTAGTACACGGCCAGCAGGACTTTGGGATTGAAGCGGTCAGTCAACCAGCCGGAGGCAATGGTGCCCACGATGTCGAAGATTCCGACGACGGCCAGCAAGCCTGCCGCCGTGGTTTCGGGCATGCCGTGATCGTGAGCGGACGGAATGAAGTGCGTGCCGATCAATCCATTGGTCGTCGCCCCACAGATCGCGAACCCCGCTGCCAGGGCCCAGAACGTACGGACCTTGGTGGCCCGCTTGAGGACCTGCAAGGCACGGACAGCCGCATTGGCGGAGTCCTTCGGCGCCACAGTTCCCGGCGACGCGACCACAGCGCCCGGCTTGCCGTCCGGCGTCGCGGTTGATCCGGCGTCGACGACTTGAGCGGCAGGTTCTTCGGCACCGTACGGCAGGACCCCGACGTCGGCCGGCGAGTTCCGCAGCCAGCGCAGCACCAGCGGGACGACAGCCAGCGCACCGGCCGCGATGAGCAGCGACGCTCCACGCCACCCCGGGTTCTGGGCGAGCGCGGCGATGAAGGGAAGGAACACCAGCTGGCCGGCGGCACTTCCGGCAGTCAGGATCCCAATGACCAGTCCACGGCTCTTGGCGAACCATGTGTTGGCAATAGTTGCCGCGAAGACCAGGGCCATGGAGCCAGTGCCCAGGCCGATCAGCAGCCCCCAGGTCAGCAGGATCTGCCAGGACTGGTTCACAAACACAGTGAGTGCCGATCCAAGGCCGATGAGGCACAGCGCGAGCGAGGTGACCTTGCGGATGCCGAAGCGTTCCATGAGCGCCGCAGCGAAAGGTGCCGTCAAGCCGAACAGGACCAGGTTGATGCTGACAGCCAGCGACAACACCGTGGTTGACCAGCCGAATTCCTCCTGCAACGGCACCATGAGCACACCCGGTGCCGCACGGAACCCGGCAGCTCCCACCAGTGCCAGGAATGCCACTGCTGCCACGATCCACGCAGGGTGGAGCCGGCGGCGCTTGCCTGTGGGGACACCGGCCGTTTCCGGTGGCGTTCCTGTGACATCGGGAGCGGTCATGCGGGGATCTCCGTTTCGGGGGAAGCTGATGCGCGGGTTTCTGCGGGCGCGACGGCCAGCGGCTGTGGATGGTCGCTGCGTTTGAAGCTGTGCCAGCTGGTGTTGGCCGCGGTCAGTCCTGTGCCGCAATGGGTGCAGGTGTCGGCCGACGACATGGCCTGTCCGCAGTCGGTGTGGATGACTTTCATATGGGAGACCTCGTCGGGTGCGTCAAGGTTCTTCTCGGCCCAAATGATGATGGCATTGAGCACTGGCAGTGCGTCCTCGCCTTTGGGTGTGAGGACATATTCCTGCCGCGTGCGGCTCCCGTCCTGATAAGGCCTTTGGGACAGCAGGCCCGCCTCAACCAGCCAGCCGAGGCGCTTGCTGAGTACATTGTCGGCAACCTCGAGGCGATGCTTGATGGCCTCGTACCGGCCGTTGCCGAAGAAGACCTCACGCAGGACCAGGCTTCCCCAGGGATCGCCGAGAACATCGAGGCCACGGGCGAGGCTGCAAGTGCGGGCAGACCAGTCTGAGCGGAGGGGCATGAGGTCAAATTAGCTGACTTTCCTAAAGAAAGCCAGAGTTGGCGTGAACGTGACGGCGCCAATACTCGCCATCCTCCTTTGAAGCCAAGTGTGATCTACGCGACACACCCCGCCGGTTTGCCTCGCTTTCATCGGAGGTTTACCCGGGCTGATTAGGCTTGCCCGGTCTACTCTGACCACGAAAGGCACCCTGAATGTCCTCGAATACCCCCGAAATGGTTAATCGTTCAACCGATGCGGCCGGGATTTCCCGCCGTGGCTTCCTCGGTACCGCTGCCGCAGCGACGGCCCTCGCGGCCGCCGGGTCCCTCCTGCCGCCTTCGGTGCAGGCAGCCATGGCCAAGCCCGTCCCGCCGGGAAGCCTGAAGTCCATCAAGCATGTAATTGTGTTGATGCAGGAAAACCGATCATTCGATCACTACTTCGGATCGCTGCGTGGCGTCCGCGGCTACGGAGACAAAGCCGTTTCCCGACTGCGCAACGGCAAGTCCATGTTCGAGCAGCCGCGCGCTACGGGCGGGACCGTGCTCCCGTTCTCCCTGCGCAAGGCCGCCGAACTCGCCGGCAGGCCAGGCACCGACATCCAGTATCTGGGCGACTTGGACCACTCCTTCAACGGCACCACTACGGCGTGGAACAACGGCTGGTGCGACCAGTGGATTCCGGCCAAGAGCGCGTCCACCATGACCTTCTACGAACGCCAGGACATCCCGCTGCAATACGAACTCGCGGACACCTTCACCATCTGCGACGCTTACCACTGCTCCGTCAACGGCTCCACCAACCCCAACCGCAACTACCTCTGGAGCGGCACCACGGGCAACGAACCCGGAACCACCAAACGCGCCGTCACCAACGCGGCCTACGGCTACGACCACGGCGGCTACGACTGGACCACCTACCCCGAGCGGCTGGAGCAAGCCGGCATTTCGTGGCGGATCTACCAGGATTGGGACAACTTCACGGACAACGCCGTGGAGTATTTCCAGACGTTCAAGGCGATCGGACACAAGATGCTCGCCTCAGTAGAAGGAAATTTCCGGACCACCGAGGAGTTCTACGACACGGTCAAGGGCAAGACGGCCGCCGAACAGGACCGTCTCCTGGCCCAACTGGACCAGGCCCGCGCCGCCCTCACGGACGCCGAGAAGGCACTGTTCGATAAGGCCATGTGGCGTGGACGACCCGACACCCTCCTGGAACGCCTGGGCGCGGACATCAAGGGCGGAACCTTGCCACAGGTCAGCTGGCTGGTGCCCTCCGCAGCCGACTCCGAGCATCCCGGCGCTTCCACCCCGGTGGGGAGCGCAAACTTCGTCTACCGCCTGCTGGACACGGTAGCCAGCAACCCTGAGACGTGGGACAGCACCGCCATCTTCCTGAACTTCGATGAGAACGATGGCTACTTTGACCACGTCCCACCGCCCGTCCAGCCACGTCCTGCATCGGGCGAGTCCACGGACTGGACCACGGCCAGGCCGATCGGCCTTGGCCCGCGCGTCCCCATGACAGTGGTTTCGCCATGGACCATCGGCGGCTACGTCAGCTCCGAAATCTTCGACCACACCTCCGTGCTGCGCTTCCTGGAACGCTGGACGGGTGTGGAGGAACCAAACATCTCGCCTTGGCGCCGCGAGGTTTGCGGTGACCTGACCGGCGTCTTCAACTTCGCCTCCCCGGGCACGCCCCCGGTCCTTGACCACCCCGGTGCCGTGCCGGCAAAGATCAGCCGTTGGCGCCCGAATCCGCCGGCAATCCAAGTGGCTCCGATCCAGGAAACCGGCAGCCGGCCAGCCCGGCCACTCCCCTACCGGCCACAGGTCTCGGCCGCAGTCCAGCCCGGCAGGATCACCGTGTCCTTGACGAACAAGGGAAACCGTTCCACCCACTTCGCCGTGTACGGCTACGCCGGCGAGGTCACCGAACCCCGGCACGTGGACGTCCTCGGCACCCAGGACGTGGAACTGCCGCTTGCCTCGGGAGCCTTCGACGTCGTCGTCACCGGCCCCAACCGCTACCAGTACGAACTGAAAGGCACGACGGCGGGCGCCGCGTCCGGCGTCGACGTCACCGTGACCGGGGGCCGCGGCAGGAAAGCCGTGGAACTGGAACTAAGAAACAACGGCAGTGCCAGCGTGACCCTGAAGCTCGAGTCCCTGAACTACGCGCAGACCAGCCAGACCGTGAAGCTCAAAGCGGGGCACACCAAGAAGGTCGGCTGGGACACCCTTGGGGGCTGGTACGACCTTCAGCTCACGACGGCAGAGGACGCGTCGTTCCGGAGGCGCTTGACCGGACGTGAGGAAGACGGACAGGAAGGCATCTCAGGCTAGGCGGCTCACGGATCCGGCCCTCGCGGCCGGGTCCGTGCGGCCTATTTCCTGGTCCGCGAGGGGTGGTAGGCCACTGCCCAATAGACCAGCATGGCAATTCCGCACACCACGCCAAGGGACGAAATCATGAGCTGCCACTGGGTCTGCGGGTCCTTGCCCCACTCCGCAGCTCCGGCCCAGACGGCCAGGTTCTTGGGTGTCATGAAGAAGGCAACCGTGGAGCAGGCCGCGATGATCCATCCGGCGGTGCGCATCCGGCCGGATCGCGAGGGTACCCGGTGCATGGCAAACGCCATGCTGGGCAGGGCAACGGCAACCCACACCCAGTGGTGCGACCAGGAAACCGGGCTGATCAGGAGCATCAGGATGGCGGTGGCCGAAACGGCGATGAAGTTCTCGTCGGCGTCCACGGCCCACTTGATGATGAGTCCGGCAAGGATCACCAAACCAAGGGAAAGGACCATCCACACGACGTTGGTGAGCGAAGAGTCCGGCATGCCGAAGTGCAGCAACAGCCCCTTGACGGAGAGGTTGTCCACATACGCGGGTCCGCCAATGCGGCCGGTGTCGGGCAGGATCCTGGTCCAAAAGTCCAGGGAAGCCTGCGGCAGGACTGCCCAGGCCGCCGCGATGGAGCCGAAGAAGCCCACGGCCATCCAGCCAAGGGCCTTGAAGTCGCGGCGCACCAGGAAGTACAGACCAAACGCCAGCGGGGTGAGCTTCACACCGGCTGCCAGCCCGATCAGGAGGCCTGCGGGCCAACGGATGGCACCGGCGCGGACCTTTCCGTACAGGGCGAAATCAGTGAGGATCACGCCCATCAGGATGATGTTGATCTGCCCGAAGACAAAGGTGTCCCGCCAAGGCCCCAGGAGCAGGATGGCCCCGGTTCCCACCAAAGCCGTGGTCCTGAAACGGTAATCGGCAAACGCCTCCCGCCAGGTGGTTAACGCGAAGTAATGCCTAGCCAGCCAGGCCGCCACCACAGCGGCACCTGCCAAGGCAACGAGGATGAACACCAGACTGCTCGCGAAGAAACCCATGGCTGCCAGGCCGGTAAAAAGCAGGGCGGCAAAGGGCGGGTAGGTGAACGGCAAGCCCTCCCGGACGGCGTAGAGGTCACCGCCTTCGAGGACCTTGCCGCCGCCGTAGAAGTAGACCTCGAAGTCGTTCAGCGCGGGCTGGTAGTCGGTGTAGAGGAACCACACTGCAACGGCGAGGGTCAACGCGCCGGCTGCCGTGAGGATCCAGCCCCGTTGGGTGGTGGAAGCCACCGTTTGTGAAGGAGAGACCACAGCGTCAGCCGTTGCTGATCTTGGCAAAGGCCTGTTCAAGGTCGGCAATCAGGTCCTCCGCTTCCTCGATCCCGCAGGAAAGGCGCAGGAGGTTGACGGGAACGGCCAACTCGGTGCCCTTCACCGAGGCGTGGGTCATCTCCGAGGGGTAGTTCATCAGTGATTCAATGCCGCCCAGGGATTCAGCAAGCGTGAAGACCGACGTGGATTCGGCAACCGTGCGGGCAGCGGCCTCACCGCCCTTGAACTGTACGGAGACCATGCCGCCGAACTTCTTCATCTGCTTGGCAGCCAGCTCGTGGCCGGGGTGGTCAGGGAGACCCGGGTAGAGCACTGCTTCCACCTCCGGGCGCTGCAGCAACCACTCAGCCACCGCTTGTCCATTGTCGCTGTGACGGTCCATGCGGACACCAAGGGTCTTGAGGCCGCGGGTGGTGAGGAAGGCATCCATGGGCCCGGAGACGGCACCGACGGCGAACTGGATGAAACCGATCTTCCCAGCGAGTTCAGCGTCCTTGACCACAATCGCGCCACCGACGACGTCGGAGTGGCCACCGATGTACTTGGTGGTGGAGTGGACCACCACGTCCGCACCCAGGGCGAGCGGTGTCTGCAAGTAGGGAGACGCGAAGGTGTTGTCGACCACCAGGAGGGCACCGGCGTCGTGGGCTACAGCAGCGAGCGCCTCGATGTCGGTGATCTTCATCATCGGGTTGGACGGAGTCTCCACCCACACAATGCGGGTCTTGTTCGCAGCGACGGCAGCAGATACGGCGTCGAGGTCGGACATGTCCACAGGGGTGTTGCCGATGCCCCAGTCGCCCAGGACGCGGTTGATGAGGCGGTACGTGCCACCATAGGCGTCGTTGCCGAGCACGATGTGGTCACCGGGGCGGGCGAGCGCGCGGATCAGCGAATCCTCGGCGGCGAGGCCGGAACCGAACGAGAACGCTGCGGTGCCGCCTTCCAGGGCGGCAAGCTGTTCCTGGAGGGCGTCGCGCGTCGGGTTGCCGCCACGGCCGTACTCGTATCCGGAGCGCAGGTTGCCGATGCCGTCCTGGGCGTAGGTGGAGCTGAAGTGCAGCGGCGGCACCACGGCACCGGTCCGCGGTTCGAAAGCCTGTCCGGCGTGGACGGCGCGCGTGTTGAAGCCGGCGTTGTTGGTGGCAGACATGGAAGCTCCTCTTGGTTCGTTGGACGGTTGGTTCAAGGGCCGGGAGGGACCCAGCGCCGGCGTCTAGTTGCTCAGGTATGCCAGCAGGTCGTGGCGTGTCAGGATGCCCACCGGGGCGCCCACGAAGGTGACCATGACGGTGTCGACGTCGGACAGCAGCTCACGCGCTGCGGAAATGGTTTCCAGGGAGCCGATCACGGGCAGGCGTTCACCCATGTGTTCGGAGATTTTATCCGTCAGCTTCGCTTCGCCGCGGAACAGTTTGCTGGTGAGGCTGCGTTCATCCACGGCGCCCATGACTTCGCCCATGACGACAGGCGGTTCCTGTGAGAGCACAGGGATGTGGGAGACGCCGAACTCGTTCATGATGTTGATGACGTCGCGGACGGTCTCGTTCGGGTGGATGTGGACCAGGTCCGGCATCTCGCCCGTCTTGGACTTGAGGACCTCGCCCACGGAAGACTCTTCGCCGCCGGAGAGGAATCCGTAGGAGCGCATCCACTGGTCGTTGAAGATCTTGGCCAAATAGCCGCGGCCGGAATCGGGGAGGATCACCACCACCACAGCGGACTCGTCCAGGTCCTTGGCAGCCTGCAGGGCAGCCACCACCGCCATGCCCGATGAGCCGCCCACCAGGAGGCCCTCTTCGCGGGCAAGGCGGCGGGTCATGGCGAACGAGTCGGCATCAGAGACGGCAATGACATCGTCCGGCACGGAAGGGTCGTAGTTTGCGGGCCACATGTCCTCGCCCACGCCCTCCACAAAATAAGGCCGGCCGGTTCCGCCCGAGTAGACCGAGCCTTCCGGGTCGGCCCCGATAATCTTGACCCGGCCGCCGTCGGACTCTGCACGGTCAGCCGAAACCTCCTTCAGGAAGCGTCCGGTGCCGGTGATGGTGCCGCCGGTTCCGGCGCCAATGACCACGTGGGTGACCCGCCCGTCGGTGTCCCGCCAGATTTCCGGGCCCGTGGACTCGAAGTGGCTGCCGGGGGCGGCGGGGTTGGAGAACTGGTCCGGCTTGAAGGCGCCCGGAATCTCCTTGACGAGCCGATCGGACACGCCGTAATAGCTTTGCGGGCTGTCGGGGGCCACGGCCGTGGGGGTCACTACGACCTCGGCGCCATAAGCCTGCAGGACGGCGCGCTTGTCCTCGCCCACCTTGTCCGGCACCACGAAAACGCACTTGTAACCCTTTTGCTGGGCCACCAGCGCCAAACCCACTCCCGTGTTGCCCGACGTCGGCTCAACGATGGTTCCGCCCGGCTTGAGCCTGCCGTCCTTTTCCGCATCCTCGATCATCTTCACGGCGATCCGGTCTTTGATGGATCCGCCGGGATTGACGTATTCAAGCTTCACCAGGACGGTGGCTTTGATGCCGTCGGTGACGTGGTTGAGCTTGATGAGGGGCGTATTGCCGATGAGGTCCAACACGGACTGGGCGTACTTCATAGGTACAAAGTTACCGCCTGCCCGGCGTGCGGCTTGCTTCGGCCCCGCCGCTACGTGCCTGCGGAGGTGTCGGTCTGCCATACGCCCAGAACGTTGCCCTCGGTGTCCTTGAAGTAGGCATACCAGCCCATGGTGGGGACGGCGTCCTTGGCTTGGACCACGCTGCCACCGGCGGATTCCACCTGTTGGAGGGCGGCATCGATGTCCTCGACATCAAGGGTGAGGATGGGCGTCTTCAGCGTTTCCGTCCGTGGAAACAGTGCACCATTGATGGCTCCGGGCTCCTTGGGTGCGCCCGTCTGCTCATCGGAGGGTGCCGTGATGGCGATGGTGTAGTCCATCCCTTGCATGGGGCTCAGGTTCCAGCCGAAAGCACTTTCATAGAAAGTATTGGCCCGTTCTTTGTTGTCCGTGGGAATCTCGAAATGCACAATGGCAGCCATGGCTCGCGCTCCTTGTTCCTGGGATATGGCGCGGCCCACCCACGCCACATCACGGAGTCTAGCCCCGGCCGGATGCTGCCGTAAGGGGCTTCCCGCAGCATATTGTCCGCTGGGCGTGGGAGCATAAAAACATGACCATCGCAGACGCCCCGCCCGTTGTTGCGGCCGCGGCAGATGCGGCCGTCCGGTGGCATCCGGGCGGTTCCTTCCGCTTGGACCAGACCATGTTCCCGCTGATGCGCGGCAACGCCGATCCTTCCTTCGCCGCCCACACCAACGGTTTCTGGATGGCCTTCACCGCTGCGTCGGGGCCGGTCACAATGCGGCTTTCTGCGGGTGGGGTGGGCACCGGCTCCTTCGTGGACGCCCAAGCCTGGGGACCGGGGGCGGAGGACGCCGTTGGGGGAGTGCCCAGGTTGCTGGGAGCCGATGATGATTGGTCCGCGTTCGACGAGCCCGCATTCCATGCCACCCTCCCCCGCCTTGTCACTGAAGCACGACGCCGGAACCTGGCTCTGCGGCTGCCCTCCACCGGGCGGATGGTTGACTCCCTGGTGCCCACCATTTTGGAGCAAAAAGTCACCACTCTGGAGGCACGGCGCGGGTACCGGTATTTGATGTACCGCTACGGAACACCCGCCCCAGGCAAGGCTCCCACCGGGCTGCTCGTCCCTCCTACCGCCCGGCAGTGGTTGGCCATTCCGTCGTGGGAGTGGCACAAGGCCGGGGTTGGACCACAACGCTCGGCAACGGTCATGCGGGCGCTGCAGTCCGCCGTCGCGCTTGAACGGTTGGCAAACCTGGACTCGGCGCAGGCCAGTGCCAGGATGCAGACCATCCCCGGGATCGGCATCTGGACCGCGGCCGAAGTGGTCCAGCGGACCCATGGCTGCCCGGATTCAATCTCCGTGGGCGACTACCATCTGGCGTCATACGTGGGCTACGCGCTGACCGGCCGCAAGACCGATGACGCCGGCATGCTGGAGCTCTTGAAGCCCTGGACCGGGCAAAGGCAGCGGCTGGTGCGGATGCTGTATGCGAGCGGCTTCCGTAAACCCACTTTCGGGCCGCGGATGACGGTTCAGGATCACCGCCGGCACTGATGTTTTAGCGACCCCGCGTTCACGTTAGAGGTGCAGGCGGGAGACCGCCTCCTGCCTCATGTCGACTTTCCGTACCTTGCCCGAGACCGTCATGGGGAAACTCTCACGGACGTCCACATAGCGCGGAATCTTGTAGTGGGCCAGCTTCCCGCGGCAGTACTCCACCAGGTCCTCAGCGCTGAGCTCCGCTGCGCCAGGTTTGAGGATGATGCAGGCCATGAGCTCCTCCCCATACTTCGGATCAGGCACGCCGATTACCTGGACATCCTGGATGGACGGGTGCAGGTACAGGAATTCCTCGATTTCCCGTGGATAGATATTCTCGCCACCACGGATCACCATGTCCTTGATGCGGCCCTCGATCACCAGGTACCCGTCGTCATCCATGCGGGCAAGGTCGCCGGTGTGCATCCAGCCCTCACCGTCAATGGCCTCGGCAGTCTTGTCCGGCTGGCCCCAATAGCCATTCATGACGGCGTACCCGCGGGTGCAGAGCTCGCCGATCACGCCCCGCTCCACCACCTCGCCCGTCCCTGGATCCACAATCCGGCTCTCCAGGTGCGGCATGGTCCGCCCCACGGTGCTGGTGCGCTGTTCCAGGGTGTCCCCTGCACGGGTCATGGTCGAAACGGGTGAGGTCTCCGTCATGCCGTAGCAAATGGCCACATCCACCATGTGCATCTCGTCGATGACGCGGCGCATCACTTCGATGGGACACAGCGAGCCCGCCATCACTCCGGTCCGCAGGGTGGAGAGGTCGTAGGAAGCAAAATCCTCCAGCGCGAGCTCGGCGATGAACATGGTGGGCACCCCGTAGAGCGAGGTCCCACCGAAGTCCTGGACCGCTTCCAAGGCAGCAGAGGGGTTGAAGCCACGGCCGGGGATGATGGTGGCGGCGCCGAAGCTCAGCGCGTTCAGGTTCCCGATCACCATGCCGAAGCAGTGGTAGAACGGCACCGGGATCACCACGCGGTCGTGTTCGGTGTAGTTCAGCAGCCTGCCGATCGAGTGCCCGTTGTTGAGGATGTTGTGGTGCGTCAGCGTGGCGCCCTTGGGAAATCCCGTGGTACCCGAGGTGTACTGCAGGTTGATGGCATCGTGCGGATCGAGTTCTGCCATCCGGTCCCGGATCGCTGAAGGCCCGACGCCGTCAGCCCGGGTCAGGAGCTCGGCGTACGTGAGTTCGTGGTTGGCTTCCGGTTCGCCAACCTTCAGCCCAAGAGCAGCGTCTCCCGGGAGGAAGACGATTTCCCGCAGTTCCGGACAGCTGCCGGCCGCATTCCTGGCCATGCCGACATAGTCGCTGTTCTTGTCCGAGGGCGCAGTCACCAGCATCCGCATGCCGTTCTGCTTCACCACGAACTCAAGCTCGTGGCTCCTGTACGCGGGGTTCACGTTGACCAGGACAGCCCCGATCTTGGCGGTGGCGTACTGCAGGATGGTCCACTCGGCACAGTTGGGACTCCAGATGCCGATCCGTTCGCCCTTGTCCACCCCCGTGGCGAGCAGCGCCCGGGCGAGGCGATTGACGTCGTCGTTCAGTTTTTCGTAGCTCCAGCGCCGGGCGTCACCGCCGGGCGTCGCGGCCGCTTCGATCAGGGCGTCCCGCAAGGGAAACTGTGCAGCGATGCGCTCAAAATTGGCGCCGATGGTCTCTTCGAGCAGCGGGACGTCAGTGTCTCCGGCAGTGTAGGACAACATGACGGAACGCTACCAAGGGACTGCCCGCAACAGAACCGTAACCACCTCCAGTGGGGCCGTGTCCTGCCGGTAGGGTTGGATCCATGAGTGCACCCATTGACCTGCAGGCCACGTTCATCCCCAACGACGGCGAATTCTTCCGCGTGAAGCTCGCCCTGGAAATCGCCATTGACGAGGTCGTGAATGAGCCCGGCTGCATCCGTTACGAACTGACCGAAGCCACCGAGGAAAAGCTCGTCCTCACGGAACGCTGGGAATCAGAAGAACTCCTCGAGAAGCACTCCAAGGGCATCGCCGTCCAGGACCTGAACGAGTCCCTTAGCGCGCTGCTGGCTGAGCCCGTCAAGCTCGAACGGCTCCAGTAGCTTTCCCGCAGTACAGCGAGAACGCCTTAAAGAATCGAGGTCGCCGGAATTTTCCGGCGACCTCGATGCGTTTCCGGCGGTCTCGATATTCCGAGCCGCCGCGTGGTTCTAGTTTTCCTGGGCCTCGGCACGCGCTTTGGCAACGTGGGCATGGACTTCATCCATATCCAGGCCTTTCACGGCCTCGATGACCTGCTCAAGCTGCGGACCGTTGAGGGCGCCCGGCTGCGAGAAGACGAGGACCTTTTCGCGGAAAGCCATGAGGGTGGGGATGGACGTGATCCCCGCTTCGGCGGCCAGCTGCTGCTCGGCCTCCGTGTCCACCTTCGCGAACACGACGTCGGTGTGCTTCTCCGACGCCGCCCCGTAGGTGGGCGCAAACTGGCGGCAAGGACTGCACCAGGCAGCCCAGAAATCCACCAGGACAATGTCGTTGTCCTCGATGGTCGATGCGAACTGTTCTCCAGTGATGTCAACTGTAGCCATGCTTCCACGGTACGCGACCCGGCCTGCTAAGTCCCGTGGAGGGGACCCCTGTTCGCTTCCCGCGTTACCGGGAATAAAGCCGTCAAGCCCCTACTTACCCAGCACGTACCTCAGCGCCGATGCGTAGAGTGGCGCCACTTTGTTGTGGCCGGTCTGGTTCATGTGGGCACCATCAAGGTAGTCGCCGGCCGCCCCTGCGATGGTTGCCGTACCGGCCATCGAGATGCGCGGCCAGCCCCGAAGTGCCGCTTCGCGGGTCACGAGGCCGTCCACCCAGCGCCGTTGGGCGTGGCTGGCGTCATACCGTGAGAGAACCCCATTGATGAGGATGGTGCTGCGGGGGTATTTGCGGCGGAGTTCATCCCAGAGCCGGTTGGCTTGGGACAGGATGGCCGCGTCGGTGGCACCGATCCTGGCGTCGTTGCCGCCAAGGGTTACCACCACCAGGCCGGGATTTCCCTGCGGCAGGAGAATACGGTCCTGCGTCAGGGCGTCAGTTGCGGAGCCACCACCGACGGCGGGACTTCCCGAAACATAACCGATCCCGCCGATGCTGCGGACTACTTGGCGCGGGTAGCCGGCCGCCCGCGCACCTTGCTCGCCCCAGGAATCCAGGTCCAGCTGCGAGTCACCCAGGAAGACCACCGTTGAGGCGTCCACGGCTTCGGCAGAGTAGAGCTCCCCCGTGGCGTCGTTCCAAATTGTTTCCAGTTTCTGGAAAGCTACGTGGGTGCCCCGGCTGTCCGCCCAAGTGTCGCGCACGGGCCAACCGAACTCGCCTGGATTGATGGACCACACCTTGTACGTGGGGTGGCCCACGATCCGGGTACCGGTGGAAGGCCCCCAGACCAACCAGCCATTGGCGAACTGCTGAACGAGTCCTCCTGCGCGCGGAAGTTTGTCCGTGAGCGGCAGTCCCATCTGGCCTGCCGCTCCGCCCAGGGAGTTGTAGCGGTTGTGGACATCCCCGTGGGTGGTCGAGTGCGCGCCCGTTGCCGCTGACCAGTAGACCGTGCCGCCTTGGAAGAGCTGGTAGACGAAATTGTTTTGCCGCACTTCCTCGCCCACTGGGTACCCGAGCGCGCCGTTCTGGCCGCCCGTGGCCGACCAGTAGGTTCGGATGGCCCCGGTCAAGGCCCGCGCACCCGTGGAGGGGGACCACACGATGGTTCCGCGCTGGTATTGCTGGGACGAACCACCATTCTTCAAGCCCAGGGCTTCGTCCGTGGCGGGGTAGCCCAGTTCACCTTCCTCCATCCCGGATTGCCGCCAGCGCGCACGAATGGCTCCCATGGAAGGGTGGGCACCGGTGGCCGGCGACCACACCACAAAGCCGCGCTCAAAAGCCTGCCAGGCACCGCCGTCGCGCAGTCCCGTGCTTTCCCCGGTGACCGGGTAGCCCAGGAAACCGGCCTCGAATCCGGAGCGGCCCCATGCCAGGTGAATTGATCCGCTGGTCCGCTGGGCTCCCGTTGCCGGTGAGTAGGTGATGACACCACGTTCGAACGCTTGCTTGGAGCCGTCGTTGCGCAGGCCGCTGACGGTATCTGTTGTGGGATAGCCATGGAATCCGGAGGGGCCACCCGCATCCCACCACGCGGTGCGGACGGGTCCGTTGACCACCACCTTCGCGCCCGTGCGGGCCGACCAGGCGATGTCGCCGCCCGCGAACCGCTGCACGCAGCCGCTGGTGCTTCCGCTTCCGGAGCATTCCTCGCCGTTGGTGGGGCGGAGGAGCACGCTGCGTGCCCACGCGCTGGTGTTGTAAAGGTTGCCGATGGCGCCTGTGAGGGCCGGCGTCGAGGTCTCCGATGGGACGGTCAACGGAACCGAAGCCCAGGAAGCAGAGGCTTGGGCAGGAAGCGCCGCACCGGGCGCCAAGGAAACCACCAGCAGCAGTGCCACCACACCCGGAATCCAACGCCGAACCGGCCCCGCCGTCGTCATTTTCAAACCCACTTCGCCAATTCCCAACTACTGCCCCCATCACAACACTGAGGCAAGTATCTTCGACGCCGGCCCTCCCACCATGGGCGACCCAGCCACTGGTGCCACATTGTTATATCCCGGCATCTTGATCCGGATTGAACAGCTGTTTAGTGTTTGAAACATGCGTTCAAGCGCAGAAGATTTGACCACCCGGGCCCGCATCCGCGACGCCGCCATCGGACTCTTCGGCCGCGATGGTTTCTCCCGTGCCACAGTCCGCGCAGTAGCCGCCTTGGCGGGCGTCAGTCCGGGCCTGGTCATCCACCATTTCGGGAGCAAGGAAGGTCTTCGGGCGGCCTGCGACCACCACGTCCTGGCGCAGACGGCCACGCAGGGCCGGGAAAAGACGGACCCCGGATCCACCCGTCAGCTGATCCAGGACTACCTGAACCACCCGGACCAATACGCCAGCGAGATCGCCTACATCCGCCAAGCGCTCAGCGACGAGTCGGATGCGGGCGATGCCTTTTTCGACGCTGTCGTGAGGCAGACACAAGACATCATCAACGCCGGGATCGCCGCAGGCACCATCCGGAGGTTCGACGACGTCCGGTCCACCGCCGTCGTGATCGCCTCCAACAGCTTGTCGATCCTCATGCTGGGCAGGCACCTCTCCCGAACGCTGGGGGCCGCCACTTCCGAACCCCACGGCATCGGACCGGAGCTGCTGCGGCAACTCACCCTGCCTGCCCTGGAAATCTACACCCACGGTTTCTACACAGATTCGCGGTTCCTGGACGCGGCCCGCGACGCCCTGCAGCACCACACCACAAACCACGGAAGGGAGCATGCCCCGTGACCCAGGCAATCGTCGTCGAGGGGTTGCGCAAGAAGTTCGGCCACCGCGAGGTCCTGCATGGACTGGACTTCGCAGTGGAGCCCGGGACGGTGTTCGGCGTCATCGGACCGAACGGTGCGGGCAAGACCACCACCATGCGCTGCCTGCTGGACATCATCCGGCCCAGCGGCGGCACCATCTCGGTGCTCGGACAGGACCCGCGGCGTGCGGGAACGTCCCTCCGCCGCAAAATCGGATACCTCCCCGGAGAGCTGCACCTGGAAAACCGCACCACAGGACGCCGCGTGCTGGAGCATTTCGCCGCCATCAGCGGCCCCGTGGACCCGCGGCATGTCAACGACCTCGCGGATCGGCTGGACCTTGACCTGGATCGCCAGACCCGGAAGCTCTCCAAAGGCAACAAGCAGAAACTGGGCCTGCTCCAGGCCTTCATGCATCAACCCGAGCTCCTGGTGCTCGACGAACCAACCAGCGGCCTGGACCCGCTGGTGCAGCAGGTTTTCCACGCCTTGGTCCGCGAAGCAGTCCACGGCGGTGCCACAGTGTTCCTCAGCTCGCACGTCCTCAGCGAGGTCCAGCAAGCTGCCGACGCCGTCGCCATTCTCCGCGACGGCGAAATAGTCACAGTGTCCACGGTGGAGGCCCTGAGGACGGCAGCCGTGCGGCAGCTTCGGTTCAACAGCACCGGGACGGAAGCGCACGACGTCGGAGCGCTGCTGGCCCGGGTGCCGGGCGTCGCCAATGTGGCGGTGCGCGAGCTCCCGGCCGACGGACACGCGGCCGGAACAGTAGTGGGTACGGCGACGCTTTCCGGGCCGGTCCAGCCGTTGGTCCAGGAGCTGGCGACGCTGAACCTGACGGATCTTGTGCTGGAGGAGCCAGATCTGGAAGAAGCCGTCCTGACCCTCTACACGGGACCTGCCGCTTCGACCGGAAACGAGACCGCACCGGCCCGCCGCCCGGAAGGAGCGCACCGTGCCTAGGATCCTGCCCCTGTTCACCAAGGCCCTGACCGACTCCTGGCGCTCCACGCTGGCCTGGGCGGTGGGGCTGACAGCCGCGATCATGCTGTATTTGCCCCTGTATCCGTCCATCGGCGGTAACTCTCAGATGCAGGACCTGATCAACGCGCTTCCCCCTGAGATGACCAAGGCCCTGAATTACGACCAGATCGCGTCCGGCCCCGGCTACACCCAAGCCACCCTGTTCGGACTGATCGGCTTCCTGCTGATGTCCATGGCCTCAGTAAGCTGGGGCGCTGCCGCAGTTGGCGGAGACGAAGAATCCGGGCTGTTGGAGCTGACGCTGGCTCACAGCGTTACCCGCGTGCAGGTGGTGCTGGAACGCGCCCTCGCAATCCTGGTGCGCATCGCTTTCCTGTCCGTCCTCGTCTTCGTGCTGGTGCTGGGACTGAACGGGCCGGCGCAACTCAGCATCGACGTCGGGCATCTGGCCGGAGCGGTCCTGTTGTTCGGCGCCCTTGCCTTGCTCAGTGGAACTGCTGCCCTGTTCGCAGGCGCACTCAGCGGACGGAAGATCTATGCGGTTGCCGCGGGTGCCGCCGTCGCGGTCCTGGGGTATGTGTTCAACGCTGTGGGCAGGCAGAGTCCCGACGTCGAATGGCTCCTGAATCTGTCCCCATACCACTGGGCCTATGGGAATTCTCCTGTGACCAATGGTGCCGACTGGGGAGCCGTCGCCGGGTTGCTGGGTATTTCCGCTGCCCTGATCGCACTCGGTGCCGTGGCCCTGCAACGCCGTGATGTTGGCGTCTAGCTCCAGACGTGCGGGGCGGGGCGACGCGCACCCGGGAGTGCGTTGTTCTCACGCCACTCATGGATCCACTCCGGCAGTTCAAGGTCAGCCGGCGGTGCACCGAACTCTGCGATGATCTCGTCCTGCGTCACCGGCTTGCCCTTGGACACCAAGCGGGTGGCGATGTGGGCGCGGGCGTAGATTTCGCCGTCCACCACCATGCGCTGTTCGAAATAGATGGCCTTGGTGTCCAGGCCGATGATGCGGGTTTCGATGGTGTAGCGCTGCCAGAGCTGCAGGGACTTGCGGAAGGCGATGGTTTCTCCCGCAGCCACCGGGCTCCACCCCCTTTTGCGCATTTTGTTCCAGATGCCGCTGCGGACCATGAGGTCAAAACGTCCGAGGTCCATCAGTGAGAAGTACATGCCGTTGTTGACGTGCATAGCGATGTCGATGTCCGTGGGCAGCACCTTCAGGGGCAGCGAGGACTCTTCCCAGACACCGAGCGGGGAACGCTTGGACGAGGTGAACAGCAGCATGAGGGTACGAAGAAGCAGATGCATGCCCTCCATGTTACCCGTGAGTAACTTTGCGGGGAAGACATCGGCCGCAGAGTGGACACAGGGCTAACGCATGACCTGCTTTATGTCCAACGTTTGCACTAACGTTTACCGCCGGTTCATCAAAGCCATGCAGAATATCTGAAACCCGTATTGATGAACGACCCTACGAGGGGGACCTTTGAGCACGTTGCAAACCACCAGGCCGCAGGGCCAGGTCTGGCCGGAACTCTCCCGTCACCAGAACGTTGTCCTTCAGGATGCCCGCGGCAATCGCATCGAGGGAACCATCGACGGCATGACCGATGACCGCAGCACGCTGTGGATCCAACTCAAAGGCGGACTGGGCCGGCAGCTCATCCACCACCTCGACGGTTACTGGCTGGAAACTCCTGCCGCCTGACCCGGGTCAGGCCGTGGTCCCTGTGGCTAGTATTCCCCTATGACTCAAGCGCGATACCGGGACCTCGTGGAGTGGCCCCTCATGGCCACGGCACTGATCTTTCTCACTGCGTACGCGTGGCAGGTGATCGGCAGGGTGGACGGCGCCGCTGCGGCGCCTTTCGAGGTCGTTCTCTGGATGACCTGGGGTATCTTCGCCTTGGACTATTTCGTCAACCTCTGGCTCGCCGAAGACCGTGGGCGGTGGTTCCTGTGGAACCTGCACGAACTCCTGATCGTGGTGCTTCCCTTCTTCAGGCCCCTTCGCCTGCTGCGCCTGGTCACGCTCCTGTCCGTTCTCCAACGCACCGTCGGCGAAACATTGCGGGGCAGGGTGGCCACCTATGTTGCCGGAGCGGCCGCCATGCTCATCCTCATCGGCGCACTGGCCGTGCTGGATGTCGAGCAGAACGCCCCTGACGCCAAGATCGTGAACTTCGGCGACGCAGCCTGGTGGGCCGTCACCACCATCACCACCGTTGGATACGGAGACCTGTACCCCGTGACCCCCATCGGCAGGATCGTCGCTGCGGCCCTCATGATGAGCGGCATCGCGGTGCTCGGTATTGTGACGGCATCCATCGCTTCCTGGCTCGTTCAGCGGATCGAGGAAAACGCCGAGGGCGTGGCAGCAGGCGTGGCAGCAGCAGCCGAAGAGAAGGCCGTCGCCGCCGAGGAGCCGGTGCGCGCCGAAATGGCCGACCTGGTGACCGAGATCGCGGCCCTGCGGATGGAGATCGCCGAACTCAGGAAAATCTCCGAACGGAACTAACCGGGCCCTTCACATGGCCCGCTTTCAGCCTCGGGCCGGGGGGCACCACCTGGTTTGAGAACCCGGATGCCACGACATGCCGCTGCTGCGGCGCGCCTTCCTGCTCCCGGCGTCAAAGTGGGTGGTGGCGGCACATCGCACTTCCGGTATCCACAGCAGGCGGCACACAAAAAAATCCCCGGAACCAGTGGTTCCGGGGATTTTCTTTGGGTGGCAGATGAGGGATTCGAACCCCCGTAGGCGTTGCCAGCTGATTTACAGTCAGCCCCCTTTGGCCGCTCGGGTAATCTGCCGAACTTCAAAAGAAGATCACTTCCGGAGACCGTTTCTTTTCGATCCGGTAACCGAAGGCAGAGACAACCTTACAGAACTTTCTGCGAAGAATCTAATCGGGGGAAGACGCCCGGGATTCAGCGGTATTTCACGCTTCCCCAAGGATCCGGCCAGCCAGTTTCGCTTCGAACTTCTCGGCCTGCTCGGCAGTGATCTGGTTGAGCTGCACAGCCCGCAGCAGATCCGCGTGCACTCCGTCCATGCGGGCCGCAGCATCCGGTACCGGGCTCAGGACAATCGAGGCCGCCACTGCCGCGGCCGCCACTGCACTCGCCGCGGCAACCGCAGCCGTGCCAAGGGAACCGGCTGCTGCGGAAGCAGATTTGGTGATGGACTGGACGGCCTTGTTGCTCATGCTGATCCTTGCGACGATGTGGTCTTCCAACAGGTACAACTCTCAACCGGCAGCCTCAGTTCCAACCTTGCATGTGCTGTGAGCGAACTGTGAAAGGCATCCACAGCCCCAAGCCGCAGCTTCCGTACTAGGCTGGATGCCAGACCAATCCGCCCTCACAGGGCCCCCAACCTAAGGAGAGTCATGGCAGGCGAATCCACATTCGACGTCGTCAGCAAGGTAGACAAGCAAGAGGTCGCCAACGCGCTCAACCAGTCCCAGAAGGAAATCGCGCAGCGATACGACTTCAAGGGCGTCGGCGCAGAGATCGACTTCAGCGGCGAGAAGATCCTCATGAAGGCCAACTCCGAGGACCGCGTCCTTGCCGTCCTGGATGTCTTCCAGTCCAAGCTCATCAAGCGCGGCATCTCCCTGAAGTCCCTGGACCAGGGCGAGCCCTTCCCCTCCGGCAAGGAATTCCGCCTGGAGTGCACCATCAAGGAAGGCATTGCCCAGGACATCGCCAAGAAGATCAACAAGATCATCCGCGATGAAGCCCCCAAGTCCGTCAAGTCCCAGATCCAGGGCGACGAGCTCCGAGTGACCTCCAAGTCCCGCGACGACCTCCAGGAGACCATGAACATCCTGAAGAAGTTCGAAGAGGCCGACCTTCAGTTCGTGAACTTCCGCAGCTAGCCGAGCGCGCGGCAGTCTCCGCGCCCCAATTGCCAAGCCGGGATGCGGGGCCAATCAAAGGCCCTACATCCCGGCTTTTTGCTGCCCTAAACTACATCGTCTGTAGTAATGAGCCGGCCGATTAGCACATGATTAGTTTGCGTAATAGTCAAGTCAAAGTATCCTTCTTCCTTAGGCGAGCCTAAGTACGGCACCCCTTAGCGAAAGAAAAATCATGACCGCCAACTTCCTGATCGGCCTGCGTGAAGGCCTCGAGGCATCACTGATCGTGGTCCTCCTGATGGCCTATCTGGTCAAGACCGGACGGCGGCACCTCATCCCGAGGCTCTGGATGGGCGTGGGCCTCGCGATCGCCATCTCCCTCGGCTTCGGTGCCCTGTTGACCTTCGGCCCCCGAGGCCTCACGTTCGAGGCCCAGGAAGCGATTGGCGGTGGACTGTCGATTGTGGCCGTTGGACTGGTCACTTGGATGGTCTTCTGGATGGCGCGCACAGCACGCAGCCTCGGTGGCGAGCTCCGCTCGCAAGTGGACAAAGCGGCCGACGGCGCCGCATGGGGCCTTGTGGTGGTTGCGGCACTCGCCGTGGGCCGCGAAGGCCTCGAGACAGCGCTGTTCATCTGGGCTGCGGCCCAGGCCACCGGTGAAACCACCTTGCCCCTGCTCGGCGCACTTCTTGGCCTGCTGGCGGCCGCCGGCCTGGGGTACCTGCTGCACCGGGGTGTGCTGAAGGTAAACCTTGGCCGCTTCTTCACGTGGACGGGCGTGGGCCTGATCATCATTGCCGGCGGCGTCCTGGCTTACGGAATCCATGATCTCCAAGAGGCCGGCATTTTGCCTGGCCTGCACAACCTGGCCTTCGACGTCTCTGCCGCCATCCCGCCGTCGTCGTGGTACGGCACCCTGCTCAAGGGCACCTTGAACTTCTCCCCCGCCACCACCTGGCTGGAAGCGACAGCCTGGGTTCTCTATGTGGTCCCGGTCCTGTTCCTCTATATCCGGGCCAACCGTCCGTCGCAGCCCAAGGCTCCCCGCAGCGCATCAGTTCCTGCCGTCGCAACACAGCCCTAACGCCACCTCAGTTTTTCCGGGTAACTCCCGCCACGCGCTTCCCCTCAACACAAAGGACCCACCCATGCTCGGATCACCCACATTCCGCCGGACCCTTGCCGTGATTGGCGCAGCCGCGGCGGTGCCCCTGGTACTTGCCGGCTGCACAGACAATACGAAGACCGCAGCCGCCACGGACGGCCCGATCCAGGTCAGCAGCTCGGCCAACGAGTGCAAGGTCTCCACGAGCACGGCACCCAGCGGCAACCTCACCTTCGCCGTGAAGAATGAAGGCACGGAGGTGACCGAGTTCTACCTGCTGGCCGAAGATGGCCTCCGGATCCTGGGGGAAGTGGAGAACATCGGCCCCGGCATCACCCGCAACCTGGTGGTCACCGCTCCGGCCGGCAAGTACAACACGGCGTGCAAGCCCGGAATGCAGGGCGAAGGCATCCGTGCTTCCTTCGAGGTCACCGAGTCCGGCAACAAGCCGAGCGTCGACGCCGACTTCCAGAAGCTCCTGGATAACGGATCCCAGCAGTACGCGGCCTACGTCAAGGACCAGTCGGAGCAGCTTATCGTCGGAACCAAGGCGTTTGCCGAGGCCTTCGCAGCCGGTGACGCCGCCAAGGCCCGCGATCTGTATGCCTCCACCCGCATGCACTGGGAACGGATCGAACCCGTCGCCGAATCCTTCGGAGACCTGGATCCCAAGCTGGACGCCCGCGAGGCGGACCTTGAGCCCGGACAGGAATGGACCGGCTGGCACCGCGCCGAGAAGGACCTCTTCCCGCCGGCAGATTACACCGCCATGACCCCTGCAGAGCGAACCGCGATTTCCACGCAGCTGGTGACCGATACCGAGGACCTTGTCACCCGCACCCGCACGGTGGAACTGACCCCGGACAAGCTCGGCAACGGAGCCAAGGAGCTCCTGGACGAAGTCGCCACCGGCAAGGTCACCGGCGAAGAAGAGATCTGGTCCCACACCGACCTCTGGGACTTCCAGGCCAACGTTGATGGCGCCCGCATCGCCTTCGAGAACCTGAAGCCGGCGCTGGAGCAGAAGGATGCCGAGCTCGCCAAGTCCTTGGACGAGAAGTTCACGGCCCTGCAGGCCGAACTGAAGAAGCACGCCAAGGGCGACGGCTTCGTCTATTACAACGAGCTGAGCCAGGAGCAGGTCCAGCAGCTCGCCGCATTGGTTGATTCGCTGGGTGAGCCCCTGTCCAAGCTCACCGCAGCCGTGGTGCTGTGAGCGGCTGCCCCTTCGGGCACACCGACGGCACTGCCGACGCTCGACCTGATGCAGAACGCCCCGGTGAGTCGACCGGCGTCGGGCGTCCGGGCGGGCCTGCCGCCGTCGTGACTTCCCAGGAAGCGGCCGACGGCGGTGCGGCAGCTTCCGCTGCCAAGGGCGGCAGTTCCCGTATGTCCCGGCGTGGCCTGCTCTCGCTCGCGGGTGTAGGCGGCGCTGGCGCGGTTGCTGGTTTGGCTGCCGGGTTCCTGGGACATGACGCACTGTCCGCCGCTGCGGCATCCACCGCGGACACGAACGCCGGGGACGCCGTGGTGCCGTTCTTCGGCGACCACCAGGCGGGGATTACCACTCCGGCACAGGACCGCCTGCACATGGCCGCCTTCGATGTCACCACAGAAGACCGCAAGGAACTCATCAAGCTCCTGAAGGACTGGACGGCGGCGGCCGAGGCCATGACCACCGGCAGCCCCACCGGTAAGACGGGCGCCGTCGACGGTCCGTACGACGCCCCGCCTGAAGACACCGGCGAGGCCCTGGACCTGGCGGCCGCGAAGCTGACCCTGACGTTCGGCTTCGGCGCCGGCCTGTTTGAGAAGGACGGCAAGGCGCGCTTCGGTCTGGACGGCCGCCGTCCGGAAGCCTTGATCGATCTTCCGCATTTCCCCGGGGACGACCTCCAGCCGGGGCGGACCGGTGGTGACATTGTCATCCAGGCGTGCGCGGACGATCCCCAGGTCGCCGTCCATGCGATTCGCAACCTTGCCAGGATCGGTTTTGGCAAAGTCCGGGTTCGTTGGTCCCAGTTGGGCTTTGGACGGACGTCCTCCACGTCCCGTGCGCAGATGACTCCCCGGAACCTGTTCGGCTTTAAGGACGGCACCAACAACCTCAAGGTCGAAGACAACGCGCTGCTTGAAGAGCACGTGTGGGTTTCTTCACCGGCCCGCCCTGCCGAACAATGGATGGCCGGCGGCAGTTACCTGGTGGCCCGCAGGATCCAGATGCACATCGAAATCTGGGACCGGACCTCGCTGCGGGAACAGGAAGGGCTGATCGGCCGGACCAAGGGTGTGGGTGCTCCGCTGTCCGGCGGGGATGAATTCACGGCGCCCGACTTCTCGATTGCGGGCCGTGACGGCGACCCGTTGATTCCCATGGATTCGCACATGCGGCTGGCCCATCCCGACCAGAACGGCGGTGTGCGGATGCTTCGCCGTGGCTACAACTTCACCGACGGCTCGGACGGGCTTGGGCACCTTGATGCGGGCTTGTTCTTCATCGCGTTCGTCAAGGACCCGCGGACCCACTATGTCCCCATGCAGCTGGCCTTGGCCAAGGGCGACACACTGTCCGTGGAGTATTTGAAGCACACCGGTTCTGGCCTTTTTGCCGTGCCTCCGGGAGTCCGGCAGGGCGGCTTCATCGGGGAGGGACTGTTCGCCTAGGCCCGGTTCAACGGGAACCTAGGAAAGCGGGCGCCCGGCCATCAGTTCCAGCCGGCTGATCCGTTCCTTCATCGGCGGGTGGGTGGAGAACATGCGGCGCATGCCGCCTCCCCGGAACGGGTTGGCGATCATCAAGTGCGAAGCGTTGACGAGCTTCTGGTCCTGCGGGAGCGGCAGCTGGGTGACGCCGGACTCGATCTTGCGCAGGGCTGAGGCGAGTGCCAGCGGATCACCGGTGAGCTCGGCGCCGTCCTCATCGGCGTCGTACTCCCGCGTGCGGGAGATGGCCATCTGGATCAGCGACGCCGCAAAGGGCGCCAGCAGAGCCATGGCGATGGTGGCCAGCGGGTTGGCGTTGCGCCGGTCCCCGCTGCCGAAGATCAGCAGCATCTGCCCCACGGACGTAATGACTCCGGCGACAGCAGCAGCCACCGACGAGGTCAGGATGTCGCGGTTGTACACGTGCATCAGTTCATGCCCCAGCACTCCTCTAAGCTCGCGGGCGTCCAGGAGGTGCAGGATCCCTTCGGTGCAGCACACGGCGGCGTTCTTGGGGTTGCGGCCGGTGGCAAAGGCATTGGGAGTCATGGTGGGCGAAAGGTAGATCCGCGGCATCGGCTTGTTGGCCCTGACGGAGAGCTCCCGGACGATCTGGTAAAGCTGCGGAGCCTGGGCTTCGGTGACCGGGTAGGCAGCCATGGAGCGGATGGCGATCTTGTCGCTGTTCCAGTATCCGTAGGCAGTGGTGCCCACGCCGATCAGCGCCATGATCCAGATGGGCGTCGTGCTGCGCGTCCCCGCCGCGATGATGGCTCCCAAACCCAACAACACCGCCCACAGCACACCGAAAAGCGCCGCGGTCTTGAGTCCGTTGTTGTGTTTATGCACGGTGGTTCTTGCCTCTTCCGTTCGGCTCTTGCAGGGGTTCTGTACGGATTAACGCCGACGCCGGTCGTCGTGTTCCGATCCCAGCCTACGGCTGCGGCGTGGCCGGCAGTACTAGGGCACCGGATGCTTCGCGTCATAGGCAACGAACCCGGGCTGGAGGCGCGAGGCCAGCCACGCCAGGACGATGCAGAGGAGTCCACCCGTCAGCAATACTCCGCCTTCGCTGAGGAACTGTGTGACACCGCCGGCCAGCATGTCGCCCACGCGGGGGCCACCTGCCACCACCACAATGAACACGCCTTGCAGCCGTCCGCGCAGATGATCCGGGGTGGCCGATTGGAGGATGGTGGTGCGGAAGACGGCGCTGACGGAGTCTGAAATACCGGCAAGGGCACAGCACAGGGCTGCCGGAATCAACCACGGAGTGACTCCCTCGCGTCCAGAGTCCCCCGCCAGCAGTACCACCAGCCCGAAGCCCGCAATGGAGGCTCCCCAACCCACTACGGACCACACGACGGCGCTGCCCTGCCGCCGCACCCGGCCCAGCGGCCCGGAAAACAGGCCGGCGAGGAAAGCACCCACAGCCGTGGAAGCGAGCAGCACACCG
This sequence comes from Paenarthrobacter sp. TE4293, assembly GCF_050435325.1. Classification (NCBI taxonomy): domain Bacteria; kingdom Bacillati; phylum Actinomycetota; class Actinomycetes; order Micrococcales; family Micrococcaceae; genus Paenarthrobacter; species Paenarthrobacter sp. TE4293. Next base: position 234,879 of record NZ_JBNJRY010000003.1, read on the forward strand.
ACCGTGGTTTCGCCTCCGCCGATCATGACCGCACCGATGGCCGGCATGAGGGCACGGGGTTGGGCGCAGATCATGGCGATGAGGTCGATGATGAACGTCATACGGACGTTGGGGCGTGTGCCCAGGAAACGGAAGCCTTCCACCACGGATTTCAGCCCCGGCCGCACGGCATCCTTCGACGGCGGCAAGGGCGGCAGCTTGACGAGTCCCCAGAGCGCGAACGTGAAGCTGATGACATCGATGGTGTACGTCCAGCCGAACCCGATGGTGGCCACCAGGACACCTGCCAGGAGCGGTCCGGCAGTCATGGACAGGCCGAACGTCAGCATGCTCAGGGCATTGGCTGCAGGGAGCAGGTCTTTACGGACCAGCAACGGAATGATGGCGCTGCGGGCGGGACCGTTGATGCCCTGCGCTCCGCTTTGGATGGCCACCAGGGCATAGAGGATCCAGATGTTGCCGATCTCCAGCCATGCCTGCAGGGCCAGCCCGGCGGTGGTTGCCCACAGGACGAGGGAGGCGATGAGTGCAACTTTGCGGCGGTCGTAGGCATCGGAAATGGAGCCACCATACAGCCCTGCGATCACCAGTGGAATCAACGCGAAGATACCAAGGAGGCCCACATAGAAGCTCTCCTGTGTGAGTCGGTAAACCTCCAAACTGACCGCCACCAGGGTCAGTTGGGTACCGATGGCAGCCACCGATGCTCCCAGCCAGAGCCGCCGGAAAGCAGGGCTCTCCTTCAACGGGGTGATGTCTGCCAGTAGTTTCGCCACCGTCCTACCGTAACGACCGTTGCGGCAGCTTCCCCGCACCCTCCCGCCTGCGGGCACCGCTTGGTAGGCTCACCCGGGGGAAGGAGTTGACATGGTCACATCGCGACGATTGCTGTACCGTTCGGCCTTTTGGGAGATCGCCAGGCCACGTCACCCCCTCACTGCCGGGCATGTCGTCATCCGGTTGTCGGATCCCGCAACAGAATTTGCACACCCCTCGGCTACGGACTGGCTTTTCTGCCACGGCCTGGTCCGTGCCGCCCTGGCCGACGTCCTTGGCGCCACCCGATGCGCCATCATGTTTGCTTACCAATGGCACCCCCTGGGCTCAGCCATTGGAGAGCCTGTAGCGGAATCGTCAACGCCGACGTTCCACCTCTTCGGCCGGTGGGCGGGAGAAACCACGACGCCGGGACAGCAGCTTTCGCTTCCGGCGCACCGACGGGTTGGCGAGGCGGACCACGATCTGGAAGCCACCGATGCCGCCATGCGCGAGGCGCTCAGGCTGGCCAGGCCGGAGACCGTGGTGGGCTCCGACGCTATGGTGCGTGCCGGCGTCGAGCCTTTTTCCGGGCCGGAACCGCTGGTCCGGGCTGTGGACACGGGTCCCCGCCATACGATCCTCGAACCCGTCAGGAGCGTGGCGGCCATCAGCGAGGTCAGGCCGGTCGAGTTACTGGCGATGGGCGCAGCCCTGACCGCACTCCCCCGGAACGGCGGCTTCAGCGGTGTCAGTTGCGTGGCCTTGGAAGGGGCGGGCCCAGGTGCCCCTGTTCGGGTCCATGCGGTCCGCAGATCGGCAGCCGAAGACGACAATCCCCTGGAAGATCTGTTCAGTTCACCAGAAGTTAGCCTTGCCTTATTGTGAACTCCTCAAAATAAGTGTTTCAATGAATGCATGACAGATCACACCGCCGAGCAGGAAGCATGGGCTTCGGCCCTGCATGCCCACGGCCGGCGTGTGACCAAGCAGCGGCTGGCAGTGCTCGCCGCGGTCCAGCACCATCCGCACTCTCCGGCTGAAGGCATCCTTGCCGCTGCCCGCAAAGAGCTTCCTGAACTGACGGCGCAGTCCGTTTACGTGGTGCTCAGCGACCTGACGGACCTGCAGATGTTGCGACGCTTTGAGCCTCCGCACTCCCCGGCCCTTTACGAAACCCGGGTGGGCGACAACCACCACCACGCCGTCTGCATCAGCTGCGGCAAAGTGGAGGACGTCGATTGCGCCGTGGGACACGCCCCGTGCCTCACCCCGCACTGGGATGAGAACTCCAAGCCCATGACCATCCAGATCGCAGACGTCCTGTACCAGGGCATCTGCCAGGACTGCCAGTCCAAACAACAGCTTCCCGTAACTTCCGTAACTCAGAAATAAGAAAAAGGAGAACAATGACTGCCATTTCAACTACCCAGTCAGGTGCCCCCGTTACCTCCGACGCGCACTCGAAGTCCGTCGGCGCTGACGGTGCCATCATCCTCACCGACCACTACCTGGTGGAAAAGCTTGCACAGTTCAACCGCGAGCGGGTCCCGGAGCGTGTAGTGCACGCCAAGGGTGGCGGCGCATTCGGTACGTTCAAGACCACCTCGGACGTTTCGGCCTATACCAAGGCAGCCTTCCTTCAGCCGGGCGTCGAGACGGACATGCTGATCCGTTTCTCCTCCGTCGCCGGCGAGAACGGTTCTCCCGATACCTGGCGTGACCCCCGCGGTTTCGCCGTGAAGTTCTACACCTCCGAGGGCAACTACGACCTCGTTGGCAACAACACCCCCGTCTTCTTCATCCGCGACGGCATCAAGTTCCCCGACTTCATCCACTCCCAGAAGCGCCTCCCGGGCAGCCACCTGCGTGACGCTGACATGCAGTGGGACTTCTGGACCCTTTCCCCCGAGTCCGCCCACCAGGTCACCTGGCTCATGGGTGACCGCGGCCTCCCGGCGTCCTGGCGTGAAATGCAGGGCTACGGCTCGCACACCTACCAGTGGATCAACGCCGCCGGCGAGCGTTTCTGGGTCAAGTACCACTTCAAGTCCAACCAGGGCGTCAAGACCATCACCGGTGACCAGGCTGAGCAGCTTGCCGGCTCGGATGCGGACTTCTACATCCGCGATCTCCAGGAAAACATCGCCGACGGCAACTTCCCGTCCTGGGAACTGCACGTCCAGGTCATGCCTTACGAAGACGCCAAGACGTACCGCTTCAACCCGTTCGACCTCACCAAGGTGTGGCCGCACTCTGACTACCCGCTGATCCACGTGGGCACCATGGAGCTGAACAAGAACCCGGAGAACTACTTCGCGCAGATCGAGCAGGCCACCTTCGCGCCGTCGAACTTCGTACCGGGCATTGCCGCTTCCCCGGACAAGATGCTGCAGGCCCGCATCTTCTCCTACGCCGACGCACACCGTTACCGCGTGGGCACCAACCACGCACAGATCCCGGTGAACCAGCCCAAGAACCAGGTCAACAACTACAGCCAGGACGGCCAGGGTCGTTACCTGTTCAACTCCCCGTCCACCCCGGTGTACGCACCGAACTCCGTTGGTGGCCCGGCTGCTGTTGAGCCGACGTCGCCCGCCGGTGGCTGGGAGAACGACGGCGAGCTCACCCTCTCCGCCCACACCCTGCACGCTGAGGACGACGACTTCGGCCAGGCCGGTACTCTGTACCGCGAGGTCTACGACGACGCTGCCAAGGCCCGCCTCCTGGACACCATCACCGGTGCTGTTGGCGGCGTGAAGAACGCCGACATCAAGGAACGCGCCATCCAGTACTGGACCAACGTTGACTCCGATCTTGGCGCCAAGCTCCGCGCCAACCTCGGTGCAGGTCAGACCGAGTCCGACGCCGAAGCAGCCAACAAGCTCTAAGCGTCTTTGCTTTACAGCATTTCCAGGAACACCCCGCTGCGGATCTTCTCCGCGGCGGGGTGTTCTTTTTGTTTTTTCCACATAGCCTTTTTTGGCTATGGCTGGGCGGATCCTCAGGTCCCTAGGATCCTTTCATGAGCACATTCGAAGGTATCCCTCATGCCGCATTCCGCTTTTACGCCGAGCTTGAAGAGAACAACAACCGTGAGTGGTGGCTTGAACACAAAACCACGTACGACGCCGAGGTGAAGGAACCGCTGGTCGCCCTCCTTTCGGAGCTGGAGCCGCAGTTCGGGCCGGCAAAGATCTTCCGGCCCAACAGGGACATCCGGTTCTCCCAGGACAAGTCACCGTACAAGACAGCGCAGGGCGCCTTCGCTGCCGGCCAGGAGGGCGTTGGCTTCTACGTCCAGATCAGCGCCGACGGCCTGCTGATCGGCGGGGGCTACCACTCGCACACTCCGGCGCAGCTGGCACGTTTCCGGGCCGCAGTGGATGCTCCTGCCAGTGGAGAAGAGCTGCAGAGGATCGTTGATGCGGTGGCGGCGGCGGGCTTCGCCGTTGAGGGCGAGAAGCTCAAGACCGTTCCGCGGGGCTATGACAAGGACCATCCGCGCGGGGAACTGCTCAAGCACAAGTCCCTGTCAGCGGGCGTGGAGGTGGGTCAGCCGGAGTGGTTGTCCACTCCCGCAGCCAAGGATGAAATCGCTGCCCGTTGGGAGGTGCTGAGGCCGCTGGTGGAGTGGGTGAGTGAGCATGCGGCGCCGTAACGTGGAAGCGCCCGGAAACCAAGGGCTTCCGGGCGCTTCGTGGAGCTGGCGACTGCTGCTGTCAGACAAGCTGCCGCGATTGGTTTAGACCTTCGTGTAGCTGTCTTCGTCCTCATCGCCCTCGGCCCGGCGGCTTTCAGCTGCACCGCTGACAGAAGCCTTGGCCGCAGCGAACTTCTCATTGAGCCGTGAGTGACGCTGGCCGTAGGAGAAGTAGATGACCATGCCAATGACCAGCCAGATCGCGAAGAAGATCCAGGTTTCCACAGCTAGGTTGGTCATCAGGTAGAGGCAGAGGATTGCGGAGACCCACGGCAGGACCTTGCCGAACGGGACACGGAAGGCGGGCTTGAGGTCCGGGCGCTTTTTACGCAGCACCAGGATGCCCAGGCTCACCATCACGAACGCAGACAGCGTTCCGATGTTGATCATTTCCTCGAGCAGGTCCACCTTCGTTACGCCTGCCACCAGGGCTACGGCCGCACCGCAGATGATCTGCAAACGGGCCGGCGTGGAACGCTTTTCGCTGGTCTTGGACAGCGAACGTGGCAGGAGTCCGTCGCGACTCATGGCCAGGACCACACGGGACAGGCCCATCAGCAGCACCATGATCACGGTGGTCAAGCCAACCAGGGAACCGAAGGCGATGATCTTGGCGGCATCAGTGTTGCCCACGGCCTCAAAAGCTGTGGTCAAGGTGGGGTTCTTGACCTCGGCCAACTGCGTGTAGGAGACCATTCCGGTCAGCGCGAGGGAGACCAGGATGTAGAGCAGCGTCACCACTGCCAGTCCACCGAAGATACCGCGGGGAAGTGTCTTCTGCGGGTTCTTCACCTCTTCTGCGGAGGTCGCCACCACGTCAAAGCCGATGAAGGCGAAGAACACCAGGGCTGCACCTGCGAAAACACCCAGGGTTCCGTACTGGGCGGGAGCGGCGCCGGTGAGGAAGCCGAAGAAGGACTGCTTCATGACGTCGGCGGCACCGGAGTCGGTGGGCTCGGAGGCAGGAATGAAGGGGGTGTAGTTGGAGAACTTCACGTAGCTGAAACCAACCACGATCACGAACAGCACCACTGCAATCTTGATCAACGTAAAGACGTTGCCGACGCGGGCGGACAACTTTGTCCCCAGCACCAGCAGCACGGTGAAGATCGCAACAATGAGGAAAGCGCCCCAGTAGAGATCGACACCAGCCACCTGGATTGACGGCGGCATCTCCACGCCCATCAGGCCAAAGACCGTACTGAGGTAGATGCCCCAGTACTTGGCGATCACGGCTGCGGCGGTGAAAAGTTCAAGGATGAGGTTCCAGCCGATGATCCATGCAAGGACCTCGCCCATGGTGGCGTACGTAAAGACGTAGGCGGAGCCTGCCACGGGGATCGCCGTGGCGAACTCGGCGTAGCACATGATGGCCAAAGCACAGGTGACAGCTGCAATGGCAAAGCTGATGGTGACGGCGGGGCCGGCAAAGTTGGCAGCGGCCTTGGCACCGACGGAGAAGATACCGGCGCCGACAGCAACGGCGACGCCCATGATCATGAGGTCCCAGGTGCTCAGGCTGCGCTTGAGCTTGCGACCGGGTTCGTCGGCATCGGCGATCGACTGCTCGATTGACTTGGTCCTGAAAATGTTCATAAAAATGCCACATTCTGGATGGGAGTGGTATAGGACTCATCAAGAATAGTGTCCGGCCAATGGACGGCCATATTTATCCCAGATAGTGAGACGCCTACAGGATTCCCGTGACAGGTGTGGCTGGTGTGATGACGGCACGTAGCGTCGATCACACCAGCCAGCCGCCCTAAAGGCTGGGCACGTCCCAGTCCATCAGTGTTGAGCGGATCAGGAATCGCTTCCCTTCGGGAGACTCAACGGAGAACCCGCTGCCCCGGCCCGGAACCACATCCACGGTGAGGTGGGTGTGGGACCAGTAGTTGAACTGCTCCTTGGACATCCAAAACTCGAGAGGCTGTGGCTCGCCGCCGGTTCCAATATCGAACCTGCCCAGGAGGACGTCGGAGTCGCCGGTCAGGAACTCCCCCGCCGGATAGCACATGGGTGCCGAGCCGTCGCAACAGCCACCGGACTGATGGAACATGAGCGGTCCGTGCTGGTCCCAGAGTTTCCGCAGGAGTTCCACGGACACCGCGGTGAGCCCTACCCGGGAGAAATCCTCCCCGGGCAGGGTCACCGCGGCTTCCAAGCTGGTGTTGTTCATCAGAACTTCAGCACCACACGGCCGTCGATCTTGGCGTGCTTCATCTCGTCAAAGACCGCGTTGACCTCCGAAAGCTCCCGGGTGGAAACCGTTGGCTTGATCTTCCCCTGGGCGTAGAACTCCAGCGCCTCTTGAAGATCCTGCCTCGTGCCCACGATCGAGCCGCGGACGGTGAGGCCCTTAAGGACGATCTCAAAGATGGGTGCGGGGAAGTCTCCGGGCGGCAATCCGTTGAACACGATCGTTCCACCACGCCGGGCCATTCCAATGGCTTGCCCGAAAGCCGAAGGGTGCACAGCCGTGACCAGGACACCGTGGCAACCACCCGTTTCACGCTGGATGACCTCGGCCGGATCCTCGTGCAGGGCGTTGACTGTCAGCTCTGCCCCATGTTCGCGGGCCAGCGCCAACTTGTCGTCGGCAATGTCCACCGCAGCGACCCTCAGACCCATGGCCACTGCATACTGAACCGCAATATGGCCCAGTCCGCCGATCCCGGAAATAGTGACCCACTGGCCCGGCCTGGCCTCTGTCATCTTCAGGCCCTTGTACACAGTGACGCCGGCACACAGCACCGGTGCAACTTCCACCGGGTCCGCGCCTTCCGGGATCCGCGCCGCGAAACGGGTGTCCACCAGCATGTACTCACCGAACGAGCCATCCACGCTGTAGCCACCGTTCTGCTGGGACTCGCACAGGGTTTCCCACCCGGTCCGGCAGTACTGGCAGTCACCACAGGCAGACCAGAGCCAGGCATTGCCTACCAGGTCGCCTACAGCAACATCCGTGACGCCCTCACCGAGTTCCACTACTTCTCCCACACCTTCATGGCCTGGGATGAAAGGTGGCGTCGGCTTGACCGGCCAGTCGCCTTCGGCGGCGTGCAGGTCGGTGTGACATACCCCCGAGGTGATGAGGCGGACCAGCGCCTGGCCGGGTCCCGGCGTCGGCCTTTCCACTTCCTTGATCTCGAGGTCGGTACCGAACGTGGTGACGACTGCAGCTTGCATGGTGGTCATTGACGATCTCCTTTGATCGGTTGACAAGACGGTTTAGAAGAAGCCGAGCTTGTTCTCGTTGTAGCTGACCAGGAGGTTCTTGGTCTGCTGGTAGTGGTCCAGCATCATGGCGTGGTTCTCACGGCCAATACCTGAGGACTTGTAGCCGCCGAACGCAGCCCCTGCCGGGTAGGCATGGTAGTTGTTGACCCACACGCGGCCGGCCTGGATTTCCCGGCCTGCGCGGTAGGCGACATTTCCATTGCGCGACCAGACGCCGGCGCCCAAGCCATAGAGCGTGTCGTTGGCGATGCCGATCGCGTCGTTGTAGTCGCTGAACCTGGTCACTGACACCACTGGGCCGAAGATCTCCTCCTGGAAAATGCGCATCCGGTTGTGGCCTTCGAAAATGGTGGGCTGAACGTAGTAGCCCCCGGCCAGGTCGCCGGACAGCTCGGCACGGGCACCACCGGTGAGCACCTTGGCACCTTCCTGCTTTCCGATGTCAATGTAGGAGAGGATCTTCTCCAATTGGTCATTGGAGGCCTGGGCTCCAACCTGGGTGTCGGTGTCCAACGGGTTGCCCTGGATGATCTTGCTGGTCCTGGCCGTGACGTCGGCCATGAAGGAGTCGTAGATGCCTTCCTGGACCAAGGCGCGGGACGGGCAGGTGCAGACTTCGCCCTGGTTGAAAGCAAAGAGCGTGAACCCTTCCTGGGCCTTGTCGTAGAAGGCGTCATTCTGGTCGGCGACGTCATCGAAGAAGATGTTCGGGCTCTTGCCGCCCAGTTCCAGCGTGACGGGAATGAGGTTGTTCGACGCGTATTGGCTGATCAAACGGCCAGTCGTGGTTTCTCCCGTGAAGGCGATCTTGCGGATCCGGGAGCTGGAAGCCAGCGGCTTTCCGGCCTCAACACCGAAGCCGTTCACGACGTTCACCACGCCGGCCGGAAGGAGGTCTCCGATGAGTTCCATGAGGACCAGGATGGACGTCGGCGTCTGCTCAGCGGGCTTGAGCACCACGGCATTGCCGGCGGCGAGCGCGGGTGCCAGCTTCCAGACGGCCATGAGGATGGGGAAGTTCCACGGGATGATCTGGCCAACAACTCCCAGCGGCTCCTTGAAGTGGTAAGCCGTGGTGTCCTCGTCCAGCTGGGACAGGTGGCCTTCCTGCGCGCGGACGGCGGAGGCGAAGTAGCGGAAGTGGTCCGCTGCCAACGGGATGTCGGCGTTAAGTGTCTCGCGGACGGGCTTGCCGTTGTCCCAGGTTTCAGCGACTGCGAGGAGCTCCACGTTCTCGTCAATGCGGTCGGCGATCTTGTTCAGGATGGCTGCGCGCTCGGTGGCGGAGGTCTTGCCCCATGAGGGTGCAACCTTGTGGGCGGCGTCAAGCGCCAGCTCGATGTCCTCGGCTGTGCCGCGGGCAACTTCGCAGAAGGCCTTGCCCGTAACCGGTGTGATGTTCTCGAAGTAGGCGCCCTTGACCGGGGCAACCCATTCGCCGCCGATCCAATTCTCGTAGCGGTCCTTGAACGTGACCTTCGAACCCTCGGCACCCGGCTGTGCGTAAACGGTCATTGTTAGCTCCTTTGCTGCGAATCACGGTGGCTGTCGCCATTGATCCGAGCCTAGGAGCCGGGAGGTTGCAGCTACGTTGCAAGCATGTGAGTCAGCTCACGCCGTCATCTCCGTTTCGATCCGTTCCAGGTCAGCCACCATGGCGGCCCGCTTGGGTGAGCGGGGCGGCAGCAGCTTCAGGACGGCAAGGCGGAGGTCGACGTCGTACTTCGCTTCGGGTAGTTCCGCGTACTTGAGGAGCGAATCGACGCTGCCGTCGCTGAGCAGCGCCTCGCGCAGCAGGTGCGAAACCCGCTCACGCAACTGCACGACGCCGGGAGCCTCCGACCGCGGCAGGACCGCACCTTTGTAGATTTCCAAAGCAATGCGATGGGCGCCGCGTTGCAGGCAACTGAGGACCTGGCCGGAGTCGGGAAGCAATTCGACCGGCAAGCGGTAGGGCCTGGAGTGGGGAACCGCGTCCGGGCTGAGCTCCTGGATCACTTTGCGGAGCCGCACCATCTCGGCGCGCAGCGTCACGGACGATCCGTCCCCGGGGTAAAGCTGTGTGCAGAGGTCCTCAGCACTAAGCCCGTCGGGATGGTTACCCAGGATGGCCAGGATTTCACTGTGGCGTGCGGACAGGGCAACCGTCCGGCCGTCGATGCTGAGCAGGGCCTGGTCCCGGCCCAACAGTTGAAGGCTGTTGCGGTACAGCGCCTGCCCGGAGGTGGTGGCTGCGCTCCGGCGTCGTGGTTTCTCGCGAACGGCTGCCGCCAGCGTCAGGCGTTCGATACGCAATTGCGCCTGAGCAGCGGCGACTGTTGCCTCCACCAGGGAGAGTGTGTGCGCGGCCACGGCGGTTTCGGTGCCGGTGATATCCACGACGCCCAGCACGGCACCGGAATCGGGATCATGGAACGGAACGGCCGTGCAGCTCCACGGGTGGACAGAGCGCTTGAAGTGTTCGGCGCCGGAGATCTGGATGCTGCGGTCCAGGGCCAGTGCCGTGCCGGGTGCGCTGGTACCCACGGAAGCTTCGGACCAGTCGGCGCCGGCCACGAACATCATGCCTTCCGCGCGCCGCTGCATCACGGGATCGCCGTCCACCCACAGGAGCCGGCCGACGTCGTCGCCCACTGCCACCAGCAGGCCGCTGTCATGGCTGGGCTGGACCAGCAGCTTCTTGATCACGGGCATGATGGTTGCCAAGGGGTGCTGCCTGCGGTATTCCTCCAGCTCGTCCTGTTCCATGGCCAGTGGCGCCTCGGCGACGTCGGGGTTGGCCTGCAGGCTCGCAGAACGCTGCCAGGATTCACGCACCAAGCGGCGAAGGCCTGAGATGTCCTTCGCAGTATCGGCCCGCAGCAAGTCCAGATGCTCGTGGCCGGCCAGGGCACGCTTCTGCAGCAGTTTCGCGGCATCGCTGCCGGCAACTGGCGGATGGTTTGGATTCCTCATCGAACTCCCCTGGCATCCTGCGCGTCTGGTGGGCGGCGCAGTACCGAGAAGTCTAGTTCGGGAGCGGGGGATTTAGTACAGCTGATGCCCGTACGGCGGCCTCATCAGTGGATGGGGTGTACAAAACTCCAAGGTCAGCCGCGGGAGATCCGGATCATTTCCTCCCGCGGAACAACCTTGATGCGCTCGCGGACCACACCGTCACCTTCGCCGTCGGGCCCTTTTCCGGAAGTCCACGCGGCACCCAGTGCGGCTTCGTGGGCATCGAGCCTGTTCCAGCCCTCCCAGGTGGTGTATTCGACACCGCGCTCTTCGAGGAGGTCGATGATGGCCTGCGGATCCGGGTTCTGGGCAGGGGGCAAAGTGAGCCTGTCCTCCAGAAGGAAGCCAATGGTCTCCAGGGCATCACCCTTGGTGTGCCCGATCAGCCCGACCGGTCCGCGCTTGATCCAGCCCGTTGCGTAGATTCCCGGCACGGGCTCGCCCTCGGCGTCCAGGACGCGGCCGCCGTCGTTCGGTATGACGCCGCGGCGGGCATCGTACTCAAGCTCCTCCAGCGGGGACCCGTGGTAACCGATGGCGCGGTAGACGGACTGGACCGGGTACTCGATGAATTCGCCCGTGCCCTTGACGTTGCCTGTTCCATCCAGTTGCATGCGCTCGAACTTGATCCCCGAGACCTTTCCCGGAGTCTCCGGCGAATCCAGGATCTCCACCGGGCTGTGCAGGAAGTGAAGGTGCAGGCGCCGTGAGGAAGGCTGCTCGGATTCGGCGTGTTCTTCGACCAACCAGTTGGTCATGGTGTTGACCATGGTCTTGATCTGGTTGTTGCCCTTGATGGCTTCATCCGAGGCTTCGTCGAACTCGAAGTCTTCCGGGTACAGGACGATGTCTACGTCCTTGCAGTGGGACAGTTCACGCAATTCCAAGGGCGTGAACTTCACCTGGGCAGGGCCACGGCGGCCGAAGACGTGGACGTCGGTGACCGGGGATTTCTTGAGGCCGGCGTAGACGTTGTCGGGGATCTCGGTGACCAGCAGTTCCTCGGGGTGCTTGACCAGCATGCGGGCGACGTCCAAGGCAACGTTGCCATTGCCTATCACTGCGATCTCTTTGGCGTCAAGCGGCCAATCGCGGGGCACGTCCGGGTGGCCGTCGTACCAGGAAACGAAGTCCGCACCGCCGAAGGAACCCTCCAGCTCGACACCCGGGATGTTCAGGTCCGCGTCCTTGATGGCGCCGGTGGAGAAGATCACGGCGTCGTAGAAAGCACGGAAGTCGTGAAGGGTCAGGTCGCGTCCATACGTCACGTTGCCAAGGAACCGAATGTCGCCGCGGTCCAGCACCTTATGCAGCGCGTTCACGATGCCCTTGATGCGCGGGTGGTCGGGTGCCACGCCGTAGCGGATCAGTCCGTAGGGCGCCGGATATGCCTCGAAAAGATCGATGCTGACCTCAACCTCACCGTCCTTGACCTCGTTGGATTTGGTCAGGATGTCCGCGGCATACACGCCTGCGGGACCTGCGCCAACGATGGCAACGCGCAGCGGACGTTTGGTGTTGGTTGCGGCTGAGTTGGACACAGTTAGCCCTTCCGAAGCAGTGAGCCACGCCCGTTGGTGGGGCGCGCAGATTCCAATTCTAGATGTCGACCCCACACCCGGACGCTTATATGGCAGGAGTCACAGAAAATCACAAAGATTGCGGAATATTGCGGGTGCTCGGGGTGTTGCCGACAATGTGTCGACACCGGATCAGATAACAGCCAACTCCTCCTCTTCAACCCACCCCGCGACGACGGCAGCCGGGGGCGGTGGCACAGCCGGCAGCGGTTCCGCCAAGCCGGTGAGGAGCGAGTCGACGGCGGGCATCCTGTTCGGCATCGGCGCTTACGGCCTATGGGGGCTGCTTCCGCTGTACTTCTTCGTCCTGATGCCGGCCAGTGCGCTTGAGATCGTTGCCAACCGAATCGTCTGGTCCCTGATTTTCTGCGCGTTGCTCATCACCATCACGCGGGCATGGCGGGTTTTCGGTGCCGCGCTGAAGGATCGTTCCGTGTTCGGCCCCTTGGCCTTGGCAGCCGGCCTGATCGCCATTAACTGGCTCACTTACACGTTCGGGGTCACCACCGGTCACGCCGTCGAAACGTCACTTGGTTACTTCATCAACCCGCTGGTCTCGGTTTTGCTGGGAGTTTTCGTTCTCAAGGAGAAACTCCGCCCCCTGCAGTGGGCGGCAGTGGGCATCGGTTTTGTCGCCGTGGGCGTCCTGACCTTCTCCTACGGGCAGCTTCCCTGGATTGCCCTGATCCTGGCATTCAGCTTTGGCCTCTACGGATTCGTGAAAAAGCGTGTCGGTCCCAAAGTGGACGCCCTCACCAGCCTCAGTGTTGAGACGGTGGTTCTCGCGCCCCTGGCTGCGATCACCATGGTGGTCCTGGGCGTGACCGGCGTACAGACACTCACTACCTTGGGCGCGGGCCACTTCTGGTTGCTGGTGGCCTCCGGTGTCATCACAGCTGTTCCCCTGCTCTTCTTCGGCGCCTCCGCACGCCGCCTGCCCATGACCACCATTGGCCTGCTCCAGTACTTCGCCCCGGTCCTTCAGTTCATCGTGGCGCTGACGGTGTTCAACGAGACCATGACCACGGCCCGCTGGATCGGCTTCTGCGTCGTGTGGCTGGCCTTGGTCCTGCTCACCATCGACATGCTCCGCACCACCAGGAAGAACTCGGTGCTGAAGAAGAAGGCCCGCCTGGCTGCCGCGTAGGCGCGAGTAAACCCCGCCAAATCGCGGGAAGTCTGCCAACTCGCCGGAAGTTTCCCGGCGAGCTGGCACGGTTCCCGCGAACTCGTCGCGAAGCCCTAGCCCAGCACGTCCGGGTTGGGTTCCTTTTCGCCCGCGACCCCGTCGATTGCCGTGGTTTCCAACGCGAACACAGTCGGCCCCGCACCCGCGTCAGCCTCAAGGTCCACCTCGAACAACGAGTCCGCCAGCCGTTTGAACGGGTATCTCCCCGAGTCCACGAGGCCCTTGCCCAGCAATCGGACCCTGGCGAGCGCGAGCCCGGCCGGCAGCTGCAGCCTGATCCGACCGGACGCCGGCGAACTGGTCACCACGGCGAACACCTGCCCCGTGCCGACATCCCGTGTGAAGTACCCCCACCCCGGGTAGTCCCATCCCTCGGCGAAACCACATCCGTAAATCGCTTCCCCGTTGGCCGCCAACCACTCCCCCACGCTGCGGGCGATTCCAACCTCTGCCGGGGCCATGGAACCATCACCGCGGGGACCGAAATTCAACAGGAAGTTGCCGCCAAGGGACGTGCAGTGGGCGATCATGTCCACCAGATCCCAGGGGTGCTTGAGCGTCGACTGCGCCCACGGCCCCTGGTGGTAACCCCAGCTTGCCTGCGGGATGGTCATGCAGGCTTCCCAGTCCCGGGTGGCCACGGTGGCGTTCCATGGCTCGGGCAGCCTGCGCTCATAGCCGCTTTCGTAATCGCCCATGAGGACCCCGTTGCTGTCCACGTGCCTGGCGCCGAAGTCGTCCGCCCGCAAGCGACTGTTGACCACCACCCCGGGAATCCGTTCCTTCAGCATCCGCTCAACTTCCCAGGTCCACCACCCGTTGGCCTTGACGGATTCGTCCCAGGTGCCGTCGAACCAGAAGCCCTTGACGCTGGGATACCGTTCCGCCAGTTCCTCCAACTGCTTCCTTGCGAACTCCAGGTAGCGTGCGAAAGCGGCGTGGTCGCCGTCGTCCTCCAAGGTGAAGCGCCAGTCCGGGTGCCGCCAATCGAGCACTGAGTAGTAGAAGTTGACGTCAATGCCCCGCGCTTCGTAGGCCTCGATAAGCTCGGCCAGGACATCGCGACCCGACGGCGTGTTGCCCACATGGAAGTCCGTGTGGGCGCTTGGCCAGAGGCAGAAGCCATCGTGGTGCTTGGTGGTGATGGTCATGTAACGCGCGCCCAAAGCCACCGCCGTATCCGCCCATTGTCCGGCGTCGAAATCGGCCAGCGTGAAGTCGTTGGCCAGCGCTTCCCACCGCCGCTGCGGAATCCTGGCCACGCGCGGCAGGAACTCAGCAGCGAACTCCACGTCCTTGCCCTCCCAGCGGCCTGCGGGAAGGGCGTAAAGGCCCCAGTGGATGAACTGACCCACCCGGTGGCTGCGGAAACGCTGCATGGCCGCATCCTGACGAGGTTCCTCCCGGGAAGCCCCGTACTTGAGCCCGATCACTTTCCCACCTGCCCGTCCCACGGCACGAACGTCCGCAGATCAAAAGAGTGCGAAGCACCGCTTGCCCATGTGACGGCTACCTCCGTACCGGAAACCACGACGGCGGCGGCCGCCTTGAGCGTTTCGGGCACCGGAGCCGTGCCCCGGGTCAGTGTGTGGAGGGCTATATGGACAGTCTCCTCAGCCGGTCGCTGCGCGCTCAGGCTTGGGACGGCAGAGTGCCCGCCCATGGCGTTGGCACCGTCATACCGCGTGGTCTTTGGCTCCTCCCAGCCGTGCACGGCAGTCACTGCGGCGAAGACATCGCCGTTGCCGGCCCACGCTGCACTGTCGGTTTGTCCAACCTCCACCGGTGCAGCGCCGGCCACAGCATGGCCACCCTCACGCACCGAGTACCCCATCGGCCCCCGGACCAAGTGGCAGCGCAGCTCGTGGATCCCGTCGACAACGGAAACGGTAGTAACTGCCGTGCCAGGCAGGGCCTTCCCGTACAGCTGTGGAATGTGCACGGACCCGCTGACGAGTCCATCCGTGCGGGTGGCGCGGAGGGCACACCGCCGGCTCGCCGCGCCGTCGGACCCCAACAACGCAAGGTGGCCGTCAATATTGTCCTCCCACGCAGGCCCCGTACCCGGAGCCGTGTGCGTGGAGTAGGAGAACTTGGCGTAATGGGGGTCGTCCGGGTCCGAGCCGCCACCGACGGGCAAGCCGCAGTGATCGCTGCCATGGTTGGTGAGCCTGACCAAGCCGCCCTGTGTGTTCAACGTCCAACCGGCATCCGGCAAAACCCGCACCAGGGCCGGCCCATCCGTGGGCTGGGGCTCCTCCACGTCCTGCCAAACCCTGTGCTCCGCGGGCAAGGCCAAACCAAGGAATCCGATCCCCGCCAGATACGGGGAACCGAACCCGCTGTAGGCCTGGCAGGACCCCGGGTGTTCGTCATACCACCCCAGGTTCGGCGGACCATCGACACCAACACCCTTCGCGGTGAAATTCGCCAACACCCCGGAGGCGAGCCGGCGCGCAGCCCCCGGGGACAGCGGGTTCACTCCCGAGATCTCCGCACACCACAGGGCAGCCAGGACCGCAGTGCGGTACGCCAAGGATCGCCCGACGTGCAGCACTGCGCCATCGTTGGCGAACATCAAGCTCTGCGTGCCCACAAACTCGCGCAAACGTTCCAGGTGACGACGCCCCTCAGGGGTGTCCTCCTGGCCCGTCATCGTGTACCACGCCCACAAGTAGGGGTGGATGGCCCACGCGTTGTAGTAATCGATGGCATGCTCCGGCCCATCGGTGTACCAGCCGTCGCCCAGGTACCAGGACTCCACCCGCGCCACATTCCGGGCACCCGTGCAGCCCGACACGTCCTCGCCCACCGACCGCAGGAACCCCTCCGCCATGGCGGGGAAAAGCTGCCAGTTGTTACCCCATACCTCCAGCCGCGCATGGTGCCGCAACCAGTCGGCAACCTGCTTCTTCTCCCCGGCAGCCAACGGTTCCCACAGCCACTCCCGCGCAATGTGGAGCGAGAAAGCGACGTTCGCGGCCTCGACGATCGAGTTGGTCACGCCCAGCAACGGAGACTTGCAGGTGACTCCCAAAGGCCAGCGCTCCGCACCCTCAGGATCTGTCCCCGCGAGCAGCGACTGCCGATACCAAGCAGCCAAACCGAGCCGGTCCCCGCCCTGGGAGCCGGCGATACGCGGCGCAGCCATCAACAGGCTCCGGCAGACAGTCTCCATGCCCTCCCGGCGCTCGCCGTCGCGGGTGACCGGACCGGGAAGGCGTGGGCTGGCCTTGAGCGGACTGGAGTAATCACGGATATGTTCCAGCCAGTGGTCGGCCGTAGCCTCCCAATGGCTGCGGGTCCAGCCGGTAACGGGAGACTGGTCGGCATCGGGCTCCGGAAGCCAGGACAGCTTGGCCAGCTCGGACAACTTGGGCAGGGACTGTGTCACGGTGTTGATCCTTGGGTTGAGGCAGGCTGTGCGTGGTCGGGTTACTTGGCCAGCGCCGATTCGTATTCGCCGCGGATGGTGTCGCCGCCATTCTTCTTCCAGTCCGCCACGGCGCTCTTGAGTGCGTCCATGGTGCCACGGCCGGCGATAACTGCCGTGGCGGCGTCGGATACTGGCTGGCCCAACTTTGCACCCTTGCTGGCATTCGTGGGGCTGAACAGGGTGCCGCAAGGATCTTCAACTCCCAGCGGGATGAGCTTTGAGTAGGCGTTGTGCATGACGTCCACAATGTCCTTGTTGCTGGGGTCGTACACCACTTGCTGCGGTGCGGCGAGGTACTTCCAGGGCACCGCGTTGTCCAGCAGGGCACGCTCGGTGACCACCGGGTTGCCGTTGGAATCCAACGTATAGTCCGCGCCCTCGGCACCGTAGTTGAGCAGCAAGTACTCTTCGCTGCCGAACGGAGCCGCCAGGAAGTTGGCCACCGCCAGGACTTCCTTGAGCTTGGCCTCGTCCGCTTTCTTCAGCATGACGGTGGCGAAGGTGATGTTGTCCAGCCAGGTCTGTGCCTTACCTCCATCGTGACCCACGGGGATGAACGGGACTGCTTTGTTGTCCTTGTTCGCGGCGGGGATGCTGCGGCCGTAGCCGGTGGGACCTATGTAGGCAGGAAGTCCGTCATAGATCATGGCCACCTTGCCGGAAATGAAGGAGTTCACCATCTGCGACTTGGTCCACCCCTCGGAACCCGGCACGTACAGGCCGTCCTTGTAGAGCTTGGCTGCGAACTCGATAGCGGCCAGGTATTCGTCCGTCTCGAACGCCCTGGTGAGTTTGCCGCCGTCGTTCTTCCAGACGTTCGGCGTGCGGAACATGTGGTGCAGCATCGTGAGCCCAAACTTGGTGCTCCCAAGCGCCCACTGGTTCTTGGACGGGTTGGTCAGTTCCTTGGCCACCCGGTAGAAATCGTCCTTGTCCTTGATGTCCTCGGTGGATTTGATGCCCACGTTCTCCAACAGGGTCTGGTTCACAAATCCGGACCCACCGGTCAGGTTGCGCGGAATGGGCAGCGAATAGAGCTTGCCGGCCTGCACCGTCTGCTTCCAGAAGACTTCCGGGATGGCGGCCAGGTTGGGGTAGTCCTTGATCTTGTCCCCGCCCAGCAACGGCGTGAGGTCCGCGCACTTGGCCTGCAGGAACTCCACGATGTTGGGCACGGCGGCGCCGTCGTTGAGCATGAGGTCCGGCAGTCCGCCACCAGCGATGATGGTGTTGAACTTGGTGGCGTAGTCGTCAGAAGAGACCGAGGCGATGTCCACCTGCCCGCCCAAGCGGGCTTCGATGGCCTGCCACGCCGGGTTGTCTGCCCGGGCATTGGGCGCGGTGCCAAAGAGGTTGGTGATGGCGGTGACCTTGCCGCCCTTGAGCGGTGCGCTCTCCACACTTCGGAACGGCGCAGGGTACTTGTAGAAGGCTGAGGGCACGCCCTCCGCTGTGCCGGGGATGTCCGCTGCGGCCGCTTTGAGGGGCATGTGCGTGGGCAGCAACGCTTCGCTGGCGTTTGAGGCGACGCTGGTGGTGCGTTGGCCACAACCAACCAACGCTCCGCCGCTGAACAATGCCAGGGCGCCGATGCCCGTGACGGAAAGGAAGTTCCGGCGGCTGGGGCCGGAAGTCGGGACTGCGTTCATGGGATTCCCTTTCAACATGGTTTGACTAGCCTTTGATGGCGCCGGTGAGGACGCCCTTGGTGAAGTACCGCTGCAGGAACGGGAAGACGATCACGATGGGGATCAGTGAAATCACGACGACGGCCATCTGGATCGCTTGCGACGGCACCGCGATCTCGGCTACTGCGGAGTCACCCATGGGCTGGCCGAGCAGCACGTACTGGCGCAGGATCATGGACAGCGGCCACTTGTCGTCGTTCAGGTAGAGCATCGCGTTGAAGAACGCGTTCCAGTAGCCCACCGCGTAGAACAGACCGACGACAGCCAGCACGCCCCGTGACAACGGCAGCACCATCTGGACCAGGATGCGGAAGTCGCCGGCGCCGTCGATCTTTGCGGCCTCGAACAGTTCCTGCGGCAGGTTCATGAAGAACGACCGGACCACCACCAGGTTGAACGCGCTCATCAAGGTGGGCAGGACCAGGGCCGCGTAGTTGTCCAGCAGGCCGAGTTCCTTGACCATGAGGAAACTGGGGATGATGCCCGGGCTGAAGAGCATGGTGAACAGTGCGGTCATCAGGAAGAAGCGGCCACCCACGAGGTCCCGGCGGGTGAGACCGTAGGCCATCGCCACCGTGACCACCAGGGACAGGGCTGTGCCCACGGTGGTGATGACGAGGGAACGTATCAGCGCATCAGTGACTACTCCGCCGGCGAAGATGGTCTGGTACGCGGCGAACGTTGGTTCTTTGGGGAACAGCACCAGGCCGTTGTTGTTGGCGATCTCGCTCTGGCTCGAAAGGCTTGTCGCCAGGACGGCGAGCAAGGGGTAGAGCGCCAGGAAACAGATGACCACCAGGGCGATGGCCTTGGACACCTGCACGGCCGGCTTGGGTTTTTCCATCCAGATGGGGCGGGTGTCCCTGGTCTTCGGGCGGTTGCCGGGGCGGTTGCCGGGGCGGTTCTTCGGGCCGTGGCCAGGGACGGCCGCCAGCGTGCTACTTGGATTTGCCATTGGAATAGACACCTTCCTGTCCGAAGAAATGCGCGAGTTTGTTGGCGCCGAGCACCAGGAACAGCCCCACTATCCCCTTGACGAGCCCCACGGCCGCTGCTGGACCCCACCGGCCGTCCTGGATGCCATGGAAGTAGACGTACGTATCCAGCACTTCGCCGGCACCGGGTCCGACGTTGTCGCGCTGCAGGACGATTTGCTCGAAACCGACGGACAGGATGCTGCCCAGGTTGAGGATGAGCAACAGGACAATCACGGGCATGATCCCCGGGAGGGTGATGTGCCAGAGCCGGTGGCGGGCGTTTGCCCCATCCACCGCCGCGGCCTCGTACAGTTCCTGGTCCACGTTCATGAGGGCTGCCAGGAAGATGATGGTGCCCCAGCCGGCGTCCTTCCAGATGGATTGGATGGTGACCAGGAACGGGAAGAACTCCGGGGTGGTCATGGCATCAAACCGTGGCAGGCCGAGGTTTTCCAGCAGATGCGGAACGGCTCCTGTGGCGCCGAGGACCTCGGAAAAGACCGCCACGATGATGACCCATCCGATGAAGTGCGGGAGGTAAACCACGCTCTGCACGAATTTCCGGATCTTGTTGGACACGATGCTGTTGAGCAGGAGCGCCAGGCAGATGGGCACCGGGAAGAAGAGAGCCAGCTGAAGACCCGTGATCACCAGCGTGTTGCGGAGTGCCTCCCAGAAAGCGCCGTCCTGGAACATGGCGGCGAAGTTGTCCAACCCCACCCAGACGCTGTCCATGAAGCCGAGGTAGGGCTTGTAGTCGAGGAACGCGATGACATTTCCTGCGAGCGGTACGTAGTGGAACACCACAAAGTACAGGAAGCCCGGGGCGATCAGCAGCAACATCACTTTGTCGCGTCGGATCCGCGCCATCAGGCTCTTCCTGCGGTCCTGCCCTGCCGACGCCGCCGGCGGACGACCACGACGGCGACCTTCCGCCACCGTCGCCGGCCCGCCGACGTCGGGCGTCGCCTGGGGCGTGAGTGTTTGGCTGTTGCTGCTCATGTATTTCCTCTGTCTGCGCCGTAGGGCGGATGTGGAGTGGCCCGGCGCCTGGGTGCGCTCAGTGGCTTGAAATAGTAAGCGTTTACTATGAGGAAGAAGCTACCCAGCCGAAGGGTGTGATGTCAATAACATGCACAGAACCTTACATTCATTGATTCTTCTGGGATTGACACAGTTTCAAGCGCCAGCCTAGTCTGACTGCAAATAGCAAGCGCTTTCTATAATTTTCCTCAACGAACCGGACGGAACCGCAGTGACCACCAATCCCCACCAAGCCGGCACCATCAAGGCCGCGTTCGTGATGGGCCGCAACAATCTGCCCACACTGTTCAGCTCCGAGGACCTGGCCCGGCTCCGTGGAATGGTCACCCTTGTGGACTCCGAGCCGGTTTCCGACTTCACTGCCCCGGGCGCTTTGGAGCTGCTGGCTGACGCTGAGCTGCTGATCACGGGGTGGGGCGCACCCACCATCGATGCCTTCGTACTGGACCACCTGCCGGGACTGCGCTGCATCGTCCACGCCGCAGGCACGGTCAAGACGTTCCTGTCGCCCGAGGTCTATGCCCGCGGGATCGAGGTTTCATCCTCGGCTGCGGCCAACGCTGTGCCGGTAGCCGAGTTCACGTTCGCCGCGGTCGTCATGGGACTCAAGCGGGCGCGGCGGTTCAGTGAACAATTGCGCACCACGGGGGCCTCGCGTAACGCGTCCGGCTTCCCCACTATCGGAACCAACGGTGTGACCATCGGCCTGGTGGGCGCCTCGCGCGTCGGCCGCCTGGTGATCGGTCTGCTTAAGAACCTCGACGCGCGGGTGCTGGTCTACGATCCCTACCTCACCGCCGTCGAGGCCTCAACTTTGGGCGTGGAACCCGTGGGACTGGACCAGCTGTGTGCTTTGTCCGACGTCGTGAGCGTCCACGCCCCTGACATCGCAGAAACACGGGGCATCATCGGCGGGCGGCAACTTGGCCTCATGAAGGATGGAACCTTGGTCATCAATACGGCCCGCGGCGCGCTCATCGATGCTGCAGCGCTCACCGCCGAACTCGTTTCCGGACGGCTCGACGCGTATCTTGACGTCACAGATCCAGAGCCCCTCCCCGTCAGCTCCGTGCTGCACACCCTTCCCAATGTCGTGCTGACCCCACACATTGCGGGGGCATTGGGCAACGAAGTCCACCGCTTGGGCAGCCATGCTGTGATGGAAATCCGTCGATTGAGCGAGGGCTTGCCCTTGGCTTATCCGGTATTGGCCGCGGATCTTGCGAGAATCGCCTAGTGACTGAGAAAAGCTCCCCCACAGAACCGATCCACGCCCGCGGCGGCAGCGGCGCCACCATTGCCGACGTCGCGCAGGCGGCAGGTGTATCGGTAGCCACCGTTTCCAGGGCCTTGAGCGGCAACTATCCGGTGGCAAAAGCCACCCGTGAGCGTATCTTCCGGTCCGTGACAGACCTCGGGTACGTGGCCAATGCCCATGCCCGTGCCTTGGCCGGCGCCACCACCAGGACCGTGGGAATCATCATCAACGATGTCGCGGATCCCTTCTTCGCCTACATAGCCCGCGGCGTGGAAAGGCAGGCGAGCGCCGAGGGCCGCATGTGCCTCATCACTGCCACGCACGGCGACAAGGAACGCGAACTCGCCCTGGTGGATCTCATGCGCGAGCAGCGCACCGACGCCGTGATCCTGGTCGGCGGCGCTTCGGACGACCCCCGTTACAGGAAGCAGATGGCAGACCGTGCACGTGCTCTGGATGCGGCCGGCTCGTCACTGGTCCTCTGCGGCAGGCCCTCACTGGGGGCGGGAGTGCCCACCAAGATGGTCACCTATGACAACGAAGGAGGCGCCTTTGCGATCACGGACTACCTGATCTCCCAGGGGCACCGCAGGATCCTCTACGTCGGGGGTCCGCGCGATTTTTCGACGACGGCGTCCCGTCTGGCCGGCTTCTACCGCGCCTTGGACGCCCGTGGGATAGAGCGGGATCCTTCGCTGGTCCACGAAGGCGCTTTTGGCCGCGGCTTCGGATACAGCCGGATGCGGGAGCTCCTGGACCAGGACATGGACTTCACGGCAGTTTTCGGGGCCAACGACCTCGTGGCAGCCGGCATCCTCGAAGCGCTTGAGGAGCGCGGCATCCGTGTTCCGCAGGACCTCTCCGTGGTCGGTTACGACGACGTCCCGGTGGCCAGCGAGCTGCGCCCCCGCCTCACGACGGTCCGGGTTCCGCTCGAAGAACTGGGGCGCGAAGCGGTCCGTCTGGCACTGTCCCAATCACCGCACGACGCCGGTGCCTCCTCCGACAACACCCTCACCGTCGGTACACACATCGTCATCCGGGACTCGGTGTCACCTCCCAGGAAGCTCTGAGCAGTTCTGTTCATTTCTGTTGAGGAGCCCGGGAACCGGACATAAGGTTGCGGAAACTTTCGCCAGCCACATCCACCATCCAATCCCGCCCGCGACGCCCGCGACGCCCGCCGCCCAAGCAGCCCGCATTGGTTGTTGCTCCCAGCGCTGGGAACCACCACTACTGCCAGCCGGTTGGGGTGGCCGGGCGAGGCGGTCAACAGTTTTGAACGGAGTATTTGTGAACGTCAAGGGAACCACCGTGAGCCGCAGGACGCTCTTCCGTACCGTCGGTGCCGCCGCACTCACGGGCGCACTTCTTTCCCACACCGGCCCGTCTTTTGCGGCCTCCGATCCAGGGTTGCAGGAGCTCATCAATCGCAGGCGCCTGGTACTGACAGGTGGCCGAAACGCAGCGGACATCCCCGAACTCGCTGCCCAGCTTGAAGGTATGGGCCAGACTGCCGAGAAGTGGTGGTCCTCCCTGGACAAAGCACCGGCCCGGACATCGCTGTGGAGCGACATTCCGCTGACGGGCATCGGACAGTCCGCAGCAGCCACCGGCAACATGGGCCTGCACTTCAACCGGCTTTACGACATGGCCTTGGGGTACTCCGTGCCAGGCAATCCCCACGCCGGCAACCCTGGACTGGCCGCTGACATTGTGGCCGGTCTGCAACTCTTGAATGACACGGCTTACAAACCCTCCACCAAGGCAGCAGGCAACTGGTGGTTCTGGGAGATTGGTGTTCCCCGCAAGACCGTGGACATCCTCACGCTGCTTCATGCGGAAGTCCCGGAAGCCTTGCGGACATCCCTGCTGGCAGCCGTCCGTTGGTTCGCCCCCAACCCCAATTGGCGCGGCCGTGCTACATCCCTGGCAGAAACCGGCGCCAACCGGGTGGACAAGTCACTGGCCTGCTGCATGCGGGGCATCCTGGACAACAGGGCGGACGAGATCGCCCTGGGCCGTGACGCCCTGAGCGATACCGTGCGCGGCGGGACCAACAGCGTTTTCACCTACGTGACCAGTGGTGACGGCTTCTACGCTGATGGCTCCTACGTCCAGCATTCCTACCTCCCCTACGCAGGAACATACGGGGTGGTGGCCTTGGCAGGGATCGCCGAGATCATCGCAATGTTGGGAGACAGTACCTGGGCAATCAACGACCCCAAGCGTTCGGTACTCCTTGACGCCGTGGAGGAAACCTATGCACCGTTCGTCTGGGACGGCCGCATCATGGACACCGTACGCGGCCGCGCCGTGTCACGGCAGCGCGAACCCGATTATGTCAGTGGCTTCGGACTGATCTCCGCAGTCCTGCTGCTGGCACCGGGCTGCGAGGAACCATACCGTTCACGCTTCCTGGCGCTGGCCAAGGGCTGGCTGGAACGCTGCGCTGACCAGAAACTCGTGGGGCACCCGACGCAGAGCCTGGCAAAGTCCTTGTTGTCGCTAGGCGTCCTCTCGGATTCGGCGGTTGTTGCCGCACCGGCACCTGTCTACAGCCGCATGTTCGCTGACCAGGACCGCCTGGTCCACCACCGCCCCCAGTGGGGGTGCACAGTGAACCTGTCCTCCAAGAGGATCGGCCGTTACGAGTGGGGCAACAGCGAGAACAATCTCGGCTGGTACCAGGGCGACGGCATGACCTTCCTCTACACCCGCACGGATCCATCACAGTTCAGTGCAGACTTCTGGCCTACCGTGGACCCCTATGGTCTACCCGGGACCACCGTCAATGACCAGGTTCGGGCGAGCGGCGCGGGAGGCGCAGGGACCGGAATCCCGCGTGCCTTCCAGGCCTTCGCCGGCGGCCTCACAGTAGACGGGCGTTGGGGTGTGATCGGCATGGACCACCTCAACCACAACAAGACCCTTTCCGGTCGGAAGTCGTGGTTCTTCCTCGACGATGCCGTGATCTGCCTCGGCGCAGGCATTACCGGCACGGGTGGATCTGCTGTACAAACAACCATCGAAAACAGATCATTCGCCGTCGATTCCGTGCCTGCCCTTCGCACGGATTCCCGGAACCGTCATGTAGCCCCAGGCGATACGCCCGTGGTTCTGAAGCGATCTGTCCACATCGAAGGACACGGCGGCTACGTCTTCCTCGACGCCCCCGGCGTTTCGGGAACAGCCGAGGTTGCCGTCGTCCGTCGGACGGGCAGCTGGTTCGACGTCAACTCGGGCGCAGATACAGGCGGCACCACGGATCCTGTCACACGGGACTACGTGACCGTTACGCACCGGCACGGCACCGACCCCGTGGCGTCCGGATACGCCTGCATGGTCCTGCCTGCCGCTGCCCATTCCACCACGTTCGCCCAATCCGCCGACCCGGACGTGAAAGTCCTGGCCAACTCGGCGGACGTCCAAGCGGTGGTGGTGGCGAAGGACAAACTGGTCATGGCCAACTTCTTCGCCGCAGGTTCCGCAGCCGGATACACCGCGTCCGGACCATGCACCGTCGCCGCGCACCAAAACGGTGACAAGCTGACGCTGTCCGTGGCAGATCCCTCCCGCACGCAAGCATCCGTAAGGGTCACCCTTCCGGGCGCAACGTGGCACACACTGGTGCAGGCCGATCCTGGAGTGGCCTTGATCGGAGCGGATCCCCTGGTGGTCGAGGTCCAACTCGACGGACATGGCCACCAGAAGAACCTGACGCTGGGCACCTAGCGGAGTGCCGCAGTCGTCCGCTCTTCGCGTCACGCCAGCGGGATCGCTGGAAGCGTGCGGGTTCGCTGGATAGCTCCGGCAAACCCGCAGTGTTCCCGCGAACCCGGCGGGGAACCCGTTTGACACAGAAGGAGGGCCGGGAAAATTCCCGGCCCTCCTCCATGCAGCGTAAAGACTTACGCGTGGGCCTTGATGGCCGCAGCGAGGACCTCGAGGCCGTCGATGAGCAGCTCGTCGCTGATGACCAGAGGCGGGAGCAGGCGGATCACGTTGCCGTAGGTGCCACAGGTCAGGATGATGACGCCTTCCTTGAGGCAAGCGGCAGCTACAGCCTTGGTGAGCTCGGCGTTCGGTTCCTTGGAGCCGGACTGGACGAGTTCGATGGCCAGCATGGCGCCGCGGCCACGGATGTCGCCCACCACGGAAACTTCAGCAGCCAGTTCGCGGAGCTTGCCCAAGGCGAGCTCTTCGATGTGGCGTGCGCGGCCGTTGAGGTCGTGCTGCTCCATGGTGTCGATGGCTGCCAGTGCTGCTGCACAAGCGACCGGGTTGCCACCGTAGGTGCCTCCGAGGCCGCCCGGGTGGACGGCGTCGAGCAGGTCGGCGCGACCGGTAATGGCAGAAAGCGGCAGGCCGCCGGCGATGCCCTTGGCCATGGTAATGATGTCCGGGACAACACCTTCGTGGTCAACGGCGAACCATTCGCCCGTACGGCAGAAGCCGGACTGAACCTCATCGGCGATGAAGACGATGCCCTTTTCCTTGGCCCATGCGGACAGTGCCGGGAGGAAGCCTTCGGCCGGGACAATGAAGCCGCCCTCGCCCTGGATGGGCTCGATGATGATCGCGGCAACCTGGTCGCCACCGATCTGCTTCTCGATCATGGTGATGGCGCGCTTGGCGGCCTCGGCACCCGTGATGTCCGGGTTCTCTTCACGGAACGGGTAGCTCATGGGCATGCGGTAGACCTCGGGCGCGAACGGGCCGAAGTTGGTCTTGTACGGCATGGCCTTGGCGGTCAGTGCCATGGTCAGGTTGGTGCGGCCGTGGTAGGCGTGGTCGAAAGCAACCACGGCGTCGCGGCCGGTGGCAAGGCGGGCAACCTTGACGGCGTTCTCTACAGCTTCAGCGCCGGAGTTGAACAGCACGGTGCGCTTGGCGTGGTCGCCCGGGGTGAGGCGGTTGAGCTGCTCGGCAACTGCAACGTAGCCCTCGTACGGGGTCACCATGAAGCAGGTGTGCGTGAAGTGCGCGGCAGCTTCCTGGACAGCAGCGACGACGGCGGGGTCGGACGCGCCGACGCTGGTCACGGCGATGCCGGAGCCGAGGTCGATGAAGCTGTTGCCGTCAACATCGCGGATGATGCCGCCGTCGGCGTCTTCAACGTAGACAGGGACGCCCGAGGCGACGCCGGCAGCAACGACGGCGGAGCGGCGCTCGGCCAGTGCCTGCGACTTGGGGCCGGGGAAGGCGCCGTTGATGTTGCGCTTCTGCTCGATGCGGTACGAGAGTTCGTTCGCGGTTGTGGTCATGGGGTTAGCCTTTCTGGGAAGCTCTGGTGAAGGTACGGGTTACGCGATTGCGTTATGCATCGAGTGCGCTCATCACGTGCTTGATGCGCGTGTAGTCCTCAACGCCGTACATGGAGAGGTCCTTGCCGTAGCCGGACTGCTTGAAGCCACCGTGCGGCATCTCTGCCGTCAGGAGGATGTGGGTGTTGATCCAGACCGCGCCGAAGTCCAGGTCGCGGCTCATGCGCATGGCCGTGCCGTGATCGGTGGTCCAGACGCTGGAGGCCAGGGCGTATTCGACGTCGTTGGCCAGCTCGAGCGCTTCGGCTTCCGTGCTGAACTTCTGGACGGTGATGACCGGACCGAAAGTTTCCTTCTGCACGATGTCGTCGGTCTGCTTGGCGCCGGAGATGATGGTGGGCTCGAAGAAGAAGCCCTTCTCGCCCGCGCGGTGGCCGCCGGTTTCGATCTTGCAGTTGGCCGGGAGGTGTTCCACTACCGAGGTGACGGCGTTGAAGTGGTTCACGTTGTTCAGCGGGCCGAAGTAGTTGTCTTCGTCGTTCTGCGAACCGGTGTGCAGGGTCTTGGTGTGCTCAACCATTGCTGCGACGACATCATCGTGCACGGAGTCCTCGACCAGCACGCGGGTGATGGCCGTGCAGTCCTGGCCGGCGTTGAAGAAGGCGAATTCGGCGATGGCCGCGGCGCTCTTCTTGATGTCGGCGTCCTTGAAGACGATGGCCGGAGCCTTGCCGCCAAGTTCCAGGTGCGCACGCTTGAGACCCTTGGCTGCTCCGCTGGCGACCGCGATGCCGGCGCGAACGGAACCGGTGATGGAGACCAGGCCCGGGACCTTGTGGTCCACCATCATGGCGCCGGTTTCTCCGGTACCGAGGACAACGTTCAGGACGCCTGCCGGGAAGATCTCCCCTGCGAGGCGGGCCAACACCAGGGTGGACTCCGGAGTGGTGTCGGAAGGCTTGAGGACTACGGTGTTTCCGGCAGCCAGGGCGGGGCCGATCTTCCAGATGGCCATGAGGAACGGGTAGTTCCACGGCGCAACCTGGGCCACGACGCCGATCGGTTCGCGGCGTACGTAGGAGGTGTGGCCCTCGAAGTACTCGCCGGCGGACTTGCCTTCCATGATGCGTGCGGCACCGGCGAAGAAGCGGAGCTGGTCAGCACCTGCGGCGACCTCTTCGGAGGCGATCAGGGAGCGCACCTGGCCGGTGTTCCGGTGCTGGGCGTCAACGAGTTCGTCGCTGTTGGCTTCCACGGCGTCGGCGAGCTTGAGCAGCATGAGCTGGCGCTGGCCAGGGGTGACGTGCTTCCACGTCTTGAAGGCGTCGGCCGCCGCGGTCATGGCAGCGTCGACATCGGCCTGCACCGAAATCGGCGACTTGGCAACGATCTCCCCGTTGGTGGGGTTCACGATGTCCAGAAGACCCGTACCTGCCGGCGTAACGAATTCGCCGTTGATGAAGTTCTGCAAGGTTTGAACCACGGTGTGCAACCTCTTTCGGTGTCTGGGCATGGGTTTTAGCTGATCAGAGCCTATGCCAGGGAGGGGGTGCAAGGAATAGTCAGCTGCACACACAGGAACCCTTCGCTTAGTGCGCTTGACCAGCGTCGGGTTACGCTTTAAGTATGGCAATGTCCCTCGCTTCGCTCCTCGCTGTCCCCTCCCTGAAACTCCGCCAAGCCGGCCTCGCCGAAACCACGTGGAACCAGGACATCAGCTGGGTTGCCGTGACGGAACTGGAAGACCCGCAACGGTTCCTCAGTGGCGGAGAACTGGTCCTCACCACAGGGTTGCGGCTCAAGAGTGCTGCCGACCAGCGGCGCTTTGTCCGCCAGGTCCAGCGTGCCGGCGCCGTGGGCATCGGATTCGGCATCGGCCTGACGCATGAGACCGTCCCGGAGGCCCTCATCGCAGAGGCGAACCGTTGGGGCCTGCCCCTGGTGCAAGTCCCCTACGAAATTCCCTTCATTGCCATCGGAAAGCTCGTGGCCGAGTCGCACTCGGCAGACCACTACTCCAACCTGGAACGGCTCCTCGCCGGGCACCAGATCCTGGCCCGCTCACTCCTGACCGGTGGCGGCCTCAACGAACTCCTCAAGCAGCTGGGCAGCATGCTCCGCACCGACGTTGTCCTGACCCAGTTCAGCGCCCAGCTCTATAACAGCGTGGCCGGGAAACCGGCGCCGACGGCGGATGGCTGGGCTTCGTATCCGATTCCCACCGGCCGCAGGGATGCCTGCACGCTGTGGCTGAGGCAGCCGTTCGTGGACTCCGGAATTGTCAGCTACGCGCAGAACCTGATCAGCGTGGAACTCAACAACATGGTCAAGCAGCGGCAATCCCAACGGGCCATGGCAGGCCAGGTGCTGGACGACGTCATCCACGGAACCCTGGAGACCATCGAAGCCGCCCGACGCTTGGCAGGTGTCGGCATCAACAGCACCAGGAAGAACGTCGTGCTGGTTGCCGAGTCCACGGCCCACCATAAGCAACTGGTCAGCATTTCGCTGCCCCAGGCCTTGGAGGCGGGCGTCAGCGCCGTCGTCGGGAAGGACCTGGTCACGGTCATCAGCGATGACGGCAGTTCCGCCACAGCACTGGCCAAAAGCCTGAGCGATCACCTTCAGGAAGCCGGAATCCATGCCGTGATCGGCATCGGCGGCGCCTACACAAAACCGAACGGTTTGCGCTGGAGCTACTTCGAAGCCCGCGACGCCGTCGCACACGGCTTGCCGGTCAACGAACCGGAACGCCTCAGCCTGACATCGCTGTTGCTGGCCAGCGAGGACGTTCCTCTCGCGGACATGGCCAGCGAGTCCCTCACGCCGCTGCGGAAGTTCGACGCTGCCCACGGAGCCGAGTTGGTGGCCACGTTGGAGAGCTACCTGAACCACAATGGCTCAGTAGCTGCGGTTGCCGAGGCTTTGACCTTGCACCGCAACACCGTGCGGTACCGTCTGGCGCAGATCACCGAACTAACTGGGTACGACCCCTCCCAGACGCCGGACCGGGTGCAGCTGTGGCTGGCGTTGGCGGTGCAGCGATTGGGCTCCCGCAACCCGCGCTAAATGCCGCCCGCGACCACATGCGGAGAGCTTCGCCACAAAACTCTAGACATTAGACGTCAAACGTCTAACCTTTAGATATGGCCGCGACGACTCCTCTTACCCCCAGCACTGGAAACATCCCTACTGTTAGCCCTGCCCAGGTGGCGCCCGCGCTTTCGGCAAGCTCGGCGGTCCCCAAGACGCGCGTCGTCGCCGTCGTCGGCATTATTGCCGTCATCCTCATCGGGCTGAACCTGCGCGCGGGCATCACCAGTGCCGCAGCACTGTTCCACGAGTTGCAGCAAGTGCTGGGCTACGGCGCGCTGGTGGCGTCCATCCTGCCTTCCATCCCGCTGCTGTGCTTCGCCGTAGCGGGGATGGGAACATCCTGGTTGACCCGTCGGGTTGGCGTCGAGAAAGCCATTGCCATCGCTTTGGCACTGCTCGCCGGCGGCTTGCTGGTGCGTGGCATTCCGGTGACGGGCGCGCTGTTGGGCGGCACTGTCCTGGCGATGTCCGGCCTGGCCGTCTGCAACGTCGCCATGCCGTCGTTCATCCGCGAGCACTACGCCGAACGCACCTCAATGATGACCGGTCTCTACACTTTCACCATGTCCGGCGGCGCCACCTTCGCCGCAGTCGTCAGCGTTCCCTTGGCGCAGGAACTCGGTTCGCCCTCCATGGGTCTGGCTGCCTGGGGCCTGCTGGGTGTCGCAGCCCTCCTCGGCTTCCTGCCGATAGTCCTGCACACCCACCGGAACACCACCAAGACGGATCGGCCGAGGGTGTCCATGTGGCCACTGTTGCGCACGCGCTTGGGCATTCTGATCACCGCCATCTTTACGTTCCAAGCCTTCCTCGCCTACGCCGTGATGAGCTGGTTCGCCTACATCCTCACCTCCCAAGGACTCAGCGCCTCCGAAAGCGGCCTGCAGTTCGGCGTGATGCAGTTGGTCTCGGTTGCTGCCGGCATGATCCTTCTCGCCTTCGGCTCCCGTCCCGGCATGCTCCGTCCTGCCCTCTACCTCGCCAGCAGCTCCACCTTGGTGGCCATTGCCGCCATGATCTGGCTGCCGACGTCGTTGGCGGTGGTTCCTGCCGTGCTGTTCGGGTTCGGCTTGGGCATCTTCCCGCTGGTTCTGGTCATCATCAGCCGCAGCGGACGGTCGACTGCGGAAACCACCGCGCTCTCCACCATCGCCCAATCGCTGGGATACTTGATTGCGGCAGTTGGACCGTTCGGCATGGGACTCCTCCACAGCGCCACCGGCGGCTGGGTGCTGCCCCTGGGCCTGCTGTCCATCGTGGCGGTTGCGCTCATGGTTACCTGCCACCTGCTGACCAGCAAGCGCACTGCCACCAAGACCGGACCGAGGACTGCATGACCCTGACCCCTTCGCATCGCCCGGCCCTTGCCGAGGAGATCACCGCCAAGCTGCGGGACATGATCAAGTCCGGCGAATGGCCGCTCCAGGAGCGCATCCCCGCTGAGCCCGAGCTCATGTCTTCTTTAGGCGTGTCGCGGGGAACCCTCCGTGAAGCCATCAAAGCGCTGGCGCACTCAGGCATGCTTGAGGTCCGCCGGGGTGACGGCACGTATGTCCGGGCCAACAGCGAGATGTCCGGCGCAGCCCAACGCATGTACTTGGAGCACACGCAGGAACACATCGTGGAAGTCCGGCTCGGCCTCGATACGCAGGCTGCCCGGCTCGCCACCAAACATGCCACCGCCGAGGACCTGGCCGAGATGCGTCGCCTGCTGGCCCTCCGGCACGACGCGTGGCAAGCCGAGGACTATCCGACGTGGGCCAGCGCCGACTGGGAGTTCCACGAGCGCGTGGCCCTGGCATCCGGCAATCCGCTGTTGCACCAGCTCTACGTGTCGTTCGGCGGCGTCTTCCATAACGACCTCCTGCGTCAGCAGCGGAAGGGCGGCTTCAACGGCATTCCCCGTGAAGGCCATGACGAACTGGTGGACGCGCTCGAAGCCCACGACCCCGATGCCGCCATCCGCAGCGTGTACCGGAACCTGGACTACTGCTCGGACCAGGCGCCCCGGTAGCTTCTCCTGTTCATGGCGCCGTTTCGACTCCTGCCCCCGCGGCGTCCTTGAACCTGGCGTTGATCAGCACCACTTTCCGCCCGGCCCGGTCCAGCAGGCTGGCGGCAACACCCGCCCGGTAGCCCGTGGCGCAGTGAACCCAGATCTTCGCGTCGGGGATCCCTGTCATCTTTCCAAGGAGAGCGTAGACGGGAATGTTGAGGGCTCCCTTGACGTGTGAGGCCTCGAATTCTTCGGGCCGCCGAACGTCCAGCACCACGTCCTCCTTCGCCCTCTCTTGGAGCAGCAAGGTCCAGTCGCCGTGCGGATAGGACGCCCGCGGATGCCTTGGCGCCACAGTCCGCAGCAGTTCAATGCCAGGCCCGACGGCGGCATCCGGACTTTCGATGCCGATTCTCGCCAGATCACGGATCGCCTTCTCAACCTCGTCCAGTGGGCCCAACAGCGTTAGCGGCTGGTTCCACGGGATCACCCAACCGAGGTACCTGGTGAAGTTGTCCCCGCGGCCGTATTCGAAGCTCACGCTGCCGTCCAGGTGGCTGTCCGCGAATGCCACCCGGTGCCGGAGGTCGACAACCCACTCCCCTGACTTCAAACGCCGGCCCAGCTCCTCGGCATCCACGGAGTCCGGCACATCCAACGCCGCCGGCCCAACCCCGGCCGCGTTGAGTGGGCTCATGTGGGCGTAGTACGCGGGATAGGCCGTGATGTTTGCCAGCAACTCTGAGACGAAGTGGTCCTCGCTGGGGTCCGTCAGGGCGTGGTTGGACTCGGATTGCTCACGCAGGGTGGACGAATCCTGGTGGCTGGCGGGGCCGATGGAACAAAACGAGCCAAAGCCGTGTGTCGGGTACAACGCCGCGTCAGGGCTGGCTTGGGAGGCTAAGCGCCGGACCGATGCGTACTGCTCATGCGCCAGCGCAGCTGTGTCATGTGGCGAGACCAGGTCCGTCCGTCCGACTGAACCGTAGAGCAGGCTGCCGCCGGAAAACACAGCCTCAGGGCCGCCGTCGTGCGCGTCATCGGTGACCACGTACGAGAGGTGCGTGTGGGTGTGCCCCGGGGTCGCCACCGCCCTGACGGACAGCCGACCAATGCGCAGGACCTGTCCGTCGGTGACAGGGACGCGGGTGAAAGAGACGTCGTCCTCGGCGTTCACCAGGTAGTCGGCGCCGTGCTTCTCCGCCAGGACCAGCCCGCCTGTGACGTAGTCGTTGTGGAGGTGGGTTTCGGCCACATGGGTGATCCGGACGCCGGCTTCCAAGGCTGCTGCTTCAACCCGGTCAATGTCCCGTTGAGGATCGATCACCAACGCCACGGAGCCGTCGTGCACCAAGTAGCTGCGGTCCCCCAGCTGGGGAGTTTCAATGACAACGACGTCCATGACTCAGGGTACCGCTGGCGGTGAGCCCATAAGCAGCAGCGGGGCCACTCGAAAGAGTGACCCCGCTGCCTTGAGAAATAAGAACTAGACCTGCGCGGCTACACCGTCGCGGGAGATGTTGACCATGTCTTCGCGGGGAACAACCTTGATGCGCTCACGCTTGACCTCAACACCGTGCGAACCGCCGGCTTCGGTGGCCGCGGCGCCGAGGGCGAGCTCGTGCGCATCGAGGGCCAGCCAGCCTTCCCAGCTGGTGAACTTCACACCGCGGGCGTCGAGCAGATCCACGACGGCGTCTGCCGCAGGAACTTCGGCGACCGGCAGGTTTTCGCGGTCCTCCAAGAGGTACGTGACCGTTTCCAGGGCATCGCCCTTGGTGTGGCCAATGAGGCCGACAGGACCACGCTTAATCCAACCCGTTGCGTAGAGGCCCGGCACGTGCTGCCCGTCGGCGTCAAGGACGCGGCCGCCGTCGTTCGTGACGACGCCCTTCTTGTGGTCGAATTCGACGTCAGGCAGGGCCGAGCCGAAGTAGCCGATGGCGCGGTATACGGCCTGGACCGGGTAGTCGATGAACTCTCCGGTACCGCGGGCGTTGCCAGTGCCGTCCAGTTCGGTGCGCTCGAACTTGATTCCGGCAACCTTGCCCGGGGTTTCGGTGGAGTCGACGATCTCAACCGGGCTGTGCAGGAAGTGCAGGTGCAGGCGGCGGGACGCCGTGAGCTCGGAGAGGTCCTCGGGCTGTTCGGCGATCCAGTTGGTGAGTGTGCCAACCATGGTCTTGATCTGGTTGTTGCTCTGGATCTGGCGGTCGGATTCTTCGTCGAATTCGAAGTCCTCGGCGTAGAGGATGATGTCCACGTCCTTGGAGTGCGAGAGTTCGCGCAGTTCCAGCGGGGTGAACTTCACCTGGGCCGGACCACGGCGACCGAAGACGTGGACGTCGGTGACCGGCGAGCTCTTGAGCCCAGCGTAAACGTTGTCCGGGATTTCGGTGACCAGGAGGTCATCGGCGTGCTTGGACAGGACGCGGGCGACGTCAAGGGCCACGTTGCCGTTGCCGAGGACGGCGATTTCCTTGGCTTCCAGCGGCCATTCGCGGGGAACGTCCGGGTGTCCGTCGAACCATGACACGAAGTCGGCACCGCCGAAGGAGCCCTCGAGTTCGATGCCCGGGATGTTCAGGTCTGCGTCCTTGATGGCGCCCGTGGCGAAGATGATGGCGTCGTAGTGCTTGCGGAGGTCCTCGACGGAGATGTCCGTGCCGTAGTCAACGTTGCCGAAGAAGCGGATGTCGCCGCGGTCCAGGACCTTGTGCAGGGCGTTGACGATGCCCTTGATGCGGGGGTGGTCCGGGGCAACGCCGTAACGGATCAGGCCGTAGGGTGCGGGGTAACGGTCAAAGAGGTCGATGCTGACGGTGAGTTCGCCGCTCTTGACGGCTTCGCTCTTGGTCAGGATGTCCGCTGCGTACACGCCGGCCGGACCGGAGCCGATCACGGCGACGCGGAGCGGACGGTCCGCAGAACCTACGGGGGTGCTAATTGACACGGCTGTGTTCCTTCTTCTTCTCAGTTACTGCGAACGCGCGGGCGGTTGGGGGTGATGGTGCTGTAGTCAGCGGTCTTGAAATGCTGCGGCGCGAAGGGGCTCACACGGACCACATCGCCGATCACGATGACGGCTGGATTGGCCACCCCGACGGCTTTCGCCTGGTCCGCGATGCTCCCCAAAGTGCCGATGGTGACGCGCTGTTCCGGCAAATACCCGTTCTCTACGATACCTACTGGTGTGTCCAAAGGCAGACCTGAGCCCGCCAGCGCAGCCACGGAATCGCGCAATTGTGCCACTCCCATGAGCAACACCACAGTGTGATCGGGCCGGGCGGGGACTTCGGACAGCTCTTCATGGCCGGTCACCACGCTGAAGCCTTTGGCCAAGCCGCGGTGCGTTACGGGAATACCCGCGGCAGCCGGAACGGAAATTGCCGACGTCACGCCGGACACCACTTCAACCTCGACGCCGTTCTGCCGGCAGAATTCTGCTTCCTCGCCACCGCGACCCAGGACATAGGGGTCGCCGCCTTTGAGGCGGACCACGCGGTTGCCCTTGAGGGCTTCGTCCACGAGGATGCGGTTGATCTCGAGCTGCGGGACGGGATGGTGGCCAGGCGTCTTGCCGACTTCGATCACGCGGACATCCGGCGCAAGCTCCTTGAGCAGCTCGCGCGGGCCAAGACGGTCAGCAACCACGACGTCGGCCTGGCCCAGTAGGCGTCGGCCGCGGACTGTGATGAGTCCCGAGTCGCCGGGACCGCCGCCAACCAGGGCGACCGAACCAGCGGGAGTCTTGCCCGAGGCATCCGGCTTGCGGTGACGGCGGAGCGGCAGGTCACCTGTTTCCAGGGCGGTTGCCACTGCGTTGCGAAGGGCCATTGCACGGCGCGGGTCTCCCCCGGCGTTGATGGCGATCTTGACGTCGTCCACCACGGCAACGGCGGGTGTCCAGGCGGCTGATGCTTCGTGATCGGAGGCGTTGACGCACCAGATGCGCTGCGCTTCGGCGTCGGCCGCTACCTGGGTGTCCACAGCGGAAGTGCCCGTGGCGGTCTGAGCGAACCAGACGCCGTCGAGGTCTGCCGTGCGGTACTCGCGCTGCTCCAAGGTGAGCAGCCCGGAAGCGGCGAGTCCGTGGAGGTTTTCAGTGGCAACGGGCGCGACGACGGTAACTTTCGCACCGGCGTCGAGCAGTCCCTTGGCGCGACGCTCCGCGACGGGGCCGCCGCCCACCACCAGCACCGGGCGGCCAAGCAGCCGCAGTGCGGTGGGGTAAATGTCCTGTATTGCCATGAAAAAACTGTAGGGCGGCCCCGTAACATGCTTCAAAGGCTTGGAAACACCCGGTAACGCTGGGTAATCCAACGTCACATACTGCCCCGCTAGTTCGGGGAAACCCTGTCTTTAAGCGTCAGGTAGTAGGCCCGCTGCTCCTTGCCCAGATGCTCGATCGCGTAACGTAGCGCTGTCCTCGGCATGGTGGCTGCGTGTTCGTCGAGGAAAGCCAGCAGGCGTTCGCGGCTGCTGCGCCCGGCGTCACGGACCCACCCACCCACGGCTTTTTGGATGAGGTCCTCCTTGTCGTGGAGCAGGATCTCTGCGATGGCGAAGGTGTCGTCCAGTTGGCCTTCACGGATGAACGCCGAGGTGGCGACGATGGCGGTCCGGCGTTCCCACATGTTCTCCGAGCGGGCGAGTTCGTAGAGCGGGTCCCGCGGTTTGTCCATGAGCCAGCCACCCACCACCCGTCCCGCGCCCAGGTCCACGAGATCCCAGTTGTTGATCCGGTCGTGCCTTCGCAGGTAGAGCTCGTAAAGTTCGCGACGCCGCTCTTCGGTGGTCTTCTTTTTCTGGGATTGGAGCGACATGATCTTTACAGCGCCCGCACGGGCCTCATGGATGTGCTGCTCCAGAAGCTTTTCGATGTCCTCCATTGACATGGCCGCGAACTCTTTGCTGAGCGTGAAAACTTCACCCATGCGCACGCCCATGAAGAAGTCGCCTTCGGCATAGTCACCTTTGCCGGTCTTGAAATAGCGCTGGTATTTGGCTTGCTCGATGTCTGACTGACGGATCTTCAGACGCTCCAAAAAGGCGACGGCGGTGGGCTGGGTTCCCGGTGCCGGCGCAGCAGGCTTGCGGGCCTTGACTGTTTTCGTGGCCTTTCCGTCCTTGGGGGTCATGACACCATCATGCGCCTAAAAGACCGACCAGCCAGTACGGGTGGTGAATTCGTCCAGTGCCGCTACTCCCGCAACCGAATTCCCGGACCTTCCCAGGCCGGGACTCCACACGCTGATGGAGCACTTGTTGGGAACCACGGCAACGATTCCCCCACCGACCCCGCTCTTGCCTGGCAGCCCGACCCGGTAGGCGAACTCGCCCGCGGCGTCGTACGTTCCGCAGGTCAGCATGACGGCGTTGATGCGCTTGGTCTGGGCTGGAGACAGCACCAGAGTGCCCTCAGATCCCAATCCGTTGGATGCAAGGAACCGGGTTGCGATCGCCAGGTCTTCACAGGTCATGGCCAGGGCGCACTGCTTCGCGTATGACTCCAGAACCTCATCCACGGGGTTTTCAAGGTTTCCGCAACTTGCCAGGAAGTGGGCCAGGGAGGCATTGCGGTGGCTGTTGGCGAGTTCGGAATCAGCCACGTGGTGATCTGTATCGATGCTTTCCTTGGTGGTCTCCTGGCGCATCAGATCCCTGACGGCATGTGCCGCGTTGCCTGTGATGCTGAGGAGCCGGTCCGTCACCACTATTGCGCCCGCGTTGATGAACGGGTTCCGGGGAATGCCTTCCTCGCTCTCTAGCTGAACCAAGGAGTTGAACGGATTGCCCGACGGTTCGCGAAAAACCCTTTTCCAGATGTGGTCGCCGTCGGAAGCCAGCACCAGGGCGAGGGCGAACACCTTGGAGATGCTTTGAATGGAGAACTCCACGTGCGCATCGCCCGCCGAGAAGACTTCACCGTCGCGGGTAACTACCGAGATTCCGAATTGATGCGGGTCTACAGCACCGAGCTGCGGGATGTAGTCAGCCACATCTCCTTGGCCGATATGCGGTTGAACTGCTCCGACAATGTCGTCGAGGAGGTTCTGAATGTCCACTGTCCTAGCCCTTTGTCCCTGCGTAGGTCCAAAGCCTGATGTGAAGGTGGGCCAGGAGCCGTTCATCCGCGGATTGCAGGTCCACGCCAGCCACTTCGCATGCGCGGCGGAGCCTGTAATGAACAGTGTTGCGGTGGACGGCCAATTCCTCGGCGCACCGGTTCACGTCGCCAAAGAACTCCAGGTAAGTCAGGAGGGTCAATGCGAATTCCGGGTAGCGGCCGCACAGCCGGGTGATTCCTGCATGACGCAGGGTAGTCCGCGATTCCAGCAACTCCAGCAATTCCCTGGTCAGGACCGTCGTTTCCACGTCGCTGTACGAGGCCACGCGCACGTCCGGTGTTGCTTCCATGACTTTGAGGACGCTGCGCACGTGATCAAGGGTGGCGTGCAGGGCGTCCAGGCGCGGAACGATGGGACCAACTGCTGCCTGCACCTGGAAATGAAGGTGGGTGGTGGCATCACGAACGATGGTGTTGACCAGCCGGTTGATGGCGGGGAGGGACTTCAGCGGGTCCACGTCGGGGAGGATGATGGCCGTTTCCATCCCCAACGCCCCCACTACGGCGCCTGGCCGGTAGGCTGCGGCGTGGATTGATGCCACTTTGGAGAGCTCTCCCCTGCGGAGCTGAAGCCCCGCCGCGCTCTGGCTGAGCCCGCCCGCCGAGATCAGGACCAAAGCCGCTGGCTTCGACGGATCGATGCCTGCCGATTGGGCCTGCGAATGGACTTGGGCGGTGCCACTGAGCAGGCTGGAAACCCGGTCCTCGCGCATCGACTGGGACTGCTCATTGCGGTGGCGCACCAACTCGATGGCCGCGTGCCGGGCCGCACCCACCATGATGCGGTCCGTGTTGACCGCCAAAGGTTCGGCACCTTCCTGCAACCAGATGTAACCCATGACCCGGCTGCCCGCGTGAATGCCGATCGCCACACGTTCACGAAGACCCGCATCAAGGTTGGCTTCCACATGGACAGGCGCTTCAGTGGCCTGCAGGTGCTTGTAGACCCCTGATTCCTTCAGGAGTTTTTGGTACTTTTCAGGGCCACGCCTCGCCAGGATGGACAGCCGGCGGAGCTCGTCAACGTCATTGGATGCCGGGGAGTAGGCAAGGACCCTGTTGCCCGGATCTTCGATCACCACGTGGCCGTTGGTCAGTGTGGCCGTAGTTTGGGCGATCGCGAACAAGTCGCGGTGAACTGACGTGGGGGTCTCCCCTGGCACATCGTTCTCCCGGACCCGGTCCAGCGCGATGCTCTCGAACTTATCCCAGCGGAGCCCCGGGGCAACAGCCACCAGTCCAATGCCGGTCGGTTGGAGCAACTCTGCTGCGGCTTCCAACTCGCGTTCACTGCCCTTGACAGCAACTGCTGTGGGACGGCCCGCCATGATGCGGCGGAGCGCAGGGAGCGCCGCACGCCCGCGAACGCCGATCAACATGACCAGGGACCCTGGGCGGATCTCGTCGTCGTCTTCAGCATCAACAATGACAGTTTCGCGAACGGTTCTGTTGTCCTCTGCCGGGGCCAGCAGCAACCGGGCGTTGCCGACACCCAGGTCTTCCAGGACGTCGCTCAATAAGGTGACGACTCCGTCGTCGTCAATTTCCAGGGCTTTCAACGAAGCTATCGCTTCCTCTCCACATCAGTTTCTTCAGCAGTACGCTTCCTCGCCATTGAGGGCGCCGCCGGTACATGTGCGCAGGCACGCACAGCGAGAAACATTACCGGCCCTCCAGAACACCAGTGTTGTCCCGCCGGCACAAGAGTCGGGCCCCGAATTTGGTTCGCCAGCCAATTTGTTGTCGACGGCAGCGACCTAGAGTTGGTGACTGTCCCACACACCACAAAGACTGACTGCAGCGCGGCCATTTTCAGGCGCAACTGCGAGGCAGCCAGCCCCACG
Source organism: Paenarthrobacter sp. TE4293 (assembly GCF_050435325.1). Lineage (NCBI taxonomy): Bacteria > Bacillati > Actinomycetota > Actinomycetes > Micrococcales > Micrococcaceae > Paenarthrobacter > Paenarthrobacter sp. TE4293. The sequence goes on from NZ_JBNJRY010000003.1 coordinate 275,080, forward strand.
TTGTGGAGTATTGAGCCACCTGTGGTGGCAACGGAGTCAAAGGAGACCCCCGAAGTGATACCCACCCCTGCGTCCACACAAACCCTTCCTTCCCCAACAGACCTGGCTGCCAGTCCGCCGTCGAACGCTTTCGCCCAAGAGGAAACCGGCTACCGCAAGACCCTCAAGCCCCGGCAGATCCAGATGATCGCCATCGGAGGCGCAATTGGTACCGGGCTCTTCATGGGCGCCGGAGGCCGCCTGAACGGGTCCGGACCTGCGCTGGTGCTGGTCTATGCCGTCTGCGGCTTCTTCGCGTTCCTGATCCTGCGGGCACTGGGCGAGTTGGTGCTGTACCGCCCCACGTCGGGCTCGTTCGTTTCCTACGCCCGGGAGTTCTACGGCGAGAAAATGGCCTACACCGCGGGCTGGCTCTACTTCCTGAACTGGGCCATGACCTCCATTGTGGACGTCACCGCCGTAGCCCTGTATGTGAAGTTCTGGGGCCAATATTGGGCACCCATCAACGACATCCCGCAGTGGTTGATCGCATTGATCGCTTTGGTAGTGGTGCTCTCCCTGAACCTGGTGTCCGTGAAGATCTTTGGCGAGATGGAGTTCTGGTTCGCCATGATCAAGGTGGGTGCTCTTGTGACGTTCCTCGTGGTGGGAATCTGCTTCATTGTTTTCGGCGGCCGGACGGACGTTGGCGTTCCGGGCTTCAACGTCATCGCTGAGAACGGTGGCATGTTCCCCATGGGCTCCGTGGCGCCGCTTTTGGCCATCAGCGGCGTGGTGTTCGCCTACGCTGCTGTGGAACTGGTGGGCACCGCGGCCGGCGAAACCGCCAACCCCCACAAGGTGATGCCCAAGGCCGTGAACACCGTGGTGATCCGCATCGGGGTCTTCTACGTGGGCTCAGTCCTGCTGCTCTCGCTCCTGCTTCCCTTCACGTCCTACAAAGCCGGCGAATCCCCGTTTGTCACCTTCTTCTCGCATCTCGGTGATCCGCAGGCCGGAGCCATCTCGGCGTCCGTGATGAACTTCGTGGTCCTCACCGCCGCGCTCTCCAGCCTCAACGCCGGTCTCTATTCCACTGGCCGCATCCTCCGGTCCATGGCTGTGAACGGCTCGGCTCCGCAATTCACCGGACGGATCAGCGCGTCCGGAGTGCCCTACGGTGGCATCCTCCTGACAGCGGCCATCACCCTGGTGGGCGTTGGATTGAACGCCGTTGTCCCCTCGCAGGTCTTTGAGATCGTGCTGGAAATCTCTGCCGTGGGAATCATCGGCGGCTGGGCCACCATCATGCTCTGTCACATCAAACTCCAGCACTGGGTTCGCAGCGGCAAGGTGGTACGCCCGGCCTTCCGGCTGTTCGGAGCGCCTTTTACCTCCTACCTCACGCTCGGTTTCCTGGCCTTTGTCCTGGTCACCATGGGGTTCTCGGAAACAGGTCGCTGGGTGCTGGCCTCGATGCTGGTGTTGGCGCCGCTGCTGATAGCCGGCTGGTATGCGTATCGCGGCCGCATCCGTACAGCCCTGACGTCCTAGACCCCTTTTCAGTTTGAAAGTGAAACACATGAGCACCTCTTCGCCGTCCCCCAGAATCGGCACCCCCAGCAGGGCCTGGCGGTCCCGAGCCGATGCGTGGGAGTTCCTGGGGTACGCCCTCAGGCAGCTCGCCTCGGCCAGATACCAGGAGTCCGGTTTGCTGTCCCAGATCGACCGGACTTTTGCCCTCCTGGCGGCGGTGGAACCCTATTGGGCCGAGCCTGGAGTCAACGCCGTGGCCCAGTTGCGCCAATTAATCGACGACGGCGAACCCCAGGCCGCGCTCCAGCTTCTGGGCGGTTTGTCCCACCTCCCGCTCGCCTCTGCCGGGGAAACAGCTGCAGTGCCGCGCGCTGAGCTCCCGGACGAGGAAGTTGTTGACCAGTCCGAGCCGGCGGAGCGGCCACGCTTTGAGGTCCTGGTGGTGGATACCATTGAGCCCGAAGAAGCCGAGGCGCTCAAGAACACCATGGCTGCGCAGCGCCGCCCTTCGGATGCGTTCACGTACACGGTCAACGTGGTTCCCAGCTATGAGGATGCCTTGGTGGCCATCATGCTGAACCCCGATATCCAGTCCGTAGTTCTTCGCCCGGGCTTCTCCCTCCGCAGCTCCCACCTGTTGGGCAGCGACCTCCGGACGTTCCTGGCCCGGCATACCTCCGCAGACTTGCAGGACTCGCGACCCATCAGACGGATCCTTGCGCTGGCCGATGCAATTTCCGGGCTGCGGCCGGAACTGGACGTCTACTTGGTGGCAGGGGTTTCCATCGAGTCCCTGGCGGGATCCCTCACCAGGAAGTTCCGGCGGATTTTCCGGCGACAGGATCATCTGGACCTGCATCTGTCACTGCTATCCGGGGTGGCCGAACGCTACGAAACACCGTTCTTCACGGCGTTGCAGGACTACAGCCGCCGCCCGGCCAGCGTCTTCCACGCCCTGCCGATTTCCCGGGGTGCGTCTGTAGGGACTTCACCGTGGATCCGGGACATGGCCGATTTTTACGGGACAAACCTGCTGTTGGCCGAAACGTCTGCCACCTCGGGCGGTCTCGACTCTTTGCTGGATCCGCATGGGTCCATCAAACGCGCACAGGAACTCGCGGCCCGGGCCTTCGGGGCGCAGCGAACCTACTTCGTCACCAACGGCACGTCCACGGCCAACAAGATCGTTCATCAATCGCTGCTTGCTCCGGGCGATGTTGTGCTGGTGGACCGCAACTGCCACAAATCGCACCACTACGCCTTTGTGCTTGCCGGTGCCCGAGTCTCCTACCTGGATGCCTATCCCCTGGACAAGTACGCGTTTTATGGTGCTGTCCCTTTGACCAGCCTGAAGCGGAGGCTCCTGGAATACCGGCGGGCAGGCCGGCTTCATGAAGTGAAGATGGTCACCCTCACCAACTGCACGTTTGACGGCGTTGTCTACGACGTCGAAAGGGTCATGGAGGAATGCCTGGCCATCAAACCGGATCTGGTTTTCCTGTGGGACGAGGCGTGGTTTGCCTTCGCCCGCTCCCATCCGGTGTACCGGCGTCGAACCGGCATGGCGGCTGCAGCCGCCCTGGAAGCTTCCTTCACGGATCCCGCCTACGCCACCCGGTACGCGGAACAGGCCGCCGCCCTTCATGACCCTGTCACCGGCGAACCCGTTGATGACGAAGCCTGGCTCACCACCAGGCTGATTCCGGATCCTGCCAAGGCACGCCTGCGGGTCTACGCAACGCAGTCAACCCACAAAACGTTGACCTCGCTGCGGCAGGGTTCCATGATCCACGTGTATGACCAGGACTTCGCCGGCTCCAACCGGGAGTCCTTCCGCGAGGCATACATGACCCACACGTCCACCTCGCCCAACTACCAAATTCTGGCTTCCCTGGACATTGGCAGACGACAGGTGGAACTGGAAGGTTTCGGCCTGGTGCAACGGCAATCCGACCTTGCCGTGTCCGTGGCCCAAGCCGTGGCCCGGCATCCCCTGCTGAAGAAGTACTTCCGGGTGCTCTCCTCGCGGGACCTCATCGGTCCGCGCTACAGGGAAACCGGCTCCAGCATGCCGCTGCGGGATGGGCTGTCGGAGCTGGAGGACGCCTGGCAGCGGGACGAATTCGTCATCGATCCCAGCCGCCTGACGCTGGACATCAGCAAGACAGGGATCGACGGCGACACTTTCCGCCACAGCTACCTCATGGACGATCACGGCATACAGGTGAACAAGACCTCACGGAACACTGTGCTGTTCATGACCAACATCGGCACGTCCCGAAGCTCCGTGGCGTACCTGATCGAGGTCCTGGTGAAACTCGCTGAAGGTTTTGAGAACCCGCATCCTTCGGCGCGGCAGCGGTCACTTCCCGCCTCGTCCGACGCTCCCCGCCCGACTCCCCCGCTCCCCGACTTCAGCACCTTCGCCGCGCGCTTCCGTACGGATGATTCCTGCGAGGACGGGGACATCCGGTCCGCCTACTTTGAGAGTTACAAGCCCGATTCCACGGTTTACTTGTCCGCGGCTCAGGTGGCGTCTGCCGTGGCCGAAGGACAGGAAGTAATCTCCGCAGGGTTCGTGACGCCGTATCCGCCCGGGTTTCCCATCCTGGTCCCGGGGCAGGTGATTACCCGGCAAACCCTCGAATTCATGGCTGCTTTGGATACGCGTGAAATACACGGGTTCGATCACGAACGGGGGTACCGGGTGTTCGCGGAGCCTGCTTCGTCTTCTGTTCTCGAGCTGGTGGCGGTGGCGTCCTAGGCTTTGGCGCTCCAACCGAAAGCAGGAGCGACGTGCTTGGCGACGTTGCCCAGCAGCTTGGCGTTGTAGTCGACGCCAAGCTGGTTGGGCACTGTGAGCAGGACCGTGTCGGCTGCTTGCACTGCTGCGTCCTTCGCCAGTTCGTCCGCCAGTCGATCCGGCTCACCGATGTAGCTTTTCCCGAAACGGGACAACGCGCCGTCGAGAATTCCTACCTGGTCCTGGCTGTCCGCTTGGGCACGCAGACCGAAGTAGTGGTTGTCGACGTCGTCCACGATGGGGATCACGCTTCGGCTGACGGAGATTCGTGGCTCAAAGTCGTGTCCGGCGGCGGCCCAGGCTTCGCGGAACATTCGGATCTGCTCGGCTTGCAGTTCATCGAAAGGCACTCCCGTGTCCTCAGTGAGGAGGGTTGAGCTCATGAGGTTCATGCCTTGCTCTGCTGCCCAGACTGCAGTCTTCCGGGTTCCGGCGCCCCACCAGATTCTCTGCGGGAGGCCGGGTGACTGGGGTTGGATGGGCAGCAGACCTGTGGCCCCGCCGGAGTAATGTGGGTCCGCTTCGGCCACCCCGTGCCCGGCGATGGCTTTGCGGAACAATGCAGTGTGGCGGCGGGCCATGTCGCCACCGTCCTCACCGTCCTCGGGGGCGTAGCCGAAGTTGGCTGCTCCGTTCCGTGCGGGTTCGGGTGAACCACGGCTCACTCCGAGCTGCAGCCGCCCATCACTGATGAGGTCCGTGGCTGCTGCTTCCTCGGCCATGTATAGGCTGTTTTCGTACCTCATGTCGATCACGCCGGTGCCCATTTCGATCCGGCTGCTCCGTGCCGCAATAGCGCTCAGCAGTGGAAAGGGCGATGCTTGCTGCCGGGCGAAGTGGTGCACCCGGAAGAAGGCTCCGTCGATGCCCAGTTCCTCAGCAGCCACAGCGAGTTCGATCCCCTGTTTCAGGGCCTCCCCAGCCGTTGTCACGAGGGAACCGGGGACGCGGGCCCAGTGACCGAAGGAGAGGAAACCGATCCGTTTGTTGTGCATGTTCGGGACAACTCCGCGGGGGCCCGGAGAATTCCACGGAGCCGCTCGTCCAGCGCTCAGCGCTTTCCGAAAGTGATTCAGAATCCGTCGAGCGCATTAGGTATAGTGGAGCCGTCGGCAGTTTATCTATTTGATGGAGTAAAATGAATTTCGACACGGGGGTTGCCGATCGTTTGATCGGTGCATGTCGAGACGCAGCGCGTACGTTGCAGGATCAACGCGGCGGGCGGGAATCGATCTCGACTGCTGCTCTTACGGAATTCCGGGGCGTGTTCGCTGACTGTTCCGGGAGAACGTTGCCGCTGAACGGGCGGCCCGTTCGGAGCTGGTCCATATGTTGGAAGACGTTGCCCGTCGGGTACAGGAAGCGAAGAGCGCCGCGGAGGTTGAGCAGCGTCGCTTGGATCAGGTGACGGAGTGGGCGCTTGCCTCCGGTTGGGCGCGTGCTGGCGGCGGTTTTGCAGTGGATGTGGGGCCGCGCCCGTCGATGGAGGCGACTGACCGTCCGGTGGCGAGCGTGGAGACTGCGCGGCAGGGGTTTCGTGTCTGGGCGAGTGGAAGCACTGGTGGGGCGAGTTCCGCTGATCCGGACACCTTGGACTCCGCAGTGTCAACCTTCAGGATCCAGGACGACTCAGACCGAGGCGCGGCCAACAGAGTCAGTGCAGCTGTGTCCGAGTTCGAGGACAAGTGCTCCTGGGTGCACTCTGATCTCGACGCTGTCCGTGGCGGGCTGCGACGGTTCCTGGAAGACAACCATCAGGACGCGACCCGGCTTTCCGACATCGCGTCGACGTTCCGCGTTGCCGGTGGCAGCGGTGACCTCGGGCAGATAACGGTATCGAACGGCGTTCTTGTGCTTGCAACGGCGCCGATGACCTTATCGGGCTCGGCGCTGCTGGGCTACTTGTCCACTGCCTCCGAGGCTGACGTGAAGGCATTGGCCACAATACCCGGATGGCAGCAGACCCTGCGAGGCATGGACCCATCGAAAATCGGGGCTTGGTGGGCGGGCATGAAAACGGGCGCCCAAACTGCAGTGAACGAGTCCGGGTTCACGCAGGTACAGGAGCTGCTGCTGGCTGCGGCTCCGGCCATGTTCGGCGCTTTGGACGGGATACCCGCACTGGCCCGGGTCCGGGCTAACCAGTTGAACGCGCCAAGCCTGCTCCGTGCGGCGGAGAAAGACCTGGAAACAGCCCGGAAATTGTCGGGGATCTGGCAAGCCCACCACGACCCGAACCGGACAAAAATGCTGGAAAATGAGGTCGCCTATCTGAAGCAGGTGGAAGCTGGGCAAGTTCAGCTTTACCTCTATGACCGGGACCAGTCCCGGATTGTGCAAATGATCGGCACCCCGGGCCCCGACACACGGCACGTGATCACCTACGTTCCAGGAACCTTCACCGGAATGAACATTTTCTACACAGGCGGCGTACAGCAGGTCTCGACATACCTCACTAGCAGGGTGCCGGGGACGGTGGCGTTCGTGTACAAGGATGGGCGGTTCCCCGGGGAGGAGGACACCGCCGGCGGTCCCAACCTGGCGAGAATCGGGGAGGCGAACGATGAGAAACTTGCACGCACGTCAGGGCAGCAACTGGCAGGTTTCGAGACCGGAATGCGCACTGACCCCTACCTGAACGGTGCCGAGCAAACCGGCATCGGGCACAGCTGGGGCCTGGCGAACGTCACCAGCTCCGAAGTCGCCGGAGCGCGATACGACAAGGTGGTCTCCCTCGCCGGGGCCGGCATGCTCCCGGACTGGAAACCACAGGCAACCACGGAATACTCGAACCCGTACTACTATGATCTGCTCGTCCATGGTCAGGGAGTTCCCAACCCCATCACCAATACAGGGGTGGTTTGGAATGGAAATAACCCCATTCATCGGGATGAGTTCGAACAGCACTACTACCGCGGCCCCCACGACGACCAACTTAGGGCGATCAACACCGTCGAAGAAGGGAACATCCTCATGGAAAACCACAACCTCATCGCCTCAAACAGTGAGGACAACGAGCAAGTGCTCAAGGACATACGCGGAATTGTGGCTCGATGAGGGCGCGTCGCGGTGCCATGGCGTTGTTGCTGGTGGCAGGTTCGATCGGGCTCGCCGCTTGTGCTGGAAACCCCAACACGGGTTCAATCCAGTCGACTGTGCCAACGCCTACTAAAACACAAGAGGAACCGATGAAAGCTGAACTGACCTGGCAGGAGGCGAAAGTCCAGGCCCAAGCAATGGAACTGGAGATCGCCGCCCTGATCCCAAAAGACGCTGTTATCTCGATCGATCAGAAGAAGAAGGGCATGCCTCTGTCTTGCAACAAAGCCCAACACAAATGGAAGGGTTCAACCACCATCACGGTTGCCGAAGGAACGAACATTGAGCCGATGGTGAAGGACATCGAAGCCCACTATCAGGGCGGCCTCTTTGGAGTCAGGAACAGGCTTGACATCAGGGGTTCCTATGAAGTTCAAATGATCGCTCGCAGCGGAAGCGGGGAGAACTACATTGTCGCCGAAGGCCTAGCCCCAAACCAGATTGACATCGATTCGGGCTCGCCGTGCTTCACCTTACCCGAGGGCATCTATCCGGGTGGGGATTTCTAATCCTTATGGAAAACCACAACCTCATCGCCTCCACCAATAATGACAACGAAAAAGCACTAGAAGACATGCTAGAAATTGTGACTCGATGAGGGCTCGGAACGGTGCCACGGTGGTGGTGCTGCTGGCATTGCTGATGGGGCTCGCCGGCTGCGCCGGAAACCCAAGCGTGAGTTCGACCGAGTCAACCGTGCCAACTGCCACTGATACACAGGAGGAACCGTTGATAACTGAACTGACCTGGCAGGAAGCCAAAGCCCACACTCAAGCTATGGAACTGGAGATCGCCGCCCTGATCCCAAACAACCCCACTGTCTCGATCGATCAGAAGGAGACGGGCATGCTTCTGTCCTGCAACAGCACACACCACAAATGGAAAGGTTCCACGACCATCACGGTCGTTGAAGGAACCAACATCGAGCCGATCGTGAAGGACATCGAAGCCCACTACCGGGCGAAAGGAACGAAAGTATCCGCCGACAGGAATGTCGACGAAGACTATCGAATCCAAATCGATCTGGGAGCCGGGGAGAACTACATCGTCGCAGAAGGCTTGGCCCCAAATGAAATCCGTATCGCCTCAGGATCTGCGTGCTTCACTTTGCCCGAGGGCATCTACCCGGGTGGGGATTTTTAGGTCCTCATGAACAACCACAACCTCATCGACTCAAACAACGAAAATAACATGAAAGCGCTTGAAAACAAGCTTGGAATCGTGACTCGATGAGGGCGCGTCGCGGTGCCATGGCGTTGTTGCTGGTGGCAGGTTCGATCGGGCTCGCCGCTTGCGCCGAGCCACCCAACGGGGGTTCGACAGAGTCAACTGTGCCAACTGCGACTCAAACACAGGAGGAGCCGATGAAAGCTGAACTGACCTGGCAGGAAGCGAAAGCGCACACCCAGGCAATGGAACTGGAGATCACCGCCCTCATTCCAAAAGATGCTGCTGTCTCGATCGATCAAAAGATGAAGGGCGTGCTGCTGTCCTGCAACAAGACACAGCACAATTGGAATGGCTCGACGACGGTCATGGTTGCTGACGGGACCAAAATCGAACCCATTGTGAAAGCCATCAAAGCCCACTACCGTGCGAATGGCTTAAATGTGTCCGTAGATAGAAATGTAAACGAAAACTATCGAATCCAAATCGACCCGCCTGCTCCAGGGGAGAGCTACATCGTCTCCGAAGGATTGTCTCCAAACGAAATCCGTATTGCATCAGGATCTGAGTGCTTCACCTTGCCCGAGGGCATCTACCCGGGTGGGGATTTCTGATCCTCATGAACGACCACGGGCTCATCGCCTCCGACCGCGAGAACTACAAGCAGGCACTTCGGTTCATGAAGAAGTTGATGACGCAATGAGAGGGCCGCACCATGCTGCGTTGTTGATTTTGGTCGGTTCGACGATGCTGGCCGGTTGCGCCGGAAGCCCCGGAGGGACTCCAATCGAACCAACGGGGCCCACCGTAACAAAGACACAGGAGGCAACGATGAATGCTGAGCTGACATGGCAGCAAGCGAAAGCAAACACGGAAAAGGAGGCGCTGGAGATCGCGGCCTTGATCCCGAAGGACAAAGTTACTTCCATAGTCCAGAAAGAGACAGGCGTACTCTTATCCTGCAGCAAAACCGAACACAACTGGAACGGCTCGACTTCGATCACGCTGACTGAGGGAAGCGAAGCTGAATCTGTCGTGAAGGAACTTGAGACGGCTGCTCGGGCACACTACACGGATCATCGTTTTGAGGTCTCAAGCGATCGGACCATACAAGGCACTTTTCGTGTTGAGATAAGCGATCCGGCCACCTCGGAAATGTATCTCATCAGGGAGGACGATCCCGGTCTCATTCGCATTGCGTCAGGTTCGCCTTGCTTCACGTTGCCCGAGGGAACCTACCCCGGCGGGGATTTCTAGCTCCTCATGGAAAACCACAATCTCATCGCCTCCAACAGCAACGACAATAGGGAGGCGCTTCGGGACATACAAGGTTTGATTAACCGATGAAAATCTCACGCTACACCGCTATCGCCGTATTATTGGTAGCCATCATGGGTGTTTCCGGTTGTACAGATACAGATATTCCGAGGGAGGAAAATGACTTGGAAACAAGCCTGCCATGGCAAAGTGCGAAAGCAGATACGCAGAAGACCGCACTCGAGATCGCCGGCTTAATCCCGAAAGACAAAGTTACTTCCGTCCTTCAGAAGGAGACCGGCGTACTCCTGTCGTGCAACAGGACCGATCACAACTGGAACGGTTGGACAGATATTACGCTGACGTCCGGCGCGAACGTGGAAGAAGTTATAAAAGGCCTTGAGCTGCACTACAGAGAGAGCCGCTTCGAGGTCACAACCCGGACGGGAATTGATGGCGACTATCAAGTGCATTTGCTTGGGCCCGCTCCCAGTGAAGGATATCTCATCGGTAGAGGCCTAACCCCAAATGTGATTCGCATTGATTCCGGTTCGCCGTGCTTCACATTGCCCGAGGGCACCTACCCCGGTGGAGATTTCTAAAACCGCAGTTCATGGGGATGGCTAGGCGTTGTCATGTTGCCTGCACATTAGTCAAACAGCCCGGCGATAATGCATCGCCACCGCCCCGTTACTGAGCGGCTCGGCCGAGATCAGTTCAAGGCGCCGGGTGCTGGGCAGTCCGCCTTGGTAAAGGGTGGGGCCGTGGCCTGTGATCATGGGGTGGATGAGGAATTTGTACTCGTCGATCAGGCCCAATCGGTCCAGCTCTGTTGCTAGTTTCCCGCTGCCGAGAAGCACCCCCTTGGGAGTCCTGTCCTTGAGTTCCTGAACGGCCGTACCCAGTTCGCCGACCAGCCGGTGGCTGTTCGTCCAGGGGAAGTCGCTCCGCGTTGTGGAAACGACGTACTTGGGTTTTCCCTCCAAGGTGATCGCCCACTCGCGTAGGGCTGGCGGCGCTTCTACTTCGCCGCGGGCAACCAAGGGCCAGTAGACCTCCATCATTTCGTAGGTAGTCCGGCCCCAGAGCATTGCGCCGCTCTGATCCAGGAGACGCGTGAAGTGGGCGTGCGTCTCGTCGTCGGCGATGCCCTCCTGATGGTCCACGCAACCATCGAGCGTGACGTTGATGCTGAACGTTAGAAGGCCCATTCGACGATTCTAGGCCGCGAATCGCAATGGCGCAGCGGACAACGGAGGAATGCCAAGGGCAGGCAGCGCCAGCAGAAAATGAATCGCTCATTTATACCCTACCGGGGTATGCTGACAGCATCGGAAGTAGACGAAGGTGGTGAAGCATCGTGAGCAAACTGCTGTCCCCTCGCGCTCTTGCCGCCTCCCTCGTGCGGGCGTTGCTTCTACTTCTGGTGACGGCCGTCATTGCAGGCATATTCGGAATGCACATCATCAGCGGTCCGCATGGGGCAGGGGGAACGCATGCGTCTCATGCGGCATCACCTGTAGTGAGCACCTCCTCATCCCACCACGCGCACGGCCCTTCTCATGAGGTGAGCGGTGCCTCGGCTGGCGACGATCACGGCACGGAATTTGGAAGCTGCTCCTGCACTCAGGCCGCCGGTTGCATCCCATCCCTCACAACAGCTTCTCTGAGCGCTCCCCCACCCGGCACGACAGGCGAAGTCACCCCTGCATCGTGGGAACTGCCCACCATCTTTCCGTCCTGGTCCTACCAACCCCACGGTCCTACACCCGGGCAACTCTGCATCAGCCGTACGTGAGCACTGGATGGTCCGGTAACAACCGGGACCACACATCCATTCACCATCTGTTGACTACGGTGCGGCTGACTATCAACGCCGCCCGAAATGCAAAGGACTTTTACTCATGAACAGAACTCACTTCACTGTGACCGGAGCGGCTCTCGCAGCTCTGCTTGCCCTGGCTGGTTGCGCTTCCAACCCCGGCTCCGGTTCCATGCCGGGCATGGACCATGGAAGTGCCGGCACCTCCATCAGCCCCTCTGCGAACAGCAGCGACGCCGGGCACAACGCCGCAGACACCATGTTCGCCCAGATGATGATCCCCCATCACTCCCAAGCGGTGGAGATGTCCGACGTCATGCTGGCAAAGGCTGACATCCCGGCCTCGATTACCAACTTGGCCGTGAAGATCAAAGACGCGCAGGCACCCGAAATAGAGAAGATGACGGGCTGGCTGAACAGCTGGAACGTGCCTGTCATGGGATCCTCGGGGCATGGCGGCCACGGCATGGACGGCATGCTGAGCGAAGCGGACCTTCAGAAACTCAGAGAAGCCCAAGGCGTGGAAGCCGCCAGGCTCTTCCTGACGCAGATGATCGCGCATCACGAAGGTGCCGTGACCATGGCCAAAACCGAAATAGCCCAGGGAAAGGACCTTGAGGCTGTCCAGCTCGGCAAGGACATCGTCACGGCGCAGGAAGCAGAGATTCGGGAAATGCGGGATCTGCTGACCGGACTCTAGCCTCACCGTCTGGTGACGCAAGGGCTCGACGGCGGGAGGTCGCCGTCGAGCCTTTGCGCGCCGTCCGGAAGTCGACTGTTATGCAGCGGCCGACGCGAAGTGCCGAGCGCCTAAAGCGTGTCTGGATCAACAATTGTCGTCGGGTAAGGCTTGCCCGGATTTTCAGGGGCGATACTGCTGATCTTCCACGCGTCGCCGGTTCTCTCAAGCTCAACGGTTTGGTCGTAGACGTACCCCTCGCCGGGGCCTTGCACGCCGTTCACCGGACCGTGTTCCAGCTGTGTCTGCTCCGAGATCTCAACCTTGGCGCCGGTTTTGGTGATGGTGAATTTCTTGATGGTGATCTCCGAGCCGGTGTCCGTCAAAAGGCGCCATAGGGAGCAAACGCGTCCCTGCGTTGGTGGAGTTTTCGGTACTCAAGCTCGACACGCTCAACTGCCGCCGGGACGAAATCCATACTGATCTCCTCCTTGGTGGAGGAGAACCCTGTGACAACTTGATGATTCCTACGGTCGATGGCCCGCTCGATAAGAGACTGAACAGTGGCCTTCGCTTCCGCGTCGGGCTGTGGGGCCGGCGCTGCACACGACGTCACGGAAAGCAGTGCAGCTACAGCAACCGACACCAGTGTTCTTTGCTGCATGATCATGAGCTGTCACCGTCCACACGATTCCCGGAATCGCCTCCCCCATATGCAAAGGCTCGTGGCAACGTAGCATTTCGTCCGGGTCGAAACCAGATCCGGCCGGGAAGGGCGAGTTTTTGTACACGTAATGCCCCTAAGAAGCACTCTTAAGGGCATTACGTGTACAAAAACTCCAATGGTTAGCGGCTGCTGCCCGCCAGCAAACCCCGGCGCTGCAGCAAGCGCTTCTCGATCGGCCCGAACACCAGGAGCTCAATCAGGATGCCCACAAACAGGATGAGCAGGATCGCGGACATCACAATCGCCATGTCGGACAACGCGCGGCCCTGGTCAAGGAGCGAGCCCAACCCGAAACCGATGGTGCCGCCCACTGCGATGATTTCAGCAGCCATGAGTGAGCGCCACGAGAAAGCCCAGCCCTGCTTCAAACCACCGATGTACCCGGGCAGGGCAGCCGGCAGGATGATCTGCAGCGCCATCTGAAGCCGGTTCGCGCCCAGGACGGTCCCAACGCTCCGGTATTGCGGTGGGATCTGGTCGACGCCGGAGATAAGCCCGTTGATGATGGACGGGATGGCACCCATGAGCACCACAAAGTACACCGTTGCGTCCGTCAGGCCGAACCAAATGATGGCTGCGGGAACCCAGGCCACGGACGGCAGCACCTGAAGCCCGGAAATCAGCGGACCAAAGGCGCGGCGCAAGGGAGCAACCTGTGCCAGCAGCAAGCCCACCGGTGTTGCGACCACTACGGAAATCAGGAACCCAATCAATCCTCGCTGCAGCGAAGTCCACACTGATTCCTGGACCTTGCCTTCACTCCAGAGCAGAACCAGCTGGTTCAGCACATCCAGCGGCCCCGGTACTTGGTCGCGACGCTTGAGGCCCAGCGAAACGTAGAACTGCCACGCGAGGATGAGTACCACCAGCGCCAGGACGGGAAGCAGGACGCGCTTCCATTCGATGCCGCGCTTGCGGCCAAGGTCTGACTGAAGATTGTCCAGGCCCGCTTCAAGGTCGCGAAGTTCCGAGGCGTTGCCCTTCAGCGACGGCGAGGTGATGTGTTCTTTGGATTCAGTCACGGGAAGGGTCCGCTCTTCGGTGGTGATGGGGTTACTTGGCATGGCGGCGGATCTCCTCGCGAAGGCGGCGGGTGATGACACTGGTCAGCTCCCCAGCACTGCCGGCGTCGGTCCGGTGTTCTTCGGTGACGTCCCATTCGGCCACCACACGGCCGGGGCGGGAGGACAAAAGCAGCACGCGCTGGCCCAGACGGACGGCCTCGCGCACATTGTGGGTCACGAACACGATGGTCCGGCCGGTTTCCTTCCAGATGCGCTCAAGCTCGTCATGCAGAAGGTCCCGGGTAATGGCGTCCAGGGCGGCAAACGGCTCGTCCATCAGCAGCAGTTGCCGGTCCTGGGCCAACGAGCGGGCCAAGGCAACGCGCTGCCGCATGCCACCGGAGAGTTCGTGAGGACGCTTGTCTCCCGCGCCACCCAAGTGGACGAGCTCCAGCAGTTCGTTGGCGCGGTCCCTGCGGCTGGCTTTCGTGCTGGACTTGTCCGCTAGTTGCAATGCCAACTCGATGTTCCCCCGGGCGGTCAGCCAAGGGAACAAGGACGCGTCCTGGAACATGAAGGCGGCACCGTCGCTGGGTACTTCAAGGGCGCCCGACGTCGGCTTTTCCAGTCCCGCCATGATGTTCAGCAGGGTGGACTTACCGCAGCCGGACGCACCGAGGAGGGCAACGAACTCGCCCTGGGCGATGGTGGCGTTGACGTCGTCCAGCACCGGGGCGCCGTCGCCGAAGCGCTTCCCCAGGTTCTCGAGTACGACTGGCATGGTCCCGTCCTTCATGTTGATTGGTAGAGCTGATATGGCCAAAGGCCGGTCCGTTCCCCGGCAGTTTCCAGGGGAACGGACCAGCCTGTCAGTGCTTAGTCCTGGCCAAGACCTGCGGCTGAGGTCTTCTTGCCCTCCACCTCATTCAAGGCGCGGAGATCGAAGATCCCGTTGATGTCGGCCTGCTTGGTGGTGCCCGCGTCAACACCGTCCTGCAGGAGCTTCTTGTACGTTCCTGCGAGAGGATCGGTGGTGAACTTGATGTTCTGCAGAGCGCGTTCGATCACGTTCGCCGGGAGCGGCTTGCCTGCGGTGTCCTTGAGGACTGCGTTGATGGTGGTGGCTTTCTCGTCCGCGGATGCGGAGTTCAACCAGTTCACGGACTCAACGTGGCCCTTCAACAGAGCCTTCACCGTTTCCGGATGTTCAGCGGCGAACTTCTTGTTCACGATCAGGATGGTGGTGGTGAAGTCACCCTTGTCCCACAGGTCCTTCTCGTCCACCAGGACCTTCGCACCGGCTTCGAGCACCAGGCGGGAGGCCCACGGCTCAGGCAACCACGCACCGTCGAGCTTTCCGTCCTGGAAGAGCTTCAGCGACTGGGCGTTTTCGGTCGGGTTGATGTTCACATCACCGCTGCCGTCCGGGTTGGTCTTGTAACCCTGGTGGCCCAACCAGGCGCGGAGGGCGACGTCCTGCGTGCCGCCGAGCTGCGGCGAGGCGAGTACCTTGCCCTTGAGGTCGGCTGCGGAGTTGATCTCCGGCTTGACGACAAGCTGGGCACCGCCGGAAGCTGCGCCGGCGATGATGCTGATGGATTCGCCGTTGCTCTTGACGAAGGAGTTGATGGCCGGGTTCGGGCCAATGTAGGTAGCGTCGATGGCCCCGGCGTTCAGGGCTTCGATCGCGGCAGGGCCGGCGTTGAAGATCTGGGTGCTGAGCTTGGTCTCGCCAAGCTCCTTCTGGATCAAGCCTTTGCTCGTTCCGACCAGCGCCGGGCCGTGGGTGACGTTGCTGAAGTAGCCCAGCTTGAGCTCCGCGGCGGGAGTCGTTGCGGGAGCCGGTGCGGCCTGATTGTTGTTGGAGACGGCCGAAGCTACGGCAGCGCCAGCACCAATGAGGACGACCAGGCCAACGGCCAGGCCGATCTCCAGGGTGCGGCGACGTTTGGGCTTGGAAGCGGTCTCACCGGCGACAATGCGGGTGGTACCGGATTCGGGTTGTGACTCGGGTTTGTTAGCCATGAGGTTGGGTCCTAAGAAGATGTGGGATGCGAGAGGGGCGAAGATCAGGCCCCGTGACATCGCCCGTCGAGGGCAAGCAAGGACCAGTCCGGAGAGGTCATGCCTTCACAGTAAGGACTGTCATATTTCGGCTTCAATCCCGTAGAAATCAAGGTTCACGCAGGTTCACGTGGCGTCATATTCGCCGCGAGGGCTTCAATGTCGCGGGGAGTTGTGCGGCAGCAGCCACCTATGAGATGGGCGCCCCGTCCCTGCCATTCAGCTGCGTTTTCAGCCAAGGTTCCGGTGCCCTGAACGCCGGCAGCCGGACCCCACGTTTTGGTCACCGCATCATAGGTTTCGCCCGAATTCGGGTAGGCCACCAGGGGCTTGTCGGAGGACTGTTGCAGAGTTCCCAACGCGTCCGTCACCAGTTCCAGCGGCACACAATTAACCCCGACGGCGGCCACGCGCGGTTCCGCGCGGAGCATCTCAGCCACGTCCGCAAGCGGCGTTCCGTCACTGATGTGGCCGCTGTCCCGCAGCGTGAACGTAAACCAGGATTCGACGTCGAACTCTGCCACGAGCGCCAACAGCGCCTCCGCTTCGGTGAACGACGGCAGCGTCTCGCACGCCAGGAAATCCGCGCCGGCTTCCACCAGCGCCGCAATACGCGGGCGGTGGAAGTCCCGGAATTCCGCGGCAGTAAGCGTGTAATCCCCGCGGTACTCGGAGCCGTCGGCAAGGTAGGCGCCGTAGGGCCCCACCGATCCGGCCACCAGCAAAGGGCCGCTCGCGGAGCCCTCCGCCAAGGCTTCCTGGCGGGCTTCGTCGGCCAGCCGGACGCTCAACGCCACCAACTCCAATGACTCCTCCACGGACAACCCGCGCCGCGCAAAACCCTGCGGAGTGGCCTGGTAGCTGGCCGTGATGGCCACGGAGGCGCCGGCGTCGAAGTAGTCGCGGTGGACGTGCTTGATCAAGTGCGGCTGCTCCAGCAGGACCTTGGCGGACCACAACGAATCCTCCAGGTCGCAGCCATGCGCCTCGAGTTCAGTGGCCAAGGCACCGTCCAGGACCAAGTCCTTGCCGGAGGTCAAGTACGTGCTGAGCGTGGTGTTCTGTGGCATGGGTCCTTCCCCAAAAAGAAAACCGCAGCTTGTCCGAAATTCCCGCCGTACAACGTGAGGAGTCGCGAACAAGCTGCGGTTTTGTGACTACGTGTGACCCTAGATGACGTAACGTTCGTCTTCGTGGTCGCCCGGGTGGTCCTTGACCAAGCCGGCGGCAAGGGTGTTGCCGTCGATGGGGTCGATCACCAGGAAAGCGCCGGTGCGGCGGTGGTGCAGGTAGTTCTCCAACGGCAACGGAGCAGAGAGCCGGAGCTGTGCGTGTCCAATGTCGTTAAGCTCCAGGTTGGTCGCCGGCTCCACGTTGAACGTGGCCAGGTCCAGCTTGCCGGTGACGTTCCGGACCAGTGCCTGGACCGTGCGCGTACCGTGCTTCAC
Organism: Paenarthrobacter sp. TE4293; assembly: GCF_050435325.1. Classification (NCBI taxonomy): domain Bacteria; kingdom Bacillati; phylum Actinomycetota; class Actinomycetes; order Micrococcales; family Micrococcaceae; genus Paenarthrobacter; species Paenarthrobacter sp. TE4293. Next base: position 292,665 of record NZ_JBNJRY010000003.1, read on the forward strand.
TAGGACCTTCTGGCCCTCACGGAGCGGCTTCGGCGAGAGCCAAGCCAACGACGCATACAGGTCTGCAGTGCTTTCGCGGACCGTACCTGCAGCTGCGATGGTGTCGCCACGGGCGATGTCGATCTCGTCAGCGAGGCGAACAGCCACCGACTGCGGTGCTGCGGCCTCGTCCAACGACTGGCCGGCAAAGTCGATGCCGATCACCGTGGTGGTGCGCGGCTCGTGGCCCGGGCTGATAACGGAAACTTCGTCCCCGAGCTTCACGGAGCCCTCAGTGATCTGGCCCGCGTACGCACGGTAGTCGCGGTACGCCTCCACATCGAGCCCGGCAGCAACAGCATCCGGAGCCAAGGCACCCTGCGGACGGATCACCAGCTGGACCGGGAAGCGGAAGCTCTCCAGTTCGGCCTCGAGCTCGTCAGCAGCCGGGAGGGTTTCCAGGACCTCCAGCAGCGCCGGACCGGTGTACCAGGGAGTGCGATCGGAGCGGTCCACCACGTTGTCGCCGTCGAGCGCCGAAACCGGAACCACGAGCAGGTCCGCGACCCCATCGGAACCAAGTCCAAGCTCGCGGGCAACCTTCTGCACGTCGGCTTCGATGTCCCGGAACACTTGCTCGCTGAAATCCACCAGGTCGATCTTGTTGACGGCCACGATCACGTGGGCAACGCGCAGCAGCTGCAGCACGGAAAGGTGGCGCCGTGTCTGCTCCAAGACACCCTTGCGGGCGTCAATAAGTACGACGACGGCATCCGCAGTGGACGCGCCGGTTACCGTGTTCTTGGTGTACTGAACGTGGCCGGGGCAGTCCGCCAGGATGAAGCTGCGGCGGTCGGTAGCGAAGTAGCGGTAGGCCACATCGATGGTGATGCCCTGCTCGCGCTCGGCACGCAGGCCGTCAGTCAGGAGGGCGAGGTCGATCCCGCCCTTCTCGCCGCCGAAGCCGCGGTCCGCAGAGGTGCGGGCAACGGCGTCGAGCGTGTCAGCGAGGATCGCCTTGGAATCGTGGAGGAGGCGGCCCACCAACGTGGACTTGCCGTCGTCGACCGATCCGGCAGTAGCGAAACGGAACAGTGTTGTGGGCAGGGCTGTTTCCAGCCCCGCAGCCAGTGTTTCGGTGCTCATTTAGAAGTAGCCGTCCTTCTTGCGGTCTTCCATGGCTGCCTCGGAGATGCGGTCATCTGCTCGGGTGGCGCCACGTTCGGTCAGGGTGGAGGCAGCGACTTCAACAACGACGTCGGCCACGGTGCGTGCGTCGGACTCAACAGCACCTGTGCAGGACATATCGCCCACCGTGCGGTAGCGGACCAGCTTGGTGATGACGTCCTCGTGCGGCAACGGCTGCGAAACCTCGCCCACGGCACGCCACATGCCGTCACGGGCGAAGACTTCGCGCTCGTGGGCGTAGTAGAGGCTGGGGAGCTCGATGTTTTCGCGCTCGATGTAGCGCCAGATGTCCAGCTCGGTCCAGTTGCTGATGGGGAACGCACGGACGTGCTGGCCCACAGTGTGGCGGCCGTTGTACAGGTTCCACAGTTCGGGACGCTGGTTGCGCGGATCCCACTGGCCGAACTCGTCGCGGAGGCTCAGGATGCGCTCTTTGGCACGGGCCTTGTCCTCGTCACGGCGGCCACCGCCGAACACGGCGTCGAACTTGTTGCGCTGGATCGCGTCCAGCAGCGGAACGGTCTGCAGCGGGTTGCGGGTGCCGTCGGCACGCTCAGCCAGTTCGCCGCGATCGATGAACTCCTGCACCGAGCCGACAACCAGCTTCAGGCCAAGGCGCTCAACAGTGCGGTCGCGGAAGTCGATGACCTCCGGGAAGTTGTGTCCCGTGTCCACGTGCAGGACGGGGAAAGGAACCTTGCCCGGCCAGAACGCCTTGGTAGCCAGATGCAACATGACCACGGAGTCCTTGCCGCCGGAGAACAACAGCGCAGGCTTCTCGAACTCGGCAACGACCTCGCGAATGATATGAATGGCCTCGGACTCGAGGGTGTCCAGCGACGAAAGGCGAGTCGATTCCAGAGCCGAAGCAGCAGATGCCGCCCCGGGAGTGGCATCGGGCCTGTCGTAGCTGGACGCAATGCTGCTTGCAGCATTGCCGTCCAGCGAAGGGGCGGGGGCGGCATCTGCTGCGTAGGCGTCCGTTGTTGTTTGGGTGCTCATGTGTGTAGTCCGCATTCTGTCTTGTCGGATCCTGCCCAGCGGCCAGCGCGGGGGTCTTCACCCGGGGCAACCTGGCGGGTGCAGGGCTGGCAGCCGATGGACGGGTAGCCCTGGCTCAGGAGGGGGTTGACGGGAAGGATGTTGTCTTCGGAGTACTCGATCAGCTGATCGAAGGTCCAGTCGACCATCGGGTTCACTTTGACCAGGCCGAATCCTTCGTCCCAGGTGACAACCGGAGTGTTGGTCCGGGTGGGTGCCTCGTCGCGACGGACTCCGGTGAACCACACCTCGTAGCCGGCAAGCGACCGACGCAGGGGCTGGACTTTCCTCAGCGCGCAGCACTGGGCGGGGTCGCGGGCGAACAGGTCCTTGCCGAGCAGGCGGTCCTGCTGTTCCACGGTGGTTTCCGGGAGGACGTCCACCACGTTGACGCGCAGGTTCGCGGCAACTTCGTTGCGGGTGTCGTACGTTTCCTGGAAGTGGTAGCCGGTCTCCAGGAACAAGACGTCGACGCCGGGAAGCTGGTCTGCGACCAAAGCCGGCAGGACGGCGTCGGCCATGGAGCAGGCCACCGTTACCGCAGGCAGTTCGAAGTTGCGGGCCACCCAGGCGATCGCTTCGGTGGCACTGGCGTTCCAGCCGAGCTCGGCGGCCCCGGCCTCAGCAAGTGCCTTGAGCTCCTCGTTGGACCGCTTGAGTGCTACAGCTACGGTCATTGCAAGTCTCCTTCATCTGCGGAGTGTGCCCACTCAGCGAAGGTCTGGCCTTCGGCGCCGACGGCGACGAACTTACGGACCACGCGCTCCACGTAATCGGGCAGGTTTTCCACGGTGACCTTGAGGCCGCGGACGGTGCGTCCCAAACCGGCTTCTTCGCGCTCGTTGTTGGCCAGCCCGCCACCGAGGTGGACCTGGAAACCTGGGGTGGGGTCGCCGTCGGGTGTCGGAAGCATCATGCCCTTCAGGCCGATGTCGGCCGTCTGGATGCGGGCGCAGGAGTTCGGGCAACCGTTGATGTGGAGGGACAGTGCTTGGGGCAGCTGCTTGGTTTCCACGAGGTCGGCCAGGCGGCGCTCCAGCTCAGCGATGGCCGTTGCTGCTGTGACCTTGGTTTCCACGATGGCCAGCTTGCAGAATTCGATGCCCGTGCAGGCGATGGTGCCGCGGCGGAATACGGACGGTCGGGCGGAGAGGCCCAAGGTGTCCAGTTCGGCGATCAGGGGTTCCACCTGCTCCTTGGCGACGTCCAGGATGACGAGCTTCTGGTGCGGCGTAGTGCGCAGGCGGTAGCTGCCGTGCTTCTCCAGGGTGTCCGCCAGCGTCACAAGTGCCTCGCCGGACGTGCGACCCACCGTCGGAGCAACGCCAATGAAGAACTTACCGTCCTTCTGCTCGTGGACGCCGATGTGGTCACCGGGAGCGGTGGGCTTGGGAGCGGCGGGGCCGTCCGGGAGCTTGAAGCCGAGGTATTCGTCTTCAAGGATCTGGCGGAACTTGGCCGGACCCCAGTCGTTCATGAGGAACTTCAGGCGGGCCTTGGTACGCATGCGGCGGTAACCGTAGTCGCGGAAAATGCTGGTGACGCCCAGCCACACTTCAGCGGCGACGTCAGCGGAGACGAACACACCGAGACGTTCGGCCAGGCGGGGGTTGGTGGACAAGCCGCCGCCAACCCAGAGGTCGTAGCCGGCACCGAGCTCGGGGTGGACAACTCCCACCAGGGCGAAGTCGTTGATCTCGTGCACCACGTCCTGGGAGGGGTGGCCGGTGATGGCGGTCTTGTACTTGCGCGGCAGGTTGGCCAGCTCGGGGTCGCCGATGAATCGCTCGGCGAGCTCGTGGATGAGCGGCGTGGGATCGATGATCTCGTCCTTGGCGATGCCCGCAACCGGGGAGCCGAGGATGACGCGGGGAACGTCGCCGCAAGCTTCCGTGGTGGAGAGCCCGATGCCCTCGAGGCGACGCCAGATCTCCGGCACGTCCTCCACACGGATCCAGTGCAGCTGGATGTTCTGGCGGTCCGTCAGGTCGGCCGAGCCGCGGGCAAAGTCTACGGAAATCTGGCCGATCACACGGAGCTGCTCTGTGGTCAGGGCCCCACCGTCGATGCGCACGCGCAGCATGAAGTACTTGTCTTCGAGCTCGTGCGGCTCAAGCGTTGCCGTCTTGCCGCCGTCGATCCCGGGCTTGCGCTGGGTGTACAGACCCCACCAACGGAAGCGGCCGTGGAGGTCCGTTCCGTCGATCGAGTCGAAGCCTTCTTTGGAATAGACAGACTCAATGCGCTCACGGACATTCAGTCCGTTGTCTTCCTGCTTCCAGGTTTCGTTGGCATTGAGGGGCGCGGTGCCGTCAACCTTCCACTGGCCGTGGGGCTTGGCGGCAGGGCGGGTGCGTGCCGGACGCTTGGCGGTGTCAGCCGACGCACCGGCTACAGCTGTATCTGTCATACATCGACTGTAGGTCTGGCCAGATTTCGCCAGCAAAGGTCCGGAAATGCTAAGTCACCTAGGGAAACATTTCGTCACGAACACGCCAGCGGCCTTGTCCCGGAGGCCTGTTTTGTGCAGGTCTTTTCGGGCCAAGTTCCGCGTAAATAAAGGTTAGGAGAGCCTTCCCAACACTGCGTCGTAGCGTTCCAGTGCGATCTCTGCGAGCACCTTCGACGGCAGCAAGGGAGCCGCAACAACGTCCGCGCCGGCCTTCGCCAGCTGATCGTGGAAGTAGCCGGTGGCCAGCAGGTACGACGCAATGAAGACCCTGCCTGCTCCCCCATCCGCGGCGAGTTCCGCACGCAGGGAGGCGACGCCGTCGGGCACTGTTGGTTGCGCGCTGGCACCATAGGCGACCCGCACCTTGTTCGGCAGCAAATCCGCGAGCAACCGCGCCTGCTCCTCCGAATCAACCGAGCCGTCCGGAAGGGAGGATCCAGCGGCGGCCAGCAGCACGCCGTCGTTCTCTTGCAGACCAGCCGCATGCAAGTGAGCGGCCAGCAACTCAGCCAGGCGCGGATCCGGGCCCAGCGGCCTGGCGGCCACTACCTCCGGCCTCGGCTTGATGGCCTTGGGGACGTCCACCTTGATGTGGAAGCCAGTGGACAGCAAAAGCGGTACGACGACGGCGGCGGTCCCCTCGGGCAGGCCCTCCACCACGCCGCCCAGCTCGGGTTCCTGCACGTCCACGTAGGCCTCAAGCACCCGCAGCACGGGACGGAGTTCCCCGATCTCGGCCATGACCTGGCGGATGGCTGCCTGGCCCTCAGCGTTGCGGGTTCCGTGGGCACAGGCGATCAAAACGGGGCTGTTCATGGGAGCTAGCGTAACGTTGAGCCAGCACCTGTTGTGAAGCACATTAAGAAAGAACCAGTCCACTTGATTTCCATTGACGTTGTTCTTCTCTGGCTTGACCTCATAGGCGTGTTCTTTTTTGCCGTGTCCGGCTCCTTGTTGGCCGCCCGGAAGCAGTTCGACTTTGTTGGTTCGATACTCCTCGCCTCCATTGCGGCCCTGGGCGGCGGGGTGATCCGCGACATCGTCATCAACGCCGGTCCCCCGATCGCCTTCACGAATCCCGCTTATTTGGCGCCGCCGCTGCTCGCAGCGATGCTGGTCTACTATCTGTTCTCGTCCGTCCAGCGCTTCACCTCGCTTTTGACGCTGTTCGACGCCGGCGGGCTCGCCTTGTTCTGCATCACCGGCACCCTGAAGGCGATCAGCGCCGGCATGAACCCGGTAGCCGCCATCCTGTTGGGTGTCACCACGGGTGTGGGCGGCGGCTTGCTCCGGGACATCACGGCCAACGAGATCCCTACGCTGTTCAACAACCGCGACATCTATGCGCTGCCTGCCTTCGTAGGCGCCGGCCTGACCACGCTGATGTGGCACCTTGGCGTGTTCAGTGGGCTGACAGCTTGTGTCATTGCCGCTGTTGTTTTCGCTTTCCGGGTGACGGCCTGGCGACGCAGCTGGTATGTGCCGTTGGCCGTCCGTGGTTGGCACCGTGCCGGGACCGGTGGAGGCGCAATTTCAGGCCTCCGGGATTAGCTAGGATAAGAGCATGACTGACATGTTCCTCGAGAAGTTCCGCGCGCTGGTCCCAAAGTATCTCGAGGATGAATGGCAGGAAGAAGACGGCCTCACGCCCGACGAACTGGACGACGCCCTCGCCGACCACTCCTTCACCATCCCGCTGGTTCTCCGCGAGTTCTACCTGGCCATCGGCGGTTGCGAGGACCTCATGGAGGCGTACCACTACTTCTGGGACCCCGAGGAACTCGAAGTCGATGACGAAGGTTTCCTCATGTTCCTTGAGGATGAAGACGAGCAGTTCACCTGGGGCTTCCGTACCGCAGACCTCAGCATCCCTGACCCCATCGTCTGGCGTCGAAACAACGCCCGCGGTCAGTGGAAGAGCGAGGAAGGCACGTTCTCCGAGTTCGTCTTCGACATGTTCGAGTGGGCGTTCAACGACGAAGACTAAGCCCGTGGCTTCCTGACCCCGTTTGAGCTGAGCCCAGCCCCTGTGCACCCTTTAGTGGTTGCATGGGGGCTGTTCTGCTTTCCAAGAGGGTCAGGACGCCACCGTCTTGCAACGTCAGCGGGGCTGGTCCTGCTAAAAAACGGAATGGCCCCGGTTCGTTGCAACGTTACGAGTCATACGCTGCACCGAACCGGGACCACAATCTCCGTTCGCATCAGACCCACCGGAGGCATTTAGTGGATCCGTGAATAGCTTATGACAAGCCTGTCATATATGCAACTTTCAGGGTCAATGAATTTCCAAGGCGCGCAAGCATATTTACTTGAACATTCGAGTTATCCACATAGTCGCGATTTTTGGGGCGGTGTCCCCTTCGTCACCGTGATCATGGCGGATGGACCTTGCCGAATTCCTTCGTTTCCGACACGGTGCTGCACGAACGGCGAATCCGCGTCGGGCTAAATTTTCCGAACGGACATTAGCCTCAGCCGTTGATACCGGTTTGGGCACCAGGCTGAAGCGCGGCGTCTACGTCACCAAAGGAGCAGACCCCGACGTCGTAGCAGCCTTTCGCGCGAATGGTCTGCTGACCTGCGTCTCGGCTGCGAAATTCCATAGCCTATGGACGCTCCGAGAACCGGCGGTCTTGCACCTAAGTCGAGGCAATGGAATCGCTCATCCCGACATCGTCGATCATGCAGCCGCTACCCACCCACCACACCCCTACCTACCTGTTGCCGCAGCGGCTGACGTCCTGATTCATGCGCTTCGTTGCCGCCCGGACCTGGAGTCGCTGGTCATGGTTCAGAGCGCGGTGAGCCAGGCTCTGCTGAGCCCCGACTACCTGAGATCCAAGCTGCCCGGAAACCGGAATGGTCGGGCGCGGGAAATCCTCGGTCTGGTCCTACCGCGGGCAGACTCCTTGCTGGAGGTCTTGGCACACACTTTTTTCGTGAGGCCCGGGCTCAACGTACGGATGCACGTTCAGCTGCGAGGCGTCGGCGAGGTGGACTGCCTTATCAACGAGTGCCTGGTCGTCGAACTGGACGGCGGCACTCATTTGGAAGGCAAACAAGTGAAGAAGGACCAGTACCGAAACAATGCCCGCATGCGGGGAGGCTTCCTGGTCCTTCGCTATTACTACGCTGACGTAGTGCACCACCCCGAGAAGATGGTGGCGGAGGTGCTCGCGGTACTGAGCAACAGGGAAGCCGGCCAGTTCGGGCCGTCGCGCTGGTCGCCTAAGGAGGTGCCGGCGTCGTGATGTGAGCGGATGCCGTGGCGTCCTGACCTTCTTTGAAACCAAAACGGCCGCTATGCAACCCAAATGGGATGCATAGCGGCCGTCAGAAGCTCAAACAAGGTCAGGAAGCCACAGCCAAAAAAGGCACTTAGCTGCTGCGGTCCACCACAGCATGCGCAAAGTTGGTGAGGGAATCCTTTACCACACCCTCGGGCAGCGGGGCCAGGGCGGCAACGGCTTCGGCGGACCACTGGCGCGCGATTTTCCACGACTCGTTGGTGACGGGGTGTTCACGCAGACCGGCAACGGCCTCAGCGAGTGCTGCGTCCGAGGACAGGTCGCCGTCGATCAGTGTGAGGAGTTCGGCGGCAGAGGAGTCCCCCGCTGCGGCATCGCGGCGCAACAAAAGTACAGGCAGCGTGGGAACGCCTTCGCGGAGGTCCGTGCCCGGGGACTTGCCGGACTTGACCTTCACGCCGGTGACATCGATGACGTCGTCCGCGAGCTGGAAAGCCACGCCAACCTTCTCGCCGTATTCCACCAGCAGGTCCTCGTAGGCTTCATCGGCGCCGGCAAAGATCGCACCGAGCTGACCCGATGCTGCAACCAGGGAACCGGTCTTGTCCGCGATGACGGAAAGGTAGTGATCTACGGGATCTTCGTCCTCGCGCGGCCCCACGGTTTCGTGGAGCTGGCCGAGGCACAGCCGCTCGAAGGTACGGGCCTGGATCCCCAGGGCGCGGGAGCCGAGCTCGGACACCAGGATGGAAGCGCGGGCAAAGATGAGGTCACCAGTCAGGATGGCTACCGAGTTGCCCCACACTTCGTGGGCTGTGGGGGCACCGCGGCGGAAGGGAGCTGAGTCCATCACGTCATCGTGGTAGAGCGTTGCCAGGTGCGTAAGCTCAACGACTACGGCAGCCTGGACAACCTCGGGACGCGAGGCATCACCAAGGTGCGCGCACAGCAACGTGAGCAGCGGACGGATTCGCTTGCCGCCGGCTTCCACCAGGTGGCGTGACGTGGCATCGGCCAGGGGGTCCGAGTTGGAGATGGCTTCGCGGAGCTTCTTCTCCACCCGGGCCAGGTTGGTGGTGATGGCAGGACCGAGTTCGGCGTCGCCGGCAATAGCGGCAAAACCGGCGGGCAGCTGGAGTCCCGTTGCGATCGCTGTGGTGTTGGGAGCAGGCTCAACAGTCTGCGGCAAGCCGTGCCCGGCATGCGTCCAGCTGTGTTCGGCAGAGTTCGTCACGGGTTAACCCTAACTAGTTGGTGCGGAAACCGCGGTGTCGGAGCCTGCCGGTGTCAGGGCACGGGCAGGGGAAGTGTTGGACGTGGCCGGAACCAGCATCTCGAGGACCCGGATTACGCGGTCTTCGAAGCCTTTCGCGGCGGGATCCGTGAGGTTGGCGAGCATGCGGACCACGAAGCGCATCAACGCAGGAAGGGGCATACCCGTGCGCAGTGCCAGCTTCATCACGGCAGGCTTGCCAATGAGGAACGCGAAGGCACGACCCAGCGTGAAGTGCGATCCCCACTGGTCCCGGACATAGTCCGCGTACCGCGAGAGGTGCGCGTCGGCGTCGTGCGTTGACCAACCGGCGGAAGCCGAGCGTGAGGACGCATCAATCAGGAACTCGGCCGCGAAACGGGCCGACTCCATGGCGTAGGAAATGCCTTCGCCGTTGAACGGGGAGACCATCCCGCCGGCGTCGCCCAGCAGGAGCAGGCCGGGCGAGTAATGCGGGGTGCGGTTGAAGCCCATGGGCAGCGCGGCGCCGCGGATCTCCCCCACCTGGTTCTCCGGCGTGAAGCCCCAGTGGGCGGGCATGGTGGAGGTCCACTCGCGCAGGACCTGCTTGTAGTCCAGCTTGCCGAATTCCTTGGAGGAGTTCAGGATGCCAAGGCCCACGTTGGAGGTGCCGTCGCCGACACCAAACACCCAGCCGTAACCGGGCAGCGGCTTGCCTGACTTGCCGGGAAGTTCCAGCCAGCCTTCCATCCAGTCGTCGTTGTGCCGGGGCGACGTGAAGTAGGTACGCACGGCAACACCCAGAGGACGGTCGTCGCGCTTGTGCATACCCAGCGACACGGCGGTTCGGGTCGAGTTTCCGTCCGCGGCGAGGACGACGTCGGCATGGAAGTCGCGCGTTTCGCCCGTCTTGCGTCCGGACTCGTCGAGGATTGATGCCCGTGCGCCGATGACGCGTCCGTCGTCAGCGGTCACAGCGGAGGTAACACTGTGGCCTTCAAGCACGACGGCTCCCGCGGCCTCTGCATGCCGGGCCAGCGATTCGTCGAAGCCCAGACGTGTGCGGATCAGGCCGTACGTGGGAAAGTCTGCGACCTCGGGCCAGGGCAGCTCGATGGTACGTCCGCCGGCAATGAGGCGGAGACCCTTGTTCCGGCGCCATCCGTCCTCGACAGAGTGGGGCAGTCCAAGTTTCTGGATCTCACGGACCGCACGCGGAGTGAGTCCATCGCCACACACCTTTTCACGCGGAAAGGAGGTCTTCTCCAGCACCGTGACATCGATGCCCGCCTGGGCGAGGTAATACGCGGCGGTGGACCCGGCCGGCCCCGCGCCAACAATTAGTACTTTCACGTCGTCCTAAAATCAGCAGGCAGTACGAGGTCAGCCGGCCTGTTGGCGCGGCTTGATCTGGCGGCGAAGCTTGGCCACCGGAACGCTTTCGCGGTGCTCGGCGGGCTTCTGCGCACGGTGCACGGCGACGATGCCGCCGCTGAGGTTGCGATAGGTGATGTCCGTCCAGCCGGCGTCGCTGAGCCACTGGGCCAGGTGGTCCTGGTCCGGCCAGGCGCGGATGGACTCGGCGAGGTACACGTACGCATCCGGGTTGGAGGACACCTTGGTGGCAATGGCCGGGAGCGCACGCATGAGGTATTCGGTGTAGAGGTTGCGCCACAGCGGAACTACAGGGTGCGAGAACTCGGCGATGACCAGGCGGCCGCCCGGCTTGGTGACGCGCAGCATTTCCTCGAGGGCCTTGCGCGGTTCAACGACATTCCGCAGGCCGAAGGAGATGGTGGAAGCGTCGAAGCTGTTGTCAGCGAACGGCAGGTTGGTGGCGTCACCGGCAATGAAGTCGATGTCCGGGCGGCGGCGCTTGCCAACCTTGAGCATGCCCAGGGAGAAGTCGCAGGCTACAACGTCCACGCCTGCGTCGGCATAGGGTTCGCTGGAGGTTCCGGTTCCGGCGGCGAGGTCCAGGACCTTCTGGCCCACCTTCACGTCCATGGCATCAACCACGATGCGGCGCCAACGCCGGGTCTGCCCCATGGACAGGACGTCGTTCACGACATCGTATTTGGGGGCGACATCATCAAACATCGTCGCAACTTCGTCCGGACGCTTTTCCAAGGATGCTCGGTTCACCCTGTAATTGTCTCAGACATTCCACCGACTTTGCTGCGCTGTAGAAGTCGGCTCAGATTCTGGTTGTCCGCGGGAGTACTGTTGTTCCATCATGACGAGCACGCTCCGCACCTTGACAGTCCCCCTCGATGTTGATTCATCCTCCGGGGGGCTGCCGTCGTTTCTGGTCCGGGACGACGTTCTTTGCTGGTCCCGGCGAGAGGCCGGCCTGGTGGGATACGGGGAGCTGACCCGCTTCAACGCCACCGGGCCTGAGCGTTTCCTTGAGGCCGATATCTGGTGGCGGCACCTCATTCTTGAGGCCGACATCACGGATCAGGTGGAGCTTCCGGGCACCGGTCCGGTCGCTTTCGGCTCGTTTGCTTTCTCCAAGACATCCCCGCACGTGTCCCGCCTGATCCTCCCCGAGCTGGTGGTTGGCATGCGCGATGGCCGTGCCTGGGCCACCCAGTTAACGTTCGACGACGGCCCCCTCACCGAAGCGGGCGTCCTCGCCTCCGTGAACCGCTGGCTCACTGAACCGGATCCGAACGGCGACGATCCAGCGGCAGGAGGGTCCGACGTCGGGCCCTCACCTGCGGCTGTTGCCGCGGACGGTTCCGCCGGTTACCTCAGCCATGGTTCCCTGAGCGAGGCCGCGTGGATGCAGGCCGTTTCCAATGGGGTCGAGGAGATCCGCGCCGGAAAACTGGAGAAGCTCGTGTTGGCGCGGGACGTCGTCGCGACCCTTCCTGAGGGCGTCAACGCCGCAGAGGTACTCCGCCAGCTGGCCGCAAGGTACCGCGAATGCTGGACGTACGGCGTGGACGGTTTGGTGGGCGCGACGCCCGAGATGCTGATCCAGGTGGAGGGCCGAACGGCACAGGCCCGGGTGCTGGCAGGGACCTTGGATCGCCGCGATGCCGATGGCATGGACGGCTCCCCCATGGAATACGCCGAGCGCGTCCTGGCTGGGTCCGAGAAGCAACGCCATGAGCACGAGATCGCCATTGATTCCCTGACGCGGCAGCTTGCGCCCTTTTCTGAAGCGATGAACTCCCACAGCGAACCCTTCATTCTTGAGCTGCCCAATGTGTGGCATCTGGCTTCGGACGTGAAGGCGGAGCTGGCCGACATTGAGGGTCACGTCCCTACGTGCTTGGCCTTGATCAATGCGCTGCATCCCACGGCTGCTGTGTGCGGAACCCCGACCCTGGTTGCCGGAGCGTTGATTCGCAAGCTCGAACACCTGGACCGCGGTCCCTATGCAGGACCGGTCGGCTGGCTCGATGCCGCCGGGAACGGCGAATGGGGCATCGCACTACGCGGTGCGGTCATCGAGGACGCCACTACGGTGCGCCTGTACGCGGGCTGCGGCATTGTGGAGGGCTCGCAGCCGGAGGCAGAACTGGCCGAAACGTGGGCGAAGTTCCGGCCGATGCTCGAAGCACTGGGGATCCGTCGCTGAATCTGGGATTCCAGACAGCACCTCCCTTTTTGCAGTTGATAAGTGGGTAAACTTGTTATCCAATAGTGAAACTTCGTTTCCTGTGATGCACATCTCACGTTCGGCGCTACACTAAAACCGACTCAGTTCAGCATCCACCGCAACAAAAGGTAAACAACATGCAGATCTCCCGTTCGGTTCTGTCCGGCACCAAGATTGCCGCCGTGCTCGCAGCCGGCGCACTGGCCCTCACCGCATGCGGTGGCTCATCCACCCCTGCTGCCTCGGATGCCTCGGGCCTCAAGCTCATCAATGCCGGCAAGCTCACGGTGTGCTCGGACGTCCCCTACGAGCCGTTCGAATTCCAGAAGGACGGCAAGATCGTCGGCTTCGACATGGACATCGCCGCCGAGGTCGCCAAGGACGTCAAGGCCGAACTCAACGTGGTGGACAGCTCCTTCGAAGCCATCGAGACCGGCACCGCACTGACCGGTTGCGACGTCTCCATCTCCTCGATTTCCATCACGGACGTCCGCAAGAGCGTCATGGACTTCTCCACTCCCTACCTGGACGACGACCTGACCCTCGTGGCCACGTCATCCTCGGGCATCAGCAACATCGATGGCGCCAAGGGCAAGAAGGTGGGCGTCCAGCAGGCCACCACCGGCGCCCAGTACGCCAAGGACAAGGGAATCGACGCCCAGCAGTTCGAGGATTCCGGCCTTTTGGTCCAGGCCCTCAAGGCCGGCACCATCGATGCAGCCATCGGCAACCAGTCCGTCCTGGGCTACGCCATCAAGGACGACTCCAACCTCAAGCGCGTTGAAGACTACGCAACGGGCGAGAAGCTGGGCATCTCCATCAAGAAGGGCAACACCGCCATGACGGACGCCGTGAACGCCACGCTGAAGCGCATCACCGACGACGGCTCCCTGAAGAAGTTCGAGACCACCTGGTTCGGCGAAGCCACCAAGTAGTCCGAGCCCCGGCTCCCGAGATCCACGCAGGCGGGCCCCGAAACGACACGTTGTTTCGGGGCCCACCTGCGCAACATGAATGTGAGAACCCCATGGCAATGACTGCACGTCAACGAGCCAAAGTCAGTTTGTACGTCCAGGCCGGAATCTTCGTCGTGGCCGTGGCCGCAGTGATCCTTGCTGTGGACTGGAAGACGATTGGCACCAGCGTCTTCAACTTCGCCAAGATCGGGCCGATGTTTCCGGACATCTTCCTGGTGGGCCTCAAGAACACCCTCATCTACACGGCACTGGCATTCGTGGTGGGCTTGTCAGGCGGTCTTCTGCTTGCCCTGATGAAGCTTTCCTCGTTCCCGCTGTACCGCTGGCTCGCAACGGGGTACATCGAGTTCTTCCGCGGCGTTCCCGCGCTGTTGGTCTTCATCGCCTTCGGCTACGGTGTTCCGCTGGCTTTCGGCGTCCAGTGGGACGTCAACATCGTGGTGATGGTGTCCCTGGGCATGGTGGCTTCGGCGTACATCGCTGAAACCCTCCGCGCAGGCCTCCAGGCGGTCCCCAAGGGCCAGATGGAAGCAGCCCGTTCACTGGGTATGCCGCACTGGCGCGCCATGGTTTCCATCGTCATTCCCCAGGCGTTCAAGATCGTCCTGCCGCCACTGACCAACGAGATCATCCTGCTCACCAAGGATTCCTCCCTGATCTACGTCCTGGGCCTCACAGCCTCCCAGTACGAGCTCACCAAGTTCGGGCGCGACGGTATCTCCAGCCTCGGAGCCGGCCTGACGCCGCTGCTCGTAGCCGGTGCCTTCTACCTGGTCATCACCATCCCCTTGAGCCTCCTGGCACGGAAGTTCGAAAGCCGCTCCGCGCGGACGAAGCGATAGGCAGGACAGTCATGAACGACGTCGTAAACAGCACCGTTCGCGCCGCGGGCGTGGACATCAAGGACCTTCGCAAGTCCTACGGCAGCAACGAGGTCCTCAAGGGCATCTCGCTGACTGTCGAACCGGGACAAGTGGTCTGCCTGATCGGGCCTTCGGGTTCAGGCAAGTCCACCCTCCTGCGCTGCGTCAACCTGCTGGAGCAGCCCAACGCGGGCACCATCAACGTGGGCAAGTTCGAGGCCACCGACCCCGATGTCGATCTCAACAAGATGCGCCAGAGCGTCGGCATGGTGTTCCAGCACTTCAACCTGTTCCCGCACCTCAGTGTCCTGGACAACTGCACCATCTCGCAGATGAAGGTCCTGAAGCGCTCCAAATCCGAGGCCTCGGACGTGGCGCGCCACAACCTTGAACGCGTTGGCTTGGGTCACCTCGCCGACCGTTTCCCGGACCAGCTCTCCGGTGGCCAGCAGCAGCGCGTAGCCATCGCGCGCGCTCTGTCCATGGACCCCCAGCTCATGCTTTTCGATGAGCCGACCTCCGCGTTGGACCCTGAGACCGTGGGCGACGTCCTGGCCGTCATGCGCAAGCTGGCCCAGGAAGGCATGACCATGCTGGTGGTCACGCACGAGATGGGTTTCGCCCGCGAAGTGGCAGACCGCGTGGTCTTCATGGACGCCGGTGTCGTGGTGGAAGAAGGACCGGCTGAGCACGTCATCAGCGCCCCCACCCAGCCCCGCACCAAGGAATTCCTGCGCCGCGTCCTGGATCCGACGCACATTGGAGTCGAAGAAGCCTAGCTCCTTCGCTTGCCACGCCAAAGGGAGGGCGGCACCCGGATATCCGGGTGCCGCCCTCCCTTTCGCGTTACTGCTACGTAGTTGGGTGGCGGCGGCGGGCGGGTTTGGGTTGCGCGGCGGGCGGGTGGCAGTTCTGCGAGGGGTTCAGCCCGCGGTGAGAACCTGGCCCACTGCAGCGCTGATGGCTTCCTTGATCCGCGCATGAAGCCCCCGCAAGCCCGCCCGGTCCACGCGCACCTCCACGATGGTGCGCCCCTTGAGGGGCGACGTGAGTGCATTGGCGAGGTCCGCCGTCGTACTTACCGTTTGGTGCCCGACGCCGTATGCCGCCGCGAGTGCCGCGATGTCCACTGAGTGCGGGGTGCCGAAGAGGCGTTCGACGGCGGTGCCGTAGGCGCCTGAGTCTTCCACGGCACCGTGCTCCAGGAGCGCGAAGATGGCGCCACCGGAGTCGTTGAGGACCACAATGCGGAGATCGGGCACCGGTTCGCCTTGGCCCAGGAGCAGCCCGCCGGCGTCGTGGAGGAATGTGACGTCACCCAGAAGGACCGTGGTTTCCCGTCCGCTGCCCAATGCGATGCCCGTTGCCGTGGCGATCGTGCCGTCGATTCCGGCGAGGCCGCGGTTGGCGTACACCGTGGCAAGAGGGGCGGTGTGGGGTTGGCCGGCGAGGTCGACGTCGCGGATGCCGTTCGAAGAACCAAGGACCAATTGTCCCCGGGCGTGCTCCCAGACTGTGGCGCCCACGGATGGGCCGTTCGCAAGAGCCTCCCCTGCCAGCACTCCGTCCAGGCCATGTTGGGCTGCGGCTCCGGCGAGGAGCCAGGAGTCGAGCCACTCCGCGGAGCCGCGGCCGGCGAATTCTGCGAGCTCGGGAAGCGTTTCGAGTGCGGTTTCGCGGCGGCGGCCGGCTTCGTACCACGCCACAGGGACTGGTTGGTAGATGGCTGACTCAACGGATTCGCGTGCCAACAACGACGCCACGGGGCGGGACAGGGTTGCCCGGCCGAACAGGACCACCCTCTCGATCGGGGCACGCGATCCGGGCCCGAAATGTTCCAGCAGCACCCGGTACGGTCCTACGGCGTTGGGGCCGAATCGTGCGTTCGACGACGGTTCCGCGAGCAACGGCAGGCCATGGGCGCGGGCAAAGGCTTCGGCCACGGGACCTGCGTCGTGTCCCGCCAGGACCACGGTGCGCCGCTCCGGCAAGTCGCTCGAGGCCGCCGGGAGGTCCAGCGCCTGGGGTCCGGCGTCGTAATGGAACACGCCGTGTCCGGTTGCCTCCGGAAGCGCATCGCCGTCAGCAGGAACCAACGGATCACGGAAGGCGATGTTCACCTGGACCGGACCGGGCGGGGTGTCCTCGAGGGCGCCGGTGGCTGCGTACAGTGCGGTGGCAACAGCCTTCTGGGGGTGATCACCCGCAGCAACGTCGACGGCGAACCGCACGTGGTCGCCGAAAAGGTCCAATTGGATGGTGGTTTGGTTGGCCCCGGTCCCGTGGAGTTCTTCGGGCCTGTCCGCGGAAACCACGACCACCGGGACTGCGGAGTGGTTGGCTTCCATGACGGCTGGCAGGAGATTGCCAACAGCCGTACCGGATGTGGTCACCACCGCGACGGGCGCTTCGGTGGACAGGGCCAGCCCCAGTGCCGTGAACCCGGCGTCGCGTTCATCAATCCGGACGTGGAGGCGGATACGCCCCGCGGCTTCAGCTTCCGCGAGGGCATATGCCATCGGCGCCGACCGGGAACCCGGCGCCACCACCGCGTGCCGCACACCGCCGTCGAGCAGTGCCGTAACGGCGATCCGGGCGGCAGCGATGGATGTCAGAGAGTCCTGGGAAGTCACCGTTCCAGTCTATTGGCGCGGGCGCTCCCCCAACGCTCTCTCACCTTCCACCCCCAAACAGCCAACCCCCTCTCACCTTCCACCCCCACGCGGGACGTGACAGAGCATGTGGGAAACGAAATGCTCCCCGCCCCGGGGACCCCGGGAGGGAGAGCATTCACCGTCGTAAAGATCGGAAAGGGCAGGCGCTACTTACGGAAGACCTGCACGATCGCGGGGCGCGGGGCCCGGACAGCACCGGCGGGGACGGGGGCGCCTGCAGCAACATAGTCCGGGAAGTACGAGTGCGGCGCGTCGAACGTGCCTTCCTCACCCGGGTGCTGGACAGCGACGAATACGGTGCGCTCTTCGTCGTGGACGATCGGGCCGCAGGTCTCGGCGTCGCGGGGTACTGCGAGGAACTGCTCAACCTTGCCGCGCTCGGGGCCTTCGAGGGTCACCTTGAAGAGGCCGTCGTTGTAGCCGATGGTGGACGGGGCGCCGTCGGTGGAGATCCAGAGGTTGCCAACGGAGTCGAACGCCACGTTGTCCGGGCAGGAAATCGGCGAGACCTTGTCTCCCGGGAAACCGGAGAAGTAAGTGGAGGTGTTCTTGGCGGGGTCGCCGGCAACCAGCAGCAGGGTCCAGTTGAACTTGGTGCCAACCTGGTCCTTGCCTTCGGTGATCTCGACAATGTGGCCGTCACGGTTCAGCGTGCGCGGGTTGACCTCCGTGGCGCCTTCCTTGCCTGCCTTGCCGCGGTCCGAGTTGTTGGTGCAGGCCACGTAGACCTTGCCGGTGGCCAGGTTCGGCTGGACGTCTTCGCAGCGGTCCATCTTGGTGGGGCCAACCTTGTCAGCTGCCAGGCGGGTGTAGACCAGCACTTCAGCAACGGACATGCCGGGAACTGCCGAAACGCCACCCACCACCAGGGGCAGCCACTCGCCGGAACCATCGAAGGCGCCATCTGAGGGAACCTTGCCCGTGCCGTCGATCTCCGCTGCCGGTGAATCACCGGTAAAGCGGGCAACGTAAAGATCGCCTTCGGACAGCAGACCCATGTTGTTCTTTCGGGCAGCCTTGGAGTCGCCTGCCTGGTATTTGCCTTTGGAGACGAACTTGTAGAGGTAGTCGAAACGCTCGTCGTCGCCCATGTATGCCACCACGTGGCCGTTCGGGGCAACGATCACGTTGGCGCCTTCGTGCTTGAAACGACCCATTGCTGAGTGCTTTCGCGGGGTGGAGGTGGGGTCGTACGGGTCGACTTCCACGATCCAGCCGAAGCGGTTGCTTTCGTTGGCGTAGCCGGAATTGCGGGTGTCGAACCGCTGTTCGTCCAGTTCCCACTGACGGGCGGTTGCCTTCGAGGACAGTCCATAGCGCTTGTCTGCATCACTGGTTCCGGGCGTCACGAAGTAGCCGTTGAAGTTCTCTTCACCGGAGAGGATGGTGCCCCACGGGGTGGTGCCGCCGGAGCAGTTGCCCAAAGTGCCCTTGATCCACTTGCCGGCGGGGTCGTCGATGGTCTTCACCAGGTTTGTACCGGCGGCGGGGCCAGTCAGTTCGTAAACGGTGTCCGTGAGGAAACGGCGGTTGAGGGCAGCGCCCTGGACGTAGCTCCAGGGCTTGTTCTTGTTCTTGCGCTCCAGTTCCACCACTGCGAGACCGTGGGCGGCCCGGCCGATGGCACGGGCTTCGGCTGCATCGAAGCCCACCGGAAGCATGATGTTCTCGTTGGTGTACTCGTGGTTGGTGAAGAGGACTGCGCGGCGATCCTTGGAATCGGGGATCGGGAGGATGTCCGTGTAGTCATTGTTGTATCCAAACTGACGGGCCTGGGCCGCTGCAGTCTGCTTGGTGATGTCGAAGGCCGGGGAGTCTGCGAAGAGAGGATCGCCCCAGCGGATGATCGGGTTCCAGCCAAAGCCCTCAGGAACGGTGAAAGCATCGACGGCGGCGTCCACCGGCTTGATTGCCGTGAACTTGAGCTTGGACTTGTCGAAGCCCTTCTTCGCGGCATCGGAGAGACCGTTCCCAGAGTCGGCAACAGCTGAATCAGCACCAGTGACTGCACCACCAAAAACGACGGCGAGCGCACCGGCGGCCCCCAGCCCCAGGGCGGCGCGGCGGGACATGGCGGTTGAGGCGATGTCGCGGAAGTAGCCGTTGGCGCTGGTGTTGCAGACATCGCCGGCGCAGGCGTTGTCACACTTGAGCGCACAGGTCACGGCACTGCGCTTGCCTTTGGTGTGGCCGAGCATCGGGAGCAGCGGGAACGAGCGTCCGGTGGTTTCAGACATGGGGGACCTTCCAGAGTGTGTACGAGGTTCCCGCTGAGCCTTTCAGCGGAATCCGAATCTGAGAGGTCCCTCTGGTTAAGAACCGGTGAACAAACCGTGCCGGTTCTCCGCCAGGACGGTGTGCACCCTGCGGAGGCGGTCCAACCACCAGTCCCGTCGTTCCCCGGGTGCCGCGTACTGCTCAAGCAGCCCTGGATCGGCGACGGTGTCACGCAACCGGATGGCGCCGTCGTCGGCCACCAGTGGATCCAGCGTGATGTCCGAGGCAAACAGCGAAACGGTGCCCAGCCCGCAGGCGTAGGGAAGAGCAGGCAGCGCTGCCGCGAGCGCGAGCCCGGCGCGGATGCCTACCGAGGTGTCCAGCGCAGAACTGACGACGGCGGGGAGTCCTGCCCTCTCCACGATGTCCAAAGCTCTCCGCACTCCCCCAAGCGGCGCAACTTTGACCACAATGAGGTCCGCGGCACCGGCTCTGGCCACGCGAAGGGGGTCGTCTTCTTTTCGTACGCTCTCATCGGCGGCAATGAGGACTGGCATTCCCGCGGCAGCCAGTCGGCGCCGCACTTCAGCCAGTCCCTCGATGCTGGGTACGGGTTGTTCGGCGTACTCAAGGCCAACGGCGGAGAGCTTGCCCAGGGCCTCCACTGCCTGCTGGACGTCCCATCCCCCATTGGCGTCCACGCGGATGGCAGCGTCGGGGAGTGCTTCACGTACTGCTTGTACCCGCGCGACGTCGTCCATCAGCTCCTGACCGCGTTCGGCAACCTTGATTTTGACTGCATCCACCCGACCGAACCGCGCAAGGACCTCCGGAACCCGCTCGGCGGCCACTGCGGGCACCGTGGCGTTGACGGGAATGCGCTGGCGCAAGGGCTCGGGGAATCCAAGCCAGCCGGCTTCAACGGCGGCGGCCAACCAGCGGGAGGACTCGTCGTCGTCGTACTCCGGGAAGGGGCAGAATTCACCCCAGCCGAGCGGTCCGCGAACCAGGAGCGTCTCGCGCTCCATGATTCCGCGGAACTTGACGCGCATGGGAAGCGTGACCACGTGGGCGGAGTCGAGGAGTTCTTCGAGTGAGGGAAGTGCAGGCATGTTGCCACTGTACCGGCGGCCCGGTGCGGCAATGACAGGCGAATCAGGCTATGTGGAAAACCTATTCGGACCAGTAGTTCCGGACCCTGCCCAGCGCTTCAGCCAATTGCTCACCGTAGAGGACGAGCGAACTCTCGGGGATTCCCAAGGCATCCCAGCGGACTACAAGTTGGGTGTCCCCTTCAACGGGCAAAGGCCACAACCAGTAGCGGCCTGTGAACTGCGTATGTTCGTCGTTGTTGCTTCCTCCGCCGCCGCCCAGGGTGGTGAGCACAGGTCCTGTGACGTCGTTGGAATTTTCGAATGAGGACGGTCCGTGAATGGCAGCCGCTGCCTTTGTTCCATCGGAAAGGGCCACACCCAGCTGCAGGCCGGTCCTGGTATCCAGGCTGGAGCGTGGATGGTTGAAGCTCACCTCCAGAATTTCCCGCCATTCCTGGCCCGATTCATTGCCCCGGCGAATCGACCACACCAGGTCCAGCAGGCACCCGGTGGTGTAGACCTCCACCAGTTTCAGCGCCACCACCATCCTGGGGCTGCTGTAGAGGAACGCGCCCAGTGGAACCACCCCCGGTAGTTCGTCGGTCGGCGGCCCGGACCAGCCAGGTCTGAGCTGCTGCGGCTGACGTGGCCGCTCAGCGGGACCGGGGAGGTCATCGAAGAAGCTCATGTTCCACTCTTACACCACCACACAGTGACTGGGGAGGGGCACATGGCAACCGAGAGACGGCAATCGCGATATTCTCGGAAGACGACTCAATGTGGGGGAGAAATGACTCAATCAATGCCCGGTTCCACGACGCCTCCCGGCTGGTACCCGGACCCTTCAGACCCGCGCTTCGTCCGCTGGTGGGACGGGCACGCCTGGACTGCCAACCAGGCTCCGCAGCAGGTGCAATATCGGCCTGTGTTCAGGGCTCCGCGTTCCCGGATCAGCGATCAAACACCGGTGTACAACCCCTTCATTTGGGCCACCACGTTGATGCCGCTGGTCTCGGTGTTGTTCATGCTCACCTGGCAGCCGGAGTTCCGTGTCATCACCACCCGGCAGGGCGTCACCACCGTGGACCCCTTCTCGATCTATACGCCGGGGTACTTCCTGCTCATGGCCTCGAGCCTCGTGATCTATGGACTCTCGGTGTTCTTCGCGTACCTGGACTATCAGCGATTGGCGCGTTCCGGCGTCGTGCGTCCTTTCCACTGGGCGTGGACGTTCCTGAGTGCGCCGGTCTACGTGATTGGCCGCTCTGTAATCGTCAACAAGGTGGCGCCCAAGCGCGGACTGTTGCCTGTCTGGATCACCATCGGCGTCTTTGTGGTCAGCATGGTGGTCGCTGGGATCTGGACGTCCAACATGATGCAAAGCATGATGTCGTCCTTTGGATCGTCCATCTCCACCTAGCGCCCCAGGGAAACCTCACACGCGTTAGGTAGACTGCTGACAAAGGACGGAAGGACGCTCTCCATGAACCGCAAGGCCACTGCACTGGATGTCGCCAAAAGGGCGGGTGTGTCCAGGAGCGCGGTCTCGTTGGTACTGAACGGCCGCGGCGATGGAAATGTGGCGAAGGAGAGCCAGGACCGGATCCGCGCCGCAGCGCTGGAGCTGAACTACTCCCCCAACGCGATTGCCCTCAGCCTGCGAAACCAACGTTCGCGGGTCATCGGCATTGTCTCTGACGAAGTGGTGGTCAGCCCGTTCGACGGCAACATTATCGGCGGCGCGGATGACATTGCCCGCAGCCGCGGGTTCGTCACGGTCGTCATGGACACCGAGCGCGACACTGCCAGGGATGCGAGCGCCATCGAGACCCTCCTTGACCGGCAGGTGGACGGGCTCATGTATGTGACTGTGGGATTGAAGCCGATCGAGGTTCCGCAGGGCATGCTCCGCGTTCCGTCCGTGCTGGCCAACTGCTACGACGCCCACCCCCAACCGCAGCTGCACCATGTCATTCCTGACGAGGTCACCGGCGGTCGGGAGGCTACGGAGCACCTGTTGAAACTCGGTCACACCGACATCGCGCTCCTGGCGGGATCCGAGGACTCCCCCGCGGCGCCGCTGCGCGTTCAGGGTTACCGGGATGCGCACGCAGCAGCCAATGCCCCAGTCAGGAACGACAGGATTTTCATGGCCGGCTGGGACATCGACGCCGGCTTCCGCGGCGCCATGAAACTGCTCGACGGCGTGTCCCCGGCTGATCGGCCCACGGCCATCATGTGTGCCAACGACCGCCTGGCCGTCGGGGTAGCCCTCGCTGCCGCACGGCTGGGGCTCAGCGTTCCCGAGGATTTGTCCATCATGGGCTACGACGACGAAACCCGGATCGCCGACACCATGGTCCCCGCGCTCACCACCATGGCCTTGCCGCTGCGTGAGATCGGCCGGGCCGCCATGACCTCGCTGCTCGACGCCATCGAGGGCACCAACACCACGGGAAAGGGAACCGCCGTCGAAACGATGGTCCCCTGCCGCCTCGTGACCCGGGAATCGACCGGCCCCGCCCCCACCCGCTAGACCGTTGCGAGGCCCGCACAACACCCCAAAACACACCCAAACCCTGCACAACGGGCCCCACAACACAAACCCCCCACGTTGCGAGGCCCGCACAACACCCCAAAACACACCCAAACCCTGCAGAGTGGGCCTCGCAACGAATGGGCGACGCCGGCCTGCCGCCTATGCGGGAAGGCTCAACTTCCACACATCGGCAGTTGCACCGTCGGGCAAAGTGAGCTGCCATTCCTCGCCCGGAGCCGGGTAGGCGCGGAGCGTGGTGGCCACGGAACCGGCACGGTAGACCTCCACGAGGGATGCGTCGATGAAGATCCGAAGCTCCTCCCCCGCGGCTAAGGAGCCGGAGTAGACCACCTGCGCTTTGGCACCCGAGCCCAGGAGCAGCTCCACGGAACCGGAACCGACACCGGCACCGGAACCGACACCGACACCCACCGCAGACGACGAGGAACCCTTCACCAACACCTCGGCATAAGCGGGAACACTCACCGAGCCCACAGCCCCCACGGTCACGGTCTCACCCCGGTACGCGAGAACTTCCGCCGCAGGAGCAACTGCCAACGCCCCGTCAACCACGGACAGAACGCGGGGGTGCGTCAACACACCCGCCCACCCGGCGTCGTCAATTTCGTCTTGGGTGCGGCCTCGCCGTCCGTCACGGCCGGGCCCTTCATTGGCCCATCCCCACAACAACGCGGCTGGCTCGGAATCAGCCGAACCATAAGCCAGCTGCACAACCTGCGGCGCATAGAAGTCGCGGCCGAAGTCGGACTTCCCACCGGAGGAAGCCACAAAAACAGGCAACCCCGACACAGGATCCGCGGAAAGAGAGCCGATCAAGTGCCCCACACCATTGGCGTGCTCGTGGTCGTCGCCGGAGAGCCACAGCGAGAACATCATCACCCACGCGGAGCCACCCGAAACGACAGGCACCTCCACCAGCTGGGGGCACTCCCAGATCTCAGCAGGAGTATGCTCAGCGGCCACCGGATCAGCGGAAGTCAGCCAAATCCCCTGGTACTTCCAGTCATTCATGTCCTCCACGGTGTACAGCAACAAGGCCGCCCGGCCATCGGAGAGGCCGGCCCCCTGCATGGCGTAGCGGGCACCGTTGAAGTGGAAGAGGAAGGGGTCGCGCACAGCAGTCACCAGCGGATCCGCCGGCATGGACGCAGCGACATGGCCGTCTTGTTCCCACGTCACCAAGTCCGAGGAACCCCGGGCAATGACCACCTGCGAGTGGCCGCCGTGGTCCTGAACACCCGAATAGCAAGCGGTGGGCACGCCATCGTCCAAGGTCACCACACCCGTCCAGCAGCCTGCGGAATCCGGTCCACCGGACTGCGGCACAAGTGCCACAGGGTGCTCCTCCCAGCGCACCAAATCCGGGGAACTGACGTGGCCCCACTGGATCTGCGAGTGCCGTGCGGACAAGGGGTTGAACTGGAAGAACACGTGGTACCGGCCATTGATGTAGCTGATGCCGTTGGGATCGTTGATCCACCCCTGGGCCGGACGCGGGTGGAAGCGTGGAAAGGCCGGATCCGGATGCGTCGCCGCCAGAGACAGAGAGGAAAAGAGTGCAAGGTCCGTCAACGGAACCCCTTTCAAAACGATGAAGAAGAAATTACTTGCCCGTGCCTGCGGTGAGTCCGTCCTGCAGCGCGCGCTGGCCGAACATGAACACCACCAACGCGGGAATCATGGAGAGGACAACACCGGCCAGGACCACGGAGATGCTTCCCGTGCCGAGGTTGCCTTGAAGTGAGACGAGGCCCAGCGGCAGGGTGAAGTTCTGCTCGGAGATGGTCATGATGAGTGGCCTGAAGAACTCGTTCCAGTGGAAGTTGAACGCCAGGATGCCCACGATCGCCAGGCCGGGCATCGCCAGCGGCGCATACACGGAACGGAAGGTCCGCCACGGCGAGGCGCCGTCGATCGCTGCCGCTTCAGCGAGCTCACCCGGCAACCCCATGAAGTACTGGCGCATCAGGAAGGTGCCGAACGCCGTCGGGATGGCCGGAATGATCAGTGCCAGCAGCGTGTCCGAGAGTCCGACGCCACGGATGAGCATGAACACGGGCACGATCGTGACCTGCGCAGGCACCATCATGGTGGCGAGCACTATGGAGAACAGCGCCCCGCGTCCGCGAAACTTCAGATGGGCGAAGGCGTAGCCGGCCAAGGCTGCCGTGATCATCTGGCCCACCGCGATCAGGCCGGTCACCAACGCGCTGTTCACCACCAGCGCCACGATGTTGAGCTGCTTGAACACTTGCTCGTAGGAGGTCAGGTCCGGGTTGAGCGGCAGGAACGCCGGCGGCAGTTTGAAGGATTCCGACGGCGGCCGCAGCGAGGTGGACAGGGTCCACAAAACCGGACCCAGGACAAAGACGGACGCGATCAGCAAGACGATGACGCGGACAGCCACTGACCAGTCGCGCTTCTTCCGCGTGACTACGGGCGCCGTGGTGGTGACACGTTCTTGGATGGTGGTCATGGCGGGCCTTACTGGTAGAAGACGAATCGTTTGCTGAGCCGGAATTGCGCGGCGGTGATGGCCATAATGATCAGCGTCAGGATCACGCCGATCGCCGAGGCCTGGCCGAACTCGAGGCGCTGGAAGGCGGACTCGAAGATCACCATCACGGCAGTGCGCGTTGAGTCGCCGGGCCCGCCACGGGTGAGGACATACGGCTGGTCGAACACTTGCAGCGCGTTGATGATCGCCATGACCGAGGCCACCAGGGTGGTGGGGCTGAGCAGCGGCAGGGTGACGAACCAGTGCTTGCGCCAACCCGTGGCACCGTCGATCGACGCGGCCTCGTACGTCTCCACTGGGATTGAGGCCAGGCCACCGATGAACAGCAGGAACGAGAACCCGAAGTTCTGCCAGACATAGACAAGAATCACGACGGCGGCAGACCCACCTGGCGTCGTCAGCCACGGGACCGCCGGGATGCCGACGATGGACAGCAACCAGTTCACGACGCCGAATTGTTCGTTGAAGAGGTACCGCATGAAGATCGATACCGACGCCGCGGAGAGGATCAGCGGGAAGAAGAATGCTGAGCGGAAGAACACCCTGAGCCAGGCGGGGAGCTTCTCCTGCACCATGATCGCCAGGCCCA
Source organism: Paenarthrobacter sp. TE4293 (assembly GCF_050435325.1). Lineage (NCBI taxonomy): Bacteria > Bacillati > Actinomycetota > Actinomycetes > Micrococcales > Micrococcaceae > Paenarthrobacter > Paenarthrobacter sp. TE4293. The sequence continues at coordinate 318,913 of NZ_JBNJRY010000003.1, forward strand.
ATGCCAGTCCGAGCTGGAGGGCCACTGCCACCACGACGAAGACGATGGTGTTCAGGAACGAGACCCTGACTGTTGGGTCCTGGACTACTTCGGCGAAGTTGTCGAAGCCCACGAATGTCGGTGCGGAGATGATGTCCCAGCGGAAAAAGGCGAGCGCAATCGAGGCGACAATCGGCAGCAGCGTGAAGATACCCATGCCCACGATGGTCGGAGCCAGGAAGGCCCATGGCAGCCAGCGTTGTTGCACTCGTCCGCGTTTGGGTCCTTGACCGTGCTTATGGGCGGCCAGGCGACGACCGGGTTCGCTCCCCGTGCCCGTAGGCGTACTGGTTGCGGTGCTCATGGCTGCCTCCTCAGGGCAAGTTCAAGGTCGCGCTGCATCGAGGTGAGGGCATCCTTGAGTTGGCGCTCATCTCCGCTGACGGCCAGGCTGACGTTTTTCATGAGGGCGGTTTCGACGGCGGCCTGCTGGGGTGGCGCTGGGATGGGCCCCGTGGTGGGGAACCTGTCCAGGGTGTCGTAGAAGACTTTCCAGTTCTGCGGACCAGTTCCTGCGTAGAGCTGCTCGTTGACCATGGAACGCCGCGCCGGCGTGGTGTTCGGGGTGGGGAACACGATCCGCATGGCTTCGAGGCTGGAGCTGAACTTCACCCATTCCCAGGCAGCGTCCTTGTCCTTGGCGGTCTTCATGATCGCGTACCCGGCCGTGCCGAACTGGTGCCGCTGGGTCCGCCATTTGGGGAAGAACTGAACGTCGAAGTCGTTTTCAGTCATCCCGGCCTCGTGGAGGCCTTGGACCCAATAGCCGCCTGCCGGCGTCGTGCCTATCCTGTTGGACGCGAACAGGCCGATCAGCGCGCTGCCGCCGCCCTCCTCGGGCCGCACGCCGAGCCCGTCCTTGACGAGGCCGCGGAGGTAGTCGAAGGATTCGAAGACCCTGGGATCATCGGCGTTGGGTTCGAGCCATTGGTAGCCGCCGGAGCGGAGGCTCCGCGAGGGATCATTGGCGTAGAAGCCGTCCCACAGCCACTCGCCGCCCGGGGACTTGGTCTCCTTGAGGAAGCTGGTGTCGTTGGCGTACAGCCACGGCACCACACCGCCGAAGAGGCGGTTGGTCCAGTAGTACGGCGTGAAGTCCTTGGGATTTGCCTTCTTCATTGCAGCGAGGGTGCTGCGGAAGTCGGTGTGCGTCCAGTTGTCGGAGGGGCGTTCCAGTCCCGCTTGCCTGAGGGCAGTGGTGTTGTAGTACATATTGGCGGCGTTCCAGTCGATGGGGAGCTGGAACAGGCTGCCTTTGTACATGAACGCTTCCACCAGGCTGGGGTGGACGTCCTCGAAGTACTCCTTCATGTCCGCTGCATCGCGCCGCAGGTACTCATCCAGTGGATGGGCGAGCTTTTCGGCGAACAGTTGGGCGCCTTCGGTGGCGACGTAGACCACGTCCGGCGGAGTCCCTGCGGCCACCATCGTGAGGATCTTGGTGAAGAAGTCCTTCCAATCCACGGCCTGGATCGCCTGGACCTTGACCTTGATTTCGGGGTGGACCTTGGCGAAAGCGTCGATGACTTTCTGGCGGGCTGCGGCGTCTGCGGCGGTGCCCATGATGGCGATGCTGAGGCTGTTGTCACCGCGGCCCGGAATGTCCGTCCCGGTCAAGCGCGGCCACGACGCCGCGGTTACTCCAACAATTCCGGCGCCGAGGGCTGTGAGGGCACTTCTGCGTGTGAATTGACGCAAAGCCCCATTGGTTCCCGACATGTAGATTTCCTTCCCTAACACGTGTTAGGAAGCGTAAACCCGTCACCTAACACGTGTCAAGCGTCACAGGAATGTTGCACGCACCTCACTTTGCCCCGCCACGCGCAGGGCGAACTCACACGGGCTGTCCAGAGAACTGTGGCACCCTAGACAGAATGAGTTCCCAGCAATTCCGCACCAGCGGGAGGTCGAGCAAACGGCCGCTTCAGCAACGCAACGCAGGCATCGGAACCGGGTTCCTATTTATCCTGGCCACGATCGCCAGCGTGGTGGGCCTGGCCGCGACGTACTACTTCTTTGTTCGCACCACCATGGGCCAGTTCATCGACGAGTCAGCGCTGGTGGAAGCCACCGTCCTGGGTGGAACAGCCGGCAGGGCCTCAACTGAATTCCTGGACATGCTGCCCATGATGTCCCTCGCGATCGCCGCCATCATGGTGCTGTTCGTGACCATCGCACGCCGCCGCTGGAAAGCCGCAGGCATCGCCGTGGCAGCCTGCATCGCCGCCAACGTTGCCACCCAGATCCTCAAGTTCCTCATTCCGGACCGCCCCGACCGCGGCGTGCAGACCCTGGAACTGAACTCACTCCCCTCAGGGCACACCACACTCGCCGCCTCTGCTGCAGCCGCGGTATTCCTCATGGTTTCGCCCCGGTGGAGGCCCCTTGCCGGGTTCCTGGGCAGCTCCTTCGCCGTGGCCACCGGCGTTTCCACGCTCATCAACCAGTGGCATCGTCCAGCCGACGTCGTGGCAGCCTTCCTGGTAGTTGGCGCCGTCATGCTCCCCGCCGGTTGGCTCATCCTCCGCACAGGCAGCAGCTGGAACGTTTGGAAGGGCTACGGCGAACACTGGGCCGCCTCCAGGCTATGGGTCTGGCTCACTGTTGTCGCCCTTGCTCTGGCGATGATTGTGGCCGCCTACTCACTGATGCAGGTAATGCCCGGCTTGAGCACTGACAGCACCATCGACTACTTCTGGGCCGGCACGGCCTTCATTGTGATCGCCGGCTACCTGTCCGCCCTGGGCGGCACCTGGCTCTTCGGGCTGGCGGCGCGGAAGAGCTAGGCTCTTCAACGCACGACGGCGGCGCACCACTTCGCGCCGACCGCACCAGAGGCCGTGGGGCCGGCGCCTCGACGACCCGCGACGGCCCGCGAAGGAGCTAGAGCCTAGTCCTCCGGGCCCACTGAGTCGAAGAATTTGGGTTCTTCCATCGACACGGGCCCGCGCGCCCTGGCCTGCTCGTGAATGAACTGCCGATCCTCGTCAGTGAGCTGCGTGCCACCATGGGCGTCCACGGAGTCACTCTCCCCCGTCTCGCCATTGATGATCGCCGTGACCGTCCTCGGCACAATCATGGTTCCCGGATTATCGATGAGCCATTGCTGGGTGTCCGGTGAGAGCTGGTTCCAGAATTCTTTAATGTGCACAACTATCAGCACTGCCCTTCATTGGTGGGGTGGATTCATGGAATGCGCCATGTGCGCCGATGCAACACTCGGTGATCGGGGGCGAGGTCCTCTTTAAGGCTACGCCCGGCCCTGCCATTCTTGACCCGAAAGAATCCAGGTTTCTGGGGAATGACGTCGACTCGAAGCCATCCATGGGTTACAGTTAATCCACTCGATGGATAAACAATGATTTCCCAGGAGCATCTATGTCTTCCACCCTCAGGCCTGGCCCAAGCCGCAAAGCCCCAACGGCACCCGTTCCCGCATCCCGCGATCTCGTCGTCGATTTCATACGCGTCGCGTGCATGTTTGCCGTTGTCGCGGTCCATCTGCTCATGATGGGCATCAGCGTGGACGAGTCCGGCATCGGGGTGGGCAATCCCCTGACGTCGTTGAGCTGGTTCGCGCAGGGTACGTGGTTCGGTCAGGTCATGCCGCTCTTCTTTGTCGTGGGCGGTTTCGCTTCGCTCACCTCGTGGCGAAGCCTGCAACGTAAGGGCGGAGATGCCGGCGATTACCTCCGGAACAGGGTGCTCCGACTGGTGCGTCCCACTGTCGCCTTGTACGCCTTCCTCACCATTGCTTTGTGGAGCGCGACGGCGGCGGGCGTCCCGGCCGACCTTCTCACGGTGATCGCTGCAGGCGCCGGAGTCCAGCTGTGGTTCCTGGCTGCCTACCTGATCTGCCAGGCCATGGTGCCCACGATGGCCAAACTCCATGGGTTGGCACCGTACCGGACCATCGCAGCGCTGGCCGCGGGCGCCGTCGTCGTCGATGTTCTTCGCCTGGGCTTGGAACAGAATCCTTGGGGCTTCGACTCAAATCCCATCGGCTTGATGAATATGGTGTTCGTGTGGGGTTTGCTGCAACAGCTGGGCTTCTTCTACGCCGACGGCTTCTTTGACCGGTTTGCCCGGTGGAAGCTGGTTCTGGCCGCCGTTGCTTGCTATCTCGCCATGGTGCCCCTCACGCACGCCGGCCCCTACCCAGTGGACATGCTGACCAGCCAGAATCCGCCGATGTTTCCGCTCGTTCTTGTAGGCCTGGCGCATGTGCTTCTGGTGAAGGCTTTGTACCCGGTCCTGCAGCGCTGCGTGCACGTTGGCTGGGTGCAGAAGGTGATGTTCGTGGTGGGCAGCCGGGCGATGACCATCTATCTGTGGCATCTGCCCTTGATCATCGCCATGTTCGGGATTGCTTTGGTCCTGGGACTGCCCTTCCCCGAGCCCGCCAGCACGGAATGGTGGCTGAGCCGTCCCCTCTTCTATGTTGCAGCGTGGGGGCTGGTGTTGCTGGTCTCGACTCCGTTGGTCCGGTTGGAGTTGGCCAGCACAGCCCTCGCGCCCGGTGCTGCACGCCCGTCCATGTGGCGTATTGCCGCCGGGACCGTGCTGGCCATCATTCCGCCGTTCGTGGTGATGCGGCAGTCCTTGGACGTTGCCAATGCGACGTGGGGCTTGGTCCTGCTGGTCATCGCCGTTGCCCTGGTCACGGGCAGGGTTCCAGACCGTGCGTGGAAGACGCCGCGGGTTGTTTCCGCGGGCTCGGCTTCCTGACTTCTTGGGACGCCGTTCGGCCGTAGAGCAACCCTGTGGTGTTGTTCTACGGTTGCTCACGATTCAAAGAGGGTCACCGAACAACGCGGGGTCAGTAGTTGCGCCGGTGCTTCAACCTCGGAATCGCGACGGCGAACACCACTGCCGCTGCGAAGCCCAGTACGCCTGTAGCCCAGATCCCTGCGGACAGCGACATGGCGGCCGTCAGCCCCGAGAGGAGCACCGGTCCGCCGGTCGCGCCCGAGTCGGCGATGAAGCGCCAGATGCCCAGGAAGTGGCTCCGGCCGTTGTCCGGTGAAAAGTCAGCACCGAGCGTCATAATGAGCCCCGAGCTGATGCCGTTCCCGAATCCGATCAGCAGCGCAACCAACAGCAGCGGCACGAACCCGGCAGTGAACGGGATGAGGATCAGGGCCGACCCCATGATCACGGTAGACGGGATGGCCACCCACTGCCGCCCCTTCCTGTCCATGAGCTTCCCGGCAGGGTAGAACACCAGCATGTCGATCGCCCCGGACAGGCCGAAGAGCAGGGAAGCATGCGTGGCATCAAGGCCCAGGTGATCCGCCCACAACGGGATAACCACCTGACGGGAGGCCCGTAATGCGCTAAGCAGCAGGATCCCGAAACCAACGGACAGGAAGACCCCCGCATGGGACACCGCTACGCTTCGCAACGTGGACGCCGGGGGACGAGGGCCGCCGTCAGACGCGTCGGGTGCCACCAGATCCGGGATGGTGAGCGATAAGGCCGCAGCCGCCATCATGCCCGCAAAGCCCACCCAGTACGCTCCGCTGATGCCCGCAAATTGCATGACGCCAGCGCCAACAAACGGACCAATGAAGATGCCGATCCTGGTCACGCCGCCCAGCGTGGATAGTGCCCGCGCGCGGTAAAGGACCGGGACCGCTTCTGTCAGGAATTTCTGCCGTGCAAGGTTGAAGACGCTGGCCGACATACCCACCAGAGTCATGGATGCGGCAAGCAACCAGAGCCCGTGCTCCATTTGCGGTGCGAACGCCGCCGCACCCAGCGCCATGGCACCCAGGACTCCGGCACCAACGATCGACCATCGTTCGCCGAACTTCTCCGTGATGATCGATGCCGGAATGTTGAAGATCCAGGAGCCCAGTCCGATCAGCGTCACGATGAGGGCCGAAACAGCCACAGACGCCCCGAGGTCCCGCGCCGAGAGTGCGATGACCGGAAGGACGGCCCCTTCACCGATACAGAACAGCAGTGCGGGTCCGAAGGCCGGCAAGGCAACGCTGCGAAGGCTGAACGCTTGATTCGTCTGAGTCCTGGTCATCCCTTTCATCCTAGGACCGCGGTAGCTGCGATAGGGGTCAGCATTACGTTGTGCAATGCGGATCAGCGCAGCAGTGTGTCCCGCAGTTGTTGCGGCTCCGGGAGCCGAAGCCGCAACAACTGGATACGAAGCGGGATTGCTTTCCGCGGACTACCTTCGGTTGGCTGCCACGTTCCGGCGGCCACCTGCGGCCAGGATGAGGCCCAGGAGGAGCATCGCTCCTGCCCAGAGGACGAAGGTGCCGTTCAGGCCCGTAGAGGCCAGTGCGCTGGAGCTCCCGACGGGGGTAGAGGCCGTCGGCGTCATCGCGCCGTGAGTGGAACCAAGGGTTACAACGGTGCCGGCCTGGGTGCCTGCTCCTGCAGTGATGCCGGAAGCCGAGGTGTTGCTACCAGCGGGTGGGTTGACGGTCGGCGTGTTCACTACCGGCGGGTTAACTACCGGAGGCGTGACAACCGGCGGGTTAACTACCGGAGGGTTAACTACCGGAGGCGTAACGACCGGCGGGTTCACAACCGGAGGCGTAACGACCGGCGGGTTCACAACCGGAGGCGTAACGACCGGCGGGTTCACAGTGCCCACCGAGCCGCCACCGACTCCCACTGACGTGGAACCAACGGTCACAGGAGCCGAAATCGGAATAATCAACTGAGTGCCCGAAAGCAGTCCGTCGTTGCCGGAAGTGGTGCTCCCACCGGTCGTACCAGCCGGAGCACCCCCACCGCTGGTTCCATTGTTCGTTGCTGACGAGTCACCCAACACGCCAGCGGACGTGGAGCCCACAGTCACCGGCGCGGTAATCGGCGCCACCACCTGCGTGCCCGAACCAACACCATCAGAACCACTGGTGGAAGCACCGGAAGACGTACCAGCCGGAGCACCCCCACCAGCAGTGCCGGCAGAACCGGAGGACGCCGAGGAATCACCCAACACACCAGCCGACGTGGACCCCACGTTGACCGGCGCAGTAATTGGCGCGACCACCTGCGTGCCCGAACCAACACCATCAGAACCACTGGTGGAAGCACCAGAAGACGTCCCAGCAGGAGCAGTCCCACCACCAGTGCCGGCAGAACCGGACGTCGCCGAGGAATCTCCAGCCAAACCCACGGCAGTGGCTCCGACGTTAACAGGGACCGATATCGGAGCCACCACCTGAGCGCCGGATGCGATTGACTCTCCCCCCGACGTTGTTGCCTGCGCCGGCGATTGTGCCGGTGCAGGGGCTGATGCTGCTGGTGTGGATGCTGCCGGCGTTGAGGTGGCTGCAGAGTCCCCCAAAACGCCCGCCGACGTCGACCCCACCGTGATGGGCGCCGTCACCGGCGCTACCACTTGGGTTCCCGAGGCGATACCGCCGGAACCGCTGGTCCCGGCGGCCGGCGTCGAACTTGTTGCCGCTGCTGGTGCGGCAGGTGTGGCTGGGCTCGCCACAGTGGAGCCCCCCAGCAGACCCACTGACGACGAGCCCAGGTTTATGGGCACCGTGACCGGGGCGACTACCTGCGTCCCGGAACCGATGCTGTTGGAGCCGTTGGTGGTGGCAGCAGGCACAGCGCTCGAACCTCCAGCAGTTGCCGGCGCGGACGTCGTAGCTGCTGAATCCCCCAACAGTCCCAGAGAGGTTGCGCCAGTGGTGACCGGCGCTTTTACTGGCGCTACCACCTGTGTTCCGGAAAGGATCCCATCCTTACCGCTGGTGGTGTCTGCGGCGTTGGCCGCTGTAGCGCTGAGGACAATCATGCCCCCGGCAAAGCATGTGCCGAGGAGGCACTTGCGTAGAGTCGTGTTCATTGTGATCTTCTCCTGAAGGTTTTGTTCCCAGAGGCGCCCGTTGACGGATCGCCCGAAGTACCGTCTGCCGCGCGCTGAAGCGCAGCTGGGTTGGGGAACTAGTCAGGAGAGGAGCCGGGATCAAAACAAACCGGCTTGGGATGTTGTTCATCGCTGACCACGACGAGGTCAGTAAGGAAATCTGCAGGAATGATCAGGGCGCCATGCAGGAAGGCTGCCGCGGGGCTCGGCGGTCCGTTTTGGGAGTTGCCGGAGCCGACACCCGCGAGGCCTGCAGGCACTGATTCGAGGCCAGCTGGCAAATCTGTGGGGTCTTTGACCGGCTTTGCTCCGGCTGCCGATGCCGTGTTTGGAGAGCCGAGCACACGGGATATGGACAGCGTCTGGAAAGGCTGGTTAGCGGTGCTCGGAGTAGCTGCGAGGGCAGATGGTCCGGTTCCTGCCGCAGCAGGTGCCTGGGCTGTGGCGCCGATCGGGGCCGCCGCTTTCGGTGAGCTCACGACGCCGAGATCCGGAATGGTGCCGACGCCCGGCGCGGCGTCTCCCGACGGCTCGGGCAGCAACGTGCCGACGCCTCCAGGCAGTGGCGGAAGGACCGGTGTCGCGGGTGGAAGAACGGGGGCAACAGGCGGCAGAACCTTGTCCACCACGTCCACGATCGGTTGAACAATCGGGGTGGTCACCTTGATGACTGGTTCCAGGGCAACGGGTTTCAGGGCTTCGTTGACGGGAGGGACCACTGCCGAGACTGTTTGGTCGACGGTTCCGGTTACGGGTGGAACCACCGCGTCTACAACAGTGTCGGCTGGGCCAGTCGGAATCACGTGGTTGACGACTGGAACGGTCTCCACAATGGTGTCGACCGATCCCCCAACCTGCTGCACGATGGGTGTCACCGCGGGAATCGGAACAGATATCGGTTTCGAGGGCACTATTGCTTTGACCGGCGCGGGAAGCGGCACGTTGGGGATCGGCACGCTGACGGTGGGCGCCGTCGCCTGCGGGACAGCCTCTTTTGACGCGGACCCGACGGCACCTGTTGCCGACGACACAGCAGCGGAGACATTGGACGTCACTCCGCCAAGAATTGATTGGTTATCCGCAGCGCCATTGTCCGCATTCGCGGCTGTTGCGGAGAGTGCCATCCAGATTGCCATACCGGCTCCTGCGATCACGACAGAGCGGAGAATGCTGGCAGCACGCGGAAATACGCGTGAACCCTTCATCTCGACACCCCCAGGTAGTCGCGAACCGTACGGTCGCCTTCATCCTAGGACTGGACTTACCCAATAGTCCATGGTTGGGAGTAAACAAGATCTGAACAAGGTGACTCTCTTCCCGCCGACCAGGACGTGCCGCTGCCACCCAAGAGCGTCGACGCGAAGACCGAGAATGGTGAAATTCTGATTCTAACCACGCATTCTTGTCACAGAATCCTGGCAGCTTTGTTCGGTACGAATAATTATTGGCTTGGACCCGCCCATGGCGTCGTCCGCCGAAACAAAAAGGAACTCTTAGCCGAAATCTGCGGATCTCTTGTTTTAGCCTATTTCCGGACTGTAGCGTGAGCACCATCGTAAGCACTCTTACGAGATCGTGTACTTTATCTGGGGAGTAATACATGAAACGTTCGCATGTTGCGTTAGTGGGGGCACTAACGCTTGCGCTTGCAGGGTCCGCTACACCGGCCTTTGCAGCAACAACACCAGCGCAGGTGACTACCGGATTTTCCGGCACTGCCTATGGTTCCTACATTTTCAATACGGATAAGACACTTACGTCTGGTCCTACGGCGAGTTCAAGCATCAGTTGCACCGGTGTCACTGGAAAGACATCCTCCAACACCGCGGCGGCACTGACCGTTCCCGCAGTCGGCAATGTCGGCGCGGCAACGACCAGCGTTAAAACTCTGCTGACCACTACGGGCAAGCGGATCGAAAGCAAATCCACGATCAACGGAACCAACCTCTTGGGTGGGCTGATCACTGCCGGGGCCATCACCTCGGAAAGTTCTGCGGACAAAAACACTGCAGGCGCCTTTTCTGGCACAAACAAGACGACCATAGCTGATTTGAAGGTTCTAGGTGTCGCCGTCGGGGCCAACCCCGGAGCTAACACGGTGCTCGATCTCGCCGTACCGTTGGTGGGTTCGGTTGGCAAGATCACCTTGAATGGCCAGGAGAAGCGCCTTGTTAATGGGGCATATCAGGTATCGACCACGGCGCTTCGTGTCGAGGTTCTGAAGGCTGGGCTGCCTGGGCTTAAGATCGGGACCGATATCCGTCTGGGTGTCAGCACCGCCAACCTTCCGGCCCCACAGTCGGGCTACCTTTTGGGTACGGGCTTCAGCACCCGGGCTCTACTGGCTTCGGGGCTGCTTAATTCCGGCCCCTCAGCTGTCGCCTACCTCTGGTGCGGGGGCGGGACCACGTCCGCAAACGTGGCCGGTACCACCATCCCGGGTCTCGCAACCGTCGGGGCATCCACCACGAAGGCCAGCGGCGTCCTGACACCACAACCGAAGAGCGTCGTCACCAACACCCTGGCAGGACTAAATGTGCTCAACGGACTGATCCAGGCGGATGCCATCAAGGCTGAGACGAGTGCAACTTTAGCTGCGGGAGCAAGCACGGCTACGCTGACGGATACATCCACCTTCACCAATCTAAGGATTGCGGGGCTGCCGGCCATCAACGCTTCAGTAGCCCCGAACACCGTGGTTCAGGTGGCGGGTCTCGGCCAAGTAACCCTGCATAAGGTCAGCAAGTCATCTACAGCGATCATCGTTACCATGATCGATATTGTGCTAAACCAGCCACTCGGCGCGCTGCCCACGGGATCAAGAATCCAGATCGGGTACTCCAGCACAGGAGTGACACTCTAACTGGCAGCCTGTGGGCCAGGAGTTCTCATCCCTAGCCAAAACTGAACGGTCCGTCACCACATATGGGTGACGGACCGTTCGCTTGCTTCGTTGATTGGATTCAGCAGCTTTGAATTAGGAGGGGTAGAAACCTGTCTTGTCAGGCCCGAAGTCAGGCGTAGCCAGCGAAGCACGCCCGTGGGCATTGGTCTCCTGGAGCCTCTTGATAAACCAACGTGATTGCTCCGGTCCGTAAGGCAGCACCGGAATGGCCTTCGTGGCGTCAGACGGCATGTCCCGAATCGACTGCGTGGCTTGGCGGACGGCAGTGCTCATGGTGTCGGCCATGGTCTTCACGAACTCGTCGCTTGCGGGTTTGCCGTGCCCGGGTACCAGGAACTCGTAGCGGTGGCGGAGAGCCGAGATGTGCCGCAGCGCATCGGCCCACTCCTCCGGGTAGGAATCCTCGAACGATGGATGTGCGCCCTGCTCCACCAGGTCACCCACATATAACGTGGTGCTGGTCCCTACCAGGAGGTCGCCGTCAGTATGCGCACGGCCCAAGTAGAAGAGGGTGGCGGTGATCCCACCGAGGTCCACCAGGACGGGCTGATCGTGAACCAGGGCGTTGGGAACAACGATGTCGACGGCGTCCCCCTCCCCCGCCGCCATCTCCGGCTCGTTGGTGGCAACGAAACGGCGCTGGTTGTCGGCGTCCTTTTCGATGGCTGCCGCACAGTTCGCGTGCGCCCAGAACTCCGTGACGCCGTCATCCGCGAAAACGGCGTTGCCGAAGAAATGATCGTAATGCGCATGGGTGTTCACCACCACCAGCGGAAGCTGGGTCTTTTCACGGACTGCTGTAAGGATCTCCCGGCCTTGGCGGGGGCCACAGCCGGTGTCGATGACCATGGCAAGTTCAGACCCCACCACGAGCCCTGTGTTCAGTAAGGACCCCTCGGTTTCCAGGACGAAGTTGTTCGGACCGAGTTCTAGCCAAGCTGACAATTGATTCTCCGTATACAGTGCAATCCGGCGATGTTCAGGCCTCTACTCTACCCACGGAAAGCTGGGAAACAGCGGAACGAATGCACCAAACGCGGCGCACTGATTGACGCGGAGTGTTTCAGAGGATGGCGGTCATGATGTTCCAGCCGGACCCTACCTGAGTGGCATAAATCCAGCCGCCCGAACCGTTGCCGCCGTAGAGCACAAGGTCACCATTGCTGGCCCGACCCAAAAGGTCCACGGTGCCGTCCCCGTTGAAGTCGCCTGGAGATTCGATGGCGGTCATGATGTTCCACCCTTGGCCGATCTGGCCTGCTGCCAGCCAACCACCGGATCCATTGCCCGGGTAGAGCAGAAGCGCTCCGGAGCCATTGCGCGCCACGACATCGGCTTTGCCGTCGCCGTTGAAGTCACCCACGCCCTCAATGGCTGTCATGACGTTCCATCCCTGACCGATCTGGCGGGCAGGAAGCCAACCACCGGAACCATTGCCCGGGTACAGCCACAGGACACCGGCGGAGTCGCGGGCAATAACGTCGGCCTTGTAGTCCCCGTTGAAATCCCCGGGGGCTTCAATAGCAGTCATGACGTTCCAGCCCGAGCCGATCTGGCGGGCAGCAAGCCAACCACCGGAACCATTGCCCGGGTACAGCCACAACCGGCCGCTGGAGTCACGGGCCAGGACATCTGCATTGCCGTCGCCGTCGAAATCACCCGGAGCCTCGATAGCGGTCATGCCGTTCCAGCCCGAGCCGATCTGGCGGGCAGCAAGCCAACCGCGGTAGCCGTTGCCTGCGTAGAGCCACAACCGTCCGCTGGAGTCACGGGCCAGGACGTCGCTGCGGGAGTCGCCGTCGAAGTCGGTGATCTTCCTCCTGTGGACTGGAGCCGTGCCACCGTACGTGCTGAGTGCTTTGTTGGCATCTACAAGGCCGGCCCCGCAACCAGCCGGGCACCCCCCGGGAAGAGGCCGCGAGGTGGCCTTCAACTGTTGTTCCAGCTGGTCCGGCGTGAGGCTGCTGCCCTCGGCCGAGATCAACAACGCTGCCAACCCGGCCACCTGGGGGGCCGCCATGGAAGTGCCCTGCATCCAGGCGTAGGCCGACCCGGTGCTGGTGGTTTTGCCGAAGTTGAAGGTGGAAAGGATCCCGTTGTTGGCGGCCTGGCTCATGTCGCCGCCAGGTGCCGTCACGTCCACTGCGCTGCCATAGTTTGAGTACTGCGCACGGGCGCCGGAGGCGTTGCTGGCGGCGACGGTGATGACGTTCTCGCAGTTGGCCGGGCTCGCATCGGCAGCAGGACGGTTGGAGTTTCCTGCTGAAACAACAACAACAGCACCTGCGTTGTGGGCGAAATTAATGGCGTTTTGGTAAGTAGCTGAGCAGGGCTTGATGCCGCCGAGGCTGAGGTTGATCACGCGGGCCGGCTTGGGGTTGACCGGAGCACCGGCAACAACTCCGCCGGCTGCCCAGATGATGGAATCAGCGATGTCGGATGTGTACCCGCCGCAGTAGCTCATGGCACGTACGGGCAGGATCTGTGCATAAGGCGCAACGCCCGTGATGCCCTGTCCGTTGTTGGTAACCGCAGCGATAATCCCGGCGACGTGGGTGCCGTGCCACGACGAATTTTGGGCTGGGCTTCCCACCTCGCATACACCGGCCGGTTCCCAGTCACCTTGGTCAGTGGGGTCCGGATCGCGGCCGTCGCCGTCCCGGGCGTCCTCGGCGGTGGCAATCATGTCATAGCCGGGCAGGACGTTCCCGTCCAAATCCTCGTGTCGGGTGATTCCGCTGTCCACCACCGCAACAACAACGTTCTCGCCCTGGACGTAGTCCCAGGCACCGGCAGCATTGATGCTGGCAGGACCCTTCAGGTTCCACTGATCCGGGAAGCCTGGGTCAGTGGCATCCGCGGTGGTTTGCATGATGTCATCCGGCTCCGCATAGGCAATCGCGGGATCGGTGCGCAGCGTTTTGACGAAGAGTGCAGACTGGGCGGCGGACAGCGGCTTATCCAATTTGATGACATGCCCGCCCGTGGCGTTCTGTCGGGAGATCTCTGCCACGGCACCAAGTGCGCTGGCCGCTTTGCCGGCAACATCGCGTGCTGCTTTGTCGGCGGACTGGGCAGTGGCGTCCTTTATCCCCACAATGAACTGATCTGTGGGAGATCCGGGGGCGGGCTTCAACACCTGAGGCCCTGCCGGAACAATATCCACGGTGTCTGCTGTGGCTGGCTGGACCGCCAGTCCACCGCTGATCAGAAGAGTAGTGAGCGCTAGACCTGCAGCTCTCAGAGACCGGATTCGGGAGTCTTTTACCATCGGGGCATCCTCGGGACGTCGCAACCAACCCTGAGCGGCTGATTGCGGGCAACTGGAGACCACCAGTTGACCCCCAAGGAATTGTAAGCTGACTCCCGGCTTTAACGTGTACGACCCGCGGTTTGTGACTACTTCTGCGAAAGCGCCCTGGGAAAGAAAGACCTAGCCGACGCGCTCAAACACCATCGTCGCCTGGATTCGGTCACCCCCGCCGATCACTCCCTTGCTCCCGCTGCTGGCGGTGGTGATCGTGTGGAGCCGGTATCCCTTGGCGGCTTGATCGTTGATGGCCTTTTCCAGCGAAGGAAGGTTGCCCGACCCGGCGCCCCACATTTTCTCTTTCAAGATCACCTGGAGGACTACGTATTGCTGCATTGCGCCACTTCCTTCTATAGCTGGACGGTTGCGTGCAAGGGTACTCGACGCCGATGGCCGGCCGTCGTCTTTCGAAGAGCAGTGCACTGACTTCGTTTTCAGCCATGGGGCAATGCTCGGTTCCTTTGGGGATCACAAAAACGTCTTTGACGGGGCCAACACTTTCATGCGTGCATTCGTGCACCCTTGACCATCCGGTCCACCACGTTCCGGGGCCCGCGGAGCGCAATCCCCACCAGGTCGAGCTCCTGCGCAGCGACATCGCCGAAGCGGCCCAATTACTGGGTGCGCACCCGAGCCATTTGGTGCGAGCATTTCCAAGGCCTACGGCATCGCCCCCTACCGCTACGCCACGGGGCGCCGAGTGGACCGTGCCCGACGACTGCTGCTTGATGGCCGGCCGGCTGCTGAGGCGGCAGTTGAGGCGGGTTTCCACGATCAGTCGCACCTCACCAGGCATTTCCGGCGGGTCCTCGGAACAACACCAGGAGCGTTCGCCGCCTGACGCACCCACACAGGAAGAGCGGCTACGACCGACCGTGAAGCGTCACGTGGTAGCCATCAGAATCCGCGAAAGTGAAGGTGCGGCGGGGTGCAGCCTGCCATTCATGGCGCCGAGTGCCTTTCTGCCAGATCCCTGGCGAGCTGACCGACACGTTTGCGGGCTGCCTCGGGGGTGAGTATCTCGATGTGATCACCGAATTGGAGAAGTTGACGCACCGACTCGATGTCGGGATAGCGGACTACAACTTCGCACCAGCCGTTTTCTGAGCCCGTGACCTCGTGAATGCGGGTGCCGAGGATACGCCGCGCCAGGTCGAGACGGCTCTCCCGGAGACGGACGGTTACGTTTACCCGTCCCGGCGTCTCGACGCGTTCCTTTAACGCAGCCCACTTGGAACGGAGGGTCTGGTGTGAGCGGAGGGCCGCTGGCGCGTCGAGTTCTTCGAAGGCTGAGAGACGTTCCACAGAGAACAGCCGCCCGGTCCCCTCGTCGTCGGCGATGAGGTACCAGCGGCCTGATTTCGCCACGATTCCGTAGGGGTCGACGACCAGCGTCGAGGGCTCATCCTCGGCGCTGCGCCGATATTGGATGCGCATCCGCCGTCGGTGTCGCAGCGCTGAGGCTAGATCCGCAATGTCCGTATTCGCCTTCGAGTCGGCAAGCCACGCGTTGCTCTCCACCAGCACCAGGTCGGCCAGTCGCGGCACATTCGGAGAGCCGTGCTCTGCGGTCAGGCGGGCGGCGATTTTGCGCTCGGCCGACTCACGGACCGCAGTCAGTCCTAGGCGCTCAAGTTGGACGCTATCCAAACCAGCAACCGAGAGGGCCTCCAGCTCTCGCGGTTCCAAGTGGGATGCGTTCAGCCGCGCTCCTGGGAGCAGGACGATCCCACCGTTCCTGCCCCGTTCGGCATAAACGGGAACACCTGCCGCTGCGAGCGCGTCGACATCACGCAGCACGGTTCGCCGAGACACCTCCAGACGTTCGGCGAGCTCTGTGGTGGTAATGCGCTGACGTGTCTGCAGGAGCAACAAGAGGTGCAGCAACCTCGAAGCCTTCATACTGACAAATTTTCGCAGAAAAGGTGACAGGTCTTGTCGTGATTAGGCGATCAACTGGTGCGGTACTGAGAGGCCAACGACCTATGGAGCGTCTATGCCTGCACCCAATCTGTTCTTAATCTATGTCCGCGACGCGGAAGCCGCCACAGCTTTTTACAGCGATCTGTTCGAGATCGAGCCGACCTTCACGAGTCCCCGCTACGTAGCCTTCGAGATTGCCCCCGGTGTTCTGTTCGCGCTATGGACAGGCCGCAGCGAGCACGCGGTCCCGAGCACTCCGCGCACGTGCGAGGTCGGGTTGATGGTATCGGGCTCAGCAGCCGGAGTGGACGAGACTTTCACGAGTTGGGCCGCGAAGGGAGTCCATGTAGTGGAGGAACCCTACGACGATGTCTTCGGCCGTACGTTTGTGGCCGCCGACCCCGACGGCAATCTCATCCGGGTCTCCCCGGTGGACTGACCGGAGGACAAGGGGCTATGTACCCACGCGTTCCTGGGTGGAATGCTGTGTTGATGGATATCCGAGAGTGGTGGCCTCTGCTCAATGCAGAAACCCGCGACTGGCTCATTGACCACAACGGCGAGCCACTGCCGCCGAATGTAGTCGCCCGCATCATGACCGCTACAGGGGGCACCACCGATTCCAGGTGGTGGGCCAGCGAATCAACAGACGGCCCCCATCTCTCGGACGAAGCTGTGGACTGGATCGAGGGTGTGGCGAACGACGAGGATCCAACCGTCAGCTGAAGTAGTTTCGAAGCGGCCCGCAGAAGGATCGTCTACCACACCCGACCGGCGGGCCACCCGCAATGGGAGGCCCGCCTGTGGGCAGATACCGAGGAACTACTCGGGTGGTGAGAGAGCGACCCGTCCAAACCCGTCGGAGGTGGGAGAGCGTGCGGGGGTTACATATCCGCGAGCGCTCCACCAGGGTTCTCGATTGCGTCAGCCACGTACCGCAGGAAGCCCGCAGCCGTTTCGCCGTCACACACGCGGTGGTCAAAGGCGAGGGTCAGTTCGGTAACCTTGCGGACGGCCAGCTCACCGTTGACCACCCAGGGCTTGTCGATGATACGACCCACGCCGAGCATCGCAACCTCGGGGTAGTTGATGATCGCGGCCGAGCCGTCCACTCCGAATACACCGTAGTTGTTCAGCGTGAAGGTGCCCGACCCCAGCTCGGTTGGAGTCGCTTTACCCTCACGGGCGACGGCCGTCAGTCGCCGGATCTCTGCGTCCAGTTCGCGGGCACTCAACTCATGGGCGTTGCGCACAGACGGGACAACGAGTCCGCGGTCGGTCTGGGCAGCGAAGCCGAGGTTGATTCCGTCGAAGCCGACGATCTCCTGCGAGCCGTCCGAAGCAGTTTCAAAGCGCGTGTTCAGGGCCGGGTACTTTTTTAACCCAGCCGTGACAAAACGGGCGATGAAGGCAAGCAGCCCGGGGGTATCGTGCGGTGCGTGCTTCTTGAGTTCGGCCCGCATCTCCAGCAACGCGGTAGCGTCCACGTCGACCCAAACGGTAGCTTCGGGGATCTCAGAGCGGCTGCGGGTCATGTTCGCGGCCACTGCCTTGCGGACCCCACGGACAGGTGTCCGAGCAAAAACAGGCAAGCCAGTCCGGCCATCCACGGCGCCCGCCTCAGCAGAAGCGGTGACCGGACCAGGAGCAGCAACACCGGAAGCAACAGGAGCAGCCGCCGGAGCCTCTGGCGCAGTGATGGCAGCCTCCACATCCCTGCGCATGATCAGTCCGCTGGCACCTGAGCCCTCAATCGCGTCGAGGGAAACACCGTGGTCGCGTGCCATCTTTCGAACCAGAGGCGAGATCACGGCGCTGAGCTTGCCGGGGATTCGGGTCCCGGCAACCGCCGGCTCCATCACCGGCTCAGCAACAGAAATAGGAGAATTGACGACGCCGACACTCGCCTTCCGCGGGCGGGTCCGGCCACCGGTGACTCCCCCGGGCGTACCGTACCCAATGAGCACATTGCCTGAGCCGGCTTTCTCCTCGGTCCGGTACGTCTCGGCAGCAGCTTCCACGGCGGGCGAAACGTCAAGGCCCGAGGAAACGGGAGAAGGATCAAGAGAACCAGCCGGAGCGGGAGTGGCGGCAGCGGGCAAACCCACCGAAGACCCTGCGCGAGCGATCGAGATCAGCGGCTTGCCGACGTCGAGCGTTTGACCGGCATCACCGTGCAGCTCGGCAACGGTGCCGGCGTAAGGCGAGGGCACCTCGACCATGGACTTGGCGGTCTCGACCTCGGCGATGGGCTGGTCAACCACAATCTCGTCACCCACGGCGACGAGCCAGTTCACCAGTTCGGCCTCGGTGAGGCCTTCCCCCAGGTCGGGCAGTTTGAAGACCTGCATATCTGAGCTCATGGTCAGTCCTCCCATTGAAGATCGTCGACGGCGTCGAGGATGCGGTCGACGCTTGGCAGGTAGTAGTGCTCCAGCTTGGGAGACGGGAACGGGACGTCGAAGCCGGTCACGCGGAGGATCGGTGCGGCGAGGTAGTGGAACGCACGTTCCTGGACGCGGGCCACGATCTCGGAGGAAACGGACGCGAATCCATGGGCTTCAGCGATCACGACGGCGCGTCCCGTCTTGCGTACAGACGCGCAGACGGTCTCGTCGTCGAAAGGGACGAGGGTACGGACGTCGATGACCTCAAGTGAGCGGCCTTCCTCTGCAGCGGCAGCAGCGGCGGCGAGCGCGGTGGGGACGGACGGGCCGTACGCGATGAGCGTTGCATCTGTACCGGGACGGGCGACAGCTGCGCGGCCCTCGGTGGAGGTACCGGCGTCGTGCTCTGCGCGCAGTGCACCCAAGTCCACCTGGTCCTTGGACCAGTAGAGCTTCTTGGGCTCCATGAACATCACGGGATCATCGGAGTCGATGGCTTCGCGGAGCATCCGGTAGCCGTCGGCCACGGTCGCGGGGGTGTAGACCTTCAGGCCGGCCGTGTGGGCGTAGTAGGACTCGGAGGAATCACAGTGGTGCTCCACTCCCCCGATGCCGCCGGCGTAGGGCACACGGATGACCATGGGCATCTTGAGCTTGCCCTTGGTGCGGTTGTGCATCTTGGCAACGTGGCTGACGATCTGTTCAAAGGCCGGGTACGCGAAGGCGTCGAACTGCATCTCGATAACCGGACGCATGCCGTTGATCGCCATGCCCACTGCCATGCCGACGATGCCCGATTCTGCCAGCGGGGTGTCGAAGCAGCGCTGTTCGCCGAACTCGGCCATGAGCCCGTCGGTGATGCGGAAGACGCCGCCCAGCATGCCGACGTCCTCGCCGAAGACCAGAACGGAGGAGTCGGCGCGCATGGCGTCGGCCATGGCGGTGTTCAGGGCCTTGGCCATCGTGAGGCTCTGCGGGCCGGCGGCATCGGCGGTAGCCGCAGCGGAAGCGGCGGCGCTGGCGGTGGCTGCGCTGACGTTTCCGTTCATGGTGGTGGTGACGGTCATTTTGCGCTCTCCTCTCGTGCGAGTTCACTGGCGAGCATCTCGGACTGTTCTTTCAGCTGCGGGGTGGGCTTGGCGAAGACGTACTTGAAGAGGTCCAGCGGCTGGACGGGGACGTCCTCGCCCAAGCCCTCGCGGAGCTGCGTGGCGACGGCCTCGGCGTGCTCGGCGATCCTGTTGCTGGCCTCGTCGTCGAGGAGGCCCTTGTCAGTGAGGTAGGACTTCATGCGTGCAAGCGGATCCTTGGCCTGCCATTCGGCAACCTCGCTGTCGGGGCGATAACGCGTGGCGTCGTCGGCGTTGGTGTGGGCCTGCATGCGGTAGGTGTGGGCTTCGATCAGCAGCGGGCCGGATCCTTCGCGCGCCAGCTTCACGGCACGGTCCATCACGGCGAGCAGCGCGACCAGATCGTTGCCGTCAACGCGCTCACCGGCCATGCCGTAACCAACAGCCTTGTGAGCCAGGGACGGTGCCACCGACTGGTGGCTTAGCGGCACGGAAATGGCGTACTTGTTGTTCTGCACGAAGAAAATAACGGGCAGGTGGAAGACGGCGGCGAAGTTCAGGGCTTCATGGAAGTCGCCTTCGCTGGTGGCGCCGTCGCCGCACATGGCCATCACTACGGTGTCCTCGCCGCGCAGCTTGGCGGCATGGGCAACGCCCACAGCGTGCAGCAGCTGGGTGGTCAACGGAGTGCATTGGATGCCCACGTTGTGCTCTTTGGGGTCGTACCCGCCGTGCCAGTCGCCGCGGAAGATGGTCATCACCTCAACGGGGTCCACCCCGCGGGTCATAACAGCGACGGCGTCACGGTAAGTGGGGAACAGCCAGTCACCATCGCTCAGGCACATGGCAGCTGCCACCTGGCAGGCTTCCTGGCCATGGCTTGAGGGGTAGACGGCCATACGGCCCTGGCGGACCAGCGCCGAGTTCTGGTCGTTTACCCGACGGCCCACAACCAGTTGCTCGTAGGCAGCCATCAGATGGTCATCGCTGGGCGTGGGGTACTCGTGGCCGGGCTCGGTGCCTTGCTCGTCATGGGAGCGGAGGGTGCCATCCGGGTTCACCATTTGGATCTGGTGCCGGGCAGGGAGCATGTAGTCCTCAACGCTGATGCCGAATTTTGTCCGAACGTCAGCAGCTTGGTCCTCTACAGCCGTTTCCGGCGCAGAGTGGTCTGCGTGGATCGTCATTGGTCCGTCCTTCTTTAGCCACTATGTGTTTCCAGTATGTTCCCGAGCGATGTTTCGTATCCAGCTTTCGGCTAAATCATGGAAGAGCTTGCAACAAGTGGCTATTCTGAGAGACAGATTGCAATTGTGAGCTGGGTAACGCGCCAGTGCTGTAGACGATTTGGAGTGCCATGAGTGAGACCGAGGCGGAGCAGACCGCAGTTCCGCTGGATGGCGTGGACCGGGACATCATCCGTGAGCTAACCACAGACGGGCGCATGTCCATCACTCAAGTGGCTGAAAACGTGCACATCAGCCGCGCTCACGCCTACTCGCGGATTGCCCGGCTTACTGGCGAGGGAGTGCTGACGAAGTTCACTGCCTTGGTAGACCCCATCAAGGCAGGCCTACGGTCATCCGCGTATGTGACTCTGAAGGTCCAGCAACACTCCTGGCGTGAATTGAAGGAACAGTTGCGGGCGATCCCCGAAGTTCACCACATTGCTTTGGTGGGCGGAGACTTCGACGTGATTCTTCTGGTCCGGGCCACCGACAACATCCACCTCCGCCGTGTGATCTTCGACCAGTTGCAGTCCATGGATGGAGTGCAGGATACGCAGACTTTCCTTGTTTTCGAGGATGTTGATACGCGGTAGCCGGCTTGGGTGGCCTTTTCTTGGGAAACCACACATTTCCAAACCTTAGACTGTCCACGTGCCCCTCAAAATTGCCCCCGCCACGCGCGCCCTTGGCGTCTTCGTGGGAGCATGTCTGCTGGCAGCGGTTCTGTGGTTGATCGCCGCGTTTCAGTTCTTCTACGACCCTCCCCGGGCAACGCCTCACCGTACTGATGCGATCGTTGTTCTGGGCGGCATGAGCAAAGAACGGTTGCCTGTCGCTCAGAAATTGCAGAGGAAACTGGATATACCTGTCCTCGTTGTCTCTACGACTGGCTTGGCGGGCAACGTGGAGGGTGATGCCCTGTGCGACGAGGATCAGGACGACCCTGACCTGGTATGTTTCCGCCCCTCACCGCTGAATACGAGGGGCGAGGCCGAAGCTCTTCGCGACTTGATCGCGGACCATGGCTGGAAGTCTGTGACGGTGGTGACGTCGGAGTATCACGTGATGCGTGCCGGCACCCTGATTGAGCAATGCACATCCGCAGAGGTGCAGCTGGTTGGTTCCCAGCCGGACCTTTCCGCGGGTGCCTGGCTGGACCGGTTCGTGGTGGAAACCGGCGGGATGATCGACACGTGGGTTAGGCCGGAGTGTTCGTCCCGATAGGTCGGGGCACGCTGTCCAGCGCTTGCGGGATATGACAAGCCTGGTAACCCCATGCCGCTCGATGACGACGATGTTGTCAAAGTTCTCCAGGACATTTGCAAACTTTTTGGCCACTTGAAGATTCCCGTCAAGCTATTGAGTTTTGGAGATGAAGCGCGCCATCCTTTTGCCATAGGTCCAAGGTCTCACCCTACGAGCCCAAGGATCCATCGTGGAAAAATTCAGGTCTGAGTCCTCCACCCATAACGCCACCCCTGCGAGACATTTCGCAGCCAGCCTACTCGCCGCCTTCGTTCTTGCAATCGGTTTCCTTCATGGACCAATTGCCCAAGCGGCACCAGCCCCCGTATATCCCATAAGCGGATACTTCATATTTGGCAGCACAAATGACGCAGCAAATCTTCAAAAACTAACGGATATGAAGTCTGTCGGAGCCGATACCGTCATTACCTTTGGCTCCACCCTGAAACCTGCAACGGCGGCGGCGGTTCCCGCAGACTGCGTCGTATCAGGCGTCAACTGTGTAACAGCAGCAACGTCTGGCGTAAAGGTAAACCGATACTTCACCTATTCGGACGGCAACGCGTGGGGAGCAGCATCCCTTGCCTGCCCGCGAGACAAGACTGCTACAAGCGGCAGCACCGTTTATACCGTAATGGTGATACCCACCCAAGGTACTGGTTGCAGTTCGTCCACGAACTCCTACGACGTAATAGTCATAAGCAGCAGCCCTGCTTCAATTTCCGTTTCCGTCGCAAAAGCTGCGACATCTCTGGGCATGAAGTTCTATGCAGGGATGCCAGCACCCTCCAAAGATACGACCATAACGTACGTTCCCGACCTGACCTATACATCAACCTTCACCGCCTTTACGGCGAGGTTTCTCCAGTTTCAGGCCAAAGTGAACAACGTTCCTGGTCTGGCGGGGTTCTACCATCACACGGAGATGCCGGTGGGAGGTGGGACCGTTTGGGAAGCAACACGTAAGGTCTATTCAATTCAGAACCAGGCAATTAAGACGTATATGCCTACACGGTCCGCAATCGTTAGTCCATATATGGACACCCGCACCGCCTATTCTGCACATATTACGGTCGACATGGCGCGGGACGGTATACGAAAGATTGCCGAAACGGCCAACGGAGTCAGATTGGCCATCGCAGTCCAGGACGGCATGGGAACCGGAAAGGCAGGATCATTCTTCAGCAGTGACAGCGGGACCATGGTCGACCCGTACGCCGCCTCAATAGTAGGCAGCGGAACCTGGGGTAACAGTTACGTCGCTCCAAATCGGGACTACTTCTGGGCCATGGCAGAAGGGGTTGAAGGAACCGGCGCTGAACTCTGGGGCAATATGGAAGGCATGGCTCCTGCGACAAGTCAGAACCAATGCGACGGCAACTATCGCGGACAGAGCACGAAGGCGCGGCACGACAAGCAGCTCCAGCAGATGGGGAACTCCCCCGTGAAAATCATCTCGTACATGTGGGATCCGTTCTTCACATGCCGTGGCACTTGGGCCCCGATGCTGGACCAGATGAGGGCGGGCAACATGACGCCCGTCATTACCGACTCCATTTTCTATTCAAGTGGAGATGTGTTGGTCACCGGCCAGAATCTCAGTGGAGGCACCATACAGGTGAAGTGGACCGACACGTCGGGTCGCACTTTCGATAAGACGGTCACCGCCACAAACTTCAACGCGAGCTACGGCAAGCAGCTCGGTATAAATCCTCGGCTGGAATCAGTGACAGCCAAGCTAGGAAGCACCTCGCTAGGCTCGGGAAAATACGTCTACATTAACGTCATAAATGGCTCGGGAGTGCGAAACGACGCGACCTACTCCGACCGCGGTTAGTCCATAAACGCAGGGCGGCTTGCACCTGGAGGTGCGGGCCGCCCTCCCTCATGCCCGCGCGCGATACCCAAAACTTGGGGGCGGTCCGGACCTTGGACCAAGCAGGCGGCCGCCCGAAATGTTGCCTGGAAGCCTTCAGATGCAAGAATTGGGCGTGGCCATGTTCCATCTGGACGCACCTAAGGAGTGAAAAGTGACAGATGCTGTCGGACAACCGGTGGTCCTTTCGCCCTCCCCACGGCACATGCGGAAACGGCGATTCTTCGGTGATGTGCAGCCGTCTCAACTGCCGGAACATCGCCCCTTGCCGAAGCCTGCGCCGATGACAAGACCCGTTGCGCAATCGCCGGACGCCCCGCGAAAATCTGCCGCAGATTCAGATGCACCTACGCTGAAGCCGGCAAATAAATCAGGGAAAAAACTCAAAAGAGCATCGCTGGAACAGAAGCGGTTGATCGCTCTTACAGTTGTGATCCTCGTCTCCATCAGTATCCCGCTGCTGGTGCTGACCTTGGTCTTTGCTGGCTGATCCGCTTAGTGCGTCATACACAATTGATCACCTCGATTGACTGTGCGATAGCATCGGCTGGTCAGCCACTGCCTTTCCCGGGGGAATCCATGCCCAGCGTCATGCCAATTTTCGGTACTCGTCCGGAAGCCATCAAAATGGCTCCGATTGTGACCGCCCTTCAGCAGTCAGCCGACTTCGACTGCATCGTGACCGTCACAGGTCAACACCGAGAGATGCTTGACCAAGTCAACGACCTCTTCGGCATCGTGCCGGACCACGATCTGAACATCCTGCAGCAGCGGCAGTCTCTCTCCGCGATCATGACGAGGACCATTGATGGTCTGGACAAACTCTTCACGGAGAACAAACCTGATGCAGTGGTTGTTCAGGGGGACACTACTACCTCCACCGCTGGCGCTATCGCTGCCTTTTATCACGGCATCCCCGTGGTTCATGTGGAGGCTGGTCTTCGGAGTGGAAATCTTCTCTCCCCCTTCCCAGAAGAAGCAAATCGCAAGATCACCAGTCAAATCGCCAGCCTGCATCTCGCCCCGACGAGCACCAGCAAGGCCAACCTATTGGCCGAGGGCATCGCGGAGAGTGACATCGTTATCACAGGCAACACAGTGATCGATGCTTTGCTTACGACGGTGGACAAGAATGTCCCGTTCTCCGATCCCCAGCTTGAAGAATTGGCCGTCAGTGGTCGCAGAATCCTCTTGGTAACGACGCACCGCCGTGAGAACCAAGGCGACGCGATGCGAGGTGTTGGACGGGCCTTGGCCCGGATTGCCGACGCGGAGCCCAATCTCGTCATTGTGCTCCCGGCCCACAAGAACCCGGTTGTACGCGAAGCAGTGTTGCCTGCGATCGACGGAAAGCCAAACGTCATCGTTACTGAGCCGTTGGCATATGGAGAATTCACGCGAATGCTCTCCATGGCACACATTGTACTGACCGACTCCGGAGGAGTTCAGGAAGAGGCGCCCAGCTTGGGTAAGCCCGTTCTCGTCATGCGAGAAAATACGGAACGACCCGAGGCTGTACACGCCGGTACTGTGACGCTCATCGGCACCGATGAGGAGAAGATTGTTAAAGAGGTCGACCGCCTCCTGAACCAGCAGGACGCCTTCGACGCCATGGCCAACGCTGTAAATCCTTACGGCGATGGTAAAGCGGCAGAACGCACGGTAGCCGCAGTGGCCGAACTTCTGGGCATTGGACTCAGGATCCCCGAATTCATGAGCGATATCCAACCAGCACGCTAAGAGCCCAGGTACCAAGCCCCGTAACCTGCGCCACCAGTACGGCCACTCCCCCTAACTCAGAAAATGGAGTCCAGCGTTGCTACGCAAACTCTTTGATCGCCCGGAACAAGTGCACAGTATTTGGAACGGCGAGGAGACAGCACAACCGCGCACCGAGATCCTTCTCGACCCGGCCAGCCCATCTTCAGCACATGTGATGCTCCGCAAGAAGCCTCACGAAGTCCGTTTGCAGGTCGTCCCTGGCTCTGAGGTATCTGTCGGTCTGCAAACGATAAGTAATCCTGATCAGCACGGCACGAAAGCTGGCATAGTTTGGGTCAAATTCCTCGACAAAAACGGGCTGGAAGTTGCAAGCAGGGGTCGAATAAGCAAGGGGCGCCAGGGTCACTACGTGTACATCACACCAGATGCCCTGGGTTCGACGGACCTTACACTGTACGTGCCGTATGAATGTACCGATGTGGTCTTGGGATTCGCACTCTGGAAGGCTTATGCCGGAAGTTTGTCGCTAGGAAATGCAGCAACAATAAAACATGGGATCCTGCCGCCATTTGCTGCACCTCAAAAACAAGGCGACCAGGAGCCGCGGCATCAGCGTGTGTCGATATCACCTAACCACGCTCCCGACTCGGAGATCGAGCTCCTCAAAGAGCCACTTTGGCTCAATCTCTCGACACTCGACGCCAAGCACCTCATCTTCCAAGGTCAATTCCGCGGTTCAGAAACGTCCGGGCTCCGGGATGCGGTCGTAATGTTCAGGTTCTTAGACAAGAACGGGGCGGAAGTGGGGAGTCTGACGGACATCCCGCGGGGGCCGGTGGGCGAATACATCTACTTAGCACCCGACTCTTCCGGCGCCTTCTCCTTTGAGGTACATGCTCCTGCGGACTGTGCCAGTGTAAGCGTCGGTATCGCAGCATGGCACGCGGTTCCAGGCAGGCTGAAGCTGATCAATGGTCTCAACATAGACGAATTGACCTCTGACTCGGCCAACGAGCTGCGTCCGGGCTACGGGCCGCCCCAACCCGCGTCCAAGGCATTTCGATTCGATCGCCTACACGATGTGGGTAGCAACATCGCTGTAAGTCCAAGGCCCCGTTGGGCACGTATCCCTATTGCTCATATAAAGACTTCCAAGCTGCAAGTCCGTTTCACGGTGACGCCACGAATTGAGGGGATGTCGAAGAAGAGTGCTCTGGCCCTTATAGACTTCGCTGATAGTGACGGTGGAAGCATCGCGCCTTCAGAGCTTTCCACGTCTGAGCAACACGGAGCGTACAAATATATAGACGGCCGTAGCCCGAACGAGGTGTCCCTCTCTCTTTCTATCCCTCGAAACGCCACCGAGATCCGCGTAGGCACAATGCTCTGGGCCGCCGCCGCAGACCAACTGCTGGTCAGCAACCAGGTCTGGGTGGAATCAACCGAGCAGTCAACGCCAACGTCGACGAAGAAGCAGGCTGCTTCTTCGTCTGATGCGCCGCAACGGATGAACGGCACGGTAGGAACTGACGACGGAGTCAGGCGAGCTAGGGACCTGAAGGTAGCTCTCATAGCGGACGAGTTCACCTACAACTGCTTCAAGTACGAGTTCATCCCAATCATCATTGAGCCTCAGAACTGGCGCGAACGTTTCGAGGAAGATCGTCCCGATCTGTTCATCTGCGAATCCGCGTGGTCGGGCGTCGACAGTGAACGTCGGCCTTGGAAAGGTCGCGTCTACACCAGCTCGAACTTTGCCCGAGAAAACCGCACAGAGCTACTGGAAATTCTTGACTGGTGCAACCGCGAAAATATTCCAACGGTGTTCTGGAACAAAGAGGATCCAACTCACTTTGATGACAAGGTCCACAACTTCATCGACACTGCAGTTCGATTTGACCACGTCTTCACAACTGATCTAACTTGCGTTGCCGGATACAAGGAAGAGTACGGGCACACTAGTGTTCACTGCCTTCCGTTTGCGACCCAGCCTAAACTTTTCAATCCCATCGAGACATCCCCGAGGGCGGATGGCGTATCCTTCGCTGGAAGCTGGTACGCGAATCACCTTGCACGGTCACGAGAGATGGGAATCATCTTCGATCAAATACTGGACGCTGGTATGAAACTCCGAATCTTTGACCGATTCTGGGGTTCTGATGATGAATTGCACCACTTCCCTGCGCCATACCAGCACCTGACCGAGCCTGCCATACCTCACGCTAAGATTGCCGATGCCTACAAGTCGACGTCTCTCGGACTCAACATCAATACCGTGACGTCATCGCCAACGATGTTTGCGCGCCGCATCTTCGAACTTATGTCGTGTAATACGCTCGTAGTCTCCAACTATTCCCAAGGAGTTGCGGAGTTTTTTGACGGGCGGATCCTCTTTGCCGGGGAAGGCTACTCTGACCTCGAAGACTTGAACCCGGACACTACTGAGGAGATACGTCGCGCCGCTCTCCATGACGTACTCGCCAATCACACGTATCAGCGGAGATTTGAACAAATCCTGGATGGGATCGGCTTCTCATACCTCAAGACAGACCGCTTGGTGACACTGGTGTGCCCTGTCGAGAGTGAGTTTGAGCTAAAACAAGCGATTGCGCGTCAGGCTGAGTTCGTTGACATAGCTGACCGCCTGATCATTGTGCTCGGCCGGACGTTCCGAAAGAGCGACATTCCCCATCTTCAGGCAAAATACGGTCGATTTGGCGTTGTCATCGTCTCTTGGGCCTGGGCAAATCATGAGGAGTTGAATCCGGCGACTTACATGAAGGGCGATGTATTCGCCCTCATTGCGCCTGATTCCAGAATTACTGCCAAGCAGATTTATGAGGCCAGCTTGCACCGTTCATATGTTGATGGTCCGATTGCAATGGGTTCTGACCAGATCTATAAGTTCACAACCGATCATATGGTTCTGGACATCATTGCAGGCCGTGAATTCTTCCAAAAAGCTATCAAGAGCTACGGCGAGAATGTGTCAGACAACTTCTTTCTCGTTTAGTCGATGAACCAACCGTTGCAAGCACTAGAGGACCCTCTACTTATGAAACTCAGCATTGTCGTCCCTTGTTATAACGCTGAAACCAAAATCGGCCCGTGCTTGGAGTCCCTAGAAAAAATTGATCTGCCGCAGGAGTCCTTCGAAATACTCTTCGTCGACGACTCGTCAACAGACGGCACACTATCCCTTCTCGAGCAACGAGCCGCACATCGAGGCAACTGGCGTGTGGTGCCGCTAACGGCTAACAGCGGGTCTCCTTCCCGCCCCCGCAACGTCGGAACGTCGAAGGCTGTCGGAGAATACGTCTTCTTCTTGGACTGCGACGACGAGATACTCCCGGACGCTTTACGCCAACAGCTTGATCTTGCCGAAATCGAGAATGCTGACATCGTCCGAGCTTCGCTTTACACAGTGGAGCGTGGCAGGAAGCCTCAGTTACTCAACCGTGTCGTGGATTTTCGGTTCTCAGATTCACGAACGGATAAGATCGCGAAAATTATTCGCGATCAGAGCACTACAAACTCCTCACTCATCCGCCGAAGCCTGCTCATAGACAACGGCATTATCTGGCCTGAACACCTACATATGGGTGAAGACACCGTCTTCCTCAACAATGTGCTGTCTGCCGCCATGAATATCTCCTATCTCGATGAGCCGGCCATCATCTATCACAAGTCAATTGGCTTCATCAGGTCCACGACGCAGCAGTACGGTGCCCGTGAGCTGGCCTCCCATCTGGAGGTTTGGGAGAGCGCTGAACACACACTTTCACAAGTGGGCCTCAGCTACATGGCTATTCGAGGTCATGTAGCACTTCGGATGGCACTCGAATCCATCTATCGGTTTAACCGAGGCGACATCGACGCAGGGCTTTTCTCGAAGCTCTCGCGGCTCGTCCACAATAACTGGGATTCCATAAGCCAGAGAGTATTCCGCCCTCGAATTCGAGAGACGCTGGAGATCGTCAACTCTGGTAACTACGAGCAGTTCCAACAAAACATAAAACAGCGCCTCCTCATTGCTGGTATGGACCTCAAGTTCATTTCTCCTGCGATCCCATCACTTCGAGAACATTACGATGTGAAACTTGACGAGTGGACTGGTCATGATTCTCATGACGAAAAACAGAGCCAAGAACTACTGGAGTGGGCCGACGTAGTCTTCTGTGAGTGGTTGCTTGGGAATGCTGTGTGGTACGCGAGGCACAAGCGAGCCCACCAACGGTTGATCGTGCGGATGCACCGTTTTGAGCTGAACGCCCGGTTTGGACACGAGGTGGACCAAACCAGGGTCGATTGCTTTATTTCAGTTTCGCTGCACACAAGCGAAGACATGATCCGAACCTTCGGCTTGGATCGCACCAAAGTCCGAATTATCCCCAATTATCTTGATGTAAAGAATTACAAAACCAGCAACGATCCCGCCAAGACCCGAAAACTGGCAATGGTAGGTATGCTGCCCAAATTGAAGGGCTACCATCGGGCACTCGAACTACTTCATTACCTGAATACCCACGGTGACTATTCACTGACCGTCTTCGGTAAAGGACCCCTTGACCTTCCATGGGTGTATAAGAATCCGGTGGAACGTACCTACTACGAGTCGTGTGAACGATATATTCTCGACCATAACCTGACTGACAAGGTGACCTTCTCGGGTTGGGTGGACACTAAGGAAGCCCTGTCCGATTTTGGTTTTGTCCTTTCGCTTTCTGATCTGGAAAGTTTCCACGTCGCGCCGGCCGAAGGCTTTGCTTCAGGTAACCAAGGAGTTTTCTTACCGTGGCACGGGGTAGATTACGTTTACCCAGAGGACTACATTTTTGAGGATGTCTTCGGTATTCGTGACTACATCTTAGAAAATCAGGATTTGGACGTCTTCAACGAGAACGCAAAACCTGGCCAGGACTTTGTTCGGGAGAGGTACTCGCTTGAAACTTTCATAACCTTGGTTCAAGAGGCACTAGAAGAAGTCTAGGGTGTTGCCTGGGGACCCGAGCCCTCCCCAGGCATACCGCTCTTGGCTTTTTTACGATGGGCCTCATGAGCTCAGTCCCGGTCCTGACCTAGCGCGGGGGCTGGCTGTTGTACCGGAACAGCGGTGAGGTGCTTACTTCTCGGTCGGGGCCGTCCTGCATTCGCGCTCAAACCACCTGTGACCCCGGGCTTATCGTGGCATTGATGCCCACTTGGGCCAACCGCGTCGTTGATCTTCGGGCACGACCAGGCACTGGATGTCTTCCGCACCGACGCGCGCGACGACTCAACAACAGTCGGTCCCGCGTATTCCCGCATTGCAAGCCAAGGAGTGGCGTTTTGAAGAGTTTCCCTCCAAAGACCGCTGGATACGCTTGGGCATTTTGTTCCCGACCGCGATCCTGGTAACGGATTGTGAAACCGAGCTAATGGGCCAGTTGAACCCGCAACTGGTCTGCAAGCCAGGCAGCGAAGAGATCATGGCCTTCATCATTCAGGTGAAGTTCGTCGTAGAAGGTCGACGGCTTGTCGAGGAACTCGGTGTCAGCATCAATGAACTTGACACCACTGGTGGCAACAAATTGACGAACAGCACCGCGGATGTCCTGACGCCGTTGCAGCAGCGAATCATGCTGATCCTGCGATATCCGACGCTCCAGGTAGGCATCGTCTTCCCGGGTAGCGTGGCGGTGAGGTGACGTCACGAGGATGAGATCAATCTCGAACTCTTGGGCGGCCCAAACTGCCAGCCCAAGAATTGCCGTCAGCGCACCGGATCCCTTTGGAAGGTCTTTCGCTGTTGGCTCAACCGGGGGCAGAAGGGGCGCGTACCGATCAGTCGGATACCAGTAACTGTGGGGCCGGAAGTAGATCGGCAAGTCTGATTGTGGCAGAAAGAAAACGACACGGCCCCCACGACCAACGAGTGGGACCACTTTGTTGAGGAATACATTGAACAGCTGCAGTGTCGTCGCCCCGGAATAGCCGCCGTTGAGGCAGCGGAAGTAGAGACCATCGCTCGTGAGGTGGCGCTCAACCTGGGATACGAAGCGGACGGGCTCCGGGGTGAAAGTGGCCTCAACAAATGAGTCTCCCAGAAATACCAAGGGCTGGGCGTCAACGGGCACGTCATTGCCGGTCATAATGAAGCCATGCTCGTCGGTTCGGACACGCCAAGGTCCCTCACCGACTGTCCCGTCGGTTGCTTCGAAGTAGCCCTCGGGACGGGTCCGCATGCCGTCTAGATTGGGCGTAGATTCCTTCAGCCGAATGTAACGGCGATCTGACACTGTGGACTCCCCAACGAAACGACGAATGGCAACCTGTTGATCTTATCCTCTGCCCCCCGCAGCTTTATAATCAGGGCCATATGTCAATCGACCGACGACGAGTCGCGATCCATACGGGCGGTAAGCTCGCTAACGAGCGACTCCAACTCTTCAACCCGTTTCGATAGATCAGCTATGACACTGTCGACGCGATGGCCCGAGGAAGTGGGCGTGGTGAGGGACTCCTGCACGGCTCTGACGGATTTCAGCTCGCTGGCAACCAAGCCTACGCGGTAATACAAGTCTCTGGTGGCCCAATGAGTGCTAGTGATAACACCGGCAGCGCGTCGCTCGATTTTGGCCCGCTCAAGGGCAGTCCGGGCTGGGGCCAGGACATAGGTCGCTGTCGCATTGAACCTGAAAATGAACGAGTATCCCAGTTCCGAGGCGAAGTGCTCCAGGTCGGCTTGTTGAGCTGCGGTGGCAGCCTCACAAGCAATCATTGGCCTGTCCCGCTCTATAAGCCCCACGGCCCCCTTCAAAACAGCGATGTCCATACCTTCAGCGTCGACCTTGATCAACGAAACTCGCTTCTGGATGTCCTCGAGGTCCAAGGTGCTGACCACGAAGTCACCGTCCGGAGACACGGCGAAGGCTGTTGCGCCAACATTTGTGAGGTCCAGCTTCTCAAGTCTTGCCTTTGTGGCGTGTTCGCCCAACGCCTTGCGGCGTACTTCGACCTGCTCTTGGAGGGAATTGACCGCGATGTTGCGTTGGAGAATCTCGGCGGCAAGCGGGAGAGGCTCAAAGGAAATCACATTGGTCCCGCACACAGCGGCGAAGTAAAGGCTGTGGTTGCCTATATTGGCCCCAACGTCCACGACCAAATCTCCGGGTGCAAGATACTCCGCCAAGGTCCCAAGGAACTGCCATTCGTAGAACTTTTTCGTTGCCGCAATCGTGGCAGCGATGTGGTCGCCCGCAACGGCTTCTATCAGAATGTGCTTGTCACCGTGCACAATGTCTACCGACGTTGTTGCGATCTCTTCAGTCGAACTATCCATGGCTTCTCTCGTCCAAAAAACGTGTCTCTCGTTGTTGCTGGATTCTCTCACAACTGCACTGCTCTTCCAGACTCGGTACTGGACGGGACCGCCCAAAAGGCAGCCTGGAGGACTCGGAGGACGTTAGAGAACTGCCCGGGACTGACGTCCCCGGTTCAACAAGAACTGTGGGCCCCGGGCTTCCCCACTGCTCGATTCTGGCAACCGAGAACTAGCTGGCTATAGCGTTTGCAGCGGGGAGATCTTCGGAATCACGCGCTCGCCAGATACCCCGCGTATCGATGACGGTCTTCCCGACGAGGGACTCGCTGTCTACTACTTTGAACTCGTCATGGTCTACGAGGACCAGCACTATATCCGCCTCGGCGATTGCCTCCGCCGTGACTGTGAGCCGAACATTACTGTGCCCTTTGAGGGCGCTTGGCAGAGCGTCAACGTGGGGCTCAGCAACCAGAATCTTGGCGGAAGGCAGCCTGTCGGCCAGCGATGCCGCAATGCCAATGGCCGGAGACTCGCGAAGGTCATCAATATTGGCCTTGAAGGCTAGTCCGAGTGCCGCGATGGTGGGTTCGCTTCCGACCGACTCCGCCGCTTCGCGAACCTTGTCTACAACCCATTCTGGCTTGGAGTCGTTGACTTCACGTGCTGTCCTGATCAACTTCGATTCATCGGGCGAGGCTGCAACGATAAACCAAGGGTCAACAGCAATGCAGTGGCCGCCAACACCCGGACCGGGCTGAAGAATGTTTACGCGCGGGTGGTGATTGGCCAAGCGAATAAGTTCCCAGACATCAATGCCGAGCTTATCGCTGATGACCGAGAGCTCATTTGCGAAGGCAATATTCACATCGCGATAAGAGTTCTCCACAAGTTTCGCCATCTCAGCTGTAACGTCATCCGTCACCAAAATTTCGCCCTGGCAGAATACCGCATAGAGGCTCTTCGCCAGCTCAGCCGCCTCCGCGGTTATACCGCCAACAATGCGGTCATTGGTCACCAATTCGATCATGACACGCCCTGGCAGCACCCGCTCCGGGCAGTGAGCGAAATGGACAACCGGTGCTCCGTTGGCGCCGTCAAGGGACAAGTCGGGCCGCAGTGCCAGAATGAATTCAGCCAAGTGGCGCGT
Source organism: Paenarthrobacter sp. TE4293 (assembly GCF_050435325.1). Lineage (NCBI taxonomy): Bacteria > Bacillati > Actinomycetota > Actinomycetes > Micrococcales > Micrococcaceae > Paenarthrobacter > Paenarthrobacter sp. TE4293. The sequence continues at coordinate 352,921 of NZ_JBNJRY010000003.1, forward strand.
CGCACGCGGAGGCGACGTGGACTCAAGAATGACGAGTTCGTTGCCGGTCAACTTAGGAGCGATTCCACGCGCAGCTGCCTCGATGTAGCTGAGGTCCGCGGAACGGTCCGCCAGGAAAGGAGTGGGGACGGCCACGATGTATGCCTCAGCCGTAGGAGTCTCCGTAGTGGCGCGTAGGTTACCCTGGCTAACCGCACCTGCGACGTGAACGCCAAGATCCGGTTCAACGAACGGGACTTCACCGCGATTGACAGCGTCCACGGTCTTCTGATTTACATCTACACCTGTGACCTTGATGCCATTGGTGGCCAGAATCGCCGCAGTCGGCAGTCCGATGTAGCCTAATCCGATGACAGCTACAGTTTCTATAGTCTTCAATTTCTTTCCCCTTTTTAAACGGTGATGTGTTCTTTGGGATCTCCAAAGAACAAAATTTCGCCTGACGCCGCAAGTTCCTCGTCGGAGGCATTCCACGTATGTCCGTCAGCTTGGCGCATCTGACAAAAGTTGAATCGATCCGCCGCGTAGATAGAGCCACCAGCAAAGGAAACTGCCTTCAAGAAAGCCGTATCCTCTCCCCGGTTGAGTTCTTCAAATGGATGTGCCTCAAAGACTTCCCTCCGAGCTGTAATAGTCGGGCCCATCACGAAGCGGCTGAATTGGTGTTCCTTGTGCGGCATCCGCAACACTGTCATCCGGCTCGATCTGAAATGCATGTGATGAGCGTGCTTCCCGACAACGTCTGCTTTGGAATAGTCCAAGGCATACAGCAGGTCCGCAAGGTAGTTTGGGCCGTAGTAGTCGTCATCATCCATCTTGGTCAGCACAGCGCCCGAAGCAGCCTCGACGCACAGGTTCAGGCACTTCCCGAGAGTTACTTCTCTAGGCTGCGATAAGAGTTTGAATCGCCGTATGCCGTACTCGTCGGCCCATTCTTGCGCCTGTGATTGGGTGATTTCAAATCCATGCGTCAGCAGCACTAGTTCGAGATCCACATCTACCTGGCTCCCAGCGGTCGCAAATACATGCTCCAGCTGAGACGGTCTCATCGATGGCACAAGTGCGGATACCAGTGGCAAATCGACGGCGCGACTTCGATCTGGCAGGACGGAAGCAACTATTGTTTCGGCTCGATGAGCATAAGTGTTCTCAGCCCAGATCCGACGTTGGCCCCGGTGAACCACTCGATCATTGAGCTCGGGGCTGCGCGCCAACATGCGGATTTGATGTGCCCCTTGGTCCCGTGACTCCGCGACGAAGACCTCGTCGGACGCGAAAAACTGATTAATGGCGGCGCTAGGTGTGGACACCACCGGGGTGCCACAGGCTGTGATTTCGAAGATCCTTCGGGCGCACATACTGGGAGAATCAACTACGGAATTTACATTCAGAAATACCTTGTAATCCCGATAGGCCGTGAGCATCCGAGAGTAATCCAGGCTTCCCACGACGTTTTCGTTGAAGGGCACAGGGAACTGATAGTTGGAATCTCCGCCGAGCTGCCGGGAGAAGATTTCAAGTTGGGGACCTGACTGACCGGCAGCATCTCTCGCCGCATTCAAGAGCAGGTCCATCTGTTGCCGGCGCTCAGGATACTTGTGAGCAAAATACATCCCGGCGAAAGCCACACCACGGGAATGCCTGGAACGTCCTATTCGGATGGGATTATGGATGGCCGGTTGAGCTGCGAACGGCAGCACTGCAATACGCTCGTGCCCCAAGTCCTGGCGGTAGTGAGGGATTCGGTCTGAGTCGCTCGTGAAGACCATGTCAAACAGGCCCGCTGTCGGAAGAAAATCCATATAGTGAGGTGGATCTTCTTTATTCCAGAAAACGGTGGGAATGGAATGCTCACGGCACCACGCCATGAGCTTCAGAAATTCTGGCTTGGGACCGGAAGCACCCATGAGTTGGTACTGCCATGAGCCACCGTTGCCGTTCCACGCGGACTCCACGAAAAGAAAATCGATGGGGCGTTCTGCCAGTTGGGTGGACCACTGATCTTTGAGGAGATGAACCAGATTCCACTCAAAGGAGAACGCAGCACTTGAGAAATCATCCAAAATGACTCCTACAGTAACGTCAGAGCGCCGCGGGTCCCGGTCAGGAATGCGATAGGGCCCAAAAGTAGCCGGGCCTCGTCCGTCCACGGCTGTTGGCATTGACAGCGCGTTCCAGCTGCCGTTTCGCGATTCGATGCGCCTGCGTCGCAGCCACTCTCCGAGCTGCCTGAATCCGCCACGGCGCAGATGCCAAGCTGCCGTGCGCGCGTCCCCGATGAACGCCATGTCAGCGTCCCTCAATTCGGCGGCCACTGGCACGCTCAAGAACTTGGGTCGCAACTAGGTTCGCTCTGGCTTGGTCTTTTATCTTGGCAGCGCTGATGTTATTTCCCTTCGACAGGTGCGACGAAAATTCGTGGTAGAGCTGAGTCGTTTCCTGGGTATCCCCGTCCATGATCAGTTCGCCCTTGTCGAGCCAAATTACGCGGCTGCACATGCTGCGGATTGTGTCCAGGCTGTGGCTTACGATGAAGACGCAACCGGCCTGCGCTCTCAGTTCATCCATCCGTGCCTTGCTGCGGTTGTTGAACTGTGCATCGCCAGTGTTGAGGGCCTCATCAACCAAGAGGATTTCTGGATTAACCGAAGCCGCTATTGCGAAGCGAAGGCGTGAGGCCATACCCGATGAGTATGACTTCATCGGCAGATAGATCGCGGAATCCAAGCCAGACACCTCGACAATACTGTCAAATCGCTCGTCGATTTGCTCCATGTCCATCCCCATGGCGAGGCAACCAAGAACAACGTTTTGATCCCCGGACAAATCAGGCACAAGAGCCGCATGGACCCCGAGAAGGACTGGCATGCTGGAAGCGAAGACTGCGCCATGAGTCGGAGCGACTTGGCCACTTATTAGCTTCATCATGGTGCTCTTGCCGGATCCGTTCCGACCGATGATACCCACCGACTCGCCCCGTTCAACGACGAGGGATATCTCCTTCAGGGCGCTCACAGTGACAAGGTTCGTCTGACGAAAAACTTTTCGTAGCGTCCCCCTGACTCCCCGCCGGCTAGCTGTAGTGCGTCCGTCTGATGAAGGGACCTTGTAGCTCATCCGGACTTTGTCGACCACTACGCATGGTGGCCCATCCACAAATACGGTTTGATCAATCGCGACCATAAGTTTCTTCACCCCTCCAGAAGAAGATGAACCCGATCAACAGCGCTGCAAATGCAACGACCGCCAGACTCGCCCATGACTCCCACGCTGGAACTGTGTCGTAAAGGACGCAGTTACGGACTATATCGATCACATTGAACAGAGGATTGTACTTCATGACGGCCAGCAGCGCGGGCTCGTGGATGAATCTCTCGTACGAATAGAAGACGGCGGAGGCGTACATCCAGGCACGGATTGCGAACGGAAGCAGGTGTGTCGCGTCGTGGACTATGGAAATGATGCGCGCGAGAATCATGCCCACGCCCAAGTTGAAGACACCTTGAAGGACGACGGCTGGAACGATCAACAACCACAACCAGCTGATCTTTTCTGCGGGCGGTATCAAAACGATCAAAAGCAGCATCCCTAGAATCAGGGGCACAGAGGAGAGAAGTTCTCTGATGTTGGCGCCGATAGGCAATGCTGCCCTAGGGAAGTTGAAAGCCTGCACGACAGACTTGCCGTTACGAATCGATCGAGCGCCCTCAGTAATTGCGCCAGCGCTGAATTGGAACATGAAGATGCCGACGATCAGGTACCCAATGAAGTTCTCAATTCCGCCGCTGGTGTTAAGGAGCAGCCCGAAAATGAAGTAGTACGTCAGTCCGTTGAAAACCGGGTTGAGGAGCAACCATGCGCTGCCCAGCCGATCCTTTCGCGTACCTGTCTGCACCCGGGCGCGTGCATCATAGAAGATGAACTGACGGTAGTCCCACAGTCGAACCAAATAGTCCAGGAACCCAGGCCGAGAACCGACTCGAGACAGCTTGCGCATATCCACCGACATCGGTTGGACGGCCGCGGGCGGCGGAAGCTTTGCCTTTTTCGCCGACATCAACTGACCCTCCTCGTATAGTTAGATGCCAAAGTTTCATAAGCTTGGCCATACGCGCGAGCGTTGGCCTGCCACGTCCTCGTGGCTAATACATACTGCCTGCCTGCGGCTCCCAGCCGCTGGCGCAATCCTTCATCCTCCAGCAACTCCAGCAATACTTCCGCCAGCCGCTCTGGGTTCTCGGCCGCGGTCACCCTGCCGTTAACGCCGTCATGCACTATTTCCCGGAGGGCATCCAGGTCACTGGCCACAACCGGTCGGGCTGAGGCGAGCGCCTCCACAGGCTTCAGCGGTGTTACCGCCCGAGTTACTGCCGAATCCTTCCGAGGGACCACGAAAACGTCCAACGCCAAGTGAAAGAGGCGTGCCTGTTCAGGACGGACCCGCCCGGTAAAGATGGTCCGATCCGAAAGTCCAAGACGTTGTACTTGGTCCCGAAGCGCAGGGGCGGCCGCGCCGTCCCCTACCAACACCAGCTTCAACTTTGGCAGCCTTGGCGCAAGCAGCGCAAATGATGTGACGAGGTCGTCCAGGCCCTCATAGCTAACAAGGCTACTGACAGTCCCTATATAGAGGTCGGTTGGATCAAGCCCCAGGGCCTCGCGCGCTACTTGGTGATTTAGTGGAGTTTCCAAGTAGGCACCGCCTACGGCATTGGGACTGATCAGGATCCTGTGCTCGGGAACACCGCTGGCAGTGATGTTCCGCTTCATGGATTCGCCAAGGGTGACAACTAAATCCGCAGAGCGCATGACTTCGGCTTCCCGTGCACTAAAAAGCCCGTACCGTTCGCTGGTGCGGGCCGCCTCATCGCGGCTGGATGCCCAAGTGTCGGCCAACTGTCCACGAACTTCGTAGACCCATGGGATATCCAGGGCCTGGGCCACTTCCCGGGCCACCAGCCCGTTCACGAAGTGTGTGGTGGTGTGAATAATAGAGGGCCTGAATTCAAGAGCCTTCCGCAGAAGCTCGGATGTCTGCTGCTGTAGCCTGCCGTCCATGGTGTTGGCCATGTGGCTCGGAAGGATTCGCTCGTAACGGACATCGTCCACGAAGTCCCGGCTTCTGGCCCTCAACGCTCCGATCTGAACGGGGTATCCCAGTCGGGTGACAGCGAGAGCCTCCCACCCAGCTTCCTGCTGCGCAGTAAGGATGGAGTGCGAGCGCCGCGCGTACCCACTGCCCGTGTGGGGTACAGAGTTTGTGAGCAGGTGAAGCACACGGCGAGGTTCAGCCGCGATAGGCGCTGACTGAACCGTCGGACTCCAACCCCTGAATACCTTTAGTTCCGATTCGAGCCGCAGCCGCTGGTTCACCATACTGCCTGTGCGCCCCTGAAGCACAGAAATTGCTCCAGTCATGTCACCGTCGTACCACTTGCGCCTGGCGATCGTTGCGGGAGTCTGCGACGAGGTGCCAGCATGCTTCAGGAGTGTGTCCGCCCATTGAGGGTGCCCTGCGGCAAGTGCGACTTCAGCGGCTCTCCTTGCTGGCTCTCCCCCGACACCAGAGGCCTGCACGCTCGCAAAACGTGCGGTTAACCCGTCCCGCTGCCCAGCAGCAAGACTGGCCACTAGAAAGAGTGTTTGTCCTGAGGAAGGGGACATACCGGCGAGAAGACGGGCCACCGGCCTGACCCAATGAGGTGGCAGTTTTCTCAGAATTTGCAGGATCAAGACGAATGGAGCCTCGGTCGCGTGCTCAGAGACGGTCCTAGCCATGATCCTGATATTGCGAAGGAATTGGATCACGTGGCATGCTCCCCGTTTATGGCATGTTTCGGATGCACGAGCACGGAAATTGTCTCCATATACTTGATGGCCAACTGGGCATAGTCAGCGTTGTCGCGAACCCATTCCCGTCCGCTGGCGCCGGAAGCCAATCGACCGCGGTCAGCTGCGAGATCGCGCCAAAGTTGTGCCACAGCCTCCGGGTTGGCGGGCACGACGTCGCCCCCTCCCGCCTCGAGAATTATCCGCTCCGCTTCCCCACGCACGATGGCCGTGACATGCCGGCCGATAGCAAGAACCTCATATGTCTTGGATGGCACCGTGGTCTCAAACGACTTCCAGTCGTCACGGAGCGAGACAATACACGTGTCAGCTTCGCGGTATTTATCTACGACTTCCGGCCCCTGAAGTGAGGGAAAGAAAGTAACGGGCGCATTTAACTCACGGGCAAGTTTCACCAACTGTGGTCGAGTGGTGCCGTGTCCTACGAGTGTCAGGTGGAACCCATCGCCAAGTAGTGCGCTCGCGCGGATAAGTATGTCTAGACGTTGACTCTTGCCGTGGTTGCCCAAGTAGAGTGCTCGGAAGTCTTCCCGGTTCAGTTCCGGTGGTTCGAGGAAGGGTATTGAGTTCAGATCTAGCCCGTTGCTGACTGTCACAACATTCTTCAGGCCACGTTCCCGCAACGTTTCGGCAAAACCCTCGGTGACCGTTACCACCAGATCGGCACGCTGCTGAACGAATTCGACAACTCGCTCCACTATGCTCTTCACGCTTCCTTGGACAATTCGAGCATCCCTCGCCAAGTCTGGCCAAGCATCGCGCATCTCGACGATAAACGGCACCCTGCGAAGTTTTGAAAGAACGTACCCGGTTGCCAGGGTGGGGAGACTCGGCGCTGTCGCAAGAACTGCATCCGGTTTCTTGCCACTCAGACCGATAGGAACTGACATGACAGCGGAAAAGAGCTGATCCACAAATCGCGCCAGCGACGAAGTACCCAGGTGACGCAAATAGGGCACTCTGCGGACAGTCTCCCCGTGCGGTCCCACTTGGTGCGAGAAGGCAAAACCAGCCTCACGGCGAGGCAGGTTCCGTCGCCCGTTTGGATAGTGCGCCACCGGAGAAACAACGTCGACATCCCAACCTGCCCGTCGGAACTCCCGAGTCAAGGACTGCCACCTGCGCTGCGGAGGGCTGTGTTCAGGCCAGTAAGAGTGAGTGAGGAGCATGAGACGCATCGGTAATGCAGGATTTTCCGCAGCCGTGTCCCCAAGGAGGGTGTTACCCATGGGCCTACTTGCCGTTGAGGCGGGGTCCAGGGACTCCCTTGGAACGCAGAGCCCGGAAGTACGCGACGCCCAACAGGATAAGTACGAGAACAGTAATTCCTTGAAGAACGGGATTGTTATCAGCAACTGGGGCTAATGCGACCTTGAGTGGTCCTGCGATGTCCGCGCTGGCAACTGCCGGAGTAGCGGTTTTAGTGGCCGTCGGTGTAGGCGTCGGCGATGATGACGGCATAGCGGGGGCCGTGGTCGCGCTTTCCGTCGGAACTTCAGGGTCTACGACATATCCTTGGAGGCCTTCTTCTGCAGGCACCTCGGGTGCCGGCAGCTGCGGAGCAGGAATCACCGGGGCGACTGGTTCAACGGCCGGCGGAGCTACAGGTTCCGTGATAGGCGGAACCACTGGCGAAGGCTCCGCAGGTGGCACAACGGGTGCGGGGGAAGGCTCAGGGTCCAATGGCGTTAGGGGCGGACCCGGCTCAAGGATTGGGGGGACAACCACCGGGGGAACCACGGGTTGTTCCGTGGGTGTTCCAGGTTCTCCGGTTTCCGACCCTGGCCCCGGCACTGGCCCAGTATCGGTGGCGAGTGCAGGCTGAGTTCCGAGGAACCCGAGGATGGCCAGCATCAAAACCACAAGTGCGGCTTGAACACGTTTGATTCCGGTGCCCAACTTTCCCCCCGTTGCATATATTTCAGAACGCTGTCAGTGTCCTGTCGAACGCGACCGCCTGAGACTTGGCGGCGCACGGACGTCCACCATCGGAGGGCGACCCGCATTAGTTTATCGTATGGATTAGCGGTGCCCCGTCAGCTGACTTCCCACACGCTCCACTAAGGTTGGAATCCACAGTCTTGATGCCTGTGGGTCTCCACTCCCTTGCTAGAGTCAAAGCTGCCCACGCCTAGCCCAAGGAAGTCATGCCGCTCTGGAAGTTGCCGCAGCGCGAAGCGAGCCCAAAAAAGTCCCGTATGAAGCGTGTTCCCCGGAGATCGAAGCGAGCAATAGCGTGCGTCTTGGCACTGTCCGTTGCCGCCTCGGTAACCGCCGGGTTGGGTTCCGTGCAGAGCAATGGAGCGGAAGGCAAGACCGCTGAGATCGCCGCTCCTGGTACAGCAAAGGAGCCCAACCCGAAATTGGCCGCAGAGGCTTACCCCATAAGTGGGTACTTTATCTCCGCCAGCTCCCGCGACTCTGCAAACTACAAGAAGTTGGCGGATATCAAGGCATTCGGAGGCGACACCGTCATCACCTTCGGAACTTCGCTCCAACCTGCCACGCTCGAGTCGCTACCCAGTGGTTGCACAATCAACGGGAAGTCTTGCGCCCGTGTGGCAGCTGGCCCTCTTAGCGTTGACCGCTTCTTCACTCTTTTGGACGGAAGCAACTGGGGCGACACTGCGCTCAAGTGCCCCAACGACCGAAAGGTCACCAACAACGGGCAGTCTTACGTCGTGTTGGTTCTGCCCCAAAGGGGTCAAGAATGCACGTCCTCAGACGGAAAATACGACGTAGTGGTCGTTGGGGGCGGTAGTTCGTCCGCCGTAGATCCATCCCGGTCCCTTGCCGACGCCGCTACCAAGCTCGGCATGAAGTTCTATGCAGGCATGCCCGCCCCCGCGAAAAGAGCCGACCTTCCGTATCTCCCCGATGTTTCATATCTGGGGACACTGACGCTCCTGACTGAACGCTTTCTTGCCTACCAACGCTCAGCCAACGATGTACGTGGGTTGGCCGGGTTCTACCACCACACTGAGATGCCTCTTACAGATAGCAGTACGTTCGACTCGGTGCTCGATCTGTACTCCAGCCAAAACCGTGCCATTCATCGCATCTTACCTACCCGCCAAGCGATCGTCAGTCCCTATATCGATGCTCGCCTAACCAAAACAGGAATCAGTCTGCAGAAGGCACAAAACGGAATCCGCAGAATCGCGCAGACCTCGGAAGGCGTGGTCTTGAACATCGCTATCCAGGACGGCATGGGAACGGGCAAAGGTGCGGCTTTCACCGGAAGTGAAGCAAACTCCACGGTTGATCCTTTTGCGGCGTCTATCGTGGGAAACGGAACATGGGGCAACAAGTATCTGGCTCCCAACAAGGAGTACTTTTCTGCCGCAGCCGCTGGGATCGCGGGCACCGGAGCCGTGCTGTGGGCCAATCTAGAGGGCATGGCACCGGCTACAGCGTCCAACTACTGCGCGGACAGCCTTCGCGGGCAGACAACAAAAGCGCGGCTGGACCGTCAACTTCAACAGATGGCCAATGCAAGGAAAGTCATCTCCTTCATGTGGGACTCTTACTTCACCTGCAAGGGAAACGGCACCCCGTTGAAGAACCAGATACTGAAGGGGCTGTCGACACCCATCATCACTGACACAACCTTCCGCCCAGCATCCGGTCAAGTTCAGGTTGCTGGATTCAACCTGAAGGGAAGTACAGCCACGCTGGAGTGGACAGACCAAAAGGGAAAGCAACTAACGAAATCCGTGAAGGCGAGCAGCATCAATTCCGACTACGGAGAGCAGTATGGCTTGAACCCCCAGCTCGAAATGATCACTGTCGACGTAGGTTCGACAACCGTGAAGAGCCCAGGAAACTACTACGTAAAAGTGACCAATGTCTGGGGCAATACATCCCCAAAATTTCATTCCGAGCTCGGCTAGGGCGCACTCGCTCAGATGAAACTGGCCGCTCTCTGCGCCCCCGACTTTTGCGCCTTGGTAGAATCATCACTGCTGACGCCGACACCAAGGAACACATGACGCTCCCGACAGATACTGAGACTCCTACTGCAGACTCGCGTCCTCGACGTCAAAAAAAGGGCAGCAAAACCGCCCGAAACGTGCTCCTTGGCTTCGCCGCCGCCGTGCTCGTTGTTGGCCTCATTGGAGGCGCCTACGTCTTCAACTTGGCACAGACCTTCAACTCAGGCACAACCAAAATCGAGACGGCCTTCCCGGAAGAGTCAACCCGACCACAGAAGACAGAACCCGTCAACGGTCCCGCGCCGATGAACATCCTGGTGATGGGCAGCGATACCCGCGGATCTGCTGAGCTCGATGTCGATACCCAGGTGTCCACGGATCAGCGAGCCGACACATTGATGCTTGTTCATATTCCCGCAGACCGTAAGAACGTGTACGCAGTGTCTCTCATGCGTGACCTGTGGGTGGATATCCCCGGGAAGGGCCAGTCGAAGATCAACTCTGCTTTGGCACTTGGAGGCGTCCCTCTGATGGTCCAGACCGTTGAGTCCCTCTTCCAGCAACGCATCGATCATGTCGCCATGGTCGACTTTGAAGGATTCAAAGGCCTCACCGATGCTTTGGGGGGCGTGGAAGTCGACGTGAAAATTCCATTCGCGCCAGCCAAAGGCCCCATGAAGGGCCACTACTACGAAGCTGGTAAGCAGACGTTGAACGGCGACGAGGCTCTGGCGTTCGTCCGCGAACGCATGTCCTTCAGTGACGGCGACTACCAACGCGTCCGCAACCAGCAGGCTTATATGAAAGCGATTATCAGCAAGACCATCGCACGGGAGACGCTGACAAACCCAGTGACTGTCAACAGCATGGTTGGCGCAGTCTCACCTTTCATCAGCGTCGACAAGAATTTCGACGCCGGGGCTATCGGTAACCTCGCGCTGGGGATGAAGGACCTTCGAGCGAGCGATACCGTCATGTTTACATTGCCGACTCTCGGCACGGGTACTTCGACTGACGGTCAGTCGATCGTCGTCGCAGACACGACAGCCATCTCCGAGATTGCTGCTGCACTGTCAAAGGACCAACTGGGCGCATACATCACTGCGCATGCTCTCGAAAAGGGCAACTGACCGCTTGCTTGCGTGACTTGGCAGGGGTCAGGGAGCCGCAGGACAATCCTTGCTGTACGCTGAATCGGTGCCATCTGTCTTCATTTACGGGAGCTGCGTATCCCGAGATCCCTTTGAGAATCCCAGCGACTTCGAACTCGAAGGATACTTTGCTAGGTCGTCCGTGGGTAGTGCCTTCCGCCAACCGCCCGAATCTGGCACAGAATTACCTGATGTTGATGTCCTTAAGAGCCGCTTCCAGAAAAGAATGGTCCAGGCCGACATCAACAAGTCGCTTCCTGGAGCCCTAGCTAACAGCTCCTTCGATGTGCTCGTTGTCGATTTTATCGATGAGCGCATGAACACGATAGAAATTGGTGGAACCACCATCACCGAATCGGAGGAGCTTAAGGCGACCGGTTATTCATATGACCTGTCCCTTAGCCAAGAACCATGGAGTGATTCTGGCTTGGCACGCCGTGTTGAAGGAATCAAGGTGCTCACGAACTTGGTTGATCCCCTCAAAATCATTGTGAATCGTGTCTTCTGGGCGACGGTTGATACCGACGGAGTGCCTTTTCCACGCTCGAGGTGGTTCGACCGCAATAATAGGCTGCTCTACGACCTTTACAAAGAGATTGAGAAGACGCCCGGCATAAGATTCATCGACTACCCGGGCGGCGCGCCCCTGGCCGCAGTAGGACACAAGTGGGGACGGCAGCCTTTCCACTACAGCGAAGGGGCTAACGCTCACTTCCTCAGTGAACTGACGCGCCTTACCAATGGATAGCTGAGACGAAAAGCCTCCAATAGCTGGGCTGCCCCTTACTCACAGCTATCCCTTCTGTAGAATCCTCACATCGAAGTGTTTCCGCGTGGCGAATTTTGGGGGATTCAATGGGTGCTCGTTTGTATGGATCGCGTGTGGGCGGGAGGTTGAAAGTTCGACGCCGTCGCCGATCTATTGTCCTTTCAGTCATCTTTGGGGTAACGCTAGCGGCGCTGATGGCTAGCCCCGTTTCACCATCAGATGCCGATACGGTAACGGACGATTTTCGTGTGGGTTATTTTCCAAACAGCATTGCGGTGAATCCAGTAACCAATACGGTGTACGTCACTACTGAATTTGGCGTGTATGTGCACGGTGGTCCTGCTGGAGGCCGCCATCTTCCAGTTTGGGGTTACTCTAATGTCGCCGTTAACACCGCGACGAACAAGATCTACGTCAGCACCCACGACCGTTACGTTGCTGTGGTGGACGGGGCCACTTACGGCGAGCCCGATCGGATTCCTGTGGACGGGAGCATTCTGGCCGTCAACGAGAAGAACAACAAGATATACCTCGGCAGTACCAACGCCCTCACGATCATCGACGGCGCCACCCATGCCACCACTAGTTTGCCGATTGCTGGCCGCGTGGAGGACATCGTGGTGAATCCAACCACAAACAAGGTCTACGTCTTGAGTGGCGGCACGATCAGTGTCATCGACACCGACACCGTCAGCTCATCGATCAACATCGGGGCCGGTGGCATTTTAGCCGTCGCGATCAACCCGGTGACCAATAAGATCTACTTCACTACGTCCAGCATGTACGGTGCCGGCATTCAGGTCATTGACGGCAGAACGGACACAATTACCAGCTCCATTCCGTCGGGCTATCCTGTAGGGAAGTTGGCTATAAACGCGACTGCCAACATGATCTATGTAGAACTGGAACGCAGCTCCACAGATAGATACATCCAAGCCATTGACCCGGGAAATCAGATGGTGGTGGCTGAATTTAGAACCCCCGGGAAAATCACCGACTTGGTTATCAATGAAGGCAACAACAAGGTCTATGCCCCGACACCACGCTCAGGGACCACCATCATCAACGGTTCAAATAACAGTACATCAGTCGTCAAAACTGGTGGCGATTCTGGCGACGCGGCTGTCAACCCAGTTACGAACCGGGTCTACGTGGTCGACGCTACGGGATGGAACATGTCAATCATCGATGGTTCGGTTTCTTCTCCAGTAAAAAATGACTTTAACGGCGACGGTAAGTCCGATGTCTTGGCCAGGGACATCGCCGGGGCGCTCTGGCTCTACCCAGGGAACGGCACCGGAGGATGGTTGCCCCGCAGACAGGTGGGGCAGGGCTGGAACGTCATGACGACGATGGTCTCCACCGGCGACTTCAATGGTGACGGTAAATCCGACATCCTGGCTCGTGACGGCGGCGGAGCGCTTTGGCTTTACCCTGGCAACGGCGCCGGTGGGTGGCTGGCCCGCAGCCAAGTGGGGCAGGGCTGGAATGTCATAACCGCGATGGTGGGAGTGGGAGATCTCAACAGAGACGGCCCCCCGGATATAGCAGCTCGCGACAGTAGCGGCACTCTATGGTTGTACAGGGCTGATGGACGGGGTGGATGGCTGCCGCGTCACTGGTACACCGCTGGCTGGAACGGCCTTTCTGAAATGATCGGCGTCGGTGATTACAACGGAGACGGGGCGCCCGATATGGCCGCCCGGGACGGCTCCGGGGCGCTGTGGTGGCTCTTCCCGCAAGCGAGCGCCCCAATCCTTCCCAAGCAAATAATCGGCCAGGGGTGGAATGTCATGAACTCCCTGACTTGGCCGGGCGACTTCAACAGCGATGGATGGCCCGACATCCTCGCCCGAAACTCAGCAGGCGAGCTTTGGATGTATTCGGGGCACGGCGGATTCTCCTGGCCAACGGCCACAAAAGTGGGCACCGGTTGGAACGGCATGACGGCAATTCTCTAGATCCTCGGGCCTAGTATGCAATGCGGCTAGCCCTGAAACCATCAAGGCCTAGAAGCCCGCACATTAGCCAAAAATCCCGTCACATCCCCCGCCACCCGGTCCGGACATTCCCACAGCACCAGGTGACCGGTCTCCTCATAGATCTTGAGGCGCGATCCCGAAATGCGGCTGGCAAGGGTCTCCTGATGATGCCGCGGAACCAGATGGTCGTGGGCACCCCAGAGAATCAAAGAGGGTGCTGAAATGGCACCGGTTTTCGTCGGCGGTACCGCCTCGTAGAAGCCACGCAGCGACTCCTTCCAAACGGAGGCCGGCATGGCCAAACCGTCCCGCACCCGATCTTCAATGTAGGAAGCAGGAACCGTGTGCAGGAGCCGGTACCAAGACAAGGACGCCCGGACCCACTCCTCTGAAATCGGATCGGTCAGCGAATCCATTTCGGCGGCGAACGGCGGTTTTCCCTGCAGGCTCAGCGGCGTACCCACCAAAACCAGCGAGGCCACCAGGTCCGGGCGCACCACGGCTAGTTGCTGCGCAACATATCCCCCGCTGGACGAACCCAACACGTCGCCACGAACTAGACCCAGGGCTTCAAACAGCGCCACGACGTCTTCGGCTACCTCCAGCAGCGAATAGCCGCCGGAAGGCTTCTCAGCAAGACCGTGCCCACGCATATCGGGTGCCACCAGAACCTCGTCAGAGAGTCCGGCAATCAGCCGCTCAAAACTCCGCCAAGACTCACCCCAGGCGTGCAACAGGACCAACGGCGTGCCGCCGTCGTTGACCGTTTGCTCAAGGTGACCCTGCACAAAACAGGGAACGCTGACACCGGTTCGCAGAGCGACAGTCCGGACCTCGGATTTCATGAACTCAGAGTACGCACAGCACCACGTCGAGACGAGGGCAGGGGCACCCGGCGAATTACCAGCTAGCGAGGCTATGGTCGATGGGTCCCGCCTGATCCCCCATCAGGCGGGACACTTTTGTTTCAGCCCGCCCGCCTACTTTGCGCGGGTGGCGGCCCACTGCCGAAACCCATCGGCGATCTCCGTAGCGTGAGTGTGATGGAGGTAGTGCTCTCCCGGGAGCGGCACCACGGTGCCATCAGTAACGCTCAGGGCCTGCCTCTCATGCAGTCCCAGCCACTCCGGACTCTTCTCGTTCTCCGACACCACAAAGAGAAGCACAGGCAGATCCTCAGCGAAGCCGGTCCCGAGCGCTCGCTCGAAGTTTGTACGGATATGGGTCATCTCGTTGAGATAGGTGGACGAGATGGAGTTCCGCTGGGTCAGCATCTGCATCTGTTCACGCGCATGATCGGAGTACGCGTCGCCGTAACCGTCTCCGGCAGCGGCCACCAGACGGAGCAGGCCGAGGTGCTTCGCAGCGGCCAAGAGCCCCGTGGGGAATTGGGTGTCCATGCCGGGTTGACCCGGAACGCTCGAATCAATGCCGATAAATGCCGTTACTTCTTCCGGGTAACGCGCCGCGTACTCAATGCCGTAGATTCCTGCGATGGAGTGCCCCATCAGGATGTATGGGTCAACCTCCAACGCCTCCAGCGCTGCGTGGACCTCTGAGACGATATTCTCTGTGGTCCGCTCTCGCTGGGTGCCGTCACTTAAGCCGTATCCGAATGGCTCCGCCACGATGACGCGGTGATCCTTGGCGAGGTCTGTAGCCAACGGTGCGAAGTCCAGGACAGGAGAAGAGGTACCAAATCCCGGAAGCAGAACAACGTCTCCGGCACCACTTAGGAAGACGTTCATCATGCCACCATCCACAGGCACCCTGTCTCCGTAGGATTCAATCCGGTGGCCCTCCGCCTCGGTCGCCACGACATTCACCACTGTTGTGGTAGCCAAACCCACCGCCAGCAAGCCACCAACCGCGGTGACGCTCACCAGCATTTTCCTAACAGACCTCTTCAACCGTGCCTCTCCAAGGGCACGCGATGCACCCGATGCCTCCAGCCTTTGTGGATAGCAGCGCCGCGCACATCACCCCTGAGTGGGCACTTGTGTACCGCTTTGGTGGTACTCGCAAGTAGTCCTCACGATGAGGCGGCCCGAATTTCCACAGTTTGCTGCGGTCCACATCGTCTTTCAGGAGTCACGCTCTGCAGGGGTAGCACCCGCTATGAATCGCCGCGACGAGGGACCGGTTGGGGCGGAACCGCCGGGTCCGACGCCGGTAGGCAAAATCTCAGCGCGTCTCCCCCGAAGCCGTTGTTGATGCAGTACAGCGGCACCTCCTCATCACCTAGGTGAAGCGTCGGCTTCCGCATGCCGTATTTGGATTGATTGAAGGTCAGCTCAACTGTGCCATCGGGTGAGGTGCAACTGTAGGAGACGTTCCACGCGCTCAAGTCTTCGCAGCGGTTAAGCTCCTTCGTTGCGCCAGCGGCGTCCACGTACTCCCAAGTCCTGTCCGCGTAATCGCCCACCTGAATGGCAGAGTTCGGAGTGGACCGGGCATAGTCGCGGGTGAACGGCCTCTCGTCGCAGCTCGCGGCCGTAAGCGAAAGCAATGCAAGGCTGGCTGCTCCAAGTATCATTCGACGATCCATTTCCCTTCGTCCCCCAATTCAAAGCCCAAACAGCAATCGACTCTGCAACCTTAGCCACGCGCGGGGCCAACGACGCGCCTCAAGGGCAATTGGTCTTGTGCCCTGGTCGCGTAGCCGGGACCTGGCACCTGCCTCATGTAACCTAGTAAGCAAGCTGACTATTTTGGAAAAGCCCGGGGGTCTGAATGCCTGACATGGACCGATGGCCAACCAGCCGTCTGCTGTCCACGGCGGCACGGCTCGTGGAACTGGCATGGAACGAGAAACTGCGTCCCTTGGGGCTCACGTATCCGGCCGTGCTCACCCTTGAAACCGTGGCGACAGCTGGCCCCATGACGCCCGGGAGGCTCGCCCAGAGCGTCCATCTGCAAGCCCAAACCATGAGCCGGCTTCTTGCCAGGCTTGAGTCCCGAGGCTACGTCCGCCGCCAACCGAATCGGTTCATGCGACGCAGCCAAGTGGTTTCCATTACCGATTTGGGGCTGACGCTGCTGGAGCAATCCCAGTGCGAGGAGAACATCGTGCTCTCGACAGTTGCCTTGGATTGCGGGAATCTGCGTGAAGAACTCCTCACCATCCTGAATCACTCAAACTTCAGCTAGCTGTCACACCTTCCGCGTAGACGGAAGTCAGTGCAGCAAGGCAAGATGGATGTATCCGCTGATGAAGTCCGGCGACCCAGGGAGAAGGCATTTCTCCAACACCTACACCGGGCGGAGTCAACGATTGCTGCCCGGCGATCCAAAAGGACATCATGAGTGAACTTCGAATCGGCGACAGCCTCCCGGTAGAACTTCTAAGCTTCAAGGCAGCAGAATGCCTTGTCTCAACAGGCGCTCCCGAATCTGAGGACGTGTGCGTGCTGGATGCAGGTCACACCGGCCAGCATTTGGCTGCCGGTGCAGACATGGTGGTTCGGGCCGTCTGGGCCTAGGGCCCTTACGTGCCACAGAACGTCCGGTAGGGGCCGAAGCTCTCAGGCGCGGGATCAGCATATGATTCCAGGCCCGGACGTTCTTTGAAGGGGTCACCTACAGCTGCCAGCAACCGCACTGCCGGGTCCATGTCACCCTCAGTTGCGGCGGCAAGAGCCTCCTCCACCAAGTGGTTGCGTGGGATATAGATGGGGTTGACCCTGTCCATGGCATTGGCATCCGGTGTGAGAGCACGCCAACGCTCCAACCAGGCATCGAACGCTGCCAGGTCAAGAACGGTACCGCGGGCGGGTTCAGCCTGCCCGCGGGCCGCCTTACCGAGGCTTCGGAAGAACGAGGTGTAGTCCGCACGCGCCTCCTGGACCAGCTCCAGCAGTTCATCCACCAAAGGTGAGGCGACGCCGTCGTCGATTGACTCAGGCAGCCCAAGTTTGGCTTTCATACCACTGAACCAGGCAGCGCTGTACTGCTGGCGGAACCCGTTAAGTGCTTCAACGGCAAGGGCTACGGCCTGTTCCTCATCGTCGTGAATGAGGGGCGCGATGGACTCCGCGAAACGTGCAAGGTTCCACTCCGCAATCAGGGGCTGGTTCCGGTAGGCGTACCGCCCGGACTCATCGATGGAGCTGTAAACTGCGCCAGGATCAAAGCCCTCCATGAAGGCGCACGGACCATAATCGATGGTTTCCCCGGACACCGTCATGTTGTCAGTGTTCATGACACCGTGGACGAACCCGACCAGCATCCACTGGGCCACAAGAGTCGCCTGAACAGTGATGACTGCCTCAAGAAGGCCAAGGTAACGGTTGGCTTCCCCCACGGCTGACGGGTGGTGGCGTTCGATGGCGTGATCAGCAAGGCGCCGCAGCAGCTCTAAATCATTGGTGGCCCTGGCATATTGGAAACTGCCGACGCGCAGGTGGCTGCTGGCCACCCGGGTCAGGACGGCCCCCGGGAGGAGGGTCTCACGCTGAACGGCACGCCCCGTTGCGACCACAGCAAGGCTACGCGTGGTGGGAATGTTCAGAGCATGCATGGCCTCACTCACGATGTACTCTCGCAGCATGGGCCCCACCACCGCTTGGCCATCCCCGTTCCTCGCGAAGGGTGTACGTCCCGACCCCTTGAGGTGCAGGTCCCGCAGCTTCCCGTCAGGGCCGGCAATCTCGCCAAGCAAAAGGGCTCGCCCATCCCCCAGACGGGGTGAGTACCAGCCGAACTGGTGACCTGAGTAAGCCTGCGCTACCGGGGTTGCCTCTTCGGGCAGGGCATTGCCGATCAGCAGCCGGACGCCCTCCGGGCTCCGGAGGAAGTCAGGTTCAAAACCGAGTTCGACGGCGAGTGGCTCGTTGAGTGCCAGAAGCTGCGGTTCGGGAGCCTCCTCCGCCCGCCACGGAACAGCCATCTCGGGTAGGTCCCGGGCGAAGTGCCCTTCAAAGGCAATGGTGGAGTGCGCAATGTCGCTCATCAATCAAGGATATAGATGCCGTTGCCGGCGCGAAATGACAGTCCAGTCCGGCTAGCACGTGAACCACTGCCTGTGGCAGGAGATCCATTGGGGACTTGGGCTTTGCCTCACATCTGGTTTTGCCACGCGCGTCACGTTTTGCATTTGGATGTCACTCTCTAGGAGTGACGGGTACACCCCGCTTGGCTGTATTTGCCCCCTAACCGAAGGATCAAGCATGCGAGTTCGCGACAACCTGAAAACTGTACGACGCGGCCGACGCCGACTTAGTACCTTACTGGCGGTGCTGACATTGAGCGTTGGTTCAGTGATGGGTTCTGCGCCGGCATCGGTGGCCTACGACTCGGGCGATTTTCATGTCTATACTCACGTGCAGAACGTCGGGTGGACGAGTAACAGCGGAACGGTCGGGCAAGGGCTACGGCTTGAAGCGATCCGTGTGTATCAGGTGAACACGCGTCAGTTTTGCGGTCGAGCGCACGTTGCCACACTGGGGTGGCAGGCCGTCCAGTGCACTTCAACCAGTAACAGACAGATCATACTCGGGACCCAGGGGCGGGGCCTCGCGATTGAAGCGGTGGAGCTCTGGACCCCGGGCTACAACCTCGGGGCAACGGCACACGTCCAGAACATCGGCTGGATCCAGAAGGCAACCTCATACGCTGGACAGCACGTCACAATCGGCACAACCGGCCAGGGTCTCCGGATGGAAGCTTTCGTGTTTGCTATAAAGTGAGCCTCCCTCCGCCACGCGGCAACCGGGTGTCGGCGAAGTCAGTGCATGAAACCGGTGCCGTCCCAGTCGCGATCATATTTACCGCACCTGGTGCAGCGCCTGTAACGCCCGCTGCCATCCTCTGCTGACTCCACATGCCAGTGGTGGTGGAGGTTCAGTTTGCACATCATCTTCTGGAGTATGGCCATCTCCGTTCGAAGCACGCTCGGACTGCACTGCGCGTTCAATGCATGTCCTCAAAGTTTAAGCCGCTGATGCCTGCGGCGGCAGTACTCGTTGTGGGTCAGCCCCGCATCGGTCCATCGAACGAAGCGCTGTTGCTGCCCTGCGGCCCCATGACATGCACGGCGTTCCTCTGAACACTGAATTCGGTGGGAGTTACCGCAGCGATTTCGCCGTCGAGGTTC
Source organism: Paenarthrobacter sp. TE4293 (assembly GCF_050435325.1). NCBI lineage: Bacteria > Bacillati > Actinomycetota > Actinomycetes > Micrococcales > Micrococcaceae > Paenarthrobacter > Paenarthrobacter sp. TE4293. The sequence goes on from NZ_JBNJRY010000003.1 coordinate 372,702, forward strand.
ACGGACCCGCCATCGGAGCAACCATGTTCCCGTCACCGTAGTGCTTGCCGTTGCCCGCTGCCACCTGAAGCACGTGGTCGAGGTCCATCGTCCCGGCAAGGAGTCCGGCGGCAGAAGTCACCGTGCCGTCACCACCACCCACAACCACCAGGTCATGTCGTTCTGAAATCACTTGGCGCAGTGCATCGAACAAACCCGCGCCCGATGTCACCGGATGCACGGAACAGACCGGCACGCCTGATTGCTTCATTGCGTCCACGGCCAGTTGGCTCGCTGCAGCCCCTCGACGTGATGCCGCATTAATCACCACGGCCGCCGAGCGCACTCGTGGAGGAGCCATCATGTGACCAATGCTTGGCCCAACTACCTTGAAGGAACCTGCGTCTACCCCTTGAAAACAGGCGCCCGCTTCTCCTGGAACGCCCGGAAGCCCTCCGCGTAGTCGTCGGTCTTGCACAGCCGTGCCTGCTCGGCGTTTTCCTCCGTCATGGACGCCCAAAGGCCCAGGCGCTGGTCACGGATGTGGGCCACGAGTTCCTTCGATGCGTTGAATGCCTCGGTTGCACCCACGGCCACCCGCGACACGATTTCCCGGGTTACCGGCAGAAGGGACTCAGCAGGCATCGCCCGGCTGAACATCCCTTGCGCAACAGCCTCGGCCCCGGAAATAAGGTCGGCCGTGTAGATCAGGTCCAGCGTGCGGTGCATACCGAGCCGCTCTGTGAAGTACCAGTGCCCGCCCGAGTCCAGCGTGGCCCCCAGCTTGGCAAAGGGCGAGCCGAACTTGGCGTTATCCGCCACATAGACAACGTCGGTGGCCAGCAGCAGCCCCAGCCCAACGCCCAGGCAAGCACCGTGGGCGGCGGCGAACGTCGGCGTCGGGAAGGCGGCCATCTTCTTCAAGAGCGGCTCAACCAAGCCGCCGAGGTACGCCTGGGCGTCATCGGTTTCCGGGGTCACAGCGGCAATGTCGCGCCCCGCGCAGAAGGCGCGTCCCTCTCCGCGAAGCAGCAGCGCCCGCACCTCACCACGCGAGGCGGCGGCAGCAGCGTCGTCGTACGCTTTATCCAGTTCGGCCAGCGCGTCCTCGTTGAGTGAGTTCAGCTTTTCGGGGGCATTGAGGACAATTTCGGCAATGCCGTTGGCAATGGAGAGCTCGATCATGGGGACTCCTTAGACGTCGAAGTCGACGGTAACTTCTTCGCTGGTGGGGTGGGACTGGCAGGTGAGGACGTAGCCCTTGTCCAGCTCGTCCTGCTCAAGGGCGTAGTTCTCGTCCATGGAAACCGTACCGGTGATCAACTTGGCGCGGCAGGTGCCGCAAACACCGCCGGCACAGGCGAAGGGAACGTCCGGGCGGACGCGGAGGGCCGCGTTGAGGATGGACTCGCGGGCATGGGTCGGGCTGGCAACATCACCGGTGAGGCCATCCAGCGTGAAGGTGATCTTGTACGTGTCCTGTGACTCGTCCTGCACCACGGGACGGCCCGCATTGCCCTCGGGACGATCGGGACGACCAGTGGTGAAGAGTTCAAAGCGAACGTGCTCGGGCGCGACGCCGCGGGCAGCAAGGGTGTCCCGGCACAGCTGGACCAGCTCGAACGGCCCGCACAGGAACCATTCATCCACATCCTCGGCACGGATCGCCGACGACAGCAGCGCCTGCAGCTTCTCGGAATCAATGCGTCCGGTCATCAGCGGCGCAATGCGTTGCTCGCGGGACAGCACGTGGTGCAGCGCAAGGCGCGATGGGTACTTGTCCTTCAGGTCCGCCAGCTCCTCCAGGAACATGACGTCCATGGCGGCTTTGTTGGCGTACACCAGGTCAAACGTGGTTTCCGGGTTGGCCGCCAACAGCGTGCGCGCAATCGCGATCACCGGTGTGATACCCGAGCCTGCGGCGATGGCCACGAAGCTGCCGGGCTCCCCCGCCAGCTCCTCCGGGTGGTTCATGGAGTTCATGACGTTGTGCTGGACAGCCGAACCATCCTTGCCATGCCGCGAAATGAACGCACCTTGCGGGCTCATGACATCCAGGACGTCACCGGCCTTGAGCTCGGCATTCGCCCACGTGGAGAAAACGCCGCCCAGGTCCTTCTTGATGGCCACCCGGATCTCGCTGCTGCCGTCCTCGAAGCTGCGCGGCTCTGCGCAAATCGAGTAACTGCGGCGGACCTCGTGCGGCTCACCGTTCTCGTCCGGCAGCGAGGTGCGCAAGGCCACGTACTGACCGGGAAGGTAGTCGTACTGGCCGGCCAGCTCGGCAGGAACACCGAACGTGACCTCGATGGCATCGTCCGTGAGGCGCCGGACTTCCGAGACGGTCAGGTTGTGGAAAGACGCACGACGGCGGCTGGCCGTCTGGGTTTCGGTGGTCATGGAATTCCTTAGAGGACTTTGAAGTAGTCGAACGGTTCCTTGCAGTCCTGGCAGACGAACAACGCCTTGCAGGATGTGGAACCAAAGCGGGTGAGTTCCTTGGTGTTCAACGACGAACACTGCGGGCATTTCACGGCCAGGCTCAGGCGGACGGGACCGGAGTGGCCGCCGGCGGCAGCCATGCCGCTGGGCGGGGCAATCCCGTACTCCTCCAGCTTGGCCTTGCCGGAGTCCGTCATCCAGTCAGTGGTCCACGCGGGCGACAACACCAGGTTGATGTGCACGCTCGCGTAGCCTTCCTTCTCGAAGGCCTTCCGCAGGTCGTCACCAATGGCGTCCATCGCCGGGCAGCCCGAGTAGGTGGGCGTGATGGTGACCTCGACGGCGGTCCGTGAGGCGCCGCCGTCGTGGTTGCCTGTTGCTTCGGTCGAGGTGACCTGCACGCCGCGCAGGATCCCCAGGTCCTCGATGGTGAGGACCGGGATCTCGGGATCGCAGACCGTGGACGCGATGTCCCACGCCCGCTGCTCGTCAGTCCGTGACTGCGCTGGTGGCTGGATTGGTGACTGCGTCATCATGCTGGTCACCAGCTCGCGCCCGGGTGTTCGCGGGCAAGGACCTGCATTTCAGCGAGAATGTAGCCCATGAACTCGGAGTGCTTGTCTCGGCGGCCACCGCCCAGTGCCTGCGGGACGCCGGGGATGTCCAGCTCGGCCTCGGCCATGATTTCGCCGGTGAGGCGATCGAATGCCGCGCGGAGGCTCGAAGGCTGGACCGTGACACCAGCCTCAGTCAGGCGGGTGGTGAGCTCGTCGTCTTCGAAGAGTTCGTCAACATACGGCCACACAAGCTTGAAGCCCTGAATGATGCGCGCGCGGGACTCGTCCGTGCCCCCGGCCAGGCGCAGGACCCACTGGGCACTGTGGTCGCGGTGGTAGTCCACTTCCTTGACGGCCTTCGCAGAGATGGCCGCGAGGGTGGGATCGCTGGAGGCGGCAAGCGCCGTGTAGAGCTCGTACTGGTAGAAACTCACGATGAACTGCCGGGCGATGGTGACCGCGAAGTCGCCGTTGGGCTGCTCAAAAAGGTGCGCGGAGCGGAACTCGTGCTCGCGGCGGAAGTAGGCGAGCTCGTCCTCGGACTTGTCCCACGCTGCGCCGGCGTAGGTGAGGAACGAGCGGGCGTGGCCCAACTGGTCCAATGCGATGTTGCCCAGGGCGATGTCTTCCTCAAGCTCAGGGGCACGGGAGATCCAATGGCCCAGGCGCTGGGCGAGGATCAGGCCGTCGTCGCCGATGCGCAGGGCGAACTCCGCGACATCCTCGCTGGGCTTGACCTTCCCGCGGCTGATGTCCAGGGCGATGTCTTCGGGACGCAGCGCATTGCCGGGCGTGATGCGGGTGGCGCTGGCTGAACCGTCGCCGGAAGCTCCGGCTCCGTGGACGCCAACGGAAATGTCGCCGTGGCCTTCGATGGCGAAGTCAGTATCTTTTGCTGCTTCGTGGGAGGTCGCGTCTTGGGTGGTCACAGGTGCTTCACGCCTTCGCTCTTGGTGTAATACGTCGCGTGGCGGTAATCCTTGCCCTGCGGGGACTCGAAGAAGGAACCCTTGGAGTCCGGATCGCTGGAGGAGATCGCCTCGGCAGGGACAACCCAGATGGAGACGCCCTCATTGCGGCGGGTGTAGAGATCGCGGGCGTTCCGGAGGGCCATGGCGGCATCCGGTGCGTGCAAGGAACCGGCGTGAACGTGGGACAGGCCGCGGCTGGAGCGCACGAAGACCTCCCACAGGGACCACGGGGATTCCTGGTGCTCTTCCGTGGTGGCCGCAACCTTGGGGGCTTCGCGGTTGATCTCGCTGGCGGCGCTTGCCGGTGCTTCCGGGTTACCGTGGGGGCTCATGCTGCGTGTTCCTTCTGTGCTTGCTTGCGGGCGTACGCCACAGCGGCCTCGCGAACCCAGGCACCGTTTTCGTGTGCCTCACGGCGGCGCTCGACGCGCTGCGAGTTGCAAGGACCGCGGCCGGCCAGGACTTCCTTGAACTCGTTCCAGTCCAGGGGTCCGTGCTCCCACTTCTTGGTTTCTTCGTTGAAACGGATGTCCTTGTCGGGCAAGGTCAGGCCGAGGACCCGGACCTGCTCCACCATCATGCCGACGAAACGGCTGCGCAGTTCGTCATTGCTGAAGCGTTTGATGTTCCAGGCCATGGACTGCTTGGAGTTGGGTGAGTCATCATCCGGCGGGCCGAACATCATCAGCGACGGCGCATACCAGCGGTTCACTGCGTCCTGGGCCATCTGCTTCTGCGCAGGCGTGCCGTTGGCCAGTTCCAGCAGGATCTCGAAACCCTGGCGCTGGTGGAATGATTCTTCCTTGCAGATGCGCACCATTGCGCGACCATAAGGACCGTACGAGGCGCGGCACAGGGGCACCTGGTTGCAGATGGCAGCACCATCAACAAGCCAGCCGATGGCTCCCATGTCCGCCCAGGAAATCGTGGGGTAGTTGAAGATGGATGAGTACCGGGCCTTGCCGGCAATCAGGTCTTCCATCATCTGGTCCCGGGACTGGCCCAGGGTTTCTGCGGCCGAATACAGGTAGAGGCCGTGGCCGGCCTCGTCCTGGACTTTGGCCATGAGGATGGACTTGCGCTTCAGGCTCGGTGCCCTGGTGATCCAGTTGGCTTCCGGCTGCATGCCGATGATTTCCGAGTGTGCGTGCTGCGAGATCTGGCGCAGCAAAGTCTTGCGGTAAGCCGCCGGCATCCAGTCGCGCGGTTCGATGCGCGAGTCCTCCGAAATGATGCGATCAAAATACGCCTGACCGGCTGCCTCCCGCTCCTGCTCCTCCGGGGACAGCTCAGCGGGCACTGACTGCAGATTCTGCGATGCCATGGTTGCTCCTAATAAATTACCGACCGTTCGTTCAGAATATGCGGCGAGGACGTTTTCAGTCAAGGTCCGGGTTCCTTTACCTCCGCCTCACTTTCCGTTCATGGACACTCACAAGAGTGGACGGCATGACTGACCTCTCGCGCCGCACCCTCGTCAAGACATCCCTGGCCGGCTTGGCCCTGACCGGCCTCGTCGCCAGCGCGGCACCTGCGTCCGCCGCCCCCGGATCCCCGGCACCGTCCGCAATCCCCTTGGTCCGCAAACGCCTGACACTCCCCACCGGCATCGCAACAGGCGACGTCACCACCGATTCAGCCGTCCTATGGTCCCGCGCATCCGGGCCCGGCCGGCTCACCGCGCTGTTGCGGGCAGTGGACGACTCCGGCGAAATCCTGCGGGGCCGCAACGCTTTCAGCCGCACCCTCCGCGGCCCCCTGGCCACCGAAGCCAGCGACTTCACCGCCAAGATCCATGCCAAGGGCCTTCCTGCCGGCACGCGTTTCGCACTGGAGCTGAACTTCGAGGACGACAATGGTGCCGGCGAGGCCGTCCGCGGCACCTTCAGCACGGCGCCCGGGCTCTCCACCCCACAGCACGACGGCGGTACTGACGTCGCGCGCGGAGGCGGCAGGCCGTCGTCGTCGTCGCAGTCCTTCGTCTGGACAGGCGACACTGCCGGCCAAGGCTGGGGCATCAATGAGGACCTGGGCGGTATGCGCGGATACAAAGCCATGCACGCCACCAAGCCGGATTTCTTCATCCATTCCGGCGACACCATCTACGCCGATGGCCCCATCGCCGCCACCGTCACGGAAAAAGACGGCCAGGTGTGGCGGAACATCGTCACCGAAGAAGTCTCCAAAGTGGCCGAAACCCTCAAGGAGTACCGCGGCCGCCACCGCTACAACTCCCTGGACGCGAACATGCGGGCCATGTTCGCCGAAGTCCCCGTCATGGCACAGTGGGACGACCACGAGACCACCAACAACTGGTACCCCGGCGAGATCCTGGACGACCCCCGCTACACCGAACGGAACGTCAACGTCCTCGCAGCGCGCGGCCGCCAGGCCTGGCAGGAGAACATGCCGATCGCCGACGCCGCGGCACTCTGGCGCCCAGGAACGTTCGACGCCGGGCAGTACCAGCCCGCACGCATCTACCGGAAGATTTCCCGCGGCCCGCAACTGGACATCTTCTGCCTGGACATGAGGACCTTCAAGTCCCCCAACACCGACGGCAAGGAACCGTACACCACCAACATCCTCGGCCAGGAACAGGTTGACTGGCTGATCAAGGAAGTCCGCCAGTCCAAAGCTACGTGGAAGGTCATCGCGGCCGACCTGCCGCTCGGGATCATTGTGCCCGACGGCCCCGTCAACCAGGAAAGCCTGGCCAACCGCGACCACGGCGCTCCCCTGGGCCGTGAATTGGAGATCGCCGGAGTGCTGAGTGCGTTCAAGAAGCATAGGGTCAAGAACACGGTGTGGCTGACAGCCGATGTCCACTACTGCGCCGCGCACCACTATTCCCCCGAACGGGCCTCATTCACGGATTTCGACCCGTTCCATGAATTCGTGGCCGGCCCCATTAACGCGGGCTCATTCGGGCCCAGTGAAATGGACGGGACGTTCGGTCCGGAAGTCCTGTTCGCCAGGGCCGGGCGGTTTGCCGGTGAGTCCCCCCGCAACGGAGAGAACCAGTACTTCGGACATGTGGAACTCGCCGCCGACGGCCTGTTTACCGTGAGCCTCCGCAATGCCAACGGTGCGGTGCTGTACTCGAAGACGCTTGCGCCGGAGCGTTGAAAAGGGCTTTCATTGGCGAAGCCCCGGTCAAATAGCGGTTGACCGAAGCTTCAATGACATTATGCTCATCCAAAGCTTGTGTTTGGCTGAGAACCCGGCGGCGCTTGAATGCGTCGAAATTTCCCGGCTGAGGCGCTGGTTTTCGGTCTTGATAGAATCAATGCTGCTGATGCCGACTCCAAGGAACACATGACGCTCCCAACAGATACCCAAAATTCCTCTGCAGAGGACGGTTCCCACCGCGGGAAAAGTGGCAAAAAAACTGCACGCAACGTACTCCTCGGCTTCGCAGCAGCAGTACTCGTGATTGGCTTGGTCGCCGGCGCCTACATTTTCAATCTGGCACAGACCTATAACTCAGGGACCACCAAGATCGACGCGGCGTTCCCGGAGGAGTCCACCCGGCCGCAGAAGTCAGAGCCCGTCAACGGCTCTGCTGCAATGAACATCCTGGTGATGGGCAGCGACACCCGGGGATCCTCCGAGGTGGACGTCGAGACCGACGCTTCCACCGACCAACGTGCCGACACCTTGATGCTGGTTCACATTCCCGCCGATCGGAAGAACGTCTATGCAGTCTCCCTGATGCGTGACCTTTGGGTAGATATTCCAGGGAAGGGCGAGTCCAAGATCAACGCGGCCCTCGCCTACGGCGGCGTCCCGCTGATGGTGCAGACGGTGGAATCCCTCTTCCAGCAACGCATCGACCACGTGGCCATGGTGGACTTTGAAGGCTTCAAAGGCCTTACCGATGCCCTTGGCGGTGTGGAGATCGACGTCAAAATCCCCTTCACGCCAAACTCCGGGCCCATGAAGGGCCACCTCTACGCGGCCGGCAAGCAAACTTTCAACGGAGACGAAGCACTCGCCTTCGTCCGCGAACGCAAGTCCTTCAGCGACGGCGACTACCAGCGGGTGCGCAACCAGCAGGCCTACCTCAAATCCATCATCAGCAAGACGATCGCCAAGGAGACCCTGACCAACCCTGTCACGGTCAGCAACATGGTGTCTGCAGTCTCGCCATTCATCAGCGTGGACAAAGGCCTGGACGCAGCCGCCATCGGAAGCCTTGCCCTGGGAATGAAAGACCTCCGCGCCTCCGACACTGTGATGTTCACCCTCCCCACCCTTGGTACGGGCACCTCCGCCGACGGTCAGTCCATTGTGGTGGCGGATACCAACGCGATCTCCGAGATCGCGGCGGCGCTGACGAAGGACCAGTTGGGCCAGTATGTGACGGCGCATGGGCTTGAAAAGGGAAACTAAACAAAGAACCCCCTGAGGCTCCCTGGGCAACACCCCGGGGTCCAGCTCCACCATCAGAGGCTTAGTGGCGCCGTGCCCATCGTGCACGGTGCCGCTGGGCCTTTTCTGTTCCGCCCAGGAAGGCTTTCTGAGCCGCGCACTGAGGCGCGTGCCCTGGGACTCACGCTAAGGCTCGCGCTGGGTGGCGCCCTGAGGCGCGCCGCTGAGCCCGCCCGACGGCCGAGCGACGAGTGGGCCGTCGACATCCAGCGACCAGCGATTGCGCGGAATTTATCAAACTTTACGCAAAATAGACCATTCTGCAGCACAATGATTTGCGCGGATATTGCCATACTCTGCGCAATTTGAACTTTATCAGCAGCCTTTGATTGCGCAGATATTATTGTTTTCTGCGCAAAATAGATCTTGGTAGCAGCCTTCTCTTTTGCTCTTTGATGCGCATTTCCTGCACGAATTTGAGATGTATCTAAAGTGCATTTACGATTGCCTTGAAGCGTCAAGTCACGCCGTCTGGCGTGACTGGGGCTTCATATTTTCTTCGCCCCGTTGGGGCGTCGGGGGCATGGCTATGGGGGCTGATTCGTGACTAAATCCGTTGTGTTGTCGTATGAGGTATCACGGTCGTCCAGGAGGCAACTCCCCGCGGCATCTCCGCAGCTCCCGATCTAACGGCATGACTACCTTTACAACTGCCTCACGTGGAGTCGCTTTCGCTGAAGGCTCCACGTGGTTGCGCACCCAAAGCATCAAGATGAGGTTTCTTGACCTGGCGTGCATTGTCATAGCCGTGGGCGGCGCCCACCTTCTGAGGTTCGGCACGGAGGACGTCACCGTTGCCGGTGGAGACACGGAACTGTCCTACTCCACCCTCTCCGTTGTCCTGGTTCTCACCTGGACAGCGGCCTTGGAATTCGGCGGCACGAGGGACCACAAAGTTCTTGGCACGGGAACCGATGAATACAAACGGGTTGCTGTGTCGTCCCTGTGGCTTTTCGGATGCTTGGCCGTCGTCTCCTACGTCTTGCAACTTCAGACGGCCAGAGGATACGTCTCGGTTGCACTTCCCCTGGGCGTGGCACTGCTCCTTGCTGTCAGGGTCGCTCAACGCCGGACCCTGCACCGGAGCCGGCTCGAAGGACAGAACCTTCACCGCGTGCTGTTGATTGGAGCGCCGAACAACGTCAACCACTTGTCCGAAAAGCTCAATCAACACATAGTCTCCGGCTACCACCCGGTGGCTGCGCTGCTGACCGACACAGCCTTTGCGGACAGGACCACACTGCCCGTGCTCGGCTCATCCCCCAGCGTTGACATGGTCCTCGACTCCATTGGCGAGTCCGGAGCGGATACTGTAGCCGTGTGTGCCGGGGCGCACCTGGATCCGGCCTTCCTGCGCCAGCTGGGCTGGGCCCTCTCGGCGCGGGACATCGGCATGATCGTAGCGCCGGCGCTCACGGACATCTCCGGTCCCAGGATCCACATGCAGCCGGTTGCAGGCCTTCCCCTGATCCATGTCACGACCCCCAAGCTCAGTGGCATGAAGGCATTCGCCAAACGCGCCTTGGATGTCTGCCTCTCCTCGGTGCTGCTTCTCTTGCTCACCGTGCCGATGCTGGTCATCGCCATCCTGGTCAAGCTGGACAGCCCCGGATCCGCCTTCTTCTTCCAGGAACGAATCGGCAAGGGTGGCCAGTCATTCAAAATGATCAAGTTCCGCTCGATGCGTTCCGACGCCGAGACGCTGCTGGAGGCATTCCAAGCCCAGAGCCAGGACAGCGTGATCTTTTTCAAGATGAAGGACGACCCTCGGGTGACCCGCTTGGGAGCGTGGATCCGCCGTTACTCCATCGATGAGCTGCCTCAGCTCCTCAACGTGCTGAACGGGACCATGAGCCTTGTTGGTCCACGCCCGCAGGTTGCCCGCGAAGTGGAGATGTATGACTTCGCCTCCGTCAGGCGGCTCTTGGTCAAACCGGGCATGACCGGCCTATGGCAGGTCAGCGGTCGGAACGATCTTTCGCTGGAAGCATCGATCCGGCTGGATCTTTACTACGTCGAGAACTGGTCCCTGACCCAGGACATCATGATCCTCTTCCGGACTGCCCGGGCCGTTGTTGGCAAAGACGGAGCCTACTGACCCTGCGGATGGGGCAAAGACAGCGCGGGTGCTGTTGCGTTGCCGGGCTGACTGCCGACCCCGGTGTCGGACACTCCCGGCAAGGCCTTCTTCGAGTCGACGTCGTGCGCGGCCAACAGTGCGAAGAAGGTCCAAATGGGCAGGAACGTCCATGACGACTGGGTGGACACACCAAGAGCCACAAAGACAGCCAGCATCCCCAGCAGGGGTGCAGTCCTGAAGTTCCGCCACAGGAGGACGACGATCAGGAGCCCAAAGGCCGCGAGGGCGGGGTAGCCCAGCTCAGCCACTACATGGGCGTAGGCATTCTCCGCAATGGGCCGGGTCTGGTCTGTCGAATAAATCCATGGCAACTGACGGCCGCTGACATATTGATCAAAGTAGGCACCGTACCGTCCCGGCCCTACTCCAAAAATTGGATTGTCTGAACCCATGTCAAAGGAGATCTGGGATTTAACACCCCGCAGATTCAACGAGGTTGTGGCGTACTGGTAGTCCGGAGCAAATTCGGTGAATCCGATCTTTGCCAGCTGCCGGCCAAGAATGGTCCGAAGGCTGTCCGAAAACAGCAGGACCAAAACCCCCAGGAGTGCTGCTGCCACCAACGGCACAACCACCCGTGAAAATTTGAGGATCACGATCATCGCAATTCCCACAGCGAGGCCTGCATACGCCGTGGTCGATTGTGAGTAGAGAATCGAAAGAGCCGCCACTAACGCAGCTAGGTAACTCCGGTTGTATATGGCAACCAGGATCGCGGCACCAGCGTAGAAACCCAAATGCTGCCCTTCCAAAAAGGGTCCCGAGCGAAGTGTCTCCACGGTGTCGTCAACGCCAAGTGTCCGGAAACCCAGCATGCCGATCAGTTCGGTGCTTCCCGTCAATGCGGAGGCCCACTGCATCAGGACCGCCACACCGCAGAGCCATATCGAGGCAACGATGGCCTGCACCATCTTGCTTCGGTCAACACGCCGGAGAACCGACCAGTACGACAGTGCCAGGAGGGCATACCCGCTGTACAACAGAAGATCTGTTTCGTAGCCCCGTTCATAGCCCACCGACCGGAGGCCACCGCTGGCCGGGGTGACATTGACCAAAGCCGAGAAGACAGTTGCCATGGCCAGCAGAAACACAGCCATGCCCGCGAGGTCCCCTTTGCCTGCGTTGCGTCTGCGGCCCAGCAGGTAGGTGGCAATACCCAGGACACCGAGAATTTCACTGATCTTGAGGGGAAATCCCACCGAAAGGGTCAGCGCATACTGGAACGGCATGAAGACAACGCTGAGCAGCATCAAGCGCTGGAACCATGGTCCGGAGGTCAGCATCAGCCTCAACGAAGCCGACCGGTCCCGTAGACCCTCCTGGGACGGTTCCGCTGAAGCCCCCGAGGGCCCACCCAGGGTTTTCCCGCGTAAAGCACCCGAGCGCAGGCTGATCTGATTCCCCATACAAACACCCTCTTGTCTGTTCGGCCCCCATGGCCGTTCGTCCGCAACCGCTTCCCGCAACCTCAACCGTCAGATGCCGGACCTACCAGCGGAAGAGCTTCGCAATCCGTCGGAGCCTGGCGCCCACCAGATTTCGCGTTGAACGGCCCGCCCGGCCATCGGACGCGGCAAGGACTTCCACCTGTGGCCACACGGCCCTCCGTATGAAAAGCAGCCGTTCCCCGACTGGAAGCGAGGTGAAAATCATCCAGTAGGCCCGCCACCATCCTTTGCTTTGCCGCCACTTCCAATTGATGGGAACCGCATGGTCAACAGGGAGTCGGGCCGCCGGAAAGGCAAGCCGCAGCGCAGGCTCCAGGACGGCTGTAGCCCTGATACTGTGGGCAAAATCCAGCGTCTCTTGGCCCCCGAGCCGCAGCTTTTCAGCGAGTTCCTCAGCTCCAACAGCCGCTTTGTCATGCCTTGCCTCAGGCCGGAGATCGTGAAGTGCGAAGATGACCGAGTGCGCCGGGAGATCCGGTGTCAGCATCGGAACCCCCGCGAACGTCGTCGCGTGGGAGTTGTCCCTCACCTTCGAGAAAACGGAGGAGTCGGCGTCCGCGCATCCGGGAATGTGCCGATGCACGTCGAGCTCACAACCCCAAGAGCCAGGCTCAAGGGCCACGGAATGGTTGAATGAAAGGCCTGACCACTGGTCTGCCCGCCCGTTCCATCCCCAGGCTTCAAAAGCGGTACAGAGGATGTCCATGTGGCTGGGATCGGCCCACACATCCACGTCGCCGGAGTGTTCCCGTTCCCGCAGGCCCTGGCGGTGCAGTGCTGGACCCTTGATCGCAATGACGTCAACCCCATGGTCGCGGGCCACGCTGGCGACCAGCGCATAGACCATCTCATGGACCGGCGAGGACATCCACGGAACACCCAGTTCGCGTATTCGTGCTGGATGCGATGCATCACGTGCGGCAATGCCTGCCGAAGCGAACTCGTGCACCAATGCCCGTTCATCATCGTCGAAGTCGGACTCAGGCAACGGACCATGCATCAGCTTCCGCCACAGATTGGCCGGCATCCCTGCCAGGCCCATTGGCTCGGACGGCACAGTCGCCAAAAGCATGAGTTCAACGTCCGTCTGATTTTCGTGCCAGCCCCGGAGGTCCAGGGCGCCATATGCGATTGCTACCCAGCCCGTCATTCGCCGCCCTCCCCTGGGACCCGTGTAAACGGCGTGGAACAGTTCGACATTCCCGCACGCACCTGCAATTTTTCGTCTTGCTAAATCTACCGCAATTCGAAACGGCGGATTAATCAGGGGGCTTACGATAAACAATCCTCACAAAGCCGAAAAGATGCTGCTATCGGCTATCCTTGATTTTGGTCGAACACCAGATGGGCTCCGTTGTGACTTACCCTCTCTAAACCAATTGCGGTGAGCTACTGCCATGAGCCGGGAGCATGCATCTGATGCGCCAATGAATGGGGGAGCATGGCGGTAAGAAATATTTGGCGTGGGCTTTATTGCCCACCCGGTGGTGGAAAAATCGACTCGGCATTCACGCTGGCCGGTGTCAGTTGCTAGCCGCTGATGCGGGTCGGATTCTCCATGTGGTGGATCGTGTTGATGGAGGGGTACCGAAGGCCGTTCGAAGCTACATAGAAAACAGTCCCACTGAATTCACCCATGTAGTCTTGTCGCCCTTCCAGGAAGGACGCCCCGCTCCGGTCTGGCACGGCTTGGACGTTGAGCACCATGATTTGGGGACCGGGCTGTTCAATCGCATCGCCGCTGTGGGAACGACAGTCAGAGCACTGATGCCGCAGGTTGTGCATGCTCACTCGAGCTTCTCCGGGCTCTACACCCGTGCACGCACCATACCAGCACCGGTGGTCTACGAACCGCATTGCTTCAAGCATGACGACCCGCACACGTCCTCCGTGAAGCGGGCTGTTTATCGGGGCGTCGAGAAGGCCCTTGCACGCAGGACATGGAAATTCGGGACACTGACTTCCCATGAAGAGAAGCTCGTCCGTGCCCTGAGGCCGGCTGCAACATGCGTTGCGATCCCAAACCTTCCGACCGTCGCCACCCGTTCAACAACGCATGACGCGCTTGACCGCCAGGAAACGCCGGTCATCTCCATGGTTGGAAGAATCGCCCGGCAGAAGGACCCTGCGTTCTTCCTCGATGTGGCCGCTGCGCTTCGGGCCAGGGTTCCGTCAGTGGGCTTTCAGTGGATCGGGGACGGAGAGCCGGAACTACGAAGGCAACTGGAGCAGGCAGGGATTGTAGTCACGGGATGGCTCGACAACATGGAGGTGGCCGGGGCCCTCGCTGCCAGTACCGTCTACATGCATTCCGCGGCCTACGAAGGCTTTCCCCTCAGCATCCTCGACGCCGCTGCCCAGGGAGTTCCCATCGCAGCCCGCAGCATCAACGCCCTCGAAGACTCCGGTCTCCTGCAGGCGGCTGACGCCGAGGGGGTGGCCCGGCTTGTCGCCGCCATCCTGGACGACGCCGGAACAAGGGAGCTTGCACTCGAGGCAAACCGCACTCTTTTGGCCCGAATGAATCGTTCGACCCTGCACACTGCTCTCCGCGATCTTTATGACCTGAAAGGGCCCGAACGTTGAACCGACTCAGACAAGTGTCGTTCCCCTCACGGATTCTCTCCCGCCACGTCGGCGGAAACACCACCTACGCAAGGGAAATTGCCAAAGGACTTGAGCTTCGGGGCGTCCAGGTCAGCCAGCTGGGCTCATCAAAGAGGGCTGCGGTGACTGCCCTGATGGAGACGTGGCAAGGACTGACGGTGCCGGCCAAGCCTGGCTTTGTGCTGCACTACAGCGCTGACACCGGACCCCTGTTGCCTACCCGCGCCCCTTCCGTGGTAACCGTCCACGGCGTCGCAAGCCGCTGGATCACGACGGCGAGGACGGCGAAGCAGGAGAAAATCTGGCGGACCCGGGTACAGCGGGCCATCCACTCGACGGATGCGGTCATTACCGTTTCCAAGTCCAGTGCCGACGACGTATCCGAGGTCTTCGGCATAGACCCAGCCCTCATCACGACGATTCCCCACGGCATCGATACGCAGTATTTCGCCCAGCCACGGGCACTCAGTGACCGGCTGGCGCATCTCCGGTCCAGTCCCTATGTGCTGTACCTCGGTAACATCGAGCCCCGGAAAAACCTGATCGAACTCGTGCGGGCCTTCTCACTCCCTCGGCTCAAGGAGCTCGGCGTGAAATTGGTGATTGCGGGAAAACCCGCATGGAACGCGGCCGAGACCATGGCCGCGATTCAGGCTGCTGGGATCGAACACCTGGGGTTCGTTGACGACGACGAGAGGGTTGCCTTGATGCAGCACGCCTCCCTGTTCGCGTTCCCCAGCCTTTATGAGGGCTTCGGGTTTCCAGTGCTCGAAGCCCTGGCCTCCGGAACTCCCGTCATTTGTTCGGACCGCGGTTCACTCAAGGAAGTTGCAGGTCCGGCCTTCCTGTTCGAAGACACTGACGCCGCATCCATCGCCCGTGGCATCGCAGGTGCCCTTGGCGACTCCGCGGCACCGGGGCGTGTACGGGATGCCGGCCTCGCTTGGGCCAGGCGCTTCAGCTGGGATGCCAGCGTGGAGGCCCATACCTCTGTCTACGAACGGGTGCTGCAGCGATGAAAGTCCTCATCCTCCACGGGTACAGCGCCAACAACATCGGCGACGGCATGCTGGTTCACGAGGCCATCGAACTCATGTCCGCAACCTTCCCGGGCCAGGCGATTGATCTCACGCTCTGCGCCTCCGACCCTGATAGCTTCGACCTCCCCGGGGTCTCGCTGCGTCGAAGCAAGCCTTCCCTCCGCGGCTATGACCGTGAGTATCTGGCGACCTTGGGAAGCCTCCACAGCTTCGACCTGATTGTGGGCGTCGGGGGTGGATACCTGCGCGGGGGAAACTGCGTGGAGCTCGCCAAAGCGCTCCTGGTCCATGGTGTCCAGTTGCGGGCAGCCAGCCGCCATGGGGACAAAGTTGTGTATCTGCCCCAGAGCATCGGCCCTTTGCGGCTTGGGAGCGCCCCGTGGTTCAGGCGGCACTTGGGACGGCTCAGCCGGGTCTGGGCCCGCGATGACCGCACGGTCCTGGAGCTGGGGCTGCCCTCCGTGGTCCGGCGTGCACCCGATATGGCTGTCCTCCGGGTTCCGGCACGGACCACGCAGGCAGTGGAACGCACTCCTGTGTACTCTGTACGGAACCTCCGGGGCGGCCTTCCTGCCCCGATCGTCGAACTGGCCGGTCTGATGGGCTCATTCGACGGTTACGTGCAAAGCCAAACCGGTGGGAACCAGGACCTCTCCCCCATGCAGAGCCTCAACCCCAGGCGTATCCTGGCACGCGCGGATTTCCTGGATCAGACGTCGGCCAAGCGAGTGGTGGTTGCTGTGCGGCTGCATGCTGCCCTGATGGCCCTGCAATCGGGCCACTACGTCATCCACCTCTCCTACGAACGCAAAGGATTCGCGGCATTCGAGGACCTGGGGCTCAAGAAGTACGTCCATAACGCGTTCAGTTTTGATCCCGGGACTGTCCACGCCGACATTCAGCGCCTCCTGAACGATGAGACGGCCCGGGAAGAATACGATTCAGCGGTGAACCGTGCCGCCGCCGACACGGGAGAGGCGTACAAAGCACTGGGTGAGAGCCTGCAGAACGCAGTCGTGGGCGTCAAAGCATGACCACTGCCACGGCCACACGGAGCAACGTGGTCCAGTCGCTGGTCATGGTGGCCTCTGGAGCTGTTACCGCCATTGTCCCGGCGGCATTCCAGGCCGTCGCAGCTCGACTTTTCGCCCTTGACGGCCAGGCACATATCGCACTGATCCTGAGCATCGGTTCCTTTTGCGCCGGTGTGGTCGCTGCGGGTTTGCTCGAGCCACGGATGGCTGATTCCCGATTGGTCGACAAGACCTACATTCCGGCCTGGGCCACTGCACTGGGAGTTGTCGGAACACTTGGCATGGTGATCTTCCCAAGCTCCATTCCGGTTCTGGCGTTTGGCCTGCCATGCGCCATGGTTGCGCTGCAGATAGGGCGCATGCATGCTGCCTATACGTCTGGGTGGAAGATGGAGGCGCTCACTGCCGGTGCGCTGATTCTGGGTGCAGGTGCCGCTTATACCCTTTCCCAACACGAGTCACCGTGGGCGGTCTCCGTCCTGGGCCTTGCCATGGCGGCCGCCATCTTGATCCGCGCCCTGAAGACGCCGTTCAGGGCCTCTGGACGCCCACGCTTTGCCCCCACGGCCTGGATCACCCTCGAAACCGCCATGGTGGCGCTCGTCCCGTTGGGCATTGTCGCCACCGTGTACTTGCTCCAGCGCGACGAGGAAGCTGTTGCACTTAAGGCGACCATCACTGTCCTTGGTGCGCTTCAGCCCATCCTGGGGTACATGAGGACACGGCTGCTCGGAGCGGAATCGAGAAGCCTCACCCTCGGCATGTCTGCCCTCAGTGTCCTGGCGATTGCGCTGATTCTCGTTTTGGAAGTCCTTGGCGTGTTCCATGCCGTGTTCGGAGCTGCCTGGAACGTCGTGACGCTTGGTGCCCTGTCCCTGGCATGCCTGTGGAAACTGGTGAGCATCCCCGGCACACTGCCGTTCACCTACCTGCGACGTGCAGGGATGGTGGGACAGGTTTTCTGGATCCGGGTTGTCTCGTCCCTGTTGTATCTCGCAGTCAGCGTGATCCTGATTCTTTGGAGCGATTCACTGGCAGTGCTTTTCCTGGGCCTCACCATCGTGGAATCGGTGACCGGCCTCCTCCTGTATGCACGGTACCGTTCGGTCTCCAAGGAACTCCAGGAACTCTGACACCCCCCTGGCTTGCGAACCCACGGTCAGGAATCCAGTGCTCCCCATTTATCGAAGGGGAAGACGAACCAATCCACACGTCCCGTGATGTCATCCCGTTGAACGGTTCTGACACAACCGGCGGGAGCCGCTGGGATCCGGCAGGCGGAAACGGAATCTTCCGAAACGGACCGGTGATCCCCCAAGACCAGATACTCGTCCCGTCCCAGGCTGACCGGCCCAAAGCAGCGAGGTGACGTTGCCGCCGTCGAGCAGTCAAATGATCCTGCGTGGAACGGAAAGTCCTGGTAGATGTACGTACCGCTGATGGCAGTTCCGTTAACTTTGACCTCGCCGCCGGCGTCACAGCACTCAATCGTCTCTCCGGGCAACCCAATAATCCTTTTGACGAGGTACTCGGTGTTTCCCGGACCGATGCCGGTCACTTCACCGAACCAGCCGACGGCGGTCCGCAGGAGACTGCGGTCGGGCGCCGGCCCCCAGCCTGCCGGCTTGCGGAAGACGACGACGTCCCCGCGTTGAGGTGCCGAGGAAACATACGCTGTCCGGTTCACCAGCACCCTGTCACCTGCGGTGAGGGTCTGCTCCATCGAACCGGTGGGCACCTGGTGGATCTTCACCAGAAAGCCTTGGACCAGCGTCACCAGGACCAAGGCAAGTACCGCATGACCCCACGGTGAGCGGAGGAAACGTCGACGGCGGGTGGCAGCCTTCGCTGTCCCAGTCCTCATGGTTGCGGGGCCGGGATACGGGCCAGCAGACCTCCGTCGGCGAGGGCACGGAGAATCCCGACGACGGCGTCATGCAGACTCTGATCCGGAGGAGCACCAAACTCCAGTTCCACCTGCTGCGCCAGCGCATCGAAATCATGCCCTTCGCAGAGCGACCTCCATACGAGGGGCCCGACGCCGTCAAGGAGGTGGACCACGCGGTTGCCGTCCAAAACGGCGGTCCGCCCGCCGGCTTCCACCGCGTCCACCACCGGCGCCGGAACAAATGACTCCCCCGACAACGGGCTGCGCACGCCAGTCCCGGTTGCTGAGGGGAGAACGGCCTTCCATGCCTCAGCTTGCTCCCCCGCGAAAAGCTCAGGAATGAGTGGCAGGACCTCAGCCGCCTCACGGTAGGTGACCTGTCGAATCGCGCCACAACGGTCTACATGGGCAGCGATGGTCTGCAACGGCCTGTCCAGGTCGGCCAGGTAGCTGACCTCCGGAACAAGCGCGACAAGGGCCTCACATAATCCCAGCGTGGCGATTCGCGGTTTCCCCGAATGGCTGTCGACACGCGAAACCAGCACCAGTCCAGCAAGCTGAAGCGGTTCATCAGGCAGCTCGAGAAGACCCAGGACGGAAGGGGCCAGTTGCTCCTTGAACGGCTGCCCGGGACGTATCACGGACAAAGGCTTCCGGTACGGATGGACTGCTCCGCCAGCTTCAATGCCCACTGTCTCATCAGTGACGTATCCGTAGGAAGCACCCAAAGCGCGGGCCAGCGTGGTCTTCCCCCGGCCGGAAGGGCCGATGAACGCCAGCACGTGTCCGCCGGGATCCGCAATCCCGGCGGCGTGCAGCATCAGCAACCTGCCCCGTTGGGCTTCGATGGCTGCCAACGTTGTGTGGGTGGACAATTCCGCCCCGGAACCGGCCAGAGCCTCGTCATCCGGAAAAGCCCAAAGGAGTTCGGCGACAACCTTTTTCGAGGTCGGATTGGCCGCACTGATGGCGGGTACCGCATCAATCCACGGAACCTCGAGTTTATTGAATCGACGTTCTTCAAACAACTGATCGGTAAAGTCGAAGCGGATCCTGACCAGGCCACCCAAGGCATCGACCACAATATTGTTTTTCTGCACTTCCCCCACCTAAAGATACGGGCCCGAATGTCGAATCGTTATGCGGAGCCCGGTTCCCACACCATATGCCAGGGAGGACGACAGGAGAAAACGCGCCAGCCGGATTGACTGACGCGTTTTCGTAAAAGAAACCAGTGGAATAAGACCTACAGAAGGCCTGCACCCACAGGAACGGAGATATTGCTCGTAGCAGTAAGTGTGCGGCCACCAATAACCACGGTCACGGTGACGGGGAAAGTGGCCAGCAAGCTGACGGCCACACCCGTGCTGACACCGGCAAGGCCAAAGACGATCGGGACATTCAGCGTGCCGTTGCTTGCAACGGTGACAGGCACGCTGTTGGTCCAGGTGGTGGCCGGGAAACCGAATTGTCCGACGATCGGGGCGGACTGGTACACGGCAGTGCGCTGGCCCGCGGTGGTGAGGGCACCATCGAAGGAGTAGACGCCAAAACCGCGGGCCCGGCCCACGGGGATGTTGATGCCGGCCGGACGTGCCACCGAGACGGTAACCGTGGCGTTCTCCGATACCGCACCAGGACCGTTGGTGAAGGTCAGGGTGGTCGGAACGGTAACCAGGGCCTGCGCTGTGAGCGTGCCGCCGCCGTCCAGCAGGTTGAGGGAGAGAAGCGACGTGGAGGACGCCGTGAAGGCGAGGCCCAAGGTGTTCACGGAAGCAACCGCTGCGGGGGCTGCTACTGCGGCAGCAATGACAGGCACGGACCAGGCAGCGCCCTTGACGACTGCGCGGCGGGAGTGCGGCTTGGAAACGGTAACTTCGTCGCTCATTATTCTTCTTTCAACTCGGAATGAAAACCATCGGTTGGAATTCAGCGCATGCCGAGTTCCCCCATCAGGGATAGACATTACCCACGCATTGTTGCCCCAAAGCCCAGATCGGGCCCCCTCCGGAAGTTTGTCGCTGAACGGTCCAAGGTGTGCGCGAAACGTCCTCTGGCCCGGACTCACGGCGGATTTTTACGGTTGGGTGCTGTCGCTGACCCGTCGCTCCCTCAGATCCCGAGGCCCGCAACCGTACAGCTCGTCCAATGCCCGCCGGAGGGCGGCCGTTGTTCCAAACCCCGTTTGTTCGGCGATCTGCTGGACGCTGAGGACGTCGTAGCGGGCATCTGTGAGCAGTGATTTCGCCAGCCTTCCGCGCTGCCGCCGGATTTCCGCGGCAATGGAGTTGCCCACCTCCGCGAAGGCGGCCTGCACCCGGCGCAAGGAGGATTGGACGGCCTTGGCCACGGCTTCCGGGTTCAATTCGCGGTCAGCACTGCGTTGGGCGATCACCGCCATTGCCTGGTCCCGGAGCACCGACGTCACCGAGTTGGAAGCCCAGGAGACTCCGCAGTGATCGAGCAACAGGCTGCCCGTGAGCTCCAGCAGGATCTGCTCGGTGGCATAGAGCTCGATCGCAGACCCGTGCCGCGAAGGCTGATTCAGGATCGCGCCGATGAAGGCTTCAGCAGCATCATCAAGCCGTGAGCGGACGGGAGTAACAGTCACACTGTCCAGGGCGTGGGGGACAAAAGTTTCCGCTGCGCCCCTTTGAATCCGGATTCGCTGTGCGTCCCCGTGCCCAACGAAAGGCGACTGCAAACCCCTGCCTCCGGGGATGACAACAACAGATCCGTCACCTTGAAGAAGCGCCCCGGAGCGGGGGTCGCGGATTTGTCCTGATGACACGAAGTAAATGTCCACGATGTCGCCAAAACCTGTGGCATCAAGGGCAGTGAAATCCCCTGAAAATGCACTGATGGAGAGCTCGCCAAACACGCACTCGGCGCGTCTCTGCAGACCATGCTGCTCTTGTGCGAAGTAGACCGCTCCCATTTGAAGAAAGTCAGTATCCTGCATTTGTCATAAACCCCCCATCCCACCGTTCGGTGGGTATCCCCTTTAGGTCAGCACGTTACGATAATTAGGACACAGTGCAAGAACTGTGTTCTTTTTGTGTCGACGTGTCGACACCACACAGCAGCAGGGGGACAATTTCATGGAGCTCACGGACTATTGGAAGGTCCTTCGGGCCCACTGGATTTCAGTGATTGCCATAACCGTGTTGGGCGGAATAGTCGCCTTTGGTTGGACTTTGACGCAAACCAAGGTATACAGCGCCGATGCAAGCGGCATCATTTCTGTTGGTGTCAACAAGGATCTCGGAACCGCCATGGCCGGTGAGAGCTACTCCAAATCCCGTGCGAAGTCCTACCTGGATGTCGCGAAATCGCGCTCCGTGGCCGAAACCGTTATTCAGGACCTCAAGCTGCAGGGAACCACCCCGGAGCAACTGATCAGCCGTATCTCGGCCCAGAACCCCCAGGACACCGCCACGCTCAAATTCACGGCCCAGGCCAGCAGCCCGGAGGACGCCCGGGATCTGGCCGAGGCCTGGGTTCGTGCCGTCGGCAAGCAGGTTGCCGAGCTCGAAAAGGGCAGCAACAGCAGCGAGACGTCGATTGTGAGCTTCCGTTCTCTGGATGCCGCGCAACTCCCCACCACTCCGACGTCCCCCAACACCAAGGTTGCCCTGCTGATCGGCGTCGTTGCCGGCCTGCTGCTGGCAATCGGGTACGCGCTGCTCAGGAATATCTTCGATCGTCGCGTCCGTTCCGCAGTCCAACTGGAAGCCGAGACCGGCGTCGCCGTCATCGGTACCGTGCCATTCCACAATAATTTCGACGGCGTCAACCGTCTCGTGCTTTCCCGCGGCGGCAATGACCTCGAAAACAAGAACCATCAGGACTACGCCGTGGCCGAGGCCATCCGCGAACTGCGGACCAACCTGCAGTTCATGGATGTGGACACCCCTCCACGCATCATTGTTGTGACCTCCGCGCTCCCCGGAGAAGGAAAGACCACGGTGGTGGCAAACCTTGCCCAGACCATCGCCGCTTCCGGACAACGGGTTGTCGTGGTGGACGGCGACCTCCGCCGCCCCACCGTGGCCAAGACGTTCGGACTGCTGACCAACGTAGGCCTCACGGATGTCCTCATCGGCAGGGCCACCCTTAACGACGTTCTCCAGCCGTGGGGCGACAGCGGCGACCTCTTCGTGCTCGGCGCCGGATCCGTGCCCCCCAACCCCAGCGAGCTCCTGGGTTCCAATGTCATGCGCACCCTGCTGGAAGACATTGCCAAGCATGCGATCGTCCTGGTGGACGCTCCCCCGCTGTTGCCCGTGACGGACGCGGCGATTCTCACGGCCCGCACTGACGGTGCACTGGTGGTCAGCCGGGCAGGTAAGACCACCTATGACCAGCTGAAAAGGGCCCTGCAGAACCTCGAACGCGTCAAAGGACGCCCCCTGGGCCTCATCATCAACGGTGTCTCACGCAAGTCCTCCAAGGGCGAGGACTACGGCTACCAGTACTACACGTACTACAACCGCAAGGACACCGGCGAGGAATCGGCCAAGGCCAACCACGTTCCCGCAGCAGAGTCGACCCCCGTCGCCGCTTCGGAGCATGTCCAACTGACGGACCAGCGCCGTGGCCGCCGTCGCGAACGAACCAACGCCCTGTGAACCCGGCCACCCAAGGTTCCCAGCCGCCGTCGTCGATCCTCACCGTCTGCACCGGCAACATCTGCCGCTCACCGCTGGCCGAGCAACTGATCCGTCACGAGCTCGATGCCGTCGGCCTCAGCCGCTTTCAGGTGCTGAGCGCCGGCTTGCACGCCGCTGCCGGAGCCCCCATGGAGCCCCTGCCGGCGGCCCTGTCCAAGGAATACGGCGGAAACCCGGACGGCTCCTTTGGCAAACAGATCTCCGCTGAGGTGGTTGAGCAGGCCGGCCTGGTGCTGACGATGACCCGCAAGCAGCGCGACGAACTGGTCAAGAAGTATCCCGGTGCCGCTCAACGCGCCTTCACGATGGCCGAATTCGCCCGGGCAGCCGCAAATGTTCCCGCAGGCGAAGGCAAGGCGGCTCCGGCCGCCGCCAGTTGGGCGTCAGTCACGGGCGCAGTGGCCACCACTCCCTTGGCTGGACTGGTGAGCCGCACCGCAGCCATCCGGTCGACTGCCGTCCTCCGCGACGACGACGATATCCCCGATCCCATCAACGCCTCAGAGTCCGTGCACCGGGACGTTGCCCAACGCATTGCCGGGTACTGCAAAGACGTCGCCCACATCCTTGGGAAGCACCTCTAGGCGAACGCCGTCGCGAGCCTCTTCGCTGCGGCAAGGCCAACCAACGCCCCGACGGTGTTCGCCACGACATCCGACAGGGCGGTGACCCGCCCGGGCACCACCAGCTGAACCGTCTCGATCAACGCCGACGAACCGACGGCCAGCAACCCCACCGCCCACCACGACCAAAGGCCCGGTCGCAGGAGGCGGAGAAATGCCCCGAACGGGATAAACAGGACGATGTTGGCGGCGAACTCCACGCCAACCGCGGCAGCATCAAACGGCAGTCCCAACAGCGCAAGCCATCCGGCGATGATCCCCACAAAACCAGTCACAGTGCTGGCTTCGCGCGCTGGAAGGAAGACCACCAAGGCCAGCGCAACCAGATACACGCCGAACATCACCTGGATCCATCGCGTGGCGTTTCTCGGGAAAACCACCGCCAACCTCCTCCAGAGCATGGGCGACCACCGGACAGGGAGGCCGTCAGCGTGTTGTGTCTGCAGCCACCAACTATAGGTCTCCACTGCGTTCGACCCTGAAATCGTCCATATTAGGTGCGGCCTGCCCTGCTCTTGGCGAGCCATTTCGGCGTATGCTCTCATCAGCGCAGGCAAGACGCGTTGTTCGCTTTTGGTGGGGCCACTTTTGAAGGCAGGGGTTCAGTGGCAGGAGTGAAGCACGGGGTCCTTCCGGTGCGCTCGTCGGCACGGCATGGCTGGCGGCTGTTTTTGGTGCCCGTTGCGTTCTGTTTAGTGCTGCTGGCCGTTGGCCTGGCCAGCGGAACAGGAACGACGACGGCGCAACTCGCCGGTGACGTGGCGATCCTTCTCGCCGTACTCACCGCCTTGACCACGCACACGCTCGCGGCCCGGCGAGGACAAGACAACTCCGCGGGCCGCTGGTTCATCGTTGCAGGCCTGGCCATCTGGAGCGCGGGCCAAACCGTATGGACCATCAACGGCATCACGCTCAACCACCAATATCCCTTCCCGTCCTTCGCGGACATTGGATTCGTTTGGTACGCGCTGCCCACCTCCATCGGCCTGGTCCTGCTCTTGAGGGGCCAGGGGCTGCGCCTGTCCTTGCGACGCACCATCCTCGACGCAGGAGTGGTAGCGAGCTCAACCTTCTTCATTGCGTGGAGCTCACTTCTGGGTCCTTTGTCTGGAGCTACGAACCCCGACACCTTTGCCCAGGTAACCCAGATGGCCTATCCCATTGCGGACGTCTTCATGGTCTCTGTGGTCATCGTCCTCATGATGCGCGCGGCCCGTGGTCGGCGGCTGCCGTGGCTGAGCCTGGGCCTTGGCTTCTGGATCCTCGCCATTACCGACCTGCTGTACATGAGCTTCACGATTCAAGGCATCAGCGGAGTCACAGGTTCGCCCCTGGCGTTCGGCTGGGTGCTCGCTTTCCTGCTGGTGGGACTCAGCCCTTTGCTTCCGGAAGCGGACAGTGGGCGCAAAGACGGCCGGGCCTATGCCGCGGCCCTTGAGCTGCTCCCCTACCTGCCTGTCTTCAGCGCCGTATTCTTCTCACGGAGCCGTCCCATTGGCCAGGACCCCATCCTGCTGGTCACCGGCCTTGTGGTGGTGGCCTTCGTGATCGTGCGGCAGGTGCTGATCGTCGTCGAGAATGTGACGCTGACCCGCGACCTCGAATCGAAGGTGGCGGAACGCACTGCGCAGCTTCAGGGGCTCGGGGCCATCGTCAACTCTTCAGGCGACGCCATCATCGGCGAAACACCCGAGGGCGTCATCACCAGTTGGAACCCGGGCGCGGAGCGCATCTTCGGGTATCCGGCCTCTGAGGCCATCGGCAGGAAGGGCGACTTCTTCGTCCCGGCCCACCTGCTGGAGAAGGAACGCCAGGCATTGGAAACCACTGCGCAGAGCGGCGACGTTCAGAACTATGAGACCGAACGGAAGCGCGGCGACGGTGCCACCATCCCTGTCTCCGTGACCCTCTCCCCCGTCCGCGGCGATGGCGGCATCCGCGGGGTCGCCACCATCTCGCGTGACATCACCGAGCGCAGGGCCGCCGAAGCGGAGCTGCTCGCCGCCCGTGAAACAGCCCTGGAAGCGAGCAGGCTCAAATCCGAGTTCCTGGCCACCATGAGCCACGAGATCCGTACTCCCCTCAATGCCGTGATCGGGCTGACGTCGCTCATGATGGACACGACCCTCAGTGAGGGCCAGCGGCAATACGCCCAAGGCGTCAAGGGCGCCGGCGAGGTCCTGCTGACGTTGATCAACGACATCCTGGATTTCTCCAAACTGGAGGCCGGGAAAGTGGACCTGGACGTCAACGCCTTCGACCCCCGGGCCCTGGTGGACGAGGTGGCCGGACTGGTTGCCGAAGCCGCCCAAGGCAAGAACCTGGAACTCATTTCCTACTGCCACCCCGACGTTCCGGCACGCCTGATGGGCGACGCCGGGCGCATCCGGCAAATCCTGCTGAACCTCTCCTCCAACGCAGTCAAGTTCACGCCCGCCGGCGAGGTCGAAATCCAGATCTCCGTGGTCGGCCGGGACACGGACAACGCCTCATTGCGTTTTGAGGTCCGGGACACCGGCATTGGAATCAGCCCGGAGGACCATCACCGCTTGTTCGAATCCTTCGCCCAAGCCGATGCCTCCACCACCCGCAGGTACGGAGGAACCGGGCTCGGTTTGGCCATCTCCCGGCGTCTCACCGAGGTCATGGGCGGCAAGATCGGCGTGGAAAGCGAGCCGGGAACGGGAAGCAGGTTCTGGTTCGTCCTGGACCTTCCCATTGGCCCGGCCGCATCCGACACAGGGACGTTGCCTGCCACGCTCGCTGGCCGCCGGGTGCTGGTGGTGGATGACAATGCCACCAACCGCTTGGTACTGGAGAAGCAACTTGCCAGCTGGGGCATGCAGCCGGTGGCCGTCGCCGACGCCGTCGCCGCGATGGACGAGTACCGCACAGCCGTGCGGGCAAGCCGACCATACGACATCGCCGTGGTGGACATGTGCATGCCCCATACCGACGGACTGGAACTGGCACGCCAAATCAAAGGTGAGAGTGATGGATCCGGTTCGCCGGGTATCATCCTGCTGACCTCGACGATGCAGGTGGAAAGGGGCGATCTTGCCAGTGCAGGCATCCGGGAATACCTCACCAAGCCCGTGCGAAGCTCGGAGTTCTACAACCGCCTCCTGCGCCTGATGGCCACGAGGACTGTGGGTTCTGCTGCGGCGCCCGTGCTGTCGGACGCTGTGGCGTTTGCCGAACCCGTGCAACGGCTGGGGAAACTCCTGGTGGCCGAAGACAACGAGGTCAACCAGTTGGTGGCCCGCGGCATGGCCAACCGGCTCGGTTACGACGTAGACATTGTGGACGACGGCGCCAAAGCAGTGACCGCTGCACTCTCCGGGACCTACGCTGCAGTGCTCATGGATTGCCACATGCCGGTCATGGACGGCTTCGACGCAACCCGCGCCATCCGGGCCAGGAACGGTCACGCCGCCCGGATTCCCATCATCGCCATGACGGCAGGGGCACTGAACGAGGACCGCGAACGCTGCTTCGCCGCCGGCATGGACGACTACATCAGCAAGCCCGTGGACCTGGCCAAACTCGCCGAAGTCCTGACGCGCTGGGTCCCGGACCAAGAGCAAACCCCGACGGCGGTGGGCGGGTCCGCGTCCGAGGCTGCGGCGGGCGTCGCAGCGGCGCCGGCGGGCGTCGAACGCATGCCGGCGGCAGCGCCGTCGTCGAACGCTGTTGTCTTGGACAACGCCAGGCTTCAGATCCTCCGCGAGCTGGGACCCGCAGACGGCTTGGGCCTTTTGCCTGATGCCATCCGGGCATTCCGGCAGGACGCGCAGACGACCTTGGAAGCCCTGCATTCGGCGTTGGGTGCAGGTCAGGCAACCGCAGTGGAAGCGGCGGCGCATAAACTCGCCGGCGCGTCATCCAACATCGGGGCAGCAGGCGCCGCGGTTCTGTGCAAGAATCTGGAGCGGCTCGGCCGTGAGGCCGGGCCTGACCTGGCCGCCCACGGCACACCGGTGCTGATGCAATTGCAGGCCGAACTCGAGCAGGTGGACGTTGCCCTCGAACGCACTCTCCTGGGAGCTTCATGAAAGTCCTGATCGCCGACGACGACCAGATCTCCCGGATGATCACCAAAGCCGCCGTCGAACAGTCCGGGCACGAGTGCATCGTGGCGGAGGACGGCGACTCGGCCTGGCAGCTTTACCAGGAACACAGCCCCGAAGCCGTGGTAACGGACCTGATGATGCCCGGCCTCAACGGGCTGGACCTCTGCCGTGCCATCCGGGCTTCCGAGGAAGACAGTTACACCTACATCATTTTGGTGACCTCGCACGGATCCCGGAAGGACGTCCTGGCGGGGATGGAAGCAGGAGCTGACGATTACGTCACCAAACCCTTGGACCCTTTCAGCCTTCACATCAGGCTCCTTGCCGCCCAGCGGATCACATCCTTGCACGCAGATCTTGCCCGCTACCGATCGGCACTGACCGAGCAAGCGCGCACCGACCCCCTCACCAAGCTGCACAACCGCCTGAAACTCACGGAAGACCTGGCCCACCTGCTCGGCCGCAAAGACCACGACTACTGCCTGGCTATGGTGGACGTGGACAACTTCAAGAGCTACAACGACATCTACGGACATCAGGCCGGTGACGCCGCGTTGGTGGCTATCGCTACGACTCTGGCCCGAGAGGTCCGGAAGGGCGACGCTGTGTACAGGTTTGGTGGCGAGGAGTTCCTCCTGGTCCTGCAAGACCAGTCTCCCTCCACCGCCGCGGCCGTCATGGAACGTGTCCGGTCCGCGGTCCACGACCTACGCATTGAGCACTCCGGAGATCCGGACGGTGTCTTGACCATCAGCGCCGGCGTCTCGGCCTTTACGGACGGGCACCGGGCAGGCAGCGAGCAACTCCTGCGCGAAGCCGATCTTGCCCTCTACGCGGCGAAGGCCTCCGGCCGGAACCGGGTGTCCCTGGCCGATGCCTTCTACTCGGAATGATCGGACCGGGACGGTAGCTGGGTGACAAGGGCCTCGCGGGGTGGTCCTCGTCCATGGTCAGCATGTTCCCGTCTGTATGGTGTTGCTCTGGTTGATGGTGCCGGTGCCGGGTGCGACGCCCGGTACAGGGGCTGCTGCCCGGCGCTCTGAGCGAAATTGCTGGTTCCTTGTCCGCGCCCATCTATAGAGTGGCCACATGAGCCACATATCTTCCGCCCCTGCCTCTGCCCCGGAATCGACACTGGTGCCTCCTGTCGCCAAGCGGATACCCACCCGCCGCGAACACCACGGTGATGTCTTCGTGGACAACTACGAGTGGCTCAGGGACAAGGAATCTGCGGATGTTGTGGACCATCTGAAGGCAGAGAACGCCTATCAGGAAGCTGTGACGGCACACCAGGAACCGCTCCGCGAAGCGATGTTCCAGGAGATCAAGGGCCGGACCCAGGAAACGGATTTGTCCGTGCCCAGCCGCAAGGATGGCTGGTGGTATTACAGCCGATCCGTGGAAGGCAAGGAATACAGCATCCAGTGCCGCGTCCTGGCTCACAACACCGGGGATCCGGTGGCGGACTGGACTCCCCCTTCAGTGGAACCCGGCGTGGAAATCGACGGCGAGCAAGTGCTCCTGGACGGCAACGTCGAGGCCGAGGGCCAGCCGTTCTTCAGCGTGGGCGGTGCTGCTGTGACCGTCGACGGAAACCTTTACGCCTATGCGGTGGACAACTCCGGCGACGAACGCTTCACCCTTCGGATCAAGGACCTTCGCACCGGTGAGCTCCTCCCGGACGTCATCGAGGACATCTTCTACGGGGTGGCCTTCTCCCCCGATGGCACACGACTCTTCTACACCGTGGTGGATGATTCCTGGCGCCCCTACCAGGTGAAAGCCCACGTCCTTGGCACACCGGTGGCCGAAGATGAGGTTCTTTACCAAGAGGACGACGTCGCCATGTGGCTCGGTTTCGATCTCTCCTCCGACCGCCGCCACCTGGTGCTCAGCATCGGCTGCTCCGAGTTCAGTGAGACGCAGCTGCTCCGCTTCGACGACTACGATGCCGGGCTGGAAACCGTCATCTCCCGCGACCACCACATTCTCTACGAAGCCGAGCCCTTCCTCCTGGACGGCAAGGAAACCCTGCTCCTGACGCACAACAAGGACGCCATCAACTCGATGGTGAGCTTGGTTGATCCGGCCGAGCTCACCAAACCGCTGGCAGAGCAGGACTGGCGTACCGTCGTCGAGCATTCCGACGACGTGCGTGTCAACGGCGCCGGTGTGACGTCCACCCACCTGGTGCTTTCTATCCGCAAGGACACCATCGAACGGGTTCAAGTGCTGCCCTTGGCCGGTCTCGGCACCGCGTCCCAGGGCGCTCCTGTCGAGCCGGCCTTTGACGAAGAGCTCTACACTGCAGGGGTGTCCGGTTCGGACTATGAGGCTCCCGTCATCCGCATGGGCTACACCTCCTACTTCACGCCCTCACGCGTTTACGACTTTGTGCTTCCTACCGCCGAACTACCGGCCGGCCAGCTGCTGCTCCGCAAGGAAAGCCCCGTTCTGGGCGGCTACACGGCACACGATTACGTGGCCACCCGCGAATGGGCAACGGCCGACGACGGCACCCGGGTCCCGCTGTCAGTGCTGCGCCACGCGTCGGTACAGCAGGACGGCACGGGCGCGGGGCTGGTGTACGGCTACGGTTCGTACGAGATGAGCATGGATCCGGGCTTCGGTGTGGCCCGGCTGTCCCTCCTGGACCGCGGAATCGTCATGGTGATCGCCCACATCCGGGGTGGCGGAGAGCTGGGCCGCCAATGGTACGAGGATGGCAAGAAACTCACCAAGAAGAACACGTTCACGGACTTTATCGCAGCCACGGATTGGCTGGCAGGCTCGGGTTGGGTTGACCCTTCGCGCATCGCTGCGATGGGCGGATCTGCGGGCGGCTTGCTCATGGGTGCAATAGCCAACATGGCTCCAGAGAAATACGCTGCCGTAGTGGCCCAGGTGCCGTTCGTGGACGCCCTGACCACCATCCTGGACCCGGAACTCCCGCTGTCCGCCCTGGAATGGGAGGAATGGGGCAACCCGATTACGGACCCCGAGGCTTACGCCTATATGAAGTCCTACACGCCCTACGAGAACGTGCGGGCCGTGTCCTATCCCAGGATCGCCGCCGTGACGTCCTTCAACGACACCCGGGTTCTGTACGTTGAGCCTGCCAAGTGGGTTCAGGCGCTGCGCTCCGTGTCCACGGGCTCGGAACCAATTGTCATGAAGATCGAGATGGACGGCGGCCACGGCGGAGCCTCGGGCCGGTATGTCCAGTGGCGTGAACGTGCTTGGGACTACGCATTCGTGGCCGACTCCCTGGGCGCCACCGGGCTCCTGCCCGGAGCCGGCCTCAAGTAGGAGTTTTACCGGCCCGCAGCAGAGCGAAGTACCCCGGGATCACGTCGGGCGTGGACGGGTTGCTGAGCGGGCGCGTCTCGATGCTCGCTGAGCCTTCCTCCACAAGGTTCCAGTCCGCCGTCGGGAATGCCTTGGCTCGTTGGGCTGCCCCGAAACGGCCAGGCATCGGCAGCCCCCGGATGGCCCACTCCAGCGGGGCCGGGATGAAGTCACGGGTGGCGCCCAGATGGCTGACGTAGTCCACCGGGGTGCCGGGAAAGTTGGTTTCGGCCAGGAACACCCGTCCCCGGGTCCCGACGACGGGCAGCAGGTTCGCAGCCAAGGCTGCACGGCCGTTGCGGTCCAGTACGTGCAGGACGCCCCGGATGAACACGTTCGCCTCCCCGGTCCAGCCCGCAGCGTCAAGGGCCGACGCGACTGTCTGCGCAGCGTCAGGTGCCGTCATGTCGCAGACCGCATACGACGCCGTCGTAATTCCTGCTGATTCCTGCCGGGCGCGGTCAACGGCGTTGGCGGAGTAGTCAAGCCCCAGCGCGTGCGGGAAATGCCGCGCCAGCAAGCGGGTGAAACTGCCGTTGCCGCATCCAACGTCCACCACGGGCAAGGCCGGGTCCAGCTGCGCCATGTGGGGTAGGTAACCATTGAGTTCGTGGTCGCTGCCCGAGTCCCACAGGACGTCGCCCGTGGCACCCGTCGAGCGGATGTCGCCCCAGAACTGGTCCCAAGCCGTGCGGGGGTCCTTGGGGGCAGCGGAAGAAAGCCTGATGAGGCGTGGAATCAGCAGGTACTTCCTCAGGGTGGAGAACATTCTCCAAATATAAGTGGCCCTAAGCCTCCACCAGCCACTCCAGCGCTTCTGTTTCAGATGTGAAGAACTTGGTAGGGCACGGCGGTTTCATGATGCCCAGGAAAAAGTTCGCAATGACCCTGTCCACCGGAGAAGAGCCCCAGAGCGCGATGCGGTTGGCTTGGCACGGTTTGGCGAAGATGGAACGGGCACCCCGGGTGACGTCGTCCGTGGTGGCCATGTCCACGATCATCGGGTGCCGTTCCGCGCCGCAGAGCTCATTCACGCGGTCCATGGCACGTTGGGCGTCCGATTCCTTGATCCTTGCCCCTCGCGGCCAGGTAAGGCGAAGGATGCCCGGGGCTTCAAGCTCGAGGTCGAACGTCACGTGTTGATGGTCCTGCGGCGGTGTTGCTGGTTGGTCCACAGTGCTCCTTGCGCATTGATCGCTCTGCACGGGAAGCCGGGAGGGGCTTCCCTGCTGACAATCCCAAGGCTGTCGAATCCCGGGGCCAAAGTAAAGGTGTGTCCCACGACTCATCCAGCGCATTTGACGCGCGGCCACCTTTGTCCGCAATGCCGCTGATAGGGTGTTGCCACATCATGAAACACCGTGAATGAAGCGTTGGAACGGAAGGGGCTCAGTGGGCGGGACCGTTGCCGACGAACAGTATGTCCGCTCCGCCGTAGTGGCGGATTCAGACAAGGAGCGGCTGGCCGCGACCACCGCTGCGCTTTCCTCTGCGGGATTCGATGTTTTCCCTGCCGGGGACGCCGCGTCGTTGGCCTCCCATCTTCATCAGCATTCGCCCTCGGTGGCGGTGGCGGAGAGTTCCCTGGCACACGGACTCCGAAGCCCTGGGGTTCCCATGCTGTTGATCCTTAATACCCGGGAATCCCTGGACCTCCGGGAAGTGGAATCCTGGCGCGTAGCGGACTACGTCATCAGTCCGGTGAAGTCCGACGAACTCGTCCACAGGGTAAAAACCCTGATCGGCAGGGCCACGGAACGCGCCCGCTCACGCGGCGAAATCGAAGCACTGCGGGAAAGCCTCCGCAATGTGTCCTCAGCGATCCGGGAGACCAACGATCCCCAATTGATCGCAGACCATGTGGTCCGCGGTTTCGGTGAGGCACTGAAAGTGGACCACGTTTGGTTCGCCACTTTCCGCGACGAGCGCGTCCCCACCATACGTGCCCAGTGGAACCGCCCCGGACTCCCTCTGCTTCCTGCACGGCTGGGTGAGAGCGAGAATGCCATCGCGGAGACGGCCAACAGGCTGTGGGCCGACGCGGATGTCCTTGCCGTCACTGACCACCGCGACGACCCCGACTCCGGAATTGCCAAGGCCCTGCGGGAGTGGTCCGGCGACCTCGAACCTGTCTCCACCGTCCTTCTCCCCGTGGGTGAAGGAGCGTCCGCCATGGGCATCATCCTGCTCTCCACAGTCCAGGAACGGCACCATTGGACCCGTCCGGAGATTGCGTTGATGCAGCACGTGGCGGGGAACGTGGCCCACGGCCTCATTCAAGGCCACCTGATCAGCGCCCAACAGCGGGTCCTGCACCAGCTGCGGCAGTTGGACAAGGCCAAGACCGATTTCCTGGCCACCGTCAACCACGAACTCAGAACGCCCCTGACATCCATCACCGCCTATCTGGACATGATCCGTGACGGTTCGGCGGGGCCCGTCCCTGAAGGCATCGGCAAAATGCTGGACGTCATCGCCCGGAACTCCGACCGGCTGCGCAGGCTCATTGAAGACATGCTCACCGTCTCCATGCAGGACGGCAGCAACCTTGACCTCAAACCGGTGGACATCGCCAAGCTCCTCCAGGTGGTGGTAGCGACACTTCGGCCTCTCGCAGAGTCCCGTCACGTCTCATTGTCCTTCACGGAGGGGACTGAAGATATCGAAGTCACGGCCGACGAAGCGAAGCTCGAACAGGTGTTCACCAACATCGTGGCCAACGCCATCAAGTTCACACCCGAGGGCGGCCGCGTGGGCATCACCAGCTCCGTCTCGGCCTCGGAGGGCGGCGGTCTGGCACTGGTGCGGATCGCGGACAACGGCCTGGGCATCCCCGAGCACGACCTCCCGCACATCTTCACACGCTTCTATCGTGCTTCCAACGCCACCTCCGCAGCTGTGCCAGGGAGCGGGCTCGGGCTGGCGATAGCCCAGGACATCATCAGCCGCCACATGGGCCGCCTGCTTCTTGATTCCACGTTGGGTTCGGGGACCACGGTCTCCGTTGAGTTGCCCGTGGGCGGGCCGTAATCCAGCAAGGTGGGGTATGACAAGCGTGTCAACGCAGGGTGCGGCCCTGCACTCTACGGTCACTAATACTCGACACATGACGAAACAAATTGATGCCCCGGGCACCAGCCCGGGGCATCAATTGATGTCATATGGCCTTGAGAGGCGCTCCCCCAATATTTAGTTCGGCCACCAACCGATGCTGGTGGTGTTTGTCTTCGTGGTGGTGACACTGTTTGGCCACCAGCCGATTGCCGTGCTGTCCTGCGTAGGCTCGGCATTTGCCGGGGCAGCGAAACCCGTTACTGCCAGAACCGCCGCCATGAGCAGGGTTGCCGCAAATTTTTTCATCCGCTATGCCCTTTCGTACTGATGCGAATTTGTTGAACGTGACTTGCATTAAGTCACGCTGCAAACTATACGAGCTTTTCTTCTGTAATGACATGGATAATGGGCACATGCAAAGTCCCCATCCCGCCTCGCACCTCGTTGCCGGTCTCACGGCACGCGCCAAATGGAAGGAACGGGACTTCAACGAGGCCTACCGCCTGGCCGGGGAGGCTGCAAGCCTGGCCGGGATAGCCGGGGATGAAGAATCCTGGTGGAATATGCGGTACCTGCAGGCCGAGTGCCTGAGGGATCAAGGCCGCATAGAGGAATACCTCACCTTGGCCGTGGAACTCAATGATCACAGCCTGACAGCATCCTCACCCGAATTCGGTGCCAAGGCAGGAACCATGGTTGCCGTGGCCCTCCAAGGCCTGGGCAGGCTCCCCGAAGCCGCCGCCATGGCCGCAGATGCGGCTAAACTCGCGGCCAGGGACGCCGAATTGCTGTACGTCCAGATCCTCGCCCAACGCGCGCTGATCGCTGCCTTGGCCGAAAGCCGCCTCCTCGACGACGCCTGGCGGGAATGCCTGGTACTGGAAACCCTGCTGACCGACGACGTTGATGAAGACACCGCGGGCAAAGGGTACTGGGTCATCGGCAACGTCGCTTTCCTGGCCGACCGAGTAGACGACGGGGGGCGCTATCACGACCTCGCGGCTGAAAGACTTTCACCGTCCAAGGACGTTGATTTGTGGGCGCGTTTCAACCGGGCGTCCGCGGAAATGCGGCTCCAGGCAAAACTCAGTGATGCGGCAACGCTTCGCTGCATTGAACGGGCTGAGCTCGCCACGGACATTGTGGGCGGCTCCGAACGCGACCACTTGGAAATGTCTTTGGTCCGGGCCCATTGGTATTTCCTTAGCGGTGATATGAAGCAGGCCATCGGAATCCTTGAACCGCTGTGTGCGCGGTCCTCCATCCTGGCGACGCAAACCTCGGCCGAAGCGCATTTCCTGTTGGCCCGGACCTTGCTCGAATCCTCCAGGCGTAGCGACGCACTGGCGATGTTCGAGGAAGCTTCCACGCTGTTTGAACAGGCGGCGTTGCCCGAACGCAGCGCAGCAGTTCGGGAGTACCTTCGCCTTAGCGATGAACAACGCCTCAGCGATGAACAACGAGGCGAGCCACACGGGGGGTGACCATGTCGGAAGGAAAAATGTACTCCGGTGAAGATCCGCGCCTGGGGCTGCTCCTGGACGGCATCGTGCGGTTGGCAGCCGGCGATCTGAACACCCGGATCGATGTCTCTGAAGCCCGCGATGAAATCGATGCAGTGATCATGGGTACCAACCTTCTGGCCGAGGACCTTCAGATCGTTTACGAAGAGCTGGAGCAACGGGTTCAGGCCCGGACGCAGCAGCTCAACGAAGCCCACCAGGCAATGCAGCATATGGCCATGACCGATCCGCTCACCGGACTGAACAACCGCTCCGCTTTTGCCACCGCCCTCAGCGAAGCCCAGGCCAATGGGGCGAAGAGTGGCACAAGGGCAGCCATTCTCCTGCTGGACATGGACGGTTTCAAGGCCATCAACGACTCCCTGGGGCACACCATCGGGGACAAAGTCCTGGAGACGGTGGCTGCCCGCATCACCGGGGCCGTGCGAGAGCAGGACATGGTGGCCCGCATGGGTGGCGACGAGTTCGCTGTGCTGATTCCCGACGTAACTCCTGCAACAGCCGCTTCCATAGGGAACCGAATCCTGGCTGCCGTGGTGGATGTCATGGAGATTGAGGGTCAGCACCTCCGTTGCGGTGCCAGCATGGGCCTCCGGATGGCAGATCCCGGCCATCGTGCGGAGGAGCTGATGATGGAAGCGGACATCGCCATGTACGAGTCCAAGGCCGACGGGCGTGGGAAGGTCAAGGTCTTTGAACCGGACATGCTCCTTGCCCGGCAAATGCGGAACCAATTGGTGGGCGAACTCAAAGAGGCAATTGCCGGCTCCCAGCTGGTGCTCTACTACCAGCCCATCATCCGGCTTGATACCCGCGGGATCGAAGGCGTGGAGGCTTTGGTCCGCTGGAACCACCCCACCCGCGGACTCGTCATGCCGGACGAGTTCATCCCCATTGCCGAGGAGACGGGAATGATCTCCGACCTGGGCGGCTGGGTGCTCCGCACCGCCGTCGAGCAGTTGAAGCAATGGCGCACCGACCCCCTCACCTCAGGCCACAACTTCAGCATGCGCATCAACGTCTCGGCAGCTGACCTGCAGCGGCTGGAGTTCATCGAAGACGTCCGGGAGGCGCTGGCCTCGGCGGAGCTTGACCCCTCACTCCTGGTCCTGGAACTGACCGAAAGCGCGGTCATTCAGGGCAACGATCTTGACCGCTACACGCTCAACAGCCTCCGCCGCTTGGGCGTGGGGCTGGAAATCGACGACTTCGGCACAGGCTATTCGTCCATCAGCTACCTGCGCCAACTCCCGGTGGACACCGTCAAAGTCGACCGGACCTTGCTCTCGGCCTTGGGCAGCGACCCTGCGCAACCGGCCTTGTTGGCCGCCGTGCTGCAACTGATCCGGGCGTGCGGACTGGCCGCAGTGTGGGAGGGCATCGAAAGTGCTGATCAGGCCGAATACCTGCTCAGTATCGGTTGCACCAGCGGACAGGGGTACTACTTCAGCAGGCCCTTGCCGGCGGCGCAGCTGACCGAACAGCTGAAACACCACAAGACGTGGCCCGTCAGCTGATGGTCCTCGTCCACGGGTGGTGCCGCGTGCGCCACTCCGAGTCCAGCATCGCGTAGATGTTCTCCGTGGCCCACTGGCCTTTGTAGTGCCAGTTATCCACCAGCGTTGCTTCCAGACGCATGCCCAGCCGCTTGCAGATTCCCGCCGATCCCTCGTTGAGCGCGTCCAGCTTGGCATCGATGCGGTGGAAAGCCAGCTTTTCGAAAGCCAGCTTCATGACGGCTTCTGCGGCTTCGGTGGCAATCCCGTGACCGCGCGCCTCGGGGTGGAGGATCCAGCCCAGCTCTGCCTGTCCGGTACCCTCCAGCCATTTCAGCACCACCTCGCCCATCAGGCCGGGTTGGTCCTGGCGCTCGATGGCCAGGCAGATCCAGTCACCCTCCTGGTTGAATTCGAAGTTCGCGTACCGGCCCAGCACTTCCATGGACTTGGTCTTGGTCAGTTCGTTCCGCAGAAGGAACCGGGCAGTTTCGGGAAGCGACTGATATCCGTGGAACCGTTCGAGGTCCTCGGCTTCGAAGCGGCGCAGGATCAGGCGGTCGGTGATGATGGGGAGCTCAATTTCGGGCATAGGTTCGAGGCTACTAGGTGCGGACGCATACTGGTCCAGTCTTGACACGTGACGCGATCTGGGATTACCTAATGAACATTCGGTAAATAAAGCTGGAGGCAATGACGCATGGTTGAAACAACCCTCTCCGGTGCATCGCACCACATCCTGACGAACGACTACGCGTCCGAATGGATGGGCATCGAGGTCCTCAAGCTCGACGACGGCCACGCCACCATCCGCATGCACCTCCGACAGGAGATGCTCAACGGATTCGGCATGGCACATGGCGGAATGATCTTCGCCTTTGGGGACACCGCCTTCGCACTGGCCTGCAACCCAGCCAACCCCACCCCCGAGCAAGCCGCCAACATTACGGTGGCGTCCGGCGTCGACATCAACTTCATCAAGCCCGCCTTCCAAGGCCAGGTGGTTACCGCCGTCGCAAACCGCCGCGCGAGTACCGGCCGAAGCGGCCTCTACGACATTCAGATCTATGCGGCCTCGCCCGACGCCCTGTCCGCCCCGGACGCCGGGCCCGGGGAACTCATTGCCGAGTTCCGTGGCCGCAGCCGCACCATCTCCAAGAAGTAGGAACCCATGACGCAAAACACCGTGGCCGCACCCGCAGCTTCCTCGTCCAAGGAAACTGCCCCCGTGCTGGACCGTGAAGAGACCATCTCCCGCGACGAACTCGAGGCCCTGCAGCTCACCCGCCTGCAGCACACCGTGGCCTACGCCTACGACCGCGTACCGCTGTACAAGCGCAAGTTCGACGAAGCCGGTGTCCACCCCTCGGACCTCCGCGAACTGGGCGACCTCGGTAAGTTCCCGTACACCACTAAGGAAGACCTCCGCCTGGAATACCCGTTCGGCATGTTCGCCGTCCCGCAGGACCAGGTGGCACGCATTCACGCGAGCTCCGGCACCACAGGCCGACCCACCGTAGTTGGCTACACCAAGAACGACCTCGCCAACTGGGCAACCCTGGTGGCCCGCTCCTTCCGCGCCTCCGGCGTCCGCCCCGGCATGAAGGTCCACAACGCCTACGGCTACGGCCTCTTCACCGGCGGCCTCGGCGCGCACGCCGGTGCTGAAGCGCTCGGCTGCACCGTGATTCCCATGTCCGGAGGCCAGACCGAACGCCAGATCCAGCTCATCCAGGACTTCAAGCCGGACGCCATCCTCGCGACGCCCACGTACCTGCTGACCATCGCGGACGCCATGGCACACCAAGGCATCGACCCCACGTCCACCTCGCTCAAGTACGCCGTGCTCGGCGCCGAACCCTGGACCGAAGAGATGCGCCACGAGCTCGAGGTCACCATGAACATCAAGGCCTCGGACATCTACGGACTCTCGGAAGTCATGGGCCCGGGCGTGGCCGGGGAAGCAGTGGAAACGCAGGACGGCTGCCACATCTGGGAAGACCACTTCCGCCCGGAAATCATCGACCCGTTCGACCACTCCACGGTCCTGGACGACGGTGAACCCGGCGAACTTGTCTTCACGTCCTTGACCAAGGAAGCTCTGCCGATCATCCGATACCGCACCAAGGACCTCACCCGGCTGCTCCCCGGCACCGCACGCCCGGCCCACCGCCGCATGGGCCGCATCACCGGTCGCAGCGATGACATGATCATCCTCCGCGGCGTGAATCTGTTCCCGTCGCAGATCGAGGAAATCGCGCTGCGCATCCCCGAACTCAGCCCGCATTTCCAGCTCGAAATCACCCGCCCTGAGGGCAAGCGCATGGACTCCCTGACCGTGAAGATCGAGCGTCGCGAGAACGTTCCTGCCGAGGCAGGCACGACGGCGGCACACACCTTGCGTGAGCAGATCAAGATTCACGTCGGGTCATCGTGCGTCGTTGACGTCGTCGAGCCCGGTTCCCTGGAGCGTTCAAACGGGAAGCTCCGCCGGATCTACGACATGCGCCCCAAGGGCTAGGCGCCGTTCCCCCGGTGAGATCGTGAGAAAATGCCAGCATGCCTACTGAGACCACCACCAAGCGCGGACGGCCCGGTTATGACCAGCAGTCAGTGCTCCGCATCGCCGTCGACGTCTTCAACCGCCACGGGTACGATGCTACGTCCATGGGCATTTTGGCCGAGAACCTCGGGATCTCCAAGTCAGCCATCTACCACCACGTGCCGTCCAAGGGCGATCTGCTGAAGCTCGCCCTGGACCACGCGCTGGGCGGCCTGGAGGCCATCCTTGAGGAGCCCTCAGCCACGTCCGGGCCGGCTGACGCGCGGCTTGAGTTCGTGCTGCGGCAGACTATTGGGGTGTTGGTGGACAGGCTGCCGTTCGTCACGCTTCTTCTGCGCCTGCGCGGCAACACGGAGATCGAGCGGGACGCACTGGAACGCCGCCGTGCGTTCGACCACAAGGTCGCGGAGTTGATCTCCGCTGCCCGGGAAGACGGCTCCCTGCGCCAGGACATCGATCCCCGCACCGTGACCCGTCTTCTGTTCGGCACCATCAACTCGATCGTCGAGTGGTACAAGCCGGGCGGCTCACTGTCCCCCGAGAAGCTCGCGGACGATGTCATCACCATGGTCTTCGACGGCCTCCACACGGCCGCCTGAACCCCTCCCGGCCTCCCGCTCCCACACCCCTGCAGGGGAACGCTCTCTCACCCCTTACGTCCCTCGGGCCAACGCTCTCTCACCCCTTACGTCCCTCGGGCCAACGCTCTCTCACCCCTTACGCCGCTCGGGCCAACCCCCTCTCACCCCTAACGCCCCTGGGACCAACGCCCTCTCACCCCTAACGCCCCTGGGACCAACGCCCTCTCACCCAGGGCGTCGAAGCGCGAGCCGACCAACGTCGTCGTCGTACCATTCCCCGAACAACTTTCAGCCGGTAACAACAAACGCTTCCCCACACGTTGGATGTGGGGAAGCGTTTGTCGTTCAATGAGAGAGCGACGCACCCAAACCCGAAAAAGGTGAGAGAGCGTCACACCCAAACCCGAAAAAGGTGAGAGAGCGTCACACCCAAACCCGAGATAGGTGAGAGAGCGTCACTTTTCCACGAGGGTCAAGACGTCGTAGGTGGCCACGATTTCGTCGTTCTGGTTGGTCAGGACGGCATCCCAGGCCACTTCGCCGTATTCGTCCGTCTCACGCGGAGTGATCTTCTTGGCGGTCAGCGTAACGCGGATGGAATCACCTGCTGCCACCGGGGTAATGAAGCGCAGGTTCTCCAGGCCGTAGTTGGCCAGGACGGGACCCGGTGCCGGCTCGACGAACAGGCCCGCAGCCCAGCTCAAAAGCAGGTAGCCGTGCGCCACGATACCCGGGAAGAACGGGTTGGCTTCTGCAGCCTCCTGGTTGGTGTGCGCGTAGAACGTGTCACCCGTGGAATTGGCAAAGGCGGTGATGTCCTCGAGCGTTACCTCGCGGAGTTCAGAGCGCACAGCATCACCGATGCGCAGAGTTGAGAGGTGCTTACGGAACGGGTGCTCGCCCTCGGTCTCCACAGTGAAGTTGCGGTCAGCGCCGGTGTGCCAGACGCCCGTCACAGCGGTCAGCATGTTCGGCGAACCCTGGATGGCGGTGCGCTGCATGTGGTGCAGGACGGAGCGGATGCCACCCAGTTCCTCGCCGCCGCCTGCGCGGCCCGGACCACCATGGACCAAGTGCGGGACCGGTGAACCGTGACCCGTGGACGAGCGTGCGTCTTCGCGGTTGAGCATGTGGACACGGCCGTGGTGCGCTGCGATGCCAAGCACCAGCTCCTGCGCAACAGCGGGATCGTTGGTGCATACCGAAGCCACCAGCGAACCCGAGCCGCGGGCGGCCAGGCGGACCGCGTCGGCCAAGTCCGTGTACCCCAGCACCGAGGACACGGGGCCGAACGCCTCAAGGGAGTGGACTTCTTCGGTCTCTGCGTCGGCCCAGCTCAGAAGCACGGGCGACATGAAGGCACCGTCCTCCACCACACCCACGGCGCCGCCAACCGAGGTGACCGACGGCGTCTCGAGGGATCCGTACGCAAGCTCACCACCGGCGTCGAGCATTGACTGCACTGCCGCGCGGACATCGGCGAGCTGTTCCAGCGACGCCAGCGCACCCATGGTGACGCCTTCGGCACGGGGATCGCCGACGACGACGCGTTCGTTGATCCGGGCGCCGATGGCTGCAGCAACATCAGCCGTGAGCGATTGGGGAACGATGATTCGGCGGATGGCCGTGCACTTCTGTCCTGCCTTGACGGTCATCTCGGTGACGACGGCTTTGACGAAGGCGTCGAACTCAGGGGTGCCGGGCACAGCGTCCGGGCCAAGGATGGCAGCGTTCAGCGAGTCGGTCTCAGACGTGAAACGGACGCCGCCCTGGACCACGTTCTTGTGGCCCTTGAGCGAGTTGGCAGTGGACGCCGAACCCGTGAAGGACACGAGGTCGCGGTAGTCGAGTTCATCCAGGATGGTCCGGGCGGAACCGGAGATCAACTGAAGGGAACCGGCGGGCAAAATACCCGATTCGACGATGGCCTTGACCGCAGCGGCGGCGACGTATCCCGTAGGCGTTGCCGGCTTCACGATGGTGGGAACGCCGGCGAGGAAGGCCGGAGCGAACTTCTCCAGCATCCCCCACACGGGGAAGTTGAACGCATTGATCTGCACTGCGACGCCAGGGATGCGGGTGTAGATGTGCTCGCCCGCGAACGAGCCGTCCTTGGACAGCACCTCCATGGGACCGTCCACCACGACCTGCGAGTTGGGCAGTTCACGGCGGCCTTTGGAACCGAAGGTGAAAAGCACGCCGATGCCGCCGTCGATGTCGATCATGTTGTCGATCTTGGTGGCGCCGCTCTGCGACGAGGACTCGTACAGCTCCTCACGGCGGCCGTTAAGGTACTGGGCAAGCTCCTTGAGCTTGAGCGCACGCTGGTGGAAAGTCAGCTTCCCGAGTTCAGTTTGGCCTGTGGTGCGGGCGAAATTCACGACGGCGGCAAGGTCCAGTCCGTCGGTGCTCACGTTGGCCAGGACTTCTCCGGTGCTGGCATCGCGGACCGGGACCTTCCTGGCGTCCGGTGCCGGGGTCCACCAGGCATCCTGAACGTAGCTGGGGACGGTTGCAACGGCTGTGGTTTCCGGGGCGACTGCGGTAGTGGTCATCGTCGACGGGTCCTTCCAAGGCACGTGAAATCGGCACGGTCATTGCTGACTGGAGCCAACATTACTGACCGGCCGTTCGGTAATATATACAGGGTACATGAATGCCCGGAGGAGTACAGCAGTTATTTTGCGGGACGCCCCCTGCCCGGGACGCCCCCTGCCCGGGACGCCCCAGCGGGCAGCTTTAGCCCTTGCCGCCCAACTTCTTCGCCAGCAGCAGCGGCTTCCTGAGGAACTCCCCCACGCTGGTCCGGGCAATGACCGTCTGGTTCAGGGCGTCGAGCCGCTCCAGCACGTGGTCAAGCTTGGCACCTGCCTCGTCGAGGCGACGCTCCTGCGCGCGGATGAGCTCTTCCTGCTCAGCCAGGACGCGGGTCAGGTACAGCATGCCGCCGAGCCCTCCCTGTGCGACACCGTCGCGGAGATGTTCATCGCGCACCAGGGCATCGTAGCGGGCGTGTTCGGCTGCCTTGGCGAAGATGCTGTTGCCGTCATGTCCCTCGGATTCGGGCCGCTGCGACCAAAACGCGAGTGGTTCGCCGTCGAGGAATCCCACCCGCGAGTGGCTGAGGACGCGCAAGTGGAATTCCCAGTCGCCAACCACCGGGAGGTCTTCGTTGTAGTAGCCCACGGCATCGTGGAGGCTGCGGCGGTACAGGAAGGAAATGGGGACGGCCCGGTTGATCTTCAACATGTCCGCGAGGGTGATCTGCTGCATGTCCGCCCAGAAGATCTCCCGGCGGATCGGCTCGATCCGGTCCTCCACCAGTTCTTCGATGACGATCTCAGTCCGGACCATGACGCCGCTTTCCGCCCCATGCACAGGGTCGTCCAAGTAGGCGACGGTGCTCCGAAGGAAGTCCGGCGCCCAGAAGTCGTCGTCATCGTGGATCACGATGAACTCGCCGCTGCCGGCCTTGATGCCCGCATTCGATGCAGCTTCCATACCCACGGACACGGGGTGGTGGAGCGTCGTCATGCGCGCCTGCTCATCGTCAGACCGCTGGGAGGTGAGGCGATCGACGTCGGCCGGGTTGCCGCCGTCGTTCACAATTACCAGCTCAAAATCCTGGAATGTCTGCGCGAAGATGTCATCGAGGGCCCGGGCCAGGAAAATCGGGCGGTTCTTGGTTCGGGTCACGATGGTGACGCGGGCACCGGCGTTCATAGCGGGTCCATTCCGTTGGGGGAAAGTGTGATCAATCCTGCATGGTAGCAGCGGTGGTGGCCCCGCAACCGAGCTTGGACCTCAGCGCGTCCACCTCGTGTTCCGCAACCCCGTTGGCCCTGAGGAAACCCACCACATCGAGCTCCTTCAGGAAACCCCGCAGGCCTGCCCGCTTCTTGTCCAGCATGGTCTCGAGTTCGTCATCGGGAAGGTACGGGTCGTGCGCGTGCGGCGCACCGTGTGTTCGATGCCGTTCGTTGATTCCCCGGGCCGCGAGCTCGTAGCCCCGCACGATGTCGTCGTCGCTGAGTCCCGCCAGCCTCTGCAGCATCAGCGCAATCACCCCGCTGCGGTCCCTTCCCGCCGAGCAATGAACCACCACCTTGCCGGGCGACGCCGCAATCGCCATAAAAACGGCGGCAACCTTGTCCGCGAAAACCTGGAGATAGTCCGCGTACTGCGCAGGGTCCTTTAGGTAAGGGCCGAACAACTCGCTGAAGCGGCGGTGATCAGGATCTTCCGTGGGGCAATGCACGACGTCGATACGCGCCTTAACCTCGTCCGGCACCTCAGGATCGGTGTCGCGTTGGCGCCTCTCGCGGGAGGCGCGCAGATCGATCACGGT
The DNA here is from genome assembly GCF_050435325.1 of Paenarthrobacter sp. TE4293. Taxonomy (NCBI): domain Bacteria; kingdom Bacillati; phylum Actinomycetota; class Actinomycetes; order Micrococcales; family Micrococcaceae; genus Paenarthrobacter; species Paenarthrobacter sp. TE4293. The sequence continues at coordinate 417,524 of NZ_JBNJRY010000003.1, forward strand.
GCGGACGCCGTCGTCGTACATCTGCTGCCATCCAGCCTCGGTGACCCACTCGTGCCGTCCCATCCGGTACACGTCACCAGCGATCCGCCATGCGTTGACGGCCCCGTCCCAGTGGACGCTTTCGTGAGTCCCAGGTGTCCCCTCCATGAAGCCATGTAAGCACACCGGAGGGCGCTGACGGCAGTGCCGGGCCAGGAGATCAACCGTGACCCTTGTGGAGTCCACGTGACCCATGTCATACTCATTCTCGATGCGCATCGACGATACGCATCGACAACCCGCAGGAACTGTTCAGCAACGAGCGCAAGGAGGTCAGGCCGTGCCCACCAGCAAGGACGTCGCCCAGGCCGCCGGAGTAGCTCAGAGCACAGTTTCCTACGTCTTGAGCGGCAAGCGCCCGATCTCCGAGAAAACGCGGAAAAAGGTCGAGGACGCCATCGAGCAACTCACCTACCAGCCCAACGCCGGAGCACGGGCGTTGGCTGGACGCAGAACGCACGTGATCGGCCTGGTCATTCCGTTTATCCCTGAGCTGGAAATGGGCTCGATCATGGAGTTCGTCTCGGTGATCGCTTCCACGGCACGGCAATTCGATCACGACATCCTGTTGGTGACCGAGGACGAAGGTGCCGCCGGGCTGCGCCGGGTGGTCGGCCAACAGATCTGCGACGGCCTGATCCTCATGCAGGTTGAAGACGAGGACGAACGACTCCCTCTCGCCCGGAGCCTGAATGTCCCTGTGGTGCTGATCGGGATCCCCCGGGACCCCACGGGACTGGTCTGCATCGACGCGGACTTTGAGATGGCGGGTCGGCACTGCGTCCAGGACTTGGCCGCAGCCGGTCACGAGGTCATTTCCATCATCGACTGGCAGCCGGCCGTGGTAGCACGCCATGTGAACTACGTGGAACGGTTCATGGGAGGCGTGGATGCCGCCGCCGAAAAACTGGGTGTCACGGCGCAGCATCTCCCTGGCGGCGCGGACGTCACCATCATCACAGATTCCGTGGACAGGGCATTGGCCTCCTCCCACGGCAAGCCGGCCTTCATAGCGCCGGACCGCACCGTCCAGGACATCCTGCGCCGTGCACTGGCCGCCCGCGGGCTCACCCCCGGCGTGGACGTCTCCGTTATTGGCAGCGCCTCGCCAACCCTTGCTGAACTCCAGCCGATTCCGCTGTCCACCATCGATCTTCGCCCGGCTGAAGTGTCACGCCGCGCCGTCAAGATTATTTGCGATCTCCTCGAAGCCGATACCCAGGGACCATCCGAATCCCTGGAATTGGTACCCACGGTCATTACGCACCGTTCAAGTACGCTCCGTCCACCCCACGGCAGCTAGACCCCTCTCAGCACCACTGCACTACATCCGTTTCCGACATTATCGATGCGCATCGTCGATACGCATCGATAAATCGATCTCCAGAAAAAGGAACAGACAATGAAGTCAGCACAAAGGACACGCCGTCCGCTCGCCCTCGCCGTCGCTGCCTTGGTCGGCTTGCCCCTGGCGCTCTCAGCCTGCGGCACCACAGCAGCATCGTCAACGGAAGCCGTCACCGAAATCTCCGTGATGGACTACTACAACAACGAGCCGGACAAGTCATTCATTGGCGACGCACTCACCAAGTGCGGCACGCAATTGGGCGTCACCATCAAGCGCGAGACCGTGCCCGGTAAGTCGCTCATTTCCAAGGTGCTCCAACAGTCGTCCTCCAAGACCCTGCCTGATGTCCTCATGCTGGACAATCCCGATCTTCAGCAGATTGCCGCCACCGGTGCGCTGGCTCCCCTGTCCGACTTCAAGGTCAGCACGGAGAATTTCGCCGAAGGCGTGCTGAGCGCCGGCACCTACAAGGACAAGGTCTACGGCCTGGCACCCACAGTGAACACCATTGCCCTGTTCTACAACAAGGACATTCTGGACAAGGCCGGGGTTACACCTCCCACCACTTGGGACGAGCTCAAAGCAGCGGCGGCCAAGCTCACGGCAGGCGATCAATACGGCCTTGCCTTCAACGCCAACCCCACCTATGAGGGCACCTGGCAGTTCCTTCCCGTCATGTGGTCCAACGGTGGCGACGAGAAGAAGATCGACACCACGGAAACCGAAGAGGCCCTGCAACTCTGGACGGATTTGGTGAAGAGCGGCTCAGTATCATCCTCTGCGCTGAACTGGACCCAGGCCGATGTGAAGGACCAGTTCCTCGCCGGCAAGGCAGCCATGATGGTGAACGGTCCGTGGCAGATCCCGGCCCTGGATAAGCAGCCCACCCTGCAGTACGGCGTGGTGAAGATCCCTGTCCGTGAAGCCGGCCAAACAGCAGTTGCACCCCTCGGAGGCGAGGTGTGGACGGTTCCCCAGACTGGAAACAAGGCCCGCCAGGCCAAAGCAGCCGAGCTGGTTGCCTGCCTCAACAGTGACGAGAACCAACTCGCCATGGCCACGGCCCGCAACACCATTCCGTCCAAGACCACCTTGTCGGACAAGTTCGCCGCCGACAATCCCAAACTCGCGACGTTCACGGAGCTCATCAAGACAGCCCGTGCCCGCACCGGACAACTCGGGGAAGAGTGGCCCGCCCAGGCCACCAAGATCTACACCGCCATTCAAACCGCACTGACGGGCAACGCCTCGCCGGCTGAAGCCCTCAAGCAAGCCCAGGGCCAGTAGGCATCTGCCATGTCACTGACAACCGACTTATCGGCTACTGCGGGGTCCGCCGCAGGGAAGGCTGCCACCAGACAGGCATCAGCGCCCGGGCAACAACCGCCGCGGCGGCGCACCCGCAAACGCCGCGAGCGCATCTTCCAGTGGCTGTTCCTGATTCCCGCGGTGGTCTACATGACGCTGTTCTTCGGATACCCGGTCATCAAGAACGTCATCATGAGTTTCCAGGAGTACACCACCTCCACGTTCTTCACAGGGGAAGCCCCGTGGGTAGGCTTCGCCAACTACGTGACTGTACTGTCGTCGTCGTTGTTTTCAACCTCGCTGCTGAACACCGTACTGTTCACCATCGGTTCGATAGTGGGTCAGTTCGTGATCGGCCTGGCCCTGGCGATCTTCTTCCAGCGCAAGTTCCCGCTCAACGGCATCCTGCGGTCATTGCTCCTGCTGCCGTGGCTCCTGCCGCTGATCGTGTCGAGCGCGGTGTGGCGTTGGATCCTGGACAAGGACAGCGGTGCGTTGAACCGGTTCCTGGGCGACCTCGGCATCATCGACACCGGTATCCCGTGGCTGACCAGCACCTCGCTGGCGCTGATTGCCGTGGTGGGGGTGAACATCTGGATCGGCATCCCGTTCAACCTGACCATCCTCTACGGCGGGCTTCAGGAAATCCCGGATGAGCTCTACGAGGCCGGGTCCCTGGACGGCGCCACCGGGTGGAAGGCCTTCCGCCACATCACCTGGCCCATGCTGCGGCCCGTGGTCAGCGTAGTACTGGTTCTCGGAGTGGTCTACACCCTCAAAGTGCTGGACATCATCCTCGGCCTCACCAACGGCGGGCCCGCCAACTCCACCCAAACCATCGCGACCCAGTCGTACAACCTGTCCTTCCACGAGTTCAAGTTCGGTGAAGGTGCCGCCTTGGGGAACGTGCTGGTGATCATCTCCCTGGTCTTCGCAGTCCTGTACTTGCGGGCCAGCCGACGCGCCGTAGACGAGTGAGGAAAGCATGACAACCGCACTGAAAGCACCTGCCCTCCGGCGCGCCGGTGGAAAAGCCATCGGTTTGAAAGCAACCGGACGCAAGAACTGGGGGTACACGGCACTGGCCCTTGTCTTCCTGGCCATCATGCTGTTCCCCGTGTACTGGATGGTCAACGCGTCCCTCCAGCCCAACGGCACTACGCTGGAGACCTCGTGGTTCCCGGTAAAGCCCGATTTCACCGGATACGCCACGGCCATCAATGAGCAAGCCGGCAACCTCGGCACCAGCCTCATCATTTCGCTGGGAAGCGTAGCGCTGAGCCTGGCCATTGCAGCCCCGGCGGCCTACGCCTTGGCCTACTTCAAGGTCCGTGGCGCCGGCGTGGTCCTGTTCGCGATCCTCATCAGTCAAATGATCCCGGGGATCGTGGTGGCCAACGCCCTGTACACCGCCTACAACGACCTCGGCCTGCTCAACTCCATCCCCGGCCTGATTCTGGCAGATTCGGCCCACGGCATTCCGTTCGCCATCCTCATCATCCGGGCGTTCATGAACGGCATGCCGGCATCGGTCATCGAGGCGGCCCGGGTGGACGGAGCGGGACACGTCCGGGCGTTCTGGTCGATCGTGCTGCCGCTGAGCCGGAACTCCCTGATCACCGCAGGCCTGTTTACGTTCCTGTTCGCCTGGAGCGACTTCCTGTTCGCCCTGACCCTGACCACCACGGAGGCAGTCCGGCCCGTAACACTGGGCATCTTCCAATACATCGGCGCCTACGTGAACGACTGGAGCTCGGTCATGGCGACGGCGGTACTCGCTTCCATCCCGGCCATCGTCCTGCTGGTCGCGGCCCAAAAATACATCGCCGCCGGCACCACCGGCGGTGCGGTCAAGTAGACCGCTTTCCACCTAGAAGGAGAACACCATGACTGACAACAAGCCTCTTCGCGTCACAGTGTGGAGCGAAAACCGCCATGAGAAGCGCGACGAACTGGTTGCACGCCTGTACCCGGACGGCATGCACGGCGCCGTCAAGGCGGGCATCGAGGAGAACCTGGGTTCCGGCGTCGTGGTCCGGACCGCAACCCTGGACGAACCAGACCATGGCCTCACCGAAGAAGTCCTCGCCGACACCGACGTCCTGACGTGGTGGGGGCACATGTCCCATGCGGACGTTGACGACCAGATCGTGGAGCGCGTCCACCGCCACGTCCTGGCCGGTATGGGCCTGATCGTGCTGCACTCCGGTCATTGGTCCAAGATTTTCACCAAACTCATGGGGACCTCGTGCACCCTGCGTTGGCGCTCCGAGCAGGACCGCGAGCTTGTCTGGACCGTGGACCCCACGCACCCGATTGCCAAGGGCATTCCCCACCCGATCGAGATCCCGCAGCAGGAGATGTACGGCGAGTTCTTCGACATCCCCACACCCGAGGAACTGGTGTTCATCAGCTCGTTCAGCGGCGGCGAAGTGTTCCGCTCCGGCTGCACGTTCCGCCGCGGCCACGGCAAGATCTTCTTCTTCAGCCCCGGCGACCAGGACTACCCCGTCTATCACCACAAGGACGTCCGGCGGGTCATCGCCAACGCCGTGGAGTGGGCCGTCACCGACCGTCCCGAACGCGCCGTGCCGGAGCTGCTCCGCTACGAAACCAACGACTTCTTCAACGGCAAGAGCTACCAGGGAGCCAACGCGTGAACCCGCCTTTCGCCACCCTTCCCGACGACGGCACTCCCCTTCGCGCCATCGTTGTAGGTGCCGGGGGCATGGGCCGCGCGTGGCTCCGGACGGTTGAGGAATCGCCGCTGGTGGAGCTCGCCGGGATCGTGGACCTTGATCTGCCGGCGGCCGCTGACGCTGCGGCGTCGTTGGGTCGTCCCGACCTCCCGGTTGGCGCCGGGACTGCCCAGCTGGCGTCCGACGTCGGCGCCCAGGCTGTCATCAACGTCACCATCCCGGCCGCGCACCATCCGGTCACCGCCGAAGCACTGGCAGCCGGTTTACCGGTTCTCGGCGAGAAGCCGGTGGCGTCGACGGTGGCGCAGGGGCTTTCCTTGGCTGCTGCTGCTGAACTTCACGGCCAGCTGTTCATGGTCAGCCAGTCCCGGCGTTACAACAAGCATCTGTTCTCGGCCAAGCGATGGTCTTCTGCCCTGGGGTCCATAGGCATTGTCTCCGCCGAGTTCTTCAAGGCCCCGCGCTTCGGAGGATTCCGGGACGCCATGGACCACCCGCTGCTGCTGGATATGGCCATCCACCAGTTCGACATGGCTCGTTTCCTGCTCGACGCCGATCCTGTCTCAGTGTTCTGCGAGGAGTACAACCCTTCGTGGAGCTGGTACAGCGGCGATGCCGGCTCGACGGCCATTTTCGAGATGACCGGTGGCGAGCGGTTCGTGTTCACCGGAAGTTGGTGCAGCCCGGGACAGGAAACCTCCTGGAACGCTTCCTGGCGGATCAGCGGTGAGCACGGCACTGTCCTCTGGGATGGCGACAACGAACCGGTGTCTTCTGTTCCTACCGGCACGGCTCCCTCCGAGGACCCGGGACAGGAAATTGCCGGTTCCCTGCGGGACTTCGTGGCCGCTTTGCGCACCGGGACGACACCCATGGGACGCGTGCACCAGAACATCATGAGCCTGGCCATGGTGGAGGCAGCGATCCTCAGTGCCTCCACCGGCGCCCGGGTGTCCGTGGATGCCTTGCTTGAGGACTCGTACCAACAGGCCATGGTCGCCGAGCGGGATCCCGGCGTACTGGAGGTGTTGAAGTCCTGGACGTCGGTTCGGAGTGCGTTGGCCGGCGACAGCGTGGTGTTGTGACGGTCGCGCGGGCGTGACCATTCGTTGAGGTGCGGGTTCCCGGACTACAGGGCTCATACAGCTTATACAGCCCTGAACCCGCCCCTCAGCGCACCCTCACAGGCCAGTGTTCGCGCTTAGGCCCCGTACCTGGCCAGGCGGAACTCCAGGCCGTTGCGCACAGCCGGCCACTCGTGCTCAAGGATGGAGAAAACCACGGTGTCGCGGAGGGCTCCGTCGGCGCTTCGCGAGTGGTTGCGGAGCACGCCGTCCTGCTTGGCGCCGAGCCGGGCAATGGCATCGCGGGACTGCTGGTTCAGCCAGTGGGTGCGGAACTCCACAGCCGGGCAGCCCAGTGTTTCGAAGGCGTGCCGGAGGAGCAGCAGCTTGGAATCAGGGTTGGTGCCGGTTCCGTGTGCCGACGCAGCGTTCCACGTCGAGCCGATCTCCACCCGGGGAGTTACGGCGTCGATGTTCATATACGTCGTCATGCCGATGAGCTTGCCCGTTGCGTTGGAGCGCGTAGCAAAAGGCACCATGGACCCTTGGGCCTGGAGAGCGAGGCGCCGATCGATCTCTGCGGCCATGCCCTCGGGCGCGGGAACCGAGGTGTACCAAAGCTTCCAGAGTTCACCATCGCGCGCAGCGTCAACCAGTCCGTCATGGTGTTCCATGCTCAACGGTTCCAGCGTCACGAATTTTCCGGTCAGGGTGATGGGTTCGATAGAAGTCACCCGGTTAGCCTAACCGCCCGCGGGCATCAGTCGTTCCAGTCGAAGAACCCCTTGCCTGTCTTCCGTCCGAGCTCTCCACGCGCCACTTTGTCGCGCAGGATCTGCGGCGGAGCGAAACGGTCCCCGAGCGTGGAGTGCAGGTACTCGGCAATCCCCAGCCGGACGTCCAGCCCAACAATGTCAGTGGTCTTGAGCGGGCCAGTGGGGTGCTTGTAGCCAAGCACCATCGCGGCATCGATGTCCTCTGCCGACGCAACACCCTCTTCAACCATGCGCATCGCCTCCAAGGCGATGGCCACACCCAGGCGGGACGAGGCGAAGCCGGGCGCATCATTAACGACGACGGCGGTCTTGCCGAGTGCCTCGGTCCAGCTTTTCGCCGCAACAGCGAGTTCGGGAGACGTCTCCTTGGCCAGCACCACTTCAATGAGGGTGGACGCGGGCACAGGGTTGAAGAAGTGGAGCCCCACGAAGTTGGCGGGTCGCCGCAGTTCGGCGGCGAGTCCCGTGACGGAGAGCGAGGACGTATTCGACGCCAGGAAAGCATCGGCTGACAAGTGCTCCTCCACCGATTTCAGCGCCGCCACTTTGAGGTCGTAGTCCTCGGGTACCGCCTCCACCACGAGTCCGCAGTGGATGAACGAGGCGTAGTCAGTGGAGGTGCTGAAGCGGGCCATGGCTTCTTCGGGGGTCTCGGTCAGGGTCCCCCGGGCTGCGGACTTGGCGACTGCTTCAGCCACACGTCCTTGCGCTCCGGCGGCTGCCTCATGATCGCGTTCCACCACGATCACTGTGGCTCCCTTGGTAAGGAAGGCGTGCGCGATGCCAGCGCCCATCCGTCCCCCACCGAGGACTCCAACGACGTGCGGGATGGCGGGAACTGCTGTCATTTCTGGGTCCTGTCGTCGTTGGCAGAAGTGGGAACGGAGGTGTCTTGGGAAGCCTTGGCCGACTTCTTATCAAGGAAAGCCTGCATACGATCAAACTTGGCCTGGGACTCAAAGAGAATTCCCTGGGCAAGGGTGTCGATCAGCGGGTGGGCTTCAGCCGGAGCATGGAACACGGATTTGGTGATCCGCACTGCCAAGGGATCCTGGCGGCCGATCCGATCCGCCAGCCTGTGCGCCGCGTCCATCAGTTCGGGCGCTTCATGGATCTCCGTGATGAGGCTGATCCGCAGTGCCTCTTCTGCCCGCAGCACGGCACCGGCCAGGAGAATTTCCTTGGCCTTCGGTTCGCCCACGAGTTCCTTGAGCCGCCAGCTGGCTCCGGCGGCTGCAAGGATTCCCAACCCGGTCTCGGGGTTGCCGATCCGGACACTCGGAGTACCGATGCGGAAGTCGGCAGCGTAGGCGAGCTCAGCTCCCCCGCCCAGGCAAAATCCGTCCAAAGCGGCAATAACGGGCATGGGCAACTTGGCGATGCGCACAAAGATCGTGGAGTTGATCCCCTGCAAAGCATCGTCCCGGCGGCGTTCGCGCAGCTGGCCAATGTCCGCGCCGGAGGCGAACACGCCTTCAGTCCCGGCAATGATGAGGACCTTCGGATTCCGCTCAAGCTCAGCGCAGACCAGATGAAGCTCGTCCACCATGGTCTGGTCAATCGCGTTGCGGACCTCGGGACGGTTCAGCAGAACAGTGAGGCGGTCCTCGCGTTCCTCGATGAGAAGGGTGGTGAAGTCTTCCGCATTCAGTGCCATTTACACACCCTCCAGAAGCATCGCGGTGCCCTGGCCAACGCCGATGCACATGGTCGCCAACCCCAGCTTCGGCCCGGAAACCGAGGCGAGTTCGCGCTCCATGCGGCCCAGCAGCGTGATCGCAATCCGTGAGCCGCTGGAACCGAGCGGGTGTCCCAAACTGATGGCGCCGCCGTCGTTGTTCACAATGTCCGGATCCAGTCCGAGGCGTCGCATGCTGGCCAGCGATTGCGTGGCGAAAGCTTCGTTGAGTTCTACCGCGCCCAGCTGCTCGACGGTGATCCCGGTGCGGGCCAGGACCTTCTGCGTGGCCGGAACCGGACCGATGCCCATGATTTCCGGCTCGCAACCTGCAGAGGCGCCGTCGATGATCCGTGCGCGAGGGGTCAGCCCAAACTTCTTGATGGCTGCCTCGGACGCGACGATGATGGCCGACGCGCCGTCGTTGAGGGTGGAGGAGTTGCCGGCGGTGACAACTGACCCGCCGGGGACAACGGGCCGCAACCCAGCCAGGACGTCCATGGTGGTGCCCTCGCGTGGCCCCTCATCGGTGTCCACCACGGTCTCGGACTTACGGGTCTTCACCGTCACCGGAACGATCTCGTCCTTGAAGCGTCCACCCGCGATGGCCGCCAGGGCGCGCTCGTGCGAGCGGACGGCAAAGGCATCAGCGTCCTCGCGGGAGATGTTGTCCACGCGGCCCACTTCCTCCGCTGTTTCCGGCATGGAGTACGTCATCTTGCCGTCACGGGAAAGTTCGCCCTTGGTGAAGAGCGGGTTGGCAAAGCGCCAGCCGATGGACGTATCGAAAATCGGGCCGGGCTTGGCGAACGCCGTGGATGGCTTCTCCTGGACCCACGGTGCGCGGCTCATGGACTCGACGCCGCCGGCGACCACGATGTCCGCGGCGCCCGACTTGATCATCTGGCTGGCCATGATGATCGCGCTGAGGCCGGAGGCACAGAGGCGGTTCACGGTGATGCCGGGAATGTGGAGGGGAAGTCCGGCCAGGAGGGTGGCCATGCGGGCAACGTTGCGGTTTTCTTCGCCCGCGCCGTTGGCGTTCCCGAGGATGACCTCGTCAATGGAGTCAGGATCGACGCCGGCACGCGCCACCGCTTCCCGGACCACCAACGCTGCAAGATCGTCCGGGCGGACGGAGGACAGCGCCCCACCGTAGCGACCTACAGGCGTGCGTGCGCCGCCAACAAGAAAAGCCTCGACCATGAGAACATCCTTCGCGAAAGTGAAAAGGGATCGGCGCGGAATAATATACCGACCGTTCGTTCTATAAAGATTACACGGCCCCACGGGACGGTCAACAGATGAAGCAACCTGCTGGACCGTCCCGCGAGGGTTTAGATCACACGGATTCCCAGGTGGCCTGCCAACAGCGGTGCCATGAGGCTCAACTGATAATCGTCGATAATCACCCCGGCCAAGCCGGCAAGACCGTTGATTCCGCGGAATTCCGAGGTCCTGAGGTCCACGTCCTTGAGCTTGGCGCCGGTGACATCCAGCGTGCCGATGGTGCAATTCTTCAGCGCCACACGGGTCCCGGCACAACCACCCAGGTCCAGCTCGTTGATGATGCAATCCGAGATCTGCACGTCCATGAGCTTGGAACCGCGCAGGTTCACGTAATCCAGCTTGCCGCCGTCGATTCTGACCGAGCGCCAGTTGCCCTCATAGAGTTCGGCCGACCCCCACCGGGGATTGCTGATTTCCACGTCCTGCCACGAGCTGCGCGCTGCGGTAAACACCGGCGCATAGGGCTCGGCAAGGATGCATTCACGAAAAGTTGCCCCGCGCAGCTGGGCCTCATTGAAGGACACACCGTTGAACTCGCACTCGATGAAGTCAGCGCCGCTCAGTTCTTCCCCGTCGGCAGAGACGCGGGTGAGCCGGACGCCGTCGTACCTTTCGCCCCGCTGGAAGTCCGGAGCGTCGTCGTCGCGCAGTTCCTCCAAGCGGACCGGCGAAATCTTGGGCGCTGCTACCTTCGCAGCCGCCATCAGAGGGATTCCGCCTTCGCTGCGATCTCCGCCAGGTCCTTGGCGAGGGCCTTGCGGGTCATGCTCATGCCGATCTTCCCGAAAAGGGCCATGCCTACCTTGCTCAGGAGGGACGGCTTGAGGACCTCGGCGCCGAACGTCAGGGTGAGGTCCGTTCCGCCACCGCGCCCGGCGAGGCTGAAGCGACTGGTGTAGTCCGCGCCACCCTGACGCGCCTTGACCGTAGTGCTTCGGGGAGGGTCAGTCTCGGAAACCCACATCTCAACGGTTTCTTTCCTGCCCATCATGGTGCGGGTTTCCTTCCAGCGCGTGCCCTCGCCGTACGGTCCTTCGCTGAGCATCTGGATGGAGTCGATGCCGGAGAGCGTGCCGGCAGAGCCGGGTATGTCCGAGATGACGGCCCAAACTTTCTCCGGGCCGGCCTTAATGTGCTGCGTCAGGGTGGTGGTGTGTTCCATACATCGAGCCTAGACCCGGGCACTGACACTCCCAACCGGAGGGCTCGTTGCGAGGCCCGCTCTGCACCCTTCGCGCCACGAATAGCATGCAAAGCGGGCCCCACAACGCCAGGTGCGCAACGCGAAACGGCGCGTGCCCCCGGAAAGGAGGCACGCGCCGTCGTGTGTTTGAAGCGTCTAGCTGAACAGCTCGCTCTTGGGCTCGTTGTTCTTGACCTTCTGCCATCCGAGCCACAGGATCAGGGCGAAGAACGGGATAGTGGCAAGGGTCCACAGGCCCAGCAGGAAGACCTCGCCGGTTTCTTTGTCCGTCATGGAATCGAAACCGATAAGCACGGTAATGGCCAGCAGAGCCACCAGGCCCAACCAGCTGGTCCACGGGGAACCGGGCATCGGCAGGGACGAGACGTTGCCGCGCTTCTTCCGCAGGGCAATCTGGCTCGCGAAGATGGAACCCCACGTGAAGATCACGCCGATGGACGCGGTGTTCAACGCGAGGTCGAACGCGTGTGACCCACCCAGCCAGATGTTGAGCAGGATGCCCACGAGGTACACGCCGCCAATGGCGAGGATGGCCGCGTACGGCACATGCCGGGTGGACATCTTGGTGAGCCACTGCGGAGCGTGGCCGTTGTTGGCCATGGTGCGGAAAATGCGGCCGATCGAGTACAGACCGGAGTTGCAGGAGGACAGCGCGGCGGTGATGACGATCATGTTCATGACGTCGCCCATCCAGCCAAGGCCCATCTGGCCGAACACGGTAACGAACGGCGACGTGCCGGCAACGTACTGGTCGGACGGCAGCAGCATCGCGAGCAGCGTCACCGAACCGACGTAGAAGACCACAATACGGATCACGACGGCGCGGATCGCCTTGGGAACTTCACGTTCCGGGTTCTCCATCTCACCAGCGGTAATACCGACGAGCTCGATGGCGTTGTAAGCGAAGATCACGGCGTTGAGGACCAGGATCATCACCAGGCCGCCCTTGGGGAACATGCCGCCGTCTTCGTGGAAGAGGTTGGCCACGGAGGCGTTGCCATCGCCCACCTTGGCGTTGGTGACAACCATGAACGTGCCAACCGCCAGGAAGATCACGATCGCCGCGACCTTGAGGCAGGATGCCCAGAACTCGAACTCGCCGAACGCCTTGACGCTGAACAGGTTCACGGCAACCAGCAGCACCAATGCTGCGATCGCGGACAGTTCAATGGGCACGTTGGGGAAGAAGAACTGGAAGTACAGGCCGATCGCGATCAGCTCGGCAATGCCTGTCATGGCCCAGTTGATGAAGTACATCCAACCGGAGAGGAAGGCGCCCTTCTTGCCGAACATCTCGCCGGCGTAGCTCACGAACGAGCCGGAGGTCTGGCGGTACATGATGAGTTCGCCGAGGGCGCGCATCAACAGGTATGCGATGACGCCGGCAATGGCGTAGGAGAAGATCAGGGCCGGGCCGGTGGAGGCCAGACGGCCACCGGCGCCCATGAACAGGCCGACGCCGATAGCGCCACCCATGGCGATCATGGTGACGTGGCGGCGGCTCAGGGTCTTCTGATATCCCTCGGCGCTGAGGTTGGAGTCCGAGGCTGCAGATGAGGCCTTGGAGCTCTGGAGATCTGTGGGAGTACTTTGCGGCACAGCTGTTCCTTGTGGGTTGGGGTGTTGCTGTAGGTGTTACGCCAGTGCCGGAACACGGGCGGCTTTGGCACACAAAATTCGAGCTTTTTCTCTTTGGAGGTCCCGAAGTGTGACAAAGAACGCAGAACGCCGAAGCTTCGCGCAACCCGTCTATCTTACGGGATTAACCCGAATGCCCGTGACGCAGGCAACAAGGACCAGAGAACTCGGGGTGGTTTGCGCCGCTTATTTGCCGCCGGCAGGGGCCAGCAATGACCCCGCGGTGTTGAGGGGAAGGGTTCTGGTTCCCAGGTACATGGAGCTACGATCCACACCTGTGACATGGTCGGCCAAGACGGCTGCCTGCTCCCACAGGGGCGGCACCGTCCCGTACACCTCGCCGCGGTGCTGGACGCACTCCCCGACCCCGTAAATCTCCTCTTCATCCATCACCCTCAAGTGGTCGTCCACCACGATGCCGCGCTCCACTGCCAAGCCACTCACGACGGCGACATCCACGTTGGGCCTGATGCCTGCGGTGACCACCACCATGTCGCAGTCCAGGTTGGGTTGATCGCGGAAGCCCAACCCGGCGATGCGGTCTGATCCCAGGATCGCGGTGGCCCGGCTTCCGGCATGTACCTCGACTTCCAGGCCCTGTGCTTCCAGGCCGTGAGCCGCCTCGGGACCAAACGGGCCACCTCCGATCACTGCCGCGCGGTGATGGTCCTTTTGCCGGGCGAGCTGGACCATCCTGCGCGCATCGTCCAAAGTGCGGAAGGTGAAGACTCCGTGCCGGATGGTTCCGCTGGGCGTATGGAGCCCGTCCATGGGTGGCAGGAACGAGTGGCTGCCCGTGGCGATGATCAGAAGGTCGTACTCCACCACGCGGCCGTTGGAAGCGAAGACGTGGCGGCTGAACTTATCCACCCGTTCCACCCGGCGGCCCGTATGGAGTGCGATGTCATGCTGCCGGTACCACTGCAGGGGGTTGATGACCAGATCCGTCTCACTGTCCTCCCCGGTCAGGACGCGGCCCAACCGGGTCCGGTTGTAATTCCCGTAGGGCTCATCGCCGAACATGGTGATCTGAAACATGTCCGCCCCACCCCGGGCAAGGATCTCCTCGACGGCCCGCGCCCCGGCCATTCCGTTGCCGATCACCACCAGCCGCTGCTTCATCAGTGCTCCACCATGCCGAGATCCACCACGACAGTTCCCCGCACCCCGATCGGCGCAACGATGAACAGCTCAATCACCGATCCACCCTCGGTGTCCTCCACCACCCTGAGCGGAATGTGGACATCGCCCTTGGCTCCGATCGGGAAATACCGCATGGGGATACGGTCCCGCATCAGCACCACCGTGATCAGTTCCGGGCTTGAGTTGCCTCCGCGGAAGTAGAGGGTCTGGTTGATCACGCCGTCGGGTACGAAGTGGGAGAGCTCGGCATGGATGGGAACCGGTTTATCCAGTCCCGCACCGTCAAAGTGGTAGATGCCCTGCAGGAAGAGATTCTGGATGATCACGGGACAAGTCCTTTCGGCCGGTTCCCTTCCCATGGTGCTCTGCCCTTGTTTCAGGACACTCGATGCGGTGTTTCCGCGTTGAGGCGACGGAGTAACGATCGCTGTGCGAACAGCTCACCACGGTCCTGACGCGTCGGGACTACAACAACCCCCCGCCCTGCATCCCGTAGCGGACCCACGAACCGGCACCCGCGCCCGCGGCACAGTGATCGAACCATTCCCCCAGGGCGCGATCGTGGCTGACGATCACCAGCGTTCCGGCAAATGATGCCAGCGCGCCCTCAAGTTGTTCCACGAGCACAGGCGCCAGGTGGTTGGTGGGTTCGTCCACGATCATGGTCTGGTAGCCACCCAGGAGGAGCCGCGCGAGAGCGAGCCGGCGTTGCTGCCCGGCAGACAGGCCGCCGACAGGGACGTGGAATTCAGCCGGCCTGAACAGGCCCAGGCGAAGCAAGCCCTCTGCGTGTTCGTCGATGTTTCCACCAAGTCCGGCGGCAAACGCAGGAAGCAACCGTAGTCCAGGCCGTGCAGGCACGTCGAGTTCCTGCTGCAAGTAGCCCACGCTGCCGTGGACGGTCACCGACCCCGCAGCTGGCTCAAGGTTTCCCGTCAGGACGGAGAGCAGCGTCGATTTGCCGGCACCGTTGGGCCCGGTGATCAGCACCTTTTGGCCGGTTTCCACCCTCAGGTCGGTTGGCTGGAGCCGTCCCGTGACACTGACGCCATGGGCTTCCAAGGCGGTCGCGGCAGCCTCCACCGCCTGAGTCCCCACGGCCTCGGCCCGTAACGGCGCCGCGAGTTTCAGCGGGACGGGCGGCTTGTCGATGGGATTCTCTTCGAGCCTACGGAGCCGCTCCTGGGCGTTGCGGACCTTGCTGGTGGCCGCGCTCTGCCAGGTTCCGGCCTTGAATCCGAACGCCATCTTGTCATTGTCGCGCTTGCGCCCGTAGCCCATGCGGTCGGCGATCGTGGCGGCTTGCAGCCGTTCGGCCGCCATGGCGTCCAGCCAGTTGTCGTATTGCTGGATCCAACGCGCGCGTTCGGCAGCTTTCTCGCGAAGGTAGCCCTCGTAACCATTTCCGTAGCGGTTGACGGACCGCCGGTCAGCGTCCACTTCGATAATGGTGGTGGCAACTTTCCGCAGCAGGACACGGTCGTGCCAGACCACCACCACGGTGCCGCGATGCGCCGCCAAGCGGGACTCAAGCCAGGCTGTGCCGTTCGCGTCAAGATGGTTGGTGGGCTCATCCAGGAGCAACGCTTCGGCAGGATCGGCCAGTAGGCAGGCGAGCGCCACCCGCTCCTGCTCGCCGCCGGACAAGGATCCAAGGGCCCGACGGCGGTCCAAGCCTCCCAGCCCCAGTTTGTCCAGCGCTGCTTCCACCCGGGATTCGGCAGCGTAGCCCTCGCGGAGTTGATATTCCGTTTGCAGGCTGCCGTACAGCTCGAGATCCTCGGTATCGGCGTCCGCCAGTCCTGACTCGAGCTCCAGGATGCGGGCTTCAAGGGATCGCAGCGAGGCCAACGACGAATCGATGGCCTCACCTACAGTCAAGGATTCGGAGAAGCCGTGGGTCTGCGCGAGGTAACCCACGCGATAGCCGGGGTTGCCGGAGAGGCCGGCTGCGCCGTCGTCGGGTGTTTCCACCCCGGACAGCAGCCGCAGCAGCGTCGATTTACCGGCGCCGTTTTCGCCAACGATTGCCACGTGCTCGCCGTGGTGGATGACGAGGTCGACGTTATTGAGAAGTTCGCGGTCCCCATAGCCGTGGGTAACGCCGGAAAGGTGAAGGTGGTCAGTCAAGAGGAATCCTCGCAAGTCCGCAGTGGGTGGCAAAAGCCGTGTGGGTACTGGGGATGCAGCCGCAGAAGGGGCTGCGCTCAAGACTTCATGGCTCCAGCCTGACGGCGACCAGCGGATGGGTCAAGTTCCCTGTCGGGAAATCAAGACGTCACACACGAACCGGATTGCCTAAATAAAACTTTTCGGTATGCCTAAATTTCGGTATCCTCATATCTAGTACCCCCCAACGACGAGGAACCCTGATGGCTACACCCACCCTGGAAACACGTGCCGGATCCGGCAGAGTATGGTCACGGCTGCTGCTGCTGGGGCCGGCCTTCGTTGCAGCGATCGCCTACGTGGACCCGGGAAACGTGGCCGCGAACCTCACTGCAGGGGCCAACTACGGCTACTTGCTGGTCTGGGTGCTGGTAGTGGCCAATGCCATGGCGGTCCTGGTCCAGTACCAGTCGGCCAAACTCGGGCTCGCCACCGGAATGAGCCTCCCGGAGATCCTTGGCAAACGGCTGGGCACCAAGCGGCGGCGGCTGTACTGGGTGCAGGCCGAAGTTGTTGCCGGAGCTACGGACATGGCAGAGGTCATTGGTGGAGCCGTTGCCTTGAATCTGCTGTTCGGGCTTCCCCTCCTGGCCGGCGGCGTCATAGTGGGCATCGCGTCCATGTTGCTGCTGACGCTCCAATCCCGGCAGGGACAAAGATCGTTCGAATACGCCATCCTGGTGCTGCTGGGCGTGATTGCGGTGGGCTTTGTCTCAGGACTGTTCGTCAATCCACCGGATGCAGCCAGTGCCCTGGGAGGGTTGGTTCCGCGCTTTGAAGGCACTGACACCATCCTGCTGGCAGCAAGCATGCTCGGAGCCACAGTGATGCCCCACGCCATCTACCTGCACTCCGCCCTGGCTCGCGACAGGCACGGTTTCTCTCCGGACCCCATGGTCCGGTCCCGGCTGATACGCGCTACCCGCGTGGACGTTGTGGGCGCCCTCCTCTTGGCAGGCGTGGTCAACATCTCCATGCTCCTTCTTGCTGCGTCAAGCCTTCGTGGCATTGAAGGAACCGACACCATCGCAGGCGCACACGCAGCAGTAACCTCCGCCCTTGGCCCGGCCATTGGAGTGATTTTCGCCATCGGCCTGCTGGCATCGGGACTGGCATCCACTTCCGTGGGTTGCTATGCAGGCGCCACCATCATGGGCGGCCTGCTCAAAATCCGGATCCCCCTGCTGACACGTCGGGTCATCACCCTGATCCCCGCCCTCATAGTCCTGGGCGCAGGCATCGAGCCGACACTGGCCCTGGTACTCAGCCAGGTCCTGCTCAGCTTCGGCATCCCGTTCGCCTTGATTCCGCTGATCCGATTGACGGGGAAAAAGGACGTGATGGGCGTCCACACCGACTCCATGCCACTGCGCATCGCCGGCTGGACCAGTGCCGTGCTGATCGTGGGCCTGAACTGCGTCCTCATCACTTTGACCCTGACGGGCCAGTCATAGCACGGCCGGTCCTGACACCGGCCTTTCCTGACAGCAACCGGGCCCGACCGGCCGTTCCTGCCCCCCGCCCGGCGAAGCTAGGCTGGTCACATGGGCACTCTTTCCACCAGGACACCTCTCTACAGATTCACTGCCCTCGACGCCATCGCCGTGGCCGTCTACCTCGGCTTCACTGCGTACTTCACCTTCGCGGGAGAAGCCGTGGAACGGCTGATGCTGCAACTCTTTGCAGAACCAGCCACCGCGTCGTATGCCGTCAACGCGATCTTCTATGCCGGTGTCGGAATATTCGCGGTGGCCTCAGCCTGGCGGGTAGTTGGCCGCGACCTCAAGATCCTGGGCACGCGGCCGTGGTTCACCCTAGGCATGATCCCCCTGGCCATCGTGGTGATGCTCATTCTCACCGCCCTCCTGGTGGCGGCCTTCGGGACCGCCCAAAGCTCGGAGAACCAGCTCGGCATCCAGGGGCTCCTGCAACAGGTGCCGGCGTGGCTCATGGTGCCTCTGCTCGTTCTCCTGGGACCCTACGTCGAAGAGTACCTGTTCCGGCATCTGCTGATCGGCAAGTTGTCGCAGTACCTGAACATCTGGGTCTGCTGCGTGATCTCCGTGGTGGTCTTCGCCTCCATCCACGTGGTGGGCCGTGAAGGCCTGGTGTTGTCGGCCCTGGCACCGTATCTGGGCATGGCTGTAGTGCTCGTGGCGGTCTACGTGTGGACGGGGAAGAACCTGATGTTCTCCTACTTTGTCCACGCTGCCAAGAACCTCATGGCTGTGGTCCTCATCTACGCCATCCCGCCGGAACTCCTCCCCAACTAGGACCGAAAGTGTCCGCAGAGCGCTACCCGCCACCCGCCGTCGGGAATAGCGTGGAGGGCATGACGCTGAACATCCAGATCGCAGTCGACTGCAAGAATCCGCATGAGCTCGCCGACTGGTGGGCCGAGACCCTCGAGTGGACGGTGGAACCACAGGACGAAACGTTCATCCGGTCCATGATCGAGCAGGGGTTCGCCACCGAAGACCAGACCATCACGCACAACGGCAAGCTGGTGTGGGCCGAAGGCTGCGCAATCGTCCCTGCCGGGGACACGGACCCCGCGACCGGCCGGCGCATCCTGTTCCAGACCGATCCCCACGACAAGACCGTCAAGAACCGCGTGCACTGGGACGTCCGCTTGAACGGGCGGGACAAGGATGACGTGCGGAAACAGCTGGAGGCGCGGGGAGCCAAGCACCTCTGGACAGCCAGCCAGGGGCCCCACGAATGGCACACCATGGCAGACCCGGAGGGCAACGAGTTCTGCATCAGCTAAGGCCATTACTAGACTCGGAGTGTGAACAACCAACTCCCTGCCAAGGTTTCCGACGTCTTTGACCCCTCACGCTGGCGCACCGTTTCCGGCTTTGATGACTTCAAGGACATGACCTACCACCGGCAGGTAGAGCGTTCGGCGGACGGCACCGTCAAGGACCTCCCCACAGTCCGCATCGCGTTCAACCGCCCCGAAGTCCGCAATGCGTTCCGCCCGGGCACGGTGGACGAGCTCTACCGTGCCATGGACCATGCCCGCATGACCCCGGACGTTGCCACCGTCCTGCTCACCGGCAACGGCCCTTCGGAAAAGGATGGCGGCCACTCGTTCTGCTCAGGCGGGGACCAACGGATCCGTGGACGCGACGGCTACCGTTACCAGACAGAAGGCGCTGCAGGCGATACCGCTGAATTCATCGACCCCGCCCGTGCCGGGCGTCTTCACATCCTGGAAGTGCAGCGGCTCATGCGGACCATGCCCAAGGTGGTCATCGCCGTCGTCAATGGCTGGGCGGCCGGAGGCGGGCACTCCCTGCACGTGGTCAGCGACCTCACCATCGCCTCACGCGAGCACGGCAAGTTCAAGCAGACAGACGCCACGGTGGGAAGTTTCGACGCCGGATACGGCTCTGCGCTGCTGGCCCGCCAGATCGGGCAGAAAGCTGCGCGGGAGATCTTCTTCCTGGCACGCGAATATTCCGCCGACGACATGGTCCGGATGGGCGCAGTCAACGAGGCCGTGGAGCACGCGCGCTTGGAGGAAGTCGCGCTGGAGTACGCCGCGGATATCGCCCGCCAGTCGCCCCAGGCCATCCGCATGCTCAAATTCGCCTTCAACCTCGCCGACGACGGACTCGCCGGGCAGCAGGTGTTCGCCGGGGAAGCCACCCGCCTCGCGTACATGACGGACGAGGCCGTGGAGGGCAAGGAAGCTTTCCTCCAAAAACGCGATCCCGACTGGTCCAACTTCCCCTACTACTTCTAGGACCTCCGTGAACATCGATCCTGTACTCAAAGCCTTGATGGCTGCCCTCCATGGCGAGGGCCCCGCCGTCGAAATCGTGCTGGACGAAACCGGTGAGCCGCAGGCGGTCCCGGTGGAGACCGGCGTCGAGGACGCGGCCGTGGTGGTCCGGACTTCGGGTTCGACAGGGACGCCGAAGGCAACCGTCCTGACGGTCGACGCCCTCGCGGCATCGTCTGTGTCCACCGCCATGGCGTTGCGCGGCGAAGGCCAGTGGCTGCTGGCCCTCCCGCTGCAGTATGTGGCCGGCGTGCAGGTGCTGGTCCGTTCGCTCTATGCAGGGACCCGTCCGTGGGTGATGGACCAGTCGAACGGCTTCACGCCCGAGGCCTTCACCGCCGCCGCCGAAGAACTTACGGACAAGATCCGCTTCACATCCTTGGTGCCTACGCAGCTGCAGCGGCTCCTGGACTCCCCTGCGCCGGAAACGCTCGCCGTGCTGCGCCGCTTCAACGCCATCCTGCTGGGCGGCGCCCCGGCTTCGGCCGATCTCCTGGCGGCCGCCCACGCCGAAGGGCTCAAGGTTGTCACCACCTACGGCTCAGCCGAAACGTGCGGCGGGTGCGTGTACGACGGCGAGCCACTGGACGGCGTCGAGGTCCGCATCGGTCAGGGTGAACTGGAAGGCCGTGTCCTGCTGGGTGGCGACACCGTGGCGGCGGGCTATTTGGACGCCGCGCGCGCCACCCATGCTGCGTTCTTCGAGGAAGACGGCGTCCGCTGGTACGTCACCGGGGACCTCGGCGAGTTGACTGACGATGGCAAGCTCTCCGTACTCGGCCGCGCCGACGACGTCATCATCACCGGCGGCGTCAAAGCTTCCGCCGCGTACATCCAAAGCAAACTGGAAGAACTCGACGGCGTCACCGCGGCTTTCGTCGCCGGCGTCCCGTCCCGGGAATGGGGCCAAGCCGTTGCGGCGTACGTTGCTGTGACCGACCCCAGCCCCGAAGGCATCAAGGGATTCGCGGGCCGGCGCGAGGCAGCGTTGGGAGTCCTGGCGCCCAAGACAGTGTTTGCCGACACGGAACTGCTCATGCTGCCCAACGGAAAACCCGACCGTCTGGCCATGATTGAACGGCTTTCCGAACTGCATCAGGGACAATAGACACGTTCTTCCCTCCCGACACTGACTAAGATCAACCGCGAAATACACGAGGTACTACACGTGGCGACAGCTGCACAATGGATTCAAGGAGCCCGGCTCCGCACACTGCCCGCGGCCATCGCGCCCGTCCTGATCGGTTCGGCAGCGGCGTACGAACTCCACGCGTTCCGGCTGCCGAACGCGATCCTGGCGGCGTTGGTGGCACTCCTGCTCCAGATCGGCGTGAACTACGCCAACGATTACTCTGACGGCATTCGCGGCACCGATGAAGACCGCGTAGGCCCCTTGCGCCTGGTTGGTTCAGGCGCGGCGAAGCCGGAACAGGTGAAGTGGGCAGCTTTTGCCTTGTTCGGAGCGGCAATGCTCTGTGGCCTGATCCTGGTGATCATCACCCAGACGTGGTGGCTGATCCTGGTGGGCATCGGCTGTGTTTTGGCAGCATGGGGCTACACCGGCGGCAAGAATCCCTATGGCTACATGGGCCTGGGCGACATCTTCGTGTTCGTGTTCTTCGGGCTCGTGGCCACGCTCGGCACCACCTATACCCAGGCGGGCCAGGTCAGCTTGGCCGCGGTGATCGGCGCTATTGGTACGGGCCTGATCGCCTGCGCCCTGCTGATGGCCAACAATGTCAGGGACATCCCCACGGATACTGCCGCCGGCAAGCGGACGCTGGCGGTGCGGCTGGGAGACCGGCACGCGCGTGAAAGCTATGTGCTGATGCTGGCCGTCGCCATCCTGCTGGTCATCGTGTTGGCACCCACCAAGCCGTGGATGCTGATTGTCCTGTTGCTCATCCCCGCCTGCTTGATGCCGGCGTGGCTGATGGTCAACGGGAAGAAGCGGAAAAGCCTCATCCCCGTGCTCAAGCAGACCGGCCTGATCAATCTGGGGTACAGCCTGCTGTTCTCGCTGGGCCTGATCCTGAGCCGCGGCTTCTAGACGTTAGACGGAACCCGGGCGTTTGTCGTTATTGACGGCGATGTCCGGGTTCTTCTCCACCAGTCCGTCCTCTGCGGCAGCGTCCTCAAGCTCGCCGGCGGTACGGATGGGCTTGGCCCGCCCGGAGAAACGTTCGCGCATGGCGGCAGTGGCGGCGTCGCGCTGTTTCTGGAAAAACAGGTAGCTGATGGCAAAAGCCATCAGCCCTGCGAAGATGGCCGCCGGCAGCAGGCCCACCTGCAAAAGAGCGAAGATGATGAACAACGGCACGAACAGCGCCAGGCGAATGAGGGAATACTTCAGGAAAGCCACCATCCAAGTTTAGCCGCCATGGTTGCACTCTGATCACGGGCCTGAATCCGAGGTCCGGTGAAGGGCTTCCGGCGACTAGACTTGGTGCATGCTCCGGGTTGTAGGCGTCGTCGTCGTCCTTGTCATTTTCGTCTATGCCCTGGTGGATGTCATCCGCACGGACCGGCACCAAACGCGCGGCATCTCCAAAACGGCCTGGATCATCGTCATGATCGTCCTGCCGCTGTTGGGCGCCATCCTTTGGTTCATCTTCGGAAGGCCTTACGGCAAACCCTCAGCGAAGCCGGTCCGCCGTATGCCCACCGCACCGGACGACGACCCCGAGTTCCTTCGGAACCTGGAAACCCGCCGCCGCAACCAAGCCGAAGATGATCGCCTGAAGAAGCTTAAGGCCGATCTTGAAGCCAAAGACCGCGAGCTCGGCGACAAGCCCTCCGACGGTACCGGTGAACCCAAAAACAACGGCTTCAAACCCGGCGATGCCAAGCGGAGCGAGCCTGATCCCCATGACACCGACGAGCTGAAGTAGGCAAACATGGCCCAGCAAGCTGATGGTTCACGGCAGTTACCTTCCACCACACCAGCAGCGAGCGGGCCGTCTACACCTCCCGCGCCACCACCGCGGCCGGGCATCTCCCTCTCCGTACCCCCGCCCATCACTGCGGCTGTCAGGCCGCCGGGTGCCGCACGCCTCTCCCGGGCCCTGTGGATTGCCAGTTTCGTGGCCGGAGCAGCCGTCGCAGTTTCCGGCTTCCTCGACCGTGACTCCCACTTTGAACGCCTGAAAGGCGTCATTGGAGGCATGGTGACCGCGGGTGACACCCAGGCAGTGGAGGGGGCTACAGCCGTCGTCTTCCTCGGAAGCCTCGCCATGATCGCACTTATTGTGGCCATGGAAGCGGTCCTGCTGGCGGTGCTGTTCAGACGCCGCGTCTGGCCGCGGTGGGCCCTGGCCCCGTTGGTCCTCCTGCACGCGGTGGTCACGGTGATCACCGCCGATTTCGTGGTGGCACCCGGAGCCGGTGGCGCTCTGGCTACTGCGTTGTTGGCAGCCCAGTTCATTCTTGCCGCTGCAGGCCTGATCCTGCTGTTTTTCCCAACAACCACTCAGTGGTTACTCAGTGAGCGGCGGGCATAGACGCCAGCATCCCTTCGCAGCTGCGCAGGACAACCCGGCATGCGTCCAGTGCCGTCGGCTCCGTCAGGGGGTTTTCCGCGAGCAGCCGCCAACGGTTCAAACAGTTCCGGGCAGCTTCGGTGATCTGCCCTGTATCCGCGTCGGGCTCCAAGCCAAGCCTCAAGGCTGCCGTACTGCCACGTCCGCCCACCAACCGCTCGGCTTCGGCTTCGTGGTGTCCGTCCAATCCGGTACCGCTGGTACGCAGGACTGCCAGGAGCCGGAGCTCCCGGAATTCGTGGGCGCCGGTGTGAAGTTTTTCCATGGCCGCTTCCAGCGACGCCGTCCGCTCCTTGGGTATGCCCCGCAGTAACGACTCCAGGCCCACGACGGCGGCCCGCGCCTTCAGTGCGTCGGCGCGGGTTTGGAAGAGGTAGCCGATGGTGTCGATCAAGGTCCCCAGCCCGCTGCGGCGTGCAAGCTCATGGGCCAACTCCGTGGGATCAGTGGTCCCGCCCCGGACCAGGGCCACACCCAAGCGGATCCCGAACAGGCCAAACCTTTGCACCAAGGACGCCTTGGCGGCCGGGTCGAGTTCCCCGGGTCCCTCCAGCCGGATGAACCGGTCTGCGGAGAGCATCATCCGTTCCCGCTGGTTCCTGTCCATCTGCGCCAACAGCGTCAAGGCGTCACAGTCCGCCTGCCGCATGGTCCGTGCGCTTTGCGCGAGGAGCCCGGCCACCGGGACGACGCCCAGAGCCAGGGGTTTGAGGTTTTGGTCCCGGCTGTACTTGTCGGCGATAACTGCCGCGGAGATCAGCGAATCGATTCTCCCGGCCCCGATTTCATCGGCCCGGGACAGTACTGCCAGGGCATTGACGGTGCCGGATTGGCCGGCGGCTGTGTCCTTGAAGGACTCCAGGAACCGGACGTCCGAGGCATGCAGGTGACGCATGAGGTAGATGACCGCATCCGCTGCCGTTGGAGCATCCTCGGGCAGCAGGAATGCTGTTGACCTTCCGGAGACGTCCTGCGACAACGAGGCAATGCCCGGGGTGTCGATCAACGTGAAGTCATGCAGGCTGGCCGAGGGCCAATCCACCACCAAGCGCTCCACATCGTCGGCCGGGGTATCACCCAGGGAGAAGACCAAGCGGCCGTCTTCACGGGTCACTGGAAGTGTCCGGGGCACTCCCCTGTAAGGGTAGAGCGTGATTTTGGGGGTGTGCCCATACCGGTACCACGTGACCACCCGGGTGCACTCCCCGGCGTCTGTCGGCGCTATTTCTTCGCCGATGATCGCGTTGAGCAGCGTCGATTTTCCGGCCTTGACCATACCGGCCACTGCTATGCGCAACGGTTCTTTCAACCTGGTCTCCAGGTCGTCCACCACCGCGAGCGCAGCTGCGTCGTCATGGAAGACTTCCCTTGCCTGCCGGAGCAGTTCCGCAGCTCCGGCGATACCCGATTCCTTCATCCTGCCGGAACCGCCGACGGCGCGGTGTTGGGTCGGTTTCCGGCAGGCGGGTCCTCCTGGAGTTGCTGTGCCGACGTGGCCAGCATGTCTACGGCTTTGAGTTCGTTCCGGATCTCCTTGATTCTCAGGTCCCGCTCAACGGCATAGGTTGCGGCCGCTTTTTGGGCGGCAGCCACGGATTCGGTCAGCGACCGGTGGTGCTCTTCGGCGATTTCCGTGAAATGGTCCCGGGTGGCGCGCTGGACCAGCCGCAGCCTGTCCTTGAGCTGCTTCCCCACTTGGAACACCACATCGTCCACATGCTTCCGGACCAGGATCTTGGCCTCTGATTGCCGTTGCTTGAGTCGGGCTGCCTTGTCCTCCCGGTAAGCTTTCCGTCCCAGCATGAGCCCCGCGCCAACAGAGAGGGGATTGATGAGGGCCATCCCGAAGATCCCAGTCAGGAGGCCAAACATCAGCACGCCGCCATAGGATCCGCGCATGCCGATCAGTACTTTTTGCAAGGGTCCCACCCGCCCGTCTTCCATGTGCTGGATGGCGGCGACGGGGTCCAGGACACCGCCGGTGTCAGCCACCTTCAGGGCAGGCAGGGCAACCTCGTCCTCGGAAAAATGTTCCGCTACCTGGGTGGCCAGCCATTGGGCCCGTTCGCTGGTCCACACGAACGTATCCGACACCGCCGCAGCCGTACTTTGTTCGAGCCATTGGGTGAACTGCTCCCACGCGGGTCCTGGATCGCCCTGGTCAATGGCCGTTTCCGCTTCACGTTGAATCCGGCGCAACCTGTCCTTCAGGTCGTACTCCATGTCCGCGATCAGGTCCCCGATTCCGTCGTTGAGGGTGATCTGCCACCGGGCCGAGCGTTTGCGCAGTGCGTCCGCGTCTTCCTTCGCCGCGGTCAGTCCCGCGATCATCTGCGGAGTACCTTCGGGATTCTCCAAGGCGCCAAGCTCGGACTGCAGGGCGAGCCTCAGGTTCTCCGCGACGGACAACAGATCGTGGCCCACGGACCGACGTTGGATTCGGGCAGCTTCTCCAACAATGTTGGTCCTCAGGTGGTGGATCAGCACGGGAAAGCCTGATTCGGTGTTCAGCTCCGTATCCTGCAGCCGTGCTGCCTGGAGGCGCAGCTCGGAGGAGACCGGAAACAGGGGAATGTCCGGGCCAACATCGGCCAGGTGTTTCTTATCGAGGTCGGCAATTTGGCGCCAACTTGGGTAGAGATCGGTCTTGGAGAGCACGCACACCACGTTCGGGCTGATGCGCATGGCCTGGCGCAGGAACCGCATCTCCGGTTCGGTGTACTCCTGGGAAGCATCGGAAACGAAAACCACAGCGTGCGCGGTGGGCAGGGCCGTCAAGGTGGTCAGCGTATGGGTTGAACCCAGCCCACCGACGCCGGGGGAATCCACCACCGTGAGCCCGTCTGCCAGCAGTTTCCTTGGCAGCGAAACCTCGGCCGCCACGATGTTCTTCGCATTGCCCGGGTTGCCCTTTTCCGAGACATAATCAGCGAGCTTGTCCAGTTGCACGGGCTGCCGTTCCAGGGTGCTTTCCTGGCGGCCTCCGTCACCGTCAGGCTGCGGCTGTGTGCCTTCCGTGGTGGTTCCGTCCACGGCGGGAACCAGGACAACGGCCGACGCCGGATCCCCCTGCCGCACGACGGTTGGCACTGTGGTGGCGATATCGTCATCCACCGGGCAGACGGGGGCATTCACCAAGGCGTTGATGAGTTGGCTTTTGCCTTGCTTGAACTCTCCAACGACGATTACCCGCACGCTGGGATCGTGCAGACGGCTGCGCGTGTTCTCCAACCGTCGCCGGAGATCGTTCCGGTCCCCCACCAGTGCCATCCCCTGCTCCACCAAGGTGGTCATGCGTCCTGTTTCCGCCACAGCCTGTCCTTTGCTCTGCCGGCCTCGTCCGTGGAGGCCACGAAGTGCCCGGCAGGACTAGCGGCCTGCCGGGCACTGCTGGGGTGTTCGCGCCGCAGCTTTCGCTACGCCGTGTGGATCTCTTGGGTGTCAGTCGATTTCCACATCGTTGTCCGCCACGACGATCGAGTCGTCGATGTCGTTGTACTCGACGTCCACGTCTTCGACGTCGATGTTGGTGGAGTTGTCGAACTCCAGTTCGTTGTCCGCCACCACCACGTTGTCTTCGATGTTGGTGTAGTCCACCTCGTTGTCGGCCACCACGATCGAATCGTTGATGACGTTGACGTCATCCACTTCGATGTTGGTGGAGTTGTCCGGCGAGTACTCCAGGTCCACTTCGTTGTCCTGGACCACCACGGAGTCATTGATGAGCTGAACGTCCTCAACATCTACGTCCACGTCGGTGGAGTTGTCATTGAACGAGTCGCTGACATTCACGGAGTTGTTCGAGTTGTCCGTATTGATGGAGTTGTCCTCGTTGAACGAATCCTCGATGTCCACATCAACATCGACGTCGGTGTTGTAGGAATCCTTGGTCACCGAGTGATCGGAGTTGTCGTTGAAGGAATCCTTGACCTCGATGTCCGTGTTGCCCACTTCGACATCCCCCGGGCCAGACTCTGTGATGTTCACCGAGTTGTCCGTCGAGTGGTCGTCCGTGTGGGTGGTGGTCGTTGTCGTGGTGGTGTTGCCGGAGTCATTCACGTCGTCGCCGGCCGCAATGGCGCCGTCGCCCGAGGCGACTACTGCGTCCTGGTTGAACAGCTGCGTGACATCTCCATCTGCCCAGATGTTCTGGTTCACCGACTGATCGGTGATCGTGTCGCGGTCGTCGATGGTGGTGGTGTACGAGTAGTTGTTCACCACATGGACCAGTTGCTGTACGGCGTGTGCGTGGTCGTCATGGTCACCGCCGCCACCCCAGCCACCGCCGCCACCACCGTGGTCGTCATCATGGTCATCATTGTCATCGTGGTCGCCGCCGCCCCAGCCACCGCCGCCACCACCGTGGTCGTCGTCGTGGTCATCGTGGTCGCCGCCACCCCAGCCACCGCCACCGCCGCCACCACCGTGGTCATCATCATGGTCATCGTCGTGTCCGCCCCACGTGGCGCCGCCACCGGTAGAGGCATGGTTGCCGCCGGTGTTGTACTCGCGGTCGAACGACGAACGGGCATTGATCGGTGCGTAGTCCAGGACCACCGGACGGACAGCATCGACGTCGGCCGAGGAAACGTCACGGAGGCCGGCTGCAGCGAGGGCAGCTTCGGGATCGCGGACAAAGTCTTCGGCGGCATCAGGATCGTTGAACAGGCTCATCAGGAACTGCACGAGCTGTTGTGCGAGTGTAGGCATTTGAATGCTCCCTCAAATTCTGTGGTGGGTGGTAATTGGCCCGGCGCCTTTGCCGGGCTCAACTTCAACCTATGGCCGGGGTGAGGGACCGGGCATCGGGGGTGGTCCCCCTACCCACCGACGCCTCGTTAGGGGATGGCGGGGTTCGCCGTTAGGGGGTGGAGGGGGTTCCCGCTCACGGAGGTGGGTACCCCTCCCCCAACGCCAGGCGCAGGCGGACCAGAAGCTCCGAGCGGCTGTCCGCCCCCAGGCGTCGGCGCATCCGTGCAACGTGGTGTTCGGCAGTCCGTGGCGAGATGTAGATCGCCTCGCCGATCTCCCGGTACGTCTTGCCTTCCAGGAGAAGCCGTCCTACTTCCCGTTCCCTCATGCTGAGCCCGGACGCATCCACGGAACCCGCCCTGGGGCCTTCCGGGGCCGGCATACCCGTCACGTCCTGGTGCGGCTCTTCCCCGCGCTCCGGGCCCGCCCCTGACGAAGCACCTTGGGGATGGATGTCCCTGGCACAAGCCAGGAGCCTCACCAGGTCGCGTCGTTCCTCCGCATGCGCTGCGGCGTGACCTGCCAAACGCGCGCCTTCCCACGGCATTCCGACGGCGGCCAGCCCACGGGCCGCCGTTTCGACGTCGGCCGCGTCAAACCGGCTGGCCAACACCGAAACCCAGGCTTTGCCACCTGCGGCGAGAACGGATGCCAGATGACTGTGTTGAGAGGCCCTGACCAACGCAGCGGCATGGGGGGCGAGCTCAGACGGACTTTCGCTCAGCAGTGCGGCCTGCACCGCCGCCCAGTGGAGGGGAACAGACCACAAGGGCGGGTTCCCCAACTTCCCCAACAACTCCCAGGCACCGTCCAAGTAGTGCGACACGCGGGGGGTTTCACGCAACCGTGCTGCTGAAATCATCAGTTCGCCCCACGGAAGGAGGCTGTAAAGATCCACCGATACGTGCATCATCGCTTCCCGGGCCCTGTCCCATGCCAAGACCAGTTCATGCACTTCACTGCCCCGCCGGGCAAGCCCCACCTCCAAGGCAGCCACCAGGAGCTCGTCCCGGGGCGCCAACGGCCAGGGGTTGGCTTTGGCTGCCTCGTTGATGGCCAACCGGGCTTCGTCAGCGTTGTCCTGCTGCATGGCAGACCATGCCTGCAGGAGGAACAGCCGCGGCCGCGCAGCATCACCGCCCTGCCCCGCCGTCAGGGCAGCCTTGAGTACGTTGTCCGCCACGGCAGGTTCCCCGCTGTGAAGGGCACATACTGCGGCCAGGGCGCCCGGGCTCTCCGGCAACGGAACCGCTGCGCCGGAAGCGTTCATCATGTCCGAGGCCCTGATGAGCTCCGGCAACGCCAGTTGGGGCGCGGGGCCCAGGGTTCGCCGCAGTCCTTCCTGGGTGAGCGTTAAGGCAACCGCCAGGAGGGTCGGCGACCCGGCCGGCGTTCCAGCTGCCAGGAGCTCCTCAACCCCTGCTGCATTGCCGGAGCCGATCATGGCCACCGCAGCCAGCGGTGCCGAACTGCCCAGCCTGTCCGGCCCCAGCCAGCTGTAGGTGTCCGCGCTCCGTGCCATCATTCCCCGCTGCGCCCACACCGCAGCCGCCACGTCCACACCCAAGCGAAGGTCAGGGGGCTCGGACAAGGCGAGCAGCCTGTCAACGATCCTTCCCGCTGCGTCCAGGTCCCCTGTGGCGGCCAACGCCTGGGCGCGCTTGGCGGCGTTGTCGAGTTCCCTGGTCCCGGCAAGAAGCGCTTCCGCATAGAGATCCCGCGCAAGGAGTGGGTCCGTTTCCAGGACGTTGTTGGCTGCTTCCTCCAGCTCTGTGGCGACCCGGGAATCCTGCAGACCACTCCTGGCGAGGTCCCGGGCCAGCTCTCCCAGCGCGCCGTTGTGCTCCAGGATTTTGTCCACGAGTTCCCGCTGCAGGGCACGGAGCCGGGAGATCGGAGTGCCTTTCAGCAAGGCATGCCGTGCCGTCCCCACCACGGAGCCATCGGCCAGCAGAAGTCCGGCATCCTTGGCGGCATCGATGATCGATTCGAGCCCGTCATGGTCCGCCAAACCTCCCGGCAGGGGTGCTGGCAGCGTGAACCCAACAGAGAGGGCCAGCAGCAACTCGCGGACCATCGCTGATTCCCCGGAAAGCCCGGGGATGTGGGGCGGGTCGGCCCCGGCAATGCCTGCCCTGCCTGCACTGTCCAAGGAACTGTTCAAGGAACTGTTCAATGGCGGGTTCTCGTTTGACCCGGGTGGAACATTCCAGGGCTTATGGTCCTGTCCCGTCATGGGCTAGACCGCCGAAAGCAGCGCTGGATCCGGAACCGGTGCGGTCTCCGTCGGAAGGGGTGCGGGATCAGTTGTGGCCGGCGGAGTGACGGGGTCCTGCGTTGGTTCCGGTGCCGGCGGAGGCGGAGGCGGGTCCTGGGTGATCGTTGGCTCAGGTTGGGGCACCGTTGGCTCTGGTGACGGCGGTGGGGGCGGCGGGGTGACCGGATCCGCCGGCGTGGTGGGCGGAGTGGTGGGTTCGGCGACGGGTGGTGGCGTCGTGGGGTTTGTTGTCGGCGGGGTGGGACCACTGGCCGCGCCACCCGTGGGATCGGGATCAGGCGTGGTGGCCGGCGGCGGAGTGGTTCCAGGGGCAGCGGGCGTTCCCGTTCCCGGCGTGGCAGGAGTGGCTGTGCTGCCCGTCCCCCCGGTCGCGGTGCCTGGCGTGGAGCCCGTAACTTGTCCCGCAGCAGAGCCTGCGGCCGTCCCCGCCCCCGTGCCGGCATTGCCCGTTCCGGACCGGGCCGGGCTCTTCCCCGCCCCGTTCCCCGGTACGTTTCCCGCCCTGGTGACTCCGGTCCTCGCACTGGCCTCAAGCCCCACAGCAGGGTTGCCCGAAGCCGGAGTCTCTGCCGCTTTGCCGGCACCAGCGCCACCGGCCTGGGCCCCGGAAGCTTGAGCGCCGCCGTCGCGCATGACATCAGCGGCCTGGTTGCCAAACATGGTGGCCAGCAGTCCGTTGCCGTCGGGGCTCTGCGCCGCCGTCGCGGTGGCGATGGTCAAGACGGTGGCAGCGACGGCGGCCGCTGCCGCCATCCGGGCACGGGGCCGCGGGGCGTGCCGGCCGGTCTTTGCGGACGCTGTCTTGAGGGCGCCGAGGGCAGGCGCCCGGCTGGCGACATGCGGCCGGGTCGCCACTGAACGTTCAGCGCTGCCAACAGCAGCCGAAGCCGCATCCGCGTTGCCCTCGCCCGCTTGCGCCCAGGCGGCCACGGCCGCGCCAAGGCAGATGGAGGACTTGGGATCGGCGTCGACGGCGATGGGCCGGCCCAGTTCCACCGAAATCATCCCGGCCACCAGTGGAATGCGCGATGATCCGCCGATGAGCAGCACGGTACTCAAATCCTGAGGGTCAACGTTGATGCTCCGCAGGCTTCGTTGCAGCGCCTCCACGGTTTCCCGGAGGGGCTCTTCGATCATCGCTTCGAATTCGGCCCGGACAAGCCGAACGGACTGCTGCGTCCCCGGCAGTGACACGGCCACGCTGGATTCGCTGTCCATGGACAGCGCTTCCTTGGCTTCCCGGCACTCCCGCCTCAAGCGTGACAGAGCTGCCAGGGTCTCCGGCGCCGTAGGATCCATTTCCGCCGCAGTGCTCACATGACCCATCACGTGACGCAAAACGGCGGCGTCGAAATCGGCGCCGCCAAGGGTTTCGATACCGTCAGGACGGCCCAGCAGTTCAAAGTTTCCGGCTCCGGCCTTGCGGAGAATGGCGGTGTCAAAGGTCCCGCCGCCGAGGTCGTACACCGCTATGGTGCTGCCATCCTCAACCCTCGTCTGGGAGGCGTAGTGCAGGGCCGCCGCTTCCGGCTCGCTGATCAGGGTGATGTCCTGAAGGCCCGCCACGTTGAGCGCCGCCAACACCAGTGACGTACGGTGTTGGCCCCAGGCGGCGGGATGCGTCATGATGATCGACGACGGTGCCGTTCCCTCACGCTCCCGGGCCTTGTCCACCACCCAGCGGGCCATGGTGGCGTACACGTCCTCCGCGGCCAGCCACTTCTCGCCGACAGCAAGGGGAACGGAATCGCCAATGCGGCGTTTGAATTCCCGCACCATTCGCTGGGGGTCGTCCAGGCCGCGGCGCTCGGCCGCTTCACCTACCAAAACACGGCCATCGTCAGCGTAGAACAGCACGGAGGGCACAGCACTGCCGTGCACTCCCAGGGGGAGGATTTCTGGAGCTGGGGCGGGGCCTTGGCCGGGCTTAACCAGGGCAGCGGCGGTAAAACTTGTCCCGACGTCAATGGCGAGAACATAGCTCATGGGTACCTCAAAAGAACACGGCGCGTCGCTGGCGGGCTGCATCACAAGCGGGTCCTCAACAAGTTAGCACCTGCTTTGGACGGGTAAAAGGCTTACTTGCTACACCGATTTGTTATTTCAAGGGCCTGAGCCGGGGACGCACTGTAACGCTCCTGCTCAGGCCCGTTTGAGGCTTAGAGGCCGGAATATGAATGCAGGCCGTTGAATACCGTGTTCACGAGTGTGAAGTTGATGATGACGCAGGCGTAGCCAACAATCGACAACCACGCAGCACGGGTGCCGGTCCAACCACGGGTCGCGCGGGCATGCAGGTAGCCCGCGTAGACCACCCAGATCACGAAAGTCCAGACTTCCTTGGGGTCCCAGCCCCAGAACCGGCCCCACGCCTTTTCGGCCCAGATGGCACCGAACATGAGGGTAAACGTCCAGCCGATGAAGGCGATGGCGTTGATCCGGTAGGAAAGGTTTTCCAAGCTCAGGGCGTTGGGGACCAGGCGCATGAAGCCCAGTTTGTCCGGGCGGCCCGCGGCCAGGTTCTTCTGGCGGTGGGACTGGACCAACTGCAGCGCGGACATCGCGAAGGTCAGGGTAAACAGTGCCGAGGAAAGCACCGCGATGGAAACGTGGATGATCAGCCAGTAGCTTTGCAGCGCCGGGACCAGGTGCCCCACGGGGGTCCAGAAAGCAGCCGAGGCCGCCACCAGCATGATGATGGCAAGGCCGATCACGAACGTGCCCAGGAACCGCAGGTCGCGGCGGATGAGGACCACCAGGAACACGGCAACGGCAACAAAGGCGCCAGTGGTCAGGAACTCGTACATGTTGCCCCACGGCACACGGCCTGCACCGAACGCACGGGTCACAACGCCCGCACCGTGAATCAGGACACCCAGGACCGTCAGCGCCACGGCCACACGGGCAGGCGCACGGCGTTCGCCCGCGTACTTCATGTCGCCGGCGGCGGTGCCGCCCTCAACGGTGAGGCCCGACGTCGGACGCTCGACACGGCCGGCCGGCCCACCGGCGTCGGGGCCGCCCAAACCTGCCGCGACGCGGCCTGCAGCAACGGTCACCTTGTGGTCGGCGCTGCTGGCCGCAGCCTTCAGGTCCACGGCACGGAGCGTCTTGCTGCTCTTGGCGAGGTCCCAGGCAAAGGCGATGAACGCCACGGTGTACGTGCCGGCGGCCAACAGCATGAACAGCTCGCTGTACTGGCCCAGGGTTTCGTTGATGACGGGCATTACTGGTCCTTCGAGGTTGAGGAAGATCCTGCTGTAGTTGTTGCTGTGTCCTGCGTCTGTGGGATGTTCCACTCCCGGGCAAAGAGCTCGCGGAGGGCCGCTGCTTCGCCGGCGAGGCGGTGGTCTTCACCGCGGGCCAGGAGGCCGTACTCCACCATGGTGCGGCCATCTGCGTGGGTTCCGGTCCGTACCCAGACGCGGCGGCGGTTGATGTAGAGCGACATGACCAGTCCTGCGACTGCGAGGAAACCGAAGATCAGCGCGTACAGCTGGCCGGGGTTGTGGTGAATGTCCACGCCAATGTACTTCTTGACGCCGTCGAACGTGATGCTGCCTTTGCCTTCGGGGAGGTTGACGGTGGCTCCCGGGGTCAAGGTGATGCCCCCTGCCGCAAGGTCGCGGCCGTTGAGCTGCTTGAGGTCCTTGACGTCCAGTTCGAACACGTTCTGGGGCACGCCCTTGTCCAGGCCGAGGTCACCGTAGAACGAGTTCAGGCTCAGCTGCGGGTTGATGAGCTCGGGTGCGCCGCTGAAGGAGATTCCGTCCTCGGTCACGAATGCCGTCGGAAGGAAGAAGCCCACAAAGCCAAGTTGTTCCGGCTTGGCATCCGGGACCTTGATGACCACCGAGGAGTAGTAGTTGTCTCCTTGGACTTTGGCCGTGACGGGACCTTGGAACGCAACGTTCCCGTCGCCGTCGCGGACCGTCACCATGGGTGCGTAGCCGTTGCCGGTGAGATAAAGGCTGGTACCGCCCAGCGATACGGGGTCGTTGACCTTCAGGGTTTCCTTCTTGGCCGGCGAATCCGGGTTTTCCTTGGTGGTGACCTCAGCTGTGTAATCGATCGGCTGGCCTGCCTTGCCCGGGGATTCGCGGTCGAACTTGGCCTCGAACTTGTCCAGTTGCATGGAATAGGGCTGGAGCGAGCTGCTTTGGAAGTTGGTACCGGGCGTGAATTGGTCGTAGCCCACCAGGGTGTTGACGAATGTGTCACCCTCCACCAGGATCCGCTGGCCGCTGTATCCGTACAGGCCACCAATGGCGACGGACACCAGCACCCCGATCAACGAGGTGTGGAACACCAGGTTGCCCACTTCCTTCAGGAAGCCGCGCTCGGCACCCAAGGACGGCAGGTCGCCGTCGACGTCCCTGACCTCCACGCGGTAGCCGCGCTTCTTGAGCAGTCCGGCGGCATCGTTGATGGCCTTCGACGCCGGGATCCCGGCGTCGACGGGCAGTGCCAGCGTCCCGTACTCCGGCAGCCGCGAAAGGCGCTTGGGGGTGCGCGGCGGCTGCGACTTCATGGCCTTGTAGTGGGCGATGGCGCGCGGAGTGACGCAACCGATCAGCGAGATGAACAGCAGGATATAGATGGCCGAGAACCAGGCCGAGGAGTAAACATCGTAGAGCTGCAACGCATCGAGAAGCTCCCCGTAGGAAGGGTTGTCCTTGATGTACTGCGTCACCACCGACGGGTTCGCGGGCCGCTGCGGGAACAGGGAACCCGGCACGGCACCAACGGCCAACAGGAGCAGCAGGAACAGGGCCGTGCGCATGCTGGTCAGCTGGGTCCAGGCCCACCGGAGCATGCCTTTGACGCCGAGGGCGGGAAGCGCTGCCTCGGACTTGGCCTGCTCGAGTTTTCCTTCCGCTGCGCTTTCAGCGGCTGGTGACTTCTTCTTGGCTTTCACGGACTCGCTCATCAGATTGGCAACTTCACATCGTTTTGGAACCAGTACTGCAACTCGGTCACCCATGTTCCCCACACACCGGTGGCCATGAGGATGCCGAGCAAAATCAGGATGCCTCCGCCGATCCGCTGGATGGCCAGACGGTGCTTGCGGAAGAAGGTCATGACGCCCATGCCCCGGCGGACGGCCAGCGCAATCAGGAGGAACGGAATACCCAGTCCCAGGCTATAGACGAACGCCAGGAGAGCTCCCTTGGCTGCCGACGAACCACCGGACAGGCTCAGCAACTGTACCGCGGAGTACGTCGGTCCGATGCAGGGCGCCCAGCCCAAGCCAAACGTCAGACCCAACAGCGGCGCGCCCCAGAGGCCCGCCGGCGGTTTGGCGTGGATTTTCGCGTCGCGCTGCAACCAACCGAAGCCACCCATGAAGACCACGCCCATGACGATCACCAGGATTCCCAGGAGTTGGGTGATCCAAGCGTTCTGCGGACCGGTCAGGAGGGTCCCAAGCTGGCCGAAAGCGCCGCCCAGGAGGACGAAAATCACGGAGAAGCCCAGGACGAACAAGCCGATGCCGGCCAGCATGCGGCCACGCCGCTGCTTTTGAAGGTCGACGCCGGTCAGCCCAGTGACGTAGCCAAGGTAACCGGGGACCAGTGGCAGCACGCACGGGGAAAGGAAAGAGACCAGCCCGGCGAGCAAAGCGACCGGCACGGCCAGCAGCAGCGATCCGTTGAGGATCGTCTCGGCGAAGGGACTGTTCATGGGTGCTACTCAGCCACTGCGGACGTGATGAGGGCTTTCAGGGTGCTCTTCTCGATCTCGCCGAGCACGCGGGAGGCAACCTTGCCCTCCTTGTCCAGCACCAAGGTGGTGGGAACTGCACCCGGAGGCACAATGCCGGACACGGACAGCAGCACGGCCCCGTCCTTGTCGTTGAAGCTCGGGTAGGTGATGTTGAAGGTCTTGTCGAAGGCCTCGGCGGTGGCTTGTTCGTCGCGCAGGTTGACCCCGAAGAACTGTACGCCCTGGTCCTTGTAGTCCTGGTGCAGGGCTTCAAGCTGGGGAGCTTCGATACGGCACGGAGCGCAGGCCGCGAACCAGAAGTTCAGCACGGTGACCTTGCCCTTGAGGTCCTCGGGTTTGATGGTCTCGCCGTTAAAGAGAGTGCCCTTGAGCGCTATGGGCGCGGCGCGGTCCGCCTTGGCGAACTCCGTCACCGACCCGTCGCCGGCTACGTAGTTCTTGTTGTCGCCCGCCTTGGCCTGCTTGGCCAAAGCGTCTTCCTGGGCGCACGCGGACAGACCCATGGTCAGTC
Organism: Paenarthrobacter sp. TE4293; assembly: GCF_050435325.1. Lineage (NCBI taxonomy): Bacteria > Bacillati > Actinomycetota > Actinomycetes > Micrococcales > Micrococcaceae > Paenarthrobacter > Paenarthrobacter sp. TE4293. The sequence goes on from NZ_JBNJRY010000003.1 coordinate 454,480, forward strand.
CTGCGAGGAGGACGCCACCGGCTGTCAGCACGCCGCGGCGTGAAAGATTGTTGTCCATTCTTATGCTCCCGGAGTGCTCGCCGCGCCGGGGAGCAGGACGGCTGCAGGTTCGGTGTACTCGACACGGACGATCTTGCCGTCGTCGTCGAGGGTCAGGGAAGTCAGTGAGGTGAGCGTGCACTCGCGCTTGCGGGGGTCGTGCGCCAGGCGGCGTCCCTCCGCGGTCAACCGGGTAGACCAGATGGGGAGCTGATGGCTGACCAGGATGGCTTCGGCACCGTCGCCGCCCAGTTCAATGGCCTTGACCCGGGCGTCTTCCACAGCAGCCAGCACCCGGGCCGCTTGCTCTTTGTAGGGCTCGCCCCACGAGGGCCGCAAGGGATTACGGAAGTACAGCCAATGCTTTGGCTTCAGGAATTCACTCTTGGTGGGGTGGAGTCCCTCAAAGTGGTTCTCGGCCTCGATGATGCGCGGCTCTGTGGTGATCTCCAGGTTCAGTGCCTCTGCCGTGGGCATGGCCGTTTCCTGGGCACGGGTCAGCGGCGAGGCGACCAGATGGACAATCTTCGCGCCTTGGCCGACGCGTGCCGCGAAGTGGTCGGCCAGCATCCGGGCCATCTCGCGGCCGCGTTCGGAGAGGTGGAATTCCGGCAGCCGGCCGTAGAGGACGCCGTCGGGATTATGGACCTCGCCATGGCGAAGCAGATGGACAGTTGCTTGGGGCATGTTTACCAGTTTCTCAAAGAAGCGGGGCGATCCGAAATCTTCTACCGCTAGTAGAACTCAAAGTTTTTCCGAAATGTTCCCCGGAGTTGGAATAAAAGATGCATATGCATGTTTATACTAGACACGAAGCTCGGTTGACGCTTCAAGCAATCGGCATCAACCAGGCAAGCACGCAGTACCTTCCACTCACCATAAGGAGCAACACCATGATGACTCTCCCCGCCAGCGTTACCACCGGCACCTGGACCCTCGACGCTTCCCACAGCGAGATTGGCTTCACCGTCCGCCACGCAGGCATCAGCAAGGTCCGCGGCCAGTTCAAGGACGCTTCAGCCACCCTCGAAGTTGGCGAAACCCTGGCCGATTCCAAGGTCAACGCCACCATCCAGACCGCCAGCTTCGACTCCGGCGACGTCAACCGTGACGGCCACGTCAAGGGCGAAGACTTCTTCGACGTGGAGAAGTTCCCGGAGATCACTTTCGTCTCCCGCCACGTCAAGGCCAACGGCAACAGCTTCGATCTCGTGGGCGATCTCACTATCAAGGGCGTCACCAAGGAAGTTGCCATCGAAACCGAATTCAACGGCGTGGCCGTGGATCCGTTCGGCAACACCCGCGCCGGTGTTTCCGGTGAAACCACCATCAGCCGCAAGGACTTCGGCCTCACCTGGAACGCCGTCCTCGAAGCCGGTGGCGTACTGGTCAGCGACAAGGTTGTCATCAACCTCGAACTGGCCTTCATCGCTCCGGCTGCTGCATAGTCCAGGCAGGTCGCCCGGATCCCCGGATCCTGACCCGCAAGACGGCGCCGCCCGCACTGATGCACAGTGTGGGGGCGCCGTTTCGCATCTCCAGAAGTCACCCCGCAATTGTTCGGCAAACAGCCTGTCTTTAGCTGCGAATTGGCTGCGAATTTCCTATGCAACCTTCAACCCGCGGTCTACAGTGATGCCATGAGTACCCCAGACGAAACACCACAGCCACAGCAGCCCGGCTCCCAGCCTCCGCAGCCCGGCAACGTTCCTCCTGCGGGTTACCAGCCTCCGCAGGGCTACCAACCTCCGCAGGGTTACCAGCCGCCGTCGCAACCGGGGCAGTATTCCCAGCCCGGCGCGGCTCAGCCCGGTCCAGCCCAGCCAGGACCTGGACAGCCAGCCCCGGGACAGCCCGGTTTCCACTTCGAAATGCCCACCGACGGGCCACGCAGCTTCAACGATGTCATGCCACAGGGTGGTTTTTCGGGCATGTTCAAGACCCAGGGCCTGCCCACCGAGCTGAAGGTGTCCTACTTCATCTGGGTGATCTCAGGACTGTTGGGGCTGCTCTTCGGGCTCATCGGGTTCTTCGCGATCATTGCCCTCTTCGCTTTTGCCCCCGGAGTAGCGGCCATCCTCCTGATTATCCTGATCCTCAGCCTCGCCGTCGCAGCGGCCCAGGTTATCCTGGCGATGAAAATGAAGGAAGGCAAAGAGTGGGCCCGCCTGGCCCTCACCATCGTGGCCGGCGTCTCCTTGCTCCTCACCATTTTCAGTGCCGCCAGCGCTGGCGGATCAAGCACGGGCCTTGGCAGCAACTGGTTCGGCTTCCTGGTCAGCGCGGTAGCAGTAGTCCTGATGTGGCTGCCGAATTCGCAGCTCTGGTTCAAGGCAGTCAAGGGTCACGCTTAGCGCTGACGTGACTGCCGCCGTCGTTCCCTGAACGACCTCGTGACGGCAAAAGGCCGCGGTAAATCCTTCCGGAGTGCCGCGGCCTTCATCATGAAGGCGTAAGCCAACATGATGATTTTTGCTGTGAGCCCGAAATACCTGCGTGTGATCATCTGCAGCGTCAGACCCGGGAGGTACGGTGGAAGCAGAACCACGCTGGGGGCAGGGTCATTTTGCTGATCCCGGCGGCCGCACCAGCAGTCGAACAAGCAAAGGAATGCCATGAGCAACCCTCCGTACCCGCCGTCAAACCCGGGCGATGCCAACCAGCCCGAGCAGCCGACCGCTCCCCCTGCGCCGCAGTACGGCCAGCAGACACCTCCCCCCGCTGCCCCGCAGTACGGCCAGTCCGCCGCACCGCAGTACGGCCAGCAGAGCCCCGCTTCCCCGCAGTATGGCCAGCAAGCCTCCCCGTACGGTCAGGTCCCCGGCGCTCCGCAATACGGCCAGGACACCAACTGGCCCAGCCAGCAGCCCGGCCCCACCGCCGTGCCGCCGATGGTCAACTACGCCTTCTGGATGATTTGTGCCGCCGGTGTTCTTTCGGCCATCAGCTCGCTGCTCCTGGCAACCACTGGTGCTGACGCCTTTATCAACGCCATGAACCAGCAGGCCGTGCAACAGGGTACCGACCTGCCCGAAGGCTCCATGGAAGGCATGCGGGGCGTCATCGGCGTAAGCGCCATTGTAGGTGCCGTGGTTGGCCTCGGCCTCTACGCGCTGGTTGCTTTCCCGGTTCGCAAGGGCAAGAACTGGGCAAGGATCCTGGGCACCGTGTTCGCCGCCATCTCGGTCCTCGGCCTCACTGGCCTCTTCCAGTTCGGCGCTACCTACGGCATCCTGCAGCTCATTGTCATCCTGCTGGGAGTTGCGGCAATTGTCATGCTGTACCTGCCGGCGTCGGCTCCGTACTTCCGGAAGCCCCAGCCGTTCAGCGCACCGTACCAGAACCCGTACGGCCGCTAAACACCCTGGTCTTCAGACACTTCAACGCGGGCGCGGACCCGGCCCAGGCTATACAGCCTGGCCCGGTGTCTGCGCCCGTTGTGCGTGGTAGGCCAGGATCTGGAGTTCCGTGGCCATGTCCACCTTCCGGAGGTTGACGTGCGGCGGGACCTGCAGGAGCACCGGCGCGAAGCTGAGGATGCTCCGGATTCCGGCAGCGATCACGCGATCGCACACAGCCTGGGCCACGGTGGCCGGCAACGCCAGCACCACCATGTTGGTATGGGTGCGCTCCAGGACCCGCTCGAGTTCGGCGGAATCGCTGACCCGCAGCCAGCCGACTTCGTTGCCGATCACCATAGGGTCGGCGTCGAAGATCGCTACGACATCGAAGCCCCTGGACTCAAAGCCGCCATAGCGGGCCAGGGCCTTGCCGAGGTTACCAGCGCCGACAATCGCGACTTTCCAGTCGTGGGTCAGGCCGAGTGCGGCCGCAATGTGCCGGCTCAGGTACTGCACCTCATAACCGACGCCGCGCGTCCCGTAGGAGCCCACATAGGAAAGGTCCTTGCGGAGCGTGGACGAGCTCACCCCTGATGCTTCCGCCAACGCATCCGACGAGACCCGCTCGACGCCTTCGGCCAAAAGGGAGTTGAGCGCGCGCAAATAGAGAGTCATCCGGGCCACAGCCGCGGGCGGGATCTGCTTGGTGGCAGGTTCGTTATCCCCGGTTGTTGCTTCCGGGGACGGTTCCAGCGCAGTCACGGTATTCTCCATTGCGTCGCTTTGTTGTTCCACTCTATGACCCCCGGCCGGACTCAACAAAAGCCATTACTTGCGGGTAACCGCACCCTCAGCCCTCCAGGACTTTCTTGAGGGTCCGGGTAAGCCGCTGCTCATCGATGGTCCAAAAATCGCGCTGGATGCCATCCACCAGGACCACGGGAATCTCCTCCGCGAAGCGCTCCTGCAGTTGGGGGTCGCCGTCGATCTTCTGCTCGGTCCACTGCACGCCAAGGCTTTTCGTGACGCGTTCGACGGCGGCACGCGCCTCCGTGCAGAGGTGGCAGTCAGCTTTGGTGAGGAGGACGACGTCGGGAATAGCCATGGAATAACGGTAACCGTCCCGCTCCGCTCCCGGGTGCCGTCAGCGCGGGGCACGGGCAATTGACTAGACTCAAGGCATGCCCGAGGAGAAGAACGCCGCCGTGGTCGCAGATGCCTTAGTGCACAACGACTCAGTGCAGAAGCGCACTGGCGAAGCCGCCTTCTTCGACGTCGACAACACCTTGATGAAGGGTGCGAGCCTCTTCCACGTGGCCCGCAAAATGTATGAACGCAAAGCGTTCACGCTTCAGCAGGCCGCCGGTTTCGCCTGGAAACAGTTCAAGTTCGTCATGCGCGGGGAGAACATGGAGGATGTCCACTCCGTCCGTGACTCCGCGTTGACTCTGGCCGCAGGTATTTCCGTGGACGACATCAAGGCGTTGGGCGAGGAAGTCTACGACGAAATGATCGAGTCGCGGATCTGGCCCGGAACCAAGGCCCTGGCGGAGCAGCACCTCCGGGTCGGCAGGAAGGTTTGGCTGGTGACGGCGACACCCATCGAGGTCGCCACGGTCATCTCCACACGCCTTGGCCTGACCGGCGCCCTGGGCACGGTGGGCGAAGTAGAAGACGGAATGTACACGGGGAAGCTCGTGGGCGACATCCTGCACGGTCCTGCGAAGGCGATCGCAGTCCAACTCGTCGCCGATCGGGAGGGCCTGGACCTGGATCATTGCTGGGCTTACAGCGATTCAGCCAACGACATCCCTTTGCTCACCATGGTGGGCCACCCGGTTGTGATCAACCCGGACGGCAAGCTGCGCCGCCACGCGCGCGAGAACAACTGGCCGGTGTATGACTTCCGAGCCGGTCGCCGGGCAGCCACGCTCGGGCTCAAGGCCGCCACGGTGGGCGGAGCGATCTACGGCTTGTGGCGTGGCTTCTCCAGGTTCCGCGGCCCCCGCATCTGACCCCCCTCTCACCAAACCACCCCACCCGGCCAACCCCCTCTCACCAAACCACCCCACCCGGCCAACCCCCTCTCACCAAACCACCCCACCCGGCCAACCCCCTCTCACCAGATGAGTTCGGAAGCGTACCTTGTGGATAACTTCTGCACGCGTTGGCCTTCCTGGGCAACAATGCCCGTATGCGAAAACCGCCGCCCGTGCCTGCCTTGCTGGCTTCTGCTCCCTTCACGATCAACGAGGCCAAGGCTGCGGGCTTGGAGCACCCGCAGCTCAGGAAGCGAACCTCAATCGAAGGTGTGAGCCAAGGAATCTACCGTCCCGCCAACTGGGTCTTTGATCTCGCGGAAGCTGCACGATCCCTCTCAGCTGCGAGTCCGGGCGCGTGGATCTCCCATGTAACCGCCGCCAGGATCCACGGCCTCTTCCTTCCTCCTTGGCTGGCCGACTCCAATGAACTGCACCTTAGTAAGCCAAGCAAGCTCCCGTCAGCGCGCCGTCGGGGCATCATCGGACACACGGTGATCGCGGACGACTCCGAAATCGAGTTCAGCGACGGCATCTGGATGAGCACCCGCCCCAGGACATGGCTGGATTTGGCCCGCCGACTGCCATTGAGAGATTTGGTCTGTGCGGGCGACCAAATCATTCGCATGCCGCGGCAAGAATTTGAAGGACGGAGCACGCCGTTCACTTCAATCGAGGCACTTCGGAAGATGCTTGCCCGCCACAAGAACCTGCAAGGTGTGGTCCGGGCGCGGGAAGCACTTGAATTGATGAGGGTCGGTGCTGACTCCGCTCCGGAAACGATGCTTCGTCTGGCCATGCTCGACGCCGGTCTCGGGGAACCCGAGCTCCAGGTACGACTCCGAGTAGACGACCCGTTCTCTCCATCAGCCGACTTGGGCTTTCGTGCGCGGCGTTTGGCCATTCAGTACGACGGCGAACATCACCTTGAAGACGAACAGTTCTTCAGCGACCGCCGCCGCGACAAAGCCTTCGTGGCGGCAGGCTGGACGGTCCTCGTCTTCGGAAAAGACGATCTGGCAGACGGATTCGCCAAGGCAATACTGCAAATCAAGAAGGCCCTACGGAACGGCTGGATCGATCCTGCCGTTGAGTCGGGTTTCGCGCCGGGACCGTGAACGGGCGCTTCCGTCGACACACCCGAACGGTGAGAGAGCGTCACCAAGAAACCGACAAACGGTGAGAGAGCGTCACCAAGAAACCGACAAACAGTGAGAGAGCGTCACCAGAAAACCGACGAACAGTGAGAGAGCGTCACCAGAAAACCGACGAACAGTGAGAGAGCGTCACCAAGAAACCGACGAACGGTGAGAGGGCGTCCGTAGGGCGAGGCGCGTCGGGGGATGCAAAAATGCCCGCCGCCTTGGGAGGCAACGGGCATTCACGCTTGACGAAGTATCTCTACTTCTTATTGCGGCGCTGGTGGCGGGTCTTACGAAGCAGCTTGCGGTGCTTCTTCTTGGCCATACGCTTGCGGCGCTTCTTAATAACTGAACCCACGAAAGTTCCTTACAAACTAGAAGTTCCTGTCTGTTGGAACAGATCCGCGGAAGCAGACAGTACAACTGACAGATTCTTACATTGACGTAAAACGTTCCTTAACAGAGTACCGCTTCAAAGGGGCACCCCGTGACCACGGTCCGCGGGACGGACTGGGCAGCCTCAGGCGGTCTCGGATTGTCCGTCCACCACAGCACCCTTAAGGTACTGGGCAACGGCCTCTTCCGGAACCCGGAAGGAACGGCCGAACCTCACGGCGGGCATTTCCCCTGAGTGGACCAGGCGATACACGGTCATTTTGGAAACACGCAGGACGTCGGCTACTTCAGCCACCGTCATGAAACGCGCATTCGAGAAGTTAGTCTCTGCGGACATTTCCCATATTCCTTTGCTCTCAGCCGATTAGGACACCCCCAGTAGAACGGTGTGCCGATGCTGAGCCATCAAACAACCATGTGCTAGATACTCTAGAGGCTGATGGGGCCAATGTGAAAGCTTTTCCCGTAAGTGGGATGCCACTCCCCGGCCAACCTTCGCCCATTTCGTGGACTCGCTGCGCAGGAGGCCGCGCGCACGGCACGCTGCGCCGCCAAGCCACGAAACGGTCGCAGCGAAGCCTGTCCCTACGCAGCGGTTGCGACGCGGCGCTTGCGTGCCGAAGCGGCCAGCTGTTCCAGCACCGACGCCGTAACGTCCCATTCCATGCAGGCATCGGTGACGCTCTGGCCGTAGACGAGTTCCTGCTCGCCGGCCAACTGCTTGGCCACATCCAGGTTCTGGGCGCCGCCCACCAGGAAGCTCTCCAGCATGACGCCGGCAATCGGCGAGGTCTGGCCCGCCTCAAGCTGGGCACCGATTTCCAGGGCAACCTCTGCCTGGCGGTGGTGGCTCTTGCCGCTGTTGGCGTGGCTGGCGTCCACGATCAAGCGCGGGTTGAGCCCCTTCGCAGCGAGCTTGGACGAAGCAGCTGCAACATCTGCGGCGGAGTAGTTGGGCCCCTTGCGTCCGCCGCGAAGAATCACGTGGGTATCCGGGTTGCCGGAGGTCGCGACAAGAGCCGCGCGGCCGTCGTCGTCGATTCCCAGGAAGGCCTGCTCAGCGGCAGAGGCGCCACAGGCATCGATCGCCACCTGGAGGTCACCGTCGGTGCCGTTCTTGAAGCCAATGGGCATGGATAGCCCGGAGGCGAGCTGGCGGTGGATCTGGCTTTCGGTGGTACGCGCGCCGATGGCACCCCAGGAGACGAGGTCGGCCATGTACTGCGGGCTGATCGGCTCAAGGAACTCAGTGGCCGTGGGAAGGCCCAGGGCAGTGACCTGCTTGAGGAAGCCGCGGGCGGCGCGGAGACCGGCGGCGATGTCGTGGCTGCCGTCCAGGTGGGGATCGTTGATGAGGCCCTTCCAGCCGACGGTGGTGCGGGGCTTCTCGAAGTAGGTCCGCATGACGATCAGCAGGTCTTCCCTGTGCTTCTCCGCCTGGCTCACCAACCGGCGGGCGTATTCGAGGCCGGCCTTGGGATCGTGGATGGAGCACGGGCCAACGATCACCAGCAGGCGGTCGTCCACGCCGTCCATGATGGCGCGGACCTGGTCGCGGCCGCGGTCGACGACGGCAGCTGAGCGGGCGTCCAGCGGCAACTCGGCGATGAGGCCCTGGGGTGCCGGGAGCGGCTCGAAGCGGGCGACCCGCAGATTGGAGGTGGAGGGTTGCGCGGCGGCTCCCGCTTCAGCGGAGTCAAGGGATTTGGTGGGTTCTGCAGCGATGCTGGTCATTTCTGGGTCCTGTTCCGGGATACGGAGCGGGCCCCTTTTCAGAACCCGCCGGATATGGCGAAGGGCAGAGAATAATCTCTGCCCTGTTGGCTCTGAAGGAAAGTTGGATGCGTGTCAGTTAGACGCGGGCCCCTCCAGAGCCAACGAAAAATACGCATACCAACGCTTAGTCATAGCCACACCATAACCGCGGTTCTTCACCCCGGGCAAATCGTGTCCGTCATCATGACATCAGCTTGCGCAGGAACTGCAGCTGCTTGATCCAGTGGTGTTCCTGGCCGCCCTCGTGGTTGTTGAAACGGTAGACCTCGATGTCCTTCTCCGGCGCACCGCCCTGCTCTGCAGAGCGAACGCCGTAGTTGTTGTAGCTCGCAAAGACGGTGGACGGCGGGCAGATATCGTCCATCTGTGCAGCGGAGAACAGTGCAGGCACGCTGGCAGCACGGCCCAGGTGCACGCCGTCAAAGTAGTTCAGCACGGCCAGCATGGACTCATACTTCCCGCGGTGCCGGCCCAGGAACCCGGCAATCTCGGGGTACGGGCCCCGCGGGGTGATGTCGATCGCGCGGGGGAAGTCCTGCAGGAACGGGACGTCGGGCAGCGCGGCGATGACGCCGTCGAGCCTTCCAGCCACCAGTCCTGCGGCCGCGACGGTGATGCCGCCGCCCTGGCTGACGCCGGTCAGGACTACTTTGGAAGGGTCGACGGCGGGATGGCCCTGCGCCGCTTCCACGGCACGGAAGGCGTCCACATAGACCCGGCGGAAGTAGTAGTTGTCCTGGTGGTCGGCGCCCCGGGTCATGAGCCCGGCATAGTTGGTACCGCCTGCCGATGGATGCGGATCAGGGGTATCTCCCGAAACGCCGCCGTAGCCTTGGCCGCGGGTGTCCATGATGAAGTGCGCGTAGCCAGCTTGGGCCCAGCGGGTGTTCTGGTTGACCAGGCCGCGGCCCCCGGAGTAGCCGATGTATTCGACTACGACGGGCAGTTGCTGCCCGGCCCCAAGGTGCGAGGGCACATGCAGCCAGCCCTTGATGCGGTCTCCCCCGAAGCCGGAGAAGGATACGTCGTAGGTGTCGATCACGGTGAGGTAGTTGTCCACGGGCTCGAACACCGCGTCGAGTGGAAGCGCCCTTGCCTCGGCGATGGTGCGGTCCCAGAAGGCGTCGAGATCCGCCGGGGGAACCGCGCCGGAAGTGTAGGTGCGGAGCTGCTCAAGGGGGAGGTCAAAGAGGGGCATGGAGACATCCTACGTCATGGTTTCGTGTGCCCCGTCACAGGGCTGGTGGGCTGGAGGCTGCTGATGGACAGGTTGCGGTACGCGGCCCTGAGCGGTGCCATCTGGCGGATGCCGAAGTAGCCGCCGCGCAAGGGCTCCGGTGCGGGATCTGTCCACGCGAAGAGAGGCAATTCATTGATGGAGAAAGTCACCTTCGGCCCGTCCTTGACCACTTCCATCCGATAGAAGCCGTCGGCATCCTCGGTGGGTGGCAGCGGATCAGCCCCCTGGGCCACGAGTTCGAAGCCTGCGCTTTTCCGGAGATTGCAGGTGCGGAAAGCACGTTCCGAGGCGTACTTGTGCCGGAAGTAGGAGATGTGGAGGGCATCGATATCTCCCGAGTGGTATTGCGGGTAGTAGCCGGTGCGTGGTGCCAGGGACGGTGAGAACAGGTCCTCGTCTCCTTGCCCCCGGGCGGAGAAGAACACCATGGCCAGCCCTGGCTCTTCCAAGGGCAGGAACTCCCACGTGATGCGCACGCGGTCCGGGATTTCCTCCGGGTACCAGAGGGTCCAATGGGCGTGGTCGCCGTGCTCCTCCGCGTCGAGGGAGCCCGACAGGACCAGTGCGCTGGTCCCGTTGCCACCGAACGCCGGCCCGCCGTCGTCGTGCGTTTCAAGCGGATGCGTGCCGAATTGGACCGGCCCTTCGGCCACCCAGCCGGCAACATCCGCCGGGCCCCGCAACGGGTTGGAAAGAATCACGCACGCGCCCCCGCGCTGAGGGTCGCCGGCAGGCCATAGCCGAGGGCTTCCAGCTGCTCTGCGACAACTACGGCGATCCGCTGGGCGCCCTTCACGTGGAAGTGCGTGTTGTCCTCAAGACCACCGGCCCAGTGCGCGTGCTCGCCGGGAGCAAAGTGGACGAAGAGTTCCTTGGAGCCCTCCTCCCCCAGCTCCTGGTAGAGCCCGCGCGTCCATTGGTTGAGGTCGATGACGTCCAGGCCGAGTTCGGCCCCCAGGCCACGCACGACGGCGGGATACTCGCCGAGCGTGATGTCCAGCTGGCCGTTACTGAAGTGCCGGCGCTCCACCGAAGTGCACAGGATGGGCACGCCGCCCTTGGAACGGACCTCGGCGACCATACGCTTGATGTTGTCCATGTAGCCGGTGCGCGCGGCCAGGTGTTCGCGTTTCTGGTCGTTGTGCCCGAACTGGATCAGGACAAGATCGCCCTTTACCGTCTGGTTGATGAGTTGGTACCAAAGACCCTCCTCGCGGAACGACTCCGTGGTGGCCCCGCCCTTGGCGTAATTATGGACGGCAGCCCACCAGTAGGTCTCGGGCGCGAGGTGTGCACCCCAACCGCTCATCGGGTACTCGTAGCTGGGGCAGGCGGCAACGGTGGAGTCGCCCGCGAGGAGGATTTTCATGGTTGTCCTTTCGTGGTGCAGCACGTCGGTGGAACCTCTGCGGTCAGCCCTTCACTGAGCCGATCAGCATGCCCTTGGCGAAGTGCTTCTGCAGGAAGGGGTAGAAGACCAGGATGGGCAGGGTTGCCACCACGATCACGGCGAACTTGATGCCCTGTTCCGGCGGGATATAGGAGGGATCCACGTTTCCGGTGCCCAGGAGATCGGAGGCGGCGGTGACTTGGCGCAGATACATCTGCAGGGTCCACATATTGTTGTCACTCAGGTAGAGCAGTGGCGACATGAAGTCGTTCCAGATCCCCACCGCGTAGAACAGGGCGAACGTGGCCAGCACCGGCTTGGACAGCGGCAACAGGATCCGCCACAGGATTCCGATTTCCGTGGCACCGTCCATCTTGGCGGACTCCTCCAGCTCGGCAGGGAGTTCCTGGAAGAAGTTCTTGATGATGATCAGGCTGAACGGATTGATGGCGGCAGGCAGGATCAGCGCCCAGTAGCTGTTCAGCAGTCCCAGGTCCTTGACCAGCAGGAACGTTGGAATCATGCCACCTGAGAAGACCATGGCAAAGACCACCAAGGACATGATCAGCTTCCGGCCCCGCAGGTTCTTCTTCGCCAGCGGGTAGGCCATGGTCACGGTGAGTACCAGCTGCACCAGGGTGCCTACCAGGGTAACCAGCACAGTGGTGATCAACGCCCGGGTGAACGCAGGCGTCGAGAAGATGTATTCGTAGGCGCCGAGCGTGAATTGCTCGGGCCACACGAAGAAGGCCCGCCGGGTGATCTCGGCTTCGTTGGCGAAGGAGCCGGCGATCACGTAGATGAACGGCAACAGCGTAATGATGCCGATCAGGCTCAGGAAGACGTAGTTTGCGGCATCAAAGACCCGTCCGCCGCGGGTGTTGTGAATCTTCATTAGAACAGTCCGCTCTGGTTGAACCGCTTGGACAGCCAGTTGGTGCCGAAGATGAGCACGATGCCCACCAAGGACTTGAACAACCCGACGGCGGTGCTGTAGCTGTAGGCGCCTTGGGTGATGCCCACGAAGTAGACGTAGGTATCGAAGACGTCGGCCACGCTGCGGTTGAGTGCGTTGGTCATCAGGTAGATCTGCTCGAAGCCGGTGTTGAGCATCTGCCCGATGGCCAGGATGAGCATGACGATGATGGTGGACCGGATGCCCGGCAAGGTGATGTGCCAGACGCGACGGAACCTGCCCGCACCGTCGATGATTGCTGCCTCGTACTGGTCCTGGTCCACGGTGGCCAGGGCTGCAAGGAAGATGATGGTTCCCCAGCCGGTGTTCTTCCAAATTTCCTGGAGCACGATCAACGGCCGGAACCAGTTGGGGTCGGACAGGATGTCCACGTTGGTACCGAACAGCCCGTTGACGAACTGGAACAGCGGCCCGACGTCCAAGGCAAAGAGCAGGAAGCTCAGCGAGGCAACGATGGTCCAGGACAGGAAGTGCGGAATGTACACGAGTGTCTGGACCGTGCGCTTGAGCACGGAAAGACGGACTTCGTTGAGCAACAGCGCAAGGATGATGGTCAGGGGAAACGCGATACCCAGGTTCAGGAACGCCAGGATCAGGGTGTTCCCCAGCAGCCGGGGGAAATCAGGGTTGGCGAAGAAATCCGTGAAGTTGGTGACCCCGACCCAGGGGCTGCCATTGACGCCCAGGAACGGAACGTAGTCCTTGAAGGCGATGGATACGCCGTACATGGGCCCGTACCGGAAGATGGCGAAGTACAGGACTCCTGGCAACAGCAGCAGGTACAGCCACTTGTAGTGCGCGAAGTGGAGGGCGAATCCGCGCCGCCGCGCCGGGGCGGGCGGCGTGGTGGCCGCCCGCTCCAGGGCTTTGGCTTCTGTGACCGGGGCTGTCACTTCTTGTTGTCCTGCCAGAGCTTATTGATTTCTTCCTTGACCTTGTCACCGCCGCTGGTGTTCCACAGCTTGACGGCGTCCTTCAGGCCCTGCTCGTCGGTCTGCCCGGCCAGGTACTTGATGCGGGCGTCGGCCACGATGTTGTCCAACTGCGCACCCTTGGCAACATAGGTGGGCGAGACGAAGGCCGCTGCCGGGTTGTACACGGCGCTCTTGAGGTCCTCGGCCATGACGGCGACTCGGTCGTCGAAGACCTTCTGCTCGTACTCGGAGGCCTGCTTGACGGGGTAGAAGTTGTTTCCCGTGACGTTGGTGCCGAGCTGCGCGAAGCTCTTGATGTCCGTATTGACCACCTTGCCTTCCGGTGTTTCGGGCTTGATGGTGGCGGCCAGGCCGTCTTCGACGGTGAAGTTCACGCCTTCGATGCCGTTGTTCATGAGGATGGCAACGTCCTTGCTGTTCAACTTGTCCAGGAAGGTGAGCACGTTCTTCAGGTCAGCCTCGGTCTTGACGCTGGCTTTGGGAATGGCGAGGAAGCCCGAGTAACCGTCGGTGGGGTGGGCGTGCAGTTCGCCGTCCGGTCCCTTCAGGCTGCCCACAAAGCCAACCTTGTTCTCGAAGTCGTTCGGGTTGGCCTGTTTGAACAGGTTGATCAGCACGCTCACGCGGGAGTCGACGTCCACGATGATGCCGCCCTTGCCGTTGAAGAACGGTTCGTTCCACTTGGTGCCATCGAAGGTAGCGAAGTCGGGGTTGATGAGTTTCTCGTCCACCATCTTTTTGACGAACCGGTTGGCTTCGAGGAACTCTTCGGTTTCGAAGCTCGGGACCAGCTTGCCGTCGCGCTCGGTCCAACGGTTTCCGGCGCCGTACCACGTCTCGATCAGGTCATACGGGCTGTTGGTTCCCAGTGCGCCCCACTTGGGGATGGTGATGCCGTAGGTATCGTCCTGGCCGTTGCCGTCCGGATCCTGCTCGGTGAAAGCCTTGGCCACCTTGTACAGGTCCTCAGTGGTTTCCGGCGCTTTCAGACCCAGCTTGTCGAGCCAATCCTGGCGGAACATGACCGCTGCACGGATCGGGTTGCGGCCACGGTACACACCGTAGACCTTGCCGTTGACGCTGGCGTTCTGCTGGACTTCCGGGAAGGTGGTGCTCAGGTTCGGGTAGTCCTTGAGCTTGTCCGACAGGTCCCAGAAGGCGCCGGCTTCGGCGTTCTTCACGAAACCGGGCGTTTTGCCCTGAACCACCAGGACGTGCGGGATCTCAGAGGATGCCAGCGTGATGTTCATCTTGTCTTCGTAGGAGGCGTTGGGCGTCCAGGTGATATTGACGTCCTTGCCCGTGAGCTCTTCGAGCTTCTTTTGCACGGCGCCGTCAGCTGTTGGCGGCTGCGCCTCCAGGAACGGGGCCATGATTTTGACGGACGAAAGGTCCGACGCCGGCGCTTCGCCACCACAGGCGGTCAGCGCCAGGGCTGCGGAAACGACGACGGCGGCCGCCAGCGTGTGTTTTCTACGGATCATTTTCTTCCCTGCTCCACTTCTTCGGGGTTGGTGTCGGTCGACGTGTCGGTGGGCTGCCCGCCGGAGAACCTCTTCAGGCTCCACACGTGCTGGCCATCAGCATCTTGATACGTTTCATTAGTTGTCACGCCAAGCTCGGCGGGAATCAGTTCAGCGCTTCCCTGGACATCGAGGGAGCGGTGAAGGACGGGCCGGCCACTCAATACGGGGCGAGCGCCGTAGGAACGTGCGCCGTAGGAATCAGGCAAGACTGGCCTCCGTACTGCTGGTCGGGGTTTTCGGGGGGCTGCCGGCGGCTGCCGATCCGGCGGGGCTGGGCCCTGATGCGCTTTCAGACATCGCCTCATCGTTGGCTGCAAAGAAGCGGTCGCAGAGCCAACCCGTGACATATAGCCAGGCACCCACACCGAAAAACGGGATCAGCCCGGGAACCGATCTGCACACGAACAACGCGGCAGCCGTCACGAACAGCAGAATCACGGTTCCGGCCAAATGCCGCATGGCAAAACGCGATGACATGAGGAAGTACTGGGGGATGGAAAGTTCATAGCGGGCAAACATCGGAAACAGATAGCAAGCAGTGCCGGCAGCAATGAGGGCGGCCAGCAGAATGCCCGCGGACGCTATTTGGGAGCCAAAGTCCCAGCCCGCCGAGAAGTAGCCCCAGTTCAGCACCAAGGCAGCCCCCACCACGATCAGCGGCCAGCCCAAGGCGTTGCCCTTGGCAAAATTCTTCACATACTCTTTCGCGAAGCGCCGCACCAAAGGCGTGGCGTTGCCCCGCACCTTGTCCCGGACCAGGACGTGGGCCGCCGCGGTACTGGGTCCAATGCCCAGGACAACTCCACCGAGGATGGTGAAGAGCACCCACAGCACGTTCAGGCATGCGATCCAGACGAGTGTGTCGAAGAGCGTGTAGGTACGGAAGCCGAATCCACCGGACACCATGGCGCTCCCCCTTTCTCCATCGTTGCAGAACAGGCCCGTTGACCGAGGACGACAGCCGCTGCGAAGTCTCGGAACGGCCACTTCTCCCCTTCAACCGGGATTGGCCCGGCGTGGGCCGTGTCACTAAGTAAACGCTTTCCCGAAAACTTAGACGCTTCGGAAGGCTGGAGTCAAGGCATTTCTTGAATCGTTACATTCGATGCTAAGCCGCGCTACACTGGGCGAAGCCGGATCCGGGAAAGCGCTTGCTAGGTATAGCCTGAACCTGCCCGGCCACTTACGTGAATACCTTGACGACGGCGTCAGCGCCTTCGTTGCAGCGCCAGCAGAGGAGAGCCATGGACACCCCTTCCATCGAGTCCATCACCAGCCCGAACCCGGACGCGGCTGCCCCGGCACATGAAGCGCTGGCAGGAGCCGGATCATCATCGGCACCGCGGACCGCGCCCGCCAGGATTGCCTTGGTGGGAGTCCATGGTTTCGGAGCGCACCACCTCCGCAACCTCGAGCGCCTCAGCACCCAGGGCTTGGTGGAACTGGTGGCTGTGGCGGATCCCCATCCCCCGGCCCCCGGCGCTTTGCCGGAAACCACTGCCATCCACGCCAACCTGGACGGTCTGCTGGCCGGTGACCACCGCCCAGCTGTCATCATCGTGGCAACCCCCATCCAAACTCACGCTCCGCTGGCGTTGTCCGTGCTGGCCTCCGAGGCCGACCTCTATCTGGAGAAGCCGCCGGTGGCCTCCATGAAGGACTTCCTCCGCCTTCAGGACGCGGCGAGCGCAGCGGGGCGCAGTGTCCAGATCGGTTTCCAAAGCCTCGGCTCCCACGCGCTCACGGCCTTGAAGAAGCTGGCTGACGGCGACACCGCGGACGAGCTTCCCGCCATTGGCACGCTCAAGGGGATCTCCGCCACGGGCCGTTGGGTCCGCGACAAGGCGTACTACAAACGCTCGCGCTGGGCGGGGAAGCGCAGTCTCGACGGCGTGGATGTGGTGGATGGTGTCGCTACCAACCCCCTCGCCCATGCGATCGCGACAGCCCTGCGCATCGCCGGAGCCCGCGAAGCTGAAGACCTGGCCTTCGTGGACACCGATCTGTACCGGGCCAACGACATCGAAGCGGACGACACCTCAGTAATCCGCATGAAGACCATCTCCGGATTGCCCATCACCTGCGCACTCACGCTCTGCGCCACCGAATCCGTGGAACCGTACGTCACTCTGCACGGCACTGAAGGAACAGCGGTGTTCCACTACACCGAAGACCGCGTCACAGTCCACACCGAAGCCGGCGAAACTACCCACGTTTTCGGGCGGGACGACCTGACGGAGAACCTGCTCCAGCACCTTTCGGACGGCGTCCCGCTGCTGAGCCCGTTGGCTCACAGTGGCGCATTCATGCGGGTCCTTGAAGCCATCCGGACAGCCGAGGCACCGGCCCTGATCGCCACGGAATTCGTGACGTGGAGAGGAACGGGCGATCAAGCGCATGCCGTGATTCCCGCCATCGAGGACATCCTGGAACGGGCCACCCTCGCCCACGCCACCTTCTCCGAGCTGGGCCTCCCGTGGGCACGGCCCGACACCTCTGGCAGCGAATCCCTCTTCTCCACCGGCTCAGACCCGGAAAGCCCGGACCCGCAAAACACCGACCCGGATACTCCCATCGCAGTCCTCCGTGATGGAAGCAGCCTCAACACCGGGCTGTCACCGCGTCCCTACCTGCATCCGGTGGCCACTCAAAGCGGGATTGTGGTGACCGAACACCTCGCATCAGACCACCCCTGGCATCTGGGTGCCGGCTTCGCGCTCCAGGACGTCAACGGCAGCAACTTCTGGGGCGGCCGAAGCTATCGCCGGGCCGCGGGCAAATACGTGGACCAAAAGGACCACGGCAGAATTGAAATTGCCGGAACCACCCACTATCCGAACCTCACGCAGATGGACCTGCAATGGATGGGCGCAGACGGCGGGCTGCTTCTCGAGGAGCGCCGCACGTTCCGTCGTACCCTCCTCGACCCGCGCACGTGGCGCCTGGACCTTCAAACGGAACTCACCGCCGTCGTGGATGCCTCGCTGGAAAGTCCGGGTTCCCATGGCGCGGAAGGCAGCGGGTACGGCGGCTTCTTCTGGCGGCTCCCTGCCACTACGGTTCCGCGGATCTTCTCCTCAACAGCCGAGGGAGAACCGGCCGTGCACGGCTCCGTCTCGCCGTGGCTGGCGTGGACTGGAGAGTTCGACGGCGGCGCTGCCACTTTGGTGTTTGGTGCACCTCCGGAGTCTCCGGACCCATGGTTCGTGCGGTGCAGTGGCTATCCGGCCGTCGGCTCAGCGCTGGCATGGGATTCGGCTGTCGAGCTTGCCGCCGGGGAGACCCTCGGCCGATCCCTGACCGTGTGGATCAGTGACGGCACCTTGGATGCTTCCGACATTGAGGGTTTGGTGGCCGGCCGATGAGTCCTGGGGCCCCGGCATCGCCACTCGTCGCCACCAGTCTCACTGTCGAGGGCCTGGTGCACTGTCTCACCGCACCGGCAACGCCGAGGTTTGCTTGGCTGCTCGACGCCGGCCCTTCGGCAGACGCCGGGCAATCGTTCCAGGGCGCGTATCGACTGAAGGTGATGGATCGAACCGGAACGGAAGTCTGGGATTCGGGCACCGTTGTTTCGGACCGGCAGCACTGCTTTCCCTCCGCAGGACCCGAGCAGAGCGCAAAGCCGGGCCCCAGCCAGAAATCCAGCCTGGGCCCCAGCCTGGACCCTGACAGCGACTACCACTGGACGGTGCAGCTCACGGACTCCACCGGCGCCGTGGGTGAACCGAGTCCCCCGGCACTCTTCAGCACCGGTCTCTTCGAAGCCGACGCCAGCTGGGCGGCCGAGTGGATCCACCGGACAGCTGGAGGCCGGGCGCCCCTTGAACTGATGGACGGGTTCCTGCGCGTCAGCGGTTCACCCCACCTGCCTTGGCCCGTGTCCACCGGCGACAGCACGGTCATCACCGCCCGCTTCCGTCTTCGCCTGGGAACAGCGGGGATTCTCCTTCGCAGTGACGGGCCAGGGACGGGGCTGCTGCTGGAGATCAATCCGAACCGTACGGCCCTCCTTCGCCTGGCACCCGACTGGCAGATCGGAGCCATGTCGGCTCCTGCCACAGAGCCGCTGGCGGAGACTCCGGCCTTTGCGGCCACCGCTGCTTCCCGCGCAGGGGCCATTCCGCAGGACGGTTGGCAGGACCTGGTCATCACCGACGACGGCCAGCGCATCACCGTCACCATCGACGGCATAACCGCTGTGGAAGCGGACGTCGCAATCACCGGGAGCCAGGGCGTCGCCTTCCACCAGGGACCGCGCAGCCAAGCCGAGTATTTATCGCTCAGTGTCGAGGAAGGCGGCAAGACCCTCCTCAGCAGCGACTTCTCCACACCAGGTGCACTCATCAACTGGACCCCCACCACGTCCCTCCGGCAGCCCGACGAGTGGACCCTTGCGAAGACCGCCATGAAGCTCAAGGGCACCGTGGCACGTGCACGCCTCTACGCGGCGGCGAGCCACCACGCCGCATTCAGCCTCAATGGCAGTCCTTGCCTGGAAACCACCAACTTCGGCTACCCGGGCGAGCACTTCTACAACACCGCTGACGTCACCGGACTGCTGCAGTTCACCGATACCGCAACCCTGACCGCCGTCGCGCATTGGTATGGTCCCGGCCAGGGCCGGGCCGCCGGCCGTCCGGGACTGCTGGTCCAGATGACGGTGGACTACGACGACGGCACCCGGGACGTGTTCGGATCCGGGCCTGGGTGGCTGGTGGCCGAGGCGCCCTACCGCCAGGGCGGTTACCGCAACGACGAGGGCGATCCGATCGAATACTTCGATGCCACAGCGTGGCCGGCCCCCGACGACTGGCATCCGGCGCTTTCGCTCGGAGCCCATCCGGTCCCGGATTTCCCGGGTCTCAGCCCCAACCATGCCGGCATCGCCCGGAAGCATGCTCCCGCCGTCGAAATTTTCACGGCCGCGGATGGCACGCCGGTAGCGGACTTCGGCACAGTGATCCCGGGGCGCCCCGTGGTGGAGTTCCCCAGCGGCACGCACGGGCGGACCGTCATGCTGCGTGCGGGGTACAACCTGTTGGCGAACGGCCGTATAGATGCGGGAAAAACCGCGAGCCAGAACACGGACATGGCCTTCCCCTACACGCAGAAGGACGGGCCGCAGCGCTATGAAGCGGCTGTGCACTTGGGGTTCCGGTACCTTGAACTGCCCGGTGTGGACAGGGGGGATCTCGGGGCGGTAGGGGCCACCATCATCCACGCCGAACACCCAGCCGAGGGCAGCTTCCACAGTTCCGACGAGACCCTGAACCGTGTCTTCACGCTCCTGCGGGACTCTGCGCTGTTCGGTGTGCAGGAACAGTTCGTGGACACACCCACCCGCGAGAAGGGCCAGTTCCTGGGCGACGCCGTGAACATCTCGTACGCCACCATGGCCTTGTTCGGCGAGCGTCACTTCACCGCCAAGGCCCTACGTGAATTCGCTGGGTCGGCGAGACGCTACTGGGACTCGCCGCAGGAAAGGGGCCGCTACAACGCGGTCTATCCCAACGGCGACGGCAAACGCGACATCCCGGATTTCTCGCTCATGATGCCCGAATGGGTGGAGGACTACCACCGGCTCAGCGGGGATGACGCGCTGGTCCAGGAGCTCCTCCCCTGCCTTCAGGACACGGCCGAGTACGTGCTCCGGCATATCCCCGGCAGCGGTCCCACGGCCGGCTTGGTCACTGACCTTGGCGGCGGCGCAGGTCCCTACCTGCACGGCATCGTGGACTGGCCCGCTCCCGGCCGGTTCGGCTACGACATAAACTGCGCGGCGCGCACCACGGTGAATGCCCAGTCCTGGTCAGTGCTCGACGTCGTCAGCAGGCTTTGCGGGGCTGCCGGCCTTGCGCCGGAGGCAGCCAGGTTTGGCCAGACAGCGGCATCGCTTGCCGGGAATATCACTTCGAAGCTCCGGGTGGACGGCGTCATGGTGGATGGTTTGTACGCCGACGGCCGGCCAAGCCTCACTGCTTCACAGCATGCGACGTCGTTCCCGTTGTCCCTGGGCATCACGCCTCCCGGGCACGCCGCCAAGGACGCCGAACGCCTTGCCGGAATGGGAATGCGGCAAGGGCCGATGACGGTGCACCGGTTGTTCCGTGCACTGCTTTCCCAAGGCCGGGTGGACGATGTCCTGGACCTGCTCACGGACCCGGGCCAGCCAGGGTGGGCGCGTTTGCTCGAAGCCGGCGGATCCTTCACCTGGGAGGCGTGGGAACTCGATGAAGGCACTGATTACAGCCAGTCCCACGCATGGTCTGCCTCCGTGGTCCGGGAGATCCTGGAGCACCTCCTCGGTGTCCGCGTGACCGCGCCGGGGGCGTCCGCCGTCGTGATCCAACCGCCGGTGTGCCGGCTGGAACGTGCCGCGGGCAGCGTGCCCACCCAGCGCGGAGTGGTTGCCGTTTCCTGGCAACGGACGGTCGACGGCATGGAGCTGGAGTGCAGCATTCCCGCAGGGGTTACGGCCCAGGTGGTCCTCCCCGACCGCACAGTTTCGGCGGCGCCTGGAAGATGGACGTTCGGCCCGCGAGACGGCAGTTAGCACCCATGTTTCCCGCAAACATTGGGTTTAAGTGCCATCTCGCGGGGTCTCGCTGGGTCTAACTCAGCGCGCTCCTGGCTTCGTCCATGGCCTTCCTGGCAGCTTCCGCGGGTGACATCCGGTTGAAGTGGACCTCCAGGCCGTATCGGCCCAAGGCCTCGACGGCGGAGCTGGAACCTGCCGGCGGAACCGGGACTGCGTCTCCCAGTTCGGAGGAGATCTCGTCGATGAACTTGGCCGTGACTGCATCTTCAGGCGTCAGCTTGGGAAGGACTGCTGCGCGGACCTCAGAGTTGCCCGGGATACCGCGATCTGCCAAGGCGATTTCGCCGGCCTGCACATTGTTCGCGAGGAAGTCAATGAACTTCTGTACCTCGGCCGGGTGCTTGGTGCGGGAACTCGCCGACCAGAACTGGGAGGACTTGTAGAACTGCCGGGCACTCGCGGCGCTGCCGTCCGTGCTCGGAGGACGGTGGATTTCCAGGGGCTGGCCCGAGGCCTTGGTCAGGGCACTCAGCTGATTCGACCAATACCAGGCGAGCCCGAACCTGTTGGTGGCCAAGCCCTGCTGGTCCACGGAGGCGGTGGCGTCCTCGGTCATCACCGAGGCGGGCGGCACGGCTTTGGAATCGCGGAGTTCGGCCTGGTATTCGTACCAGCCCGTCAGGTCGCCCTCGTCAAAGCCGAACTTGCCGTCGGAGGTGAAGAGCGACTTGCCGTGCTGGCGGAACCACAGGTTCATGGGAGCGTCACCGCTGACGGCCCCTGAGCCGTAAACACCGCTCTTGCTGCCTTCGGTGATGGATGCAGCGGTCTTGTTGTATTCGTCCCAGGTCCATGTCTTGTCATCGGGCAACGTGACACCGCTGGCCGTCAGGAGCGACGGGTTGGCCAGAACCACTTGGGCGTTCACGCCGGCGGTGACGGCGTACTGCTTGCCGTCGACCTTGCCGGCATCTGCAACAGCAGAATCGAACTTGCCAAGGTCAACGCCATTCAGTTCCAGGAGGGCACCGCGCTCGGCGTACTCGCCCAGGTAAGCGGCATCCATTTGGATGATGTCCGGGGCGTCCTGCGAGGCGACCTGCGTAGCGAGCTTGTCCCAGTAGCCGGACCAGTCGCCGTATTCGCCCTTGACCTTGATGGTGGGGTTCTCTGCCTCGAAGGCGTCAATGAGTTTCTGGGTCATCTTATGGCGGACATCCGAGCCCCACCAGCTGAAGCGCAGGGTGACTGTGCCGTCGGAGGCGGCCTGCGGCGAACTGCCGCAACCGGTCATGGTGATGGCTACAACGGCCGCGGCGGCTGCAGCTTTGAGCGCGAACTTCTTTGTTGCACGGATCGACATCTGGGGTCCTTGTCTGGGCAGGGTGAATCTTGCAGATGCACGTCGGAGAAAACGCTTTCTCAGGGTAGATGTGCTCTACGTCACCAGTCAAGGGAGTTTTTGTTTGTTTGAGCTATCACTTTTAACAAAAAGGCTCAACCAGTTGTGCGGGTGCGCTTGGCCGAATGCCGCCACAGCAGGAGCCCAATCACCCCTGCGGAGACCATGCCCAACGCTCCTGTGACGACCAGCCCGGTTCGGACGCCGAAGTCTTCCGTCAGCCATCCCGCCAGCAGTCCCCCCAGAGCGTGCCCGCCGAGGAGCAGCGGGAAGTACAGGGCCAACACCCTGCCGCGGACGCTTGCGCCGGCTTCCAGCTGAACGGCGGTGGCTGCACTCGTCAGGAACAGCAACGTCATGAAGCCCACCACAACGAGCATCGCCACAAACCACTCCTGCGTGGGCATCACGGCGGCCAGCAATTGCGTCAAGCCAAAGAGCCCGGCACTGGCCACTATCCCCTTGCGGCCGAATCGCTTGATGCGTGTTGCCACCAGGGCACCAGCCAGGGCCCCCAAAGCGCTGACAGTGTTGAAAAGGCCGAATCCGGCTGGACCACTGTGCCATACCCTCTCCGCGAAAGCTGCCAGGACAACGGGACCGTTCATTCCAAAGGCCCCCAGCAAGCCCGCGAGCAGCATGGTCAGGAGCAAGGGTGGACGGGCGCGGACAAAGCGGAACCCCGCCAGGACCTGCCCACGCCGAGGTTCCTGCCCACGGACCTCCGGTGAATGATGGAGCTCGCCCGGCCTGATGGACACAATCATCACCAACACCGCCACGCCAAGTCCGGCGTTGGCAGCGAACGCCGCCGCCGGACCGGCCTGGGCGATGACCACGCCGGCCAGTGCGGGACCGGCCATGGCACCGAGCTGGCCAATGGCGCTGTTCAGGCCGATGGCTGCGGGAAGCCCGGCGTCGCCCACCACTTCATTGACGAACACCTGCCGGGCGGGTCCATCGATGGCGCTGGTGATACCCAGCGCGATGCAGGACGCGTAGACAACCCAGACGTCGGTGCCGCCCGTGGCGTTCCACACCGCAAGTCCGGCAGCCAGCAGGACGGCCACAGCCTGGCAAACGAGCAGGATGCGTCGCTTGGGGAAGAGATCCACCAACACACCACTGACGGGTCCCACCACCAGCATGGGCAGGAACTGGAGGGCAACGGCCAGGCCAACGGCAGCCGGACTGCCCGTGAGCTGCAGAACCAGCCAGTCCTGGGCCAATCGCTGCATCCACACGCCACCACTGCCCACCAGCGACAACGCGACGAAGATCCGGTAATTGTGGTGCCGCAGCGGGTAATGCCAGGTTTCGGTGGAACGGGGGCGTGGGGCCGGACCGGTGGACTTGGGGGATCTGGTGGATTGAGGGCGCAGTGGGAACGGGCGCGGCGACACGGGGTTGTCTGCTCGATTCAGCGGGTTGGGTTCGGACTGTCAGCGGTGGGAGCGGATCTTGATGGCTGCTGCTGCCAGGACCAGGGTCCCGGGAACGATCACGAACAGCGCCTGCAGCATCCAGACAAAGACGACCGTCATGAAGAGGGCAGCGAGCAGCAGCAGCGAGCCACTCCAGTCGCGAATCGAATCATCCTTGGCGCTCGAGTAGGCAGCAGACCATCGCTGCCGGCCCGGCATCTCAGCAGGTTCCTGACCGGCGTCGCCCTCCCACGTGACGCCGCCGCTCCAGTTGGCAGCGGTCCGGAGCAGGAGGACCGCCCCGGCCGTCGCCAGAATCACTGTGGCCGGGAGGATAAAGGCCCGGCCAGGCAGTTGACCCACCAGGGCGAGCAAGAGGTTAAGGACAATCACGACGGCGGCCACCGCCGTCGTGATGCCAAACTTCCAACTGCCGGGAAGCGCACGACGGAAATTCCCCCACAGGCTGCGGAGGGAATCATCCCTGCCGCTGAGGTGCCTCTCAAGGTGCGCGACGCCGGCTGCATAGGCAGCCGGCGCCGTCACCAAGGGGACGGACAAGAGGAGCACAATGACTCCCGCCAGGATGGTCTCGGCGAAGAGGGCAAAGCGGCTGACCGGAATTCCGGGCTTTCCGGACGATGTGCCTGTGGCATTCATAGTGCTCATTCTCTGTATCCCTTAGCCCTTGAGGCCTTGCGTTGAGACGCCTTCGACGATGTAGCGCTGGAAGACGAGGAAGAAGACCAGGACGGGCAGGAGCGCCAGGACGGACATGGCGATCATGGCCCCGTAGTCCGAGGACTGGGTCTGGTCCACGAAGAGCCGCAGCGCCAACGGCAGCGGGTATTTTTCGGGCGTGTTCAGGTAGAGCAGCGGGCCCAGGAAGTCGTTCCAGCTCCAGATGAAGGAGAAGATCGAGGTGGAGATCAGGGCCGGTTTCATCAGCGGAAGCATGATGGATCCGAAGATGCGGACGTGTCCGGCGCCGTCGATGCGTGCCGCCTCATCCAGTTCGGCCGGGAGGCCGCGCATGAACTGGACCATGAGGAAGACGAAGAATGCATCAGCGGCGAGGAACTTGCCGATCAGCAGCGGCACGTACGTGTCCACCAGGCCAAGCTGCTGGAACACGATGTACTGCGGGATGATCACCACGTGGAAGGGCAGGAGCAGGGTGGCGATCATCATGCCGAAGAACAGTCCGCGCCCCGGGAAGTTGATCCGGGCGAAGGCGTAGGCGGAGATCGATGCCGAAAGGACGGTGCCCACCACTGCGCCGACGGCCAGGATCAGTGAGTTGGTGAAGAACGTCAGGGTGGAGACCCCGCCGATGCCTTCCATGGCCGTGGCAAAGTTGTCGAAGCTGAAGTTGGCCGACCATAGGGCGTTGTTCGCGCCGCCGATTTCGGAGTTCGGCTTGAACGATGACGCGATCATCCACAGCGCCGGGTAGAGGACCATCGCCACCAGCGCCAAAGCGACAATGTGGAAGATGGTGCTCTTGATCCGCTTGGCCGTGGTGGACTCGGACTTCGGGTTGTAGACCGGTGCCGTTGAGGGCTTCGCGGGTGCGGGCTGGGTGGGGGTTGCCATGGTTGTCACTTTGCATCACCGCTGTAGTGGACCCAGGACTTGGAGGTCTTGAAGAAGATCAGCGTGATGATGCCGACCACGATCACCAAGAGCCAGGCCATTGCCGAGGCGTAGCCCATCCGGAAATCGGAGAAACCGCGCAAGTACAGGTAGAGGGTGTAGAAGAGGGTGGACCCTGCCGGGCCGCCTTCACCGTTGGAGATGATGTAGGCCGATGCGAAGATCTGGAAGGCGTGGATGGTTTCCATCAGCAGGTTGAAGAAGATGACCGGGGAGAGCATGGGCCAGGTGATGTTCATGAATTTCCGGACCGGACCCGCGCCGTCCATCGAGGCAGCCTCGTAGAGGTCCACGGGGATCTGCTTCAGGCCGGCCAGGAAGATCACCATGGGGGCACCGAACTGCCATACGGTCAGCAGGATCATCATGCCCATGGTCATGTTGGGGTTGCCCACCCAGCCGCCAAGGTTGATCCCGAAGAAGGACAGGCCCTGGTCCACGGGACCGGAATCGCCGAACATCGCCTTCCAGACGATCGCGATGGACACCGAAGCACCAATCAGGGACGGAGCGTAGAAAGCGGACCGGTAGAAACCCTGGCCCTTGCGCTTGCTGTTGAGCAGCATCGCGATCGCCAAGGCCGCCGCGAGCTTCAACGGGGTACCGAAGACCACGTACTGCATGGTCACGCCTACCGACTGCAGGAACCGTTCGTCCTGGAAGAGGGTGGCGTAGTTATCGAAGCCGATCCACTTAGGGGCGTCAAAGAGGTTGTAGTTGGTGAAAGAGAGGTACAGCGAGGAAATCATCGGGCCAACGGTCAGTGCGATGAATCCCAGCAACCACGGCAACAGGAAGGTGTAACCGGCGCGGGTGTCTGCCCCCCGCCGCCGCGATTTACGCGGCTGCGAGGGAGCGGAGGCGGCGCGCCTGCTCAGGGTTGGGGTTTGAGTCACGAGATCAATCCGTCAGTTGTGAAGCCTGGATCAGACACAGAAGGTCTGCTTAGGCGTTCTGCTTGATAAGGTCTTCGGCTTCCTTGAACCACGCATCAGCTGCGCCGTCCACGGTGAGCTTGCCGTAGTTCAGGTCCTGCGTGACCCGCTTGAACGTGGACTCCAGCGTGCCGAAACCAACGATGGGCGGCTCGGGGGCATCCTTGAGGTACTTCTCGATGGACTTCTCGTAATCCACCACCAGCTTGTCCGTGCCTTCGAACGTGGTGCCGTCGCGCTGCGTCCTCGATGCCGGGACGCCGCGGGAGGTCTTGAAGATCTGGCCGACCTCGGGATCGTTCACCATGAAGTCGATGAAGCGGGCCGCAGCATCCTTGTACTTGGTCTTTGCGCTGGCCACCATCAGCATGGAGGGCTTCAGGAACAGGCCCAGGTTGTCCGGGTCGTCCGAGGGGACCGGAACGAGCTTGAGTTCCTTGGCGCCGCTATCTGCGAGGTAGCCGGCCATGAAGTTGTCCCACGTAACTTCCGTGGCGGTGACATTGGAACCGAACGGCGACTTGGGCAGCAGCTGGGTGGCCTTGTCTTCGCCGACAATGGCGCCGGTACCGCGCAGTTCCGAGGTGAGGTTCCACCACTTCTTCAGGTCATCCTTGGAGAAGCCCAGCTTGCCGTCCTCGGTGAATGCCTGGATGTTGTTTTGGCGCAGCCAGATGTTGAAGTTCCACCAGACACCGGTGTAGTCGGTGCCGCCGAACAACGTCCCGTTGCCTTTCTGGCCCACCTCGGCCAGGAAGGCGTTGAACTCTTTGTAGTTCCACGAGCCGTCCGGTTCAGCGATGCCCAAGGAAGCGAGTTTGGCGGGATCGTAGTAGACCGCGAAAGCATTGGTGCTGGTGGGGATGCCGTAGGTCTTGCCGCGGATCTGGCCTGAGGGAAGGAGGGATTTCTCGAAGGCGTCCGTGTTGATCTTGACGGTGCCGAGGTCCAGGAGTTGGTTCCGCTGGCCATAATCACGCAGGTAGGACAGGTCCCACTGCATGACGTCCGGCAGGCCACCGCCGGCAGCTTCGGTAGCGCGCTTCTGCCAGTACCCTGCGAAGTCGGAAAAGTTGCCGTTGACCTTGATGTCCGGATTCTTGGACTCGAAGAGCGCGATGGCCTTACGGGTCCGCTCCGCGCGGTCGTCATTACCCCACCAGGTGTAGGTGATGGTGACGGGGTTGTCCGCAGAACCAGTTTGTCCTGCAGTCGAGGACTGGCCACACGCTGAGAGGAACGCGGCAGATGCAGTGCCGAGTGCCACCGTGGTGAGGAATTTCCTTCTATCGATCATGAGAGCCTCCTTGCTCAGTTGGTGCAAGCTTCCGAGTTCTCTACAACGTGGCAGTGATCTCGCTTACACTCGTTCTGAATCGATACAATATCCCTAATAGCGAATCTGGGCAAGCGTTTTCCAAGGAACCTGTTTCCGCGCGGTTTCCCCGGTACGCTGCTTGCATACCCTCCAGCCACAGCAGTCACAACACGCCACTTCTACGAAGGAGTTTCATGGCTTCCCCCGAAAAAACCAGCAGTCCATCTGTCTGGAACAGCATCGACGGCCTCGCTTACGGCGGCGACTACAACCCGGAACAGTGGCCTGAAGACATCCGCCTGGAAGACATCGAGCTGATGAAGGAAGCCGGCGTCAACTTCCTGAGCGTCGCCATCTTCTCCTGGGGCCTCCTGGAACCGAGTGAAGGCAGCTACGATTTCGGCTGGCTGGACGATGTCCTGGATAACCTCCACGGAGCCGGTATCAAGGTGGCACTCGCCACCGCCACGGCTTCTCCCCCGGCCTGGCTCGCCCGCAAATACCCCGGGATCCTGCCCGTGACCGCGGAAGGAATCCGACTTGAACGTGGCTCCCGACGCCACTACACGCCGTCGTCGGCTGTGTACCGCAGGTACGCCACCGCCATGACCCGCGTTATCGCGGAACGCTACAAGGACCACCCGGCCTTGGCACTGTGGCACGTGGACAACGAGCTTGGCTGCCACGTTGGCGAGTTCCACGGTGAGGAAGACGCTGCCGCTTTCCGGGCCTGGCTGGAGCGCCGCTACGGCTCCATCGAGGCCCTCAACGACGCCTGGGGCACAGCATTCTGGTCCCAGCACTACGCCTCGTTCGCTGAAATCATCCCGCCAGGTGCTGCACCCACCACACTCAACCCCGGCCAGCAACTGGACTTTGCCCGCTTCAACTCGTGGGTGTTCATGGACTACTACCGCGAACTCCTGGCCGTGATCCGCGAGGTCACCCCCAATATCCCGGCGACCACCAACTTCATGGTCTCCAGCGCCACCAAGGCCTTGGACTACTTTGACTGGTCCAAGGGCATGGACGTGATCGCCAACGACCACTATCTGGTGGCCGCCGACCCGGAGCGGGAAATCGAGTTGGCGTTCAGCTCCGACCTCACCCGCGGCGTTGCGGGCGGGAACCCGTGGATCCTGATGGAACACTCGACGTCGGCGGTCAACTGGCAGCCGCACAACCAGCCCAAGATGCCCGGCGAAATGCTTCGCAACTCGCTCACCCACGTGGCCCGCGGCGCCGATGCCGTGATGTTCTTCCAGTGGCGGCAAAGCAAGGCCGGCTCTGAGAAGTTCCACTCGGCCATGGTTCCCCACGGCGGCCGCGCCACCCAGGTGTGGCGCAATGTGGTGGACCTCGGTGAGGCCTTGGCCAAGCTGGAACCCGTCAAGGGATCACGGGTGGAATCCCGGGTCGCGATCGTCTTCGACTACGAGGCCTGGTGGGCATCGGAGCTGGACTCACACCCCAACAATTCACTGAAGTACCTCGACACGATGCGGGCTTTCCACCGGTCCTTGTACCTCCGCGGGATCACGACGGACTTCGTCCATCCCTCGGCCGATCTTTCCGGCTACGACCTCATCCTGGTCTGCACCTTGTACTCGGTGACGGACCAGGCGGCGGCCTCCATCTCCGCCGCCGCGGAGCGCGGTGCGACCGTCCTGATCAGCTACTTCAGCGGCATCGTCGACGAGCGCGACCATGTGCGCTTGGGCGGCTACCCGGGCGCCTTCAGGGAGTTGCTGGGGATCCGCAGCGAGGAATTCCACCCGTTGTTCCCTGGCACCTCGGTCACGCTGAGTGATGGAACCGTTGGCTCCGTGTGGAGCGAACATGTGCACGTGGCTGAATCCCCCGGCGCTTCCGCGGAAGTCCTGGCCACTTTCACGGATTACCCGCTCGACGGCGTCCCGGCCCTGACGCGTCGCACCGTCGGAACCGGTTCGGCCTGGTACCTCGCAACCCTCCCCGACGCTGCCGGCATCGATGCCCTGACCGCCCGACTCGTGGACGAAGCGGGAGTGACTGCCGTGACCGAGGCGACTACCGGCGTCGAACTTTCGCGCAGGCGCACTGACGACGGCCGCAGCTTCCTGTTTGCCATCAACCACAGCCAGGACGACGCCAGCGTCAAGGCCGACGGCGCCGAACTGCTGAGCGGCGACCGCTTCACGGGCATCGTCCCCGCCGGAGCCGTGGCCATCATCGCGGAAGACTGACCCAACCGACTGGCATGCACAAAAAACCGCGCCCCGGGCTGATCCTTACGGACCAACCCGGGGCGCGGTTCCTGTTAAAAGCTAGCTGATGGCGGACTTCATTTCGTCGACGGCCTTCTTGCCGGCCTCTTCAGTGGACAGCCTGTTGAACAGGACCTCCGAGGTGTAGCGCTTGATGATTTCCTGGATGGCTCCGGCACCCTTCGGCGGAGCTGCCGGGGCCTCGCCAAGTTCTCCCTTGATCTGGTCGATGAAGCCAACAACCTTGACGTCGGCCTTGGCCAGCTTGGGGGCGATGGCCTCCCGTACCTCGGAGTTCGGGTAGACGCCTCGGTCTGCCAGGAGGGCTTCGCCGGCCTTGACGTTGTTGGTCAGGAAGTCGATGAACTTGGCCGTCTCTTCGGGGTGCTTGGTACGCGATGACGCAGACCAGAACTGGGACGCCTTATACCAGAGCTTGGCGTCCTCAGCCTTGCCCGTCTTGGACGGGAAGCGCAGGATCTGGAGTTCGCCG
The DNA here is from genome assembly GCF_050435325.1 of Paenarthrobacter sp. TE4293. Classification (NCBI taxonomy): domain Bacteria; kingdom Bacillati; phylum Actinomycetota; class Actinomycetes; order Micrococcales; family Micrococcaceae; genus Paenarthrobacter; species Paenarthrobacter sp. TE4293. The sequence goes on from NZ_JBNJRY010000003.1 coordinate 485,295, forward strand.
CCCGCAGCCTTTTCGAGTGCCGGGAGCTGGTTGGACCACCAGAACGCGAGGCCGTTCTTGCCCGTGGCCAGGCCACTCTGGTCCAGCGGAGCAGCCTCGGCTTCAACTACCTCGGATGCCGAAGGGACAGCCTTCTTCTCGCTGAGTTCCTTCAGGAAGCCCCACCACTCGGCGATGTCCGAGGGCTCGAAGCCAAGCTTGCCGTCCTCCGTGTAGAGGGACTTGCCATTCTGGCGCAGCCACACTCCCAGGGAAGCTTCATCCGTACCGTAAGCGGCAGCGCCGTAGGTGCCTTTGGGTGACTTGGCCGTGACCTCGGCGGCGATGCGCTCGAAGTCGTCCCAGGTCCAGGTCTTGTCATCAGGGATGGCTACGCCTGCGGCCTGGAAGACGGCGGGGTTTGCCAGGATGGTTGCGGCGTTGATGCCTGCGGCAATACCGGTCAGGCCCTTCTCGCCCTTACCTGCTTCGAGTGCGGCTTCGTCGAGCTTGGAGGTATCGATCTTGTACTTGGAGAGATCCAGCAAGGCGCCGCGCGTTGAGTACTCGGTGATGTATTTCTCGTCCATCTGGATGATGTCCGGGGCGTCGTTGGCTGCGACCTGGGTGGCGAGCTTGTCCCAGTATCCGCTCCAGTCGCCGTACTCGGGCTTGATCTTGATGTTGGGGTTCTCGGCTTCGAACGCTGCGATGGCGGCTTGCGTTACCTGGGCGCGCTTGTCGCCGCCCCACCATGCGAAGCGCAGCTCCACTTTGCCGTCGGCGCTCTTGGCTTCCGAGCCTCCGCCGCCACCGCATGCGGTGAGGGCAAGGACGGCTGCTGCCGTGGCAGCCACCAGGGCTGAGGCGCGAAGCCTGCGCTTGGCGCGCTTGCCCTTGGGGGCCGATTCTGTTGACGCGGCTACAGGGGCGACTGCTTCACCCTTGGAATGTACCGGCACTGTTGTCTCCGATCTTCATTGATCCTGATGCTGATGCGAATGAGAAAGCGTTTTCTTACTGAGAATTATGTTACAAGTCACAATCTTGTATTACAAGATACAAACTTGTCTTAGTTGTGGGACACGCGACGGAGGGACTCACCTGAAGGGGGCGGCAGGCGCCACCCCCTTCAGGCGATACTGCCGGCCTATTTGATGCCGGTGGTGGCGATGCCCTTGATGAGGAACCGCTGGCCGAAGAGGAAGACGAGGAACACCGGGAGCAGCGACACGATGGACATCGCGAAGAGCGATCCCCAGCTGGTGGCGGACTGCGAGTCGACGAAGGCGCGCAGCGCGACGGGGACGGTGAACATGTCCGGGTCCGTGAGGTAAATAAGTGCGCCGAAGAAGTCGTTCCAGGTCCAGATGAACGTGAAGATGGTGGTGGTGGCCAGGGCCGGGACCATCAGGGGCAGGATCACGCGCAGGAAGATCCTGGGGTGGCCGGCGCCGTCGATGCGGGCTGCCTCATCCAGGTCCTTGGGAATGCCGCGGATGAATTGGACCATGAGGAAGACGAAGAACGCGTCGGTTGCCAGGAGCTTGGGCACGATCAGCGGCCAGAAAGTGTTCACCCAGCCGATCTGGGAGAACAGGATGTACTGGGGCACGATCACCACGTGGAAGGGCAGCATGATGGTCAGCAGCATGATGCCGAAGAAAAGCTTCTTGCCGCTGAATTGCAGGCGGGCGAAAGCGTAGGCGGCCATGGAGCAGGAGACCAGGTTGCCCACGATCGAGCCCAGGACCACGATCGCGGAGTTGATCATGTAGTGGCCAAACGGGTGGGTCAGCGCTGACCAACCATCGGTGTAGTTGCTCATTTCCAGGTTTTCGAGCCAGAGGCCGGGTTCGCGGAAGATGAGGTCGTTGGGGCGCAGGGAGGAAACCACCATCCACAACAGCGGGTAGATCATCACGCCGCCCACGATGATCAGGATGGCGTGCTTGACCAGGCCTTTGATGCGGGCGCTGCGGCTGAAGGCCAGGCCGCCCGGCGATTCGCGGCGGCGCGGGCTCTTTCCGGACTTGCCGTTCTTCTTCCCTGCGGAGGAAGCAGAGGCGGCGGGGAGGGTTTGGAGTTTAGTCATCGTAGAACACCCAATACTTTGAAGCGATGAAGTTGATGGCGGTGAAGGCACCGATGATGACCAGCAGGAACCAGGCCATCGCTGAGGCGTAACCCATGTCGAACTGGCCGAAGCCCTTTTGATACAGGTACAGGGTGAAGAACATCGTGGAGTCGGACGGGCCGCCGTTGCCGCCGGAGACGATGAACGCCTGCGTGAACGACTGGAACGAACCGATGATCTGAAGCACCAGGTTGAAGAAAATGATGGGGCTCAGCATGGGCAGCGTGATCCGCCAGAACTGCTGCAGAGTGGTGGCGCCGTCCACCTTGGCTGCCTCGTAATACATGACCGGGATCTGGCGCAGGCCGGCCAGGAAGATAATCATGGGGCTGCCGAAGGTCCAGACGTGCAGCAGGATGATGGAACCAAGAGCCGTATTGGGGTCCGAAATCCACCCCGGCCCCTCAATGCCCACCATCGCCAAAACCTGGTTGACCAGGCCCGTGGTGCCGAAGATCTGCTTCCACAGGATCGCAACGGCGACCGAACCGCCCAGCAAGGAGGGCAAGTAGAAAATGGAGCGGTAGAACGGAAGACCGCGCAGGCCCTTGTCCAGCACCAGGGCGATCACCAGTGCCACAGCCAGTTGCAGCGGAACCCCTACCAGGACGTAGGTGAACGTGACGCGCAGGGAGTTGTGGAGGCGGGCATCGCCGAACATGCGGACGAAGTTGTCCAGGCCCACCCATTCCGGGGGTTGCAGCAGGTTGTAGTCCGTGAAGGACAGGTACAACGACATCAGCATGGGTCCCACAGTGATGGCCACAAGACCAATCAGCCACGGCAGAAGGAAGATGTACGCGGCCTTGTTGTCGCGGCCGTTGGCCTTCTTCTCTTCCTTGGTCATGGGGCCCTTGCGGCGGGTCATCGTTGAGAGTTCGCCTATAGCGCTCATCGCTTCCCCCTCGCCGGCCCGCGAACGCCTTGCGGCGTCCCCGTGTGTAGTACAGCGGCCATGTGGTCTCCTTTGGTCATCGTGGCCATCCACGGACTTCGAGTCTGGTTGGTGCTTGCCTTCCGGGAGGCCGATGTTCCGGCTCTTCCCCCTGAGGGACCAGGATTTCGGGTCCCGGGCTTCAGCGGCTCCGTACCAAAGTAAACGTTTTCTTGACCCATGTACAGCCTTTTGCTAATTTTTGAGAAAGCGTTTTCTGACGAAGCCGCCGAATCCGATTTTCCACGCTGAAGCCGCCCGGCGTGCGCCTTTGCACACCCTTGAGCTTCGATTAGGCAGGTCACTATTGTTTCCCACCGACTACGACTGCCATGAACGCGGCTGACATGGCAGCTACACCCCAGCGGCCCAGCGCCTTGGCACGCTACGAAGACTGGCCGGACTACGCCGTCCGCCATCGCTACGAAGCGGCCTCTCCAGCCGCACAGCACCTGGCCGACACACTCGGCGTCCCTGCCGGAACACCGGACCTTGAGTACACGGCGCACTCCGAAACAGTCCACGACGGCGTCACCACCTCGCGCTTGTCGTGGCAGGTGGGCTTTGGGTCCAGGACCTCGGCTTGGTTCGTGCGGCCCAGCGGCGAATCCGGCCCGCTGCCCGGCCTTCTTGCCTTGCACTGCCACGGTGGAGTCAAGGCGTACGGAGCCGAGCGGCTGGTGTCGCTTCCGGACCAGGAAGAACACCACGACGCCGGGTCCTCCACCGCGGGCGGCTCCGGCCAGGAGCCGCACCCCTTCGGCCCAATACCGCCCGACGTGCGAAAGAAGCTGTACGACGGCCGCGCACCCGCCACCTGGCTGGCCCAGCAAGGATTCGCAGTCCTGGCCCATGACACGTTCATGTGGGGCAGCCGGGGTTTCGGCATGGACCCCCTGCCCTGGCGCACCGCCTCCGCAGTGGATGGCCAGCGGGCACTCTGGCGGGAGGCCGGCGTCGAACCTTCCGCAGCGGAACTGTACAACGCGGCTGCGGCTGCCCATGAGGAGACCGTGGCGAAGGCCGCGACGCTGCTCGGCAGCAGTGTCGCCGGAACCGTGGCCCATGACGATCTCGCCGCGCTGGGCATCCTCGCGACGCTCCCCGGAGTGGACTCCGGACGGCTCGGCTGCCTCGGATTTTCCGGCGGCGGCGGGCGCGCCATGGTGCTGGCTGCCCTGAGTCCCCTGGTCCGCAGCTATGTGGTGACGTGCATGATGACCACTTTCAGTTCGCTGCTGCCCGCGTACCTGGACGCACATTCGTGGTTACTGCATTCCCCCGGCCTCGCCAGGCTCGGGGACTGGCCGGACCTCGCCGTGCGGTCAACCGCCGAAGCGGTCCTGGTCCAGTACGCCGTGAAGGATCCGCTGTTCCCGGAACAGGGAATGCGCGACGCCCACCGCTATCTGGTGGAACACGCCGCCACCCGGTACACCGGCAGTTTCTGGCAGGAACCGCACGTCTTCACCCGGGCCATGCAGGAGGAGGCCGCGGCCTTCCTTTCCGCAGCCCTGCACCCCCTCCAAACCCTCGCTTCCCCCGCACCTGACCTCGCTAGGACAGACTCATGACTCAACCTTCAACCGTCACCGCTGTGGAGGGTCAGACCCGGCTCCCCCGAGTCGCCTTGGCAGGTGTTCACGGTTTCGGCGAACGGCACCTGGACAACCTTGAGCGGTTGTCCGCTTCCGGTGCCCTGGAACTGGTGGCCGTCGCCGATCCCAGGCCTCCCACCGACAGAAAACTGAGCCCCCGGGTTGAGGTCTTCCCATCACTGGACGAGCTGTTGGCAGCAGGCACCTCGCCGGATGTCGTGATCATCTCCACGCCGATCCAAACGCACGCGCCCCTGGCTCTGGCCGCTCTCAAGGCCGGCGCCCATGTGTATCTGGAAAAGCCTCCGGTGGCTTCCATGGCGCAATACCAGGACCTCATGGCAGCGGCCGCGAGCGCGGACCGCCTGGTCCAGGTGGGATTCCAAAGCCTGGGCTCCGAAGCCCTTCCCGCGATGGACGCACTGGTGGCCGCGGGAGGGATCGGTGAGGTCCGTGGCCTCAGCGCAACAGGGATGTGGCTTCGGACCATGTCTTACTTCAAGCGTTCCCGCTGGGCGGGCAAGCGCAGCCTGAACGGGACAGACGTGGTGGATGGCGTGGTCACCAACGCCTTGGCGCACGCGGTGGCCACCGGGCTGCGGCTGGCCGGGGCTCGGACGGTTGCGGACGTTGAATCCGTAGAGACCGACCTGTACCGGGCCAACGACACCGAAAGTGATGACACCTCGGTAGTGAGGGTCAGAACCATCAACGGCACTGGGGTGGGGGCCGGGACTGTGCTGACGTGCGCCTTGACGCTCTGCGCGCCTGAGCAGTCCGCGCCAACCGTCAGCATCTACGGCACCTTGGGGCAGCTGACCCTCTTCTATACCGAGGACCGGCTGGAGATCACCACACCGGCGGGGACCCGCAGCCAGACGTTCGGACGGACCGACCTGCTGGAGAACCTGTTGTCCGCCAGTTCGGAAGAGGATCTGCTCAGTCCCCTCAGTGGCGCAGGCGCCTACGTGTCGGTGCTCGAAGCGATCCGCACGGCAGACGCTCCCCTGCTGATCCACCCGGACTTCGTCACCTGGGAAGGCGAGGGCGACGACGCCCACCCGGTGGTGCACGGCATCGAATCGTTGATACGCCGGGCAGCCGTGGGCCAGGCCACCTTCGCGGACCTCGGAGCACCATGGACGGAGACAGTGACGGACACTGTGACGGACACTGCCACGCCTTCTGCGAGCGGCGTCGCTGCACTGCCCGGATTCCGCGTCAACGGCACATCAGTCGCCACCGTGCAGGACGGCAGCCGCATCCGTCCCACGTCCGCGCCGCGTCCCTACCTGCACCCCGTGCGGACCTTGAGGGGCACCGTGGTCACCGACCACATCCCTGAGGACCACGTATGGCATCTGGGCGCGGGCATCGCCATCCAGGACGTGGACGGCATCAACTTCTGGGGCGGCCGGACCTACACCCGCGCCGCCGGTGCCTACGTCTGGCGCCAGGACCACGGCCGCATCGTCACGAAGTCCGCGGACCATGGTGAGGGCCACCGGCGCGAACAGCTGGACTGGATCGGCCCGGACGGAACCCCCGTCCTCCGCGAACTGCGCCAGTGGCGCTGGGCCGCCGTCGGGAATTCAGCGTGGCAACTGACGCTGGACTTCACGCTGGAGTCAGCCACGGGGCGCCCGGTACTGCTCGGCAGCCCCGGTTCCAACGGGCGGCACCAAGGCGGTTACGGTGGCTTCTTCTGGCGGCTCCCGAAGGTCGGCGACACCACCGTGTGGACCCCGGAGTCGCGGGGCGAGGACGCTGTACACGGCACGGTTGCGCCGTGGCTGGCGTGGTCGGGAACGTTCGACGCCGGAACGGCCGGCGCCGCGCATGTCACCGGCGACCCCGGACTGGGGCACCCGGCGACACTCGTGTTCCTGGCCTCACCCCAGGCACCGGACCCGTGGTTCGTGCGGCACGAAGGCTATCCCGGCGTCGGCCTTTCCTTGGCGTGGGACGCCCCGGTGACCACGGAACCCGGACACCCCCTGCACAGGACCGTCACTGTGCTCATCGCGGATGGCTTCCTGGCAACACACGACATTGAACAACTCATCACTACTTTGGGGGAACCGGCATGACCACGCCTACTCAATCCACGCCCTTGGCCAGTCAGGCACAAACACCGGCATCGACGCCGGCAATGGCCAGTACTGCCACTGCCCGCATCGCTCCCGGGAACGCAGCAGACCGCGTCGTCAAGCGCCGCCGCGTGCTGGACATCCTTGACGCGGCCGGGCGGGACTCGCTCCTGCTGACCTCCAACACGGCCCTCACCTGGTACCTGGACGGCAGCCGGGTGCACATCAGCCTGGCGGGGGATCCCATCGCGGCCCTCCTGGTGGACCGCGATGGCGACCATCTGGTGACGTTCAACAACGAAGCCGGGCGGGTCGCTGCGGAGGAATTGCCTGCAGGCGTCAGCCTGCACACCGTGCCGTGGCACGGGCAGCTGCATGCCGGCGCGGCTGGGCTGGCTGTTGACGGCGACCCGTTGGTGGAAGCTGCCGTTACCGCAGAACTGCGCGCAGCCCGTCAGCAACTGCTTCCGGCGGAGGCAGCCAGGTATGCCGGGCTGTCCGCGGATGCCGCCGCGGCCATGACGGACGTGCTCACGGCCGCGACCCCGGAGACCACGGAATTCCAGCTGGTTTCGGACCTGGCGGCGCGGATCGTGGCCGTCGGGGCAGAGCCCTTGGTGCTGCTCTGCAACGGTGCTGCCCGGAGCGACTTCCGCCATCCGTTGGCCACGCACTCCCCTATCGGTCGGCGCGCCATGGCTGTGGTGTGTGCCCGCCGGAACGGTTTGGTAGCCAACGTGACCCGGTGGGTGGCGTTCGACGCCGGGACTCCGCAAGAGCTCGACGCCGAAGCCCGCATCGCCGCTGTTGAGGCCGACATCTTCCGGGCCACAATTCCCGGAGCCCGGCTCAACGAGGTGTTCGCGGAGATCAAGTCGGCCTACGCGCGCCATGGCTTCGGCGAGGACCAGTGGACACTGCACCATCAGGGCGGCCCGGCCGGTTACGCGGGCCGCGACCCCCGGGTGACGGCGGAGGTCACCGACACCATCGTGCTGAACCAGCCCTTCACGTGGAACCCATCCGGGCCCGGAGTAAAGATCGAGGACACTGTGCTGCTCACCGATTCCGGCCTGCGCATCCTGACCGTAGACGACCGGTGGCCGACCACCGACGTGGACGGCCGCCGTCGTCCGCTGACGCTGCGCCCGTAACATCTGAATCCATACGAAAGTGCGGGGTCACCGATGTGGTGACCCCGCACTTTCGTTTGTGCCTACCCAACCGTGGGCGTTAGCCCAGCGTCAGTACGCCGTCCACGCGCCGCGGGATGCCCAGCGGGTTGGAGTCGCGCAAAGCCGGGTGCAGCACGCTCTCCGGAGCATCCTGGTAAGCCACCGGACGCTGGAAGCGGCGGACCGCGGTGGCACCGACAGAGGTGAACAGGGACGTCGTCGCCGGATACGGACCGCCGTGCTGCTGGGCCCAGTTCACGGCAACGCCCGTGGGCCAACCATCGAACAACACCCGCCCCGCCAGGCCACTGAGTTGCTCCACCACCGCGGAAACGTCCTCGCCCGGCTGGGCATGCACTGTGCCGGTGAGGCTCCCGGGAACCTTGGCGAGCGCCGCGGACAACTCCTCCTGGTCGGTGTACTCAATGAGGAGCGTGGTGGGACCGAAGCACTCCTCCAGCAGCTCTTCCGGGCGTTCCAGGACATTGGCGGCACTGGTGGAGAACACCACGGGTGCGGCGCCATCGGCCAGGCTGTCCTGCTGCACGGTGCCACTGACCACGGCGACACCCGGCTGGTCTGCGACGTTACGGAGCCCGTCCGGGTAGGCCTCGGCGATGCGCCCGGTCAGCATTGCAGCGGTCGGCTTGTCCTTGCTGGCCTCTGCCAGGTGCGATGCGAAGTCCGTACCGGCCGGGATGAACACGAGCCCGGGCTTGGTGCAGAACTGCCCGGCGCCCATGGTGAACGAGCCTGCGAGTCCCGCGGCGAGCTGCTGTCCCCGCTCCGCGAGCGCGTCCGCCGTGATGACCACGGGATTCAGGCTGCCGAGTTCCCCGTAGAAGGGGATCGGCTCGGGGCGGGATGCCGCGAGGTCGAACAAGGCGCGTCCGCCCGGGATGGATCCGGTGAAGCCGACGGCCTTGATGGCCGGGTCCTGAACCAGTGCGGTGCCGGCCTCGCGGCCACTCACCAGGGCAAAGATCCCGTCCGGTGCGCCGGCCTTGGCCAGTGCCTCGGTGACGATCTCGGCGGTCCGCTCGGAGAGACGGATGTGGCCCGAGTGTGCCTTGACGACCACCGGGCAACCCACTGCCAGTGCGGACGCTGTGTCTCCACCGGCCACCGAGAAGGCGAACGGGAAGTTCGACGCCGAGAACACAGCGACGGGACCGATCGGACGCAGGATGCGGCGCAGGTCCGGCTTGGGCGGGGTGGCCGCCGGGTCCGCATGATCGATGACGGCCTCAAGGTAGGAGCCCTCGGTGATCACAGTGGCGAACAACCTGAGCTGTCCACTGGTCCTGGCCACCTCACCGGTGAGCCGGACGGTGCCCAGGCTCGTCTCTGAATCGGCGATGGCCACCAGCTCAGTGACGTTGGCGTCCAAGGCGTCGGCGACGGCGGTCAGCCAGGCTGCGCGCTCGGCGTCGGTGGCCGCTGCGGTCACCTTTGCGGCTTCGGTGGCTGCGGCGGTGATGGCTGTCAGGTCAAGAGTTGCTGTACTCAATGCGGTTTCCTTTGCTCTCGGCGCTCTCGGCGCTCTCGGGTGCGGCGCTCTCGGGTGCGGGCAGCTGCGGGGCGGGCTTCCCGGTGAATTCGAAGCCAAGGCCGGGCCGGCCGGTGCTGCTGAGCCTGCTGACGGTGCTGGTGCGGCTGATCTGTACCGGGGAAGGTCCGGCCAGGATTCCGAGCTGCTCAAAGGACGCGTCTTCCACGTCCTCAACGCTCACGGCCTCGGCCAGGGTGAGTGCCAACTGCCCGGAGAGCTCCGGAAGCAGGTGCGGCGCCACCCTGATGCTGTTGGCCCGGGCCAGTTCAACAATCCTGCGGAAGGGCGTAATGCCGCCCACCCGGACGATGTTGGGCTGGATGATGTCTACGGCTTCGGCTTCGATGAAGTCGCGGAAGCGGTAGATGGTGTGGACGTTCTCCCCCAGGGCAATGGGTACCGGTGAATGTTTGCGCAAGCGACGGTAGGCCCAGAGATCGTCCGCGCGGAGGGGTTCTTCCAACCATTCGAGTCCGTACTCCCCCAAGACATCCAGAGCACGGAAGGTGTGGGCGAGGTCCCAGCGCTGGTTGGCGTCGATCATGAGCAGGCGGTCCGGGCCGATAATCTGGCGGACTGCAGCAACCCGCTCGGCGTCTTCCCGCAGCTCGGGTTTGCCCACTTTGATCTTGACGGCGTGGTGCCCGGCAGCGACCCACCGCTGTGCCTGTTCCACCAGCTGCTCCAGCGGGTAGTGCAGGTTCACTCCGGAACCATAAACTTCCACCGATTCCCGGCGCTGGCCCAACAACCCGGTCACGGAGGTGTCGGCCTCCCGGGCTTTCAGATCCCACAGGCCCAGGTCCACACCGGCCATGGCAATGGTGGTCAAGCCGCCCCCGCCGGCTTCGTGCAGCCGCTTCCAGAGTTGGTCCCACACGATCTCCGGATTCGCTTCGAGTCCGAGGATGAACGGGGCAATGTCGTAATCCAGGAGGGCCTTGACCGCCCGCGGACCAATAGTCGGTGTCCAGGAGAAACCGTGGCCCGTGCCGCCGTCGTCCGTCGTCAGTTCGGTGACGATCACATGGTTCTCGGGCGCTTCGGCACCCCAGCTGCGCAGCAGCGGGACCGTGATCAGCCGGGTGGTGAGGCCCGTGATGCGGGCCGGCATCAGCTGCCGGCCAGCTCGTGGCCCTTGGCCAGGATGGACTTGAGCTCCAGGAGCTGTTCCTCGGAGGGGTCAACCAGCGGCGGACGGACCGGGCCGACGGGCAGTCCCGCGAGGCGGAGGCCCGCCTTGATGAGGGAGACGCCGAAGCCGGGGGTCTGGTCACGGAGCCGGACGAGGGGAGCGTAGAAACCTTCCAGCAGGGCATGGCGGCGCTCTTCGTCACCGGACACGTAGGCGTCGTAGTAGGCCTTGGCAATTTCGGGGGCCATGGCAAACGCTGCCGAGGAGTACAACGGGATGCCGAGGCCACGGTAGGCCCCCTGCGTCAGTTCCGCAGTGAGCAGGCCATTGAACAGCGCGAAGTCGGTGCGTCCGCTGGCGTTGATCGCCGAGACGATTTCCTGCGCAAGACCGATGTCGCCGATTCCGTCCTTGAAGCCAACCACCTTCGGATTGGCGGTGAGGCGGGTGATCGCCTCGGCGGTGAACTTTGCCGTACCGCGGTGGTACACGATCACCGGCAGGCTGCTTGCGGCGGCGATGGCTTCGACGTATGCCACCACACCATCGGCAGGACCGGTCACGAGATAGGGCGGAAGGACCAGGAGGGCATCCGCGCCGGCTTCCTCAGCCACTTTGGCTGCTGCGATGGCGTGACCCAGCGGTCCACCGGCACCGGAGACCACGGGAACGGCACCGGCAACGGCTTCGACGGCGGCAGTCACCACAGTGCGGATCTCATCAAGGGAAAGCGCATGGAATTCGCCGGTGCCGCAGGCGGGGAACACACCGCCGGGGCCGAACGGGAGGCGGGACGTGATGTGCTCCTTGAGCAGGGCAACATCCACCGTCCCGTCTTCGGCGAAGGGAGTGACGGGGAAAAACAATACGCCGTCGAAGTTCATGGTGTCTCCTTGGTTGCTCCCGCCGGAACCAGGCCGGCGTGGTTCTCGTCGTTGAGTGCTGCTTGGTGGGTTGCTGCCGTGTCCGCGCCTTCGTAGGGCGGGTTGAGCTCAGTACGCCAGGACCGCTTCGGCTCCCAGCCGAGGAGATCGCGGGCTTTGTCGATGGAGAACGCTGGGCTGGTGCCGGTCAGGTGCTCTGTGAGGGGTCCGCTCCCCGGCAGGAACCGCGGGAACAATTCCGCCAGGGGCGTCGTTGCCAGTGCGTCCCTGGCCCCGACGAAGAAGACCTGGCCGTTGGGGATGCTGTCCATCTTGTCCAACAGCACGTCCAGGAAGTCAGCCACATCCCGCGCGTCCACGTAATTGAACAGGGCCGGCGCGGACAGTGCGGGATCGTCCAGGCGCTCCCGGATGGTGTGGCCCTGCTGCGTCAGGGCGCCTTCCCACTCTTCCGGGGACAGGACGTAGCAGGGCCGGAAGGCCGCATACCGGATCTTGTCGCCCTGCGCTGCGGCGAACATCTGCACGGTCTGCTCGGCGATCAGCTTGGACAGTGCGTAGGCGTTCCACGGCTTGGGCGGCGTCTGCTCGTCCAAAGGGAACGACGGCGGCAGCCACCCGGCCGGCGAACCATAGCCCAGGGCGGTGGGGCTGCTTGCCGTCACGATCTTGGGGACTCCGGCGTCGGTGGCCGCACTGACCACCGCGTAGGCGAGCCGGGTGTTCGTGCTGAAAATGACGTCCTCGGGTGCGCTGAAAGGTACGGCAATAGCAGCGAGGTGGATGACGGCGTCGGGCGCTGTTTCGCGGATGAGCCGCTCCGCTTCCCCCGGCGCCAGAAGGTCAGCGGTGTACTGCTCGGCTCCGGCGGGCAGTTGCTCCGCGGGGATGGCATCCCGGTCCACCGAGATCACCTTGTGGCCGGCATCTGCCAGGCCGGCCACAACACTGCGTCCCAGGCGACCGGAGCCTCCGGTGACGAAAATCCTGCTCATGGTCTTTTCCTTGCTTGGTAGTGAACCGGTCAGGCCTGGCCGCGGCTGAGGTCGGCGCCGAGGCCAAGGTCGCTGATGCGGACGGGAAGGTCGGTCTCCAGCGACTGGTTGCCGGCAATGCCCACGGACACGGAACGGAGTCCGTCGATGTAGCCGGACGGGCGGCCCAGCGGATCAACGCCGGGACCGTTGAAGAGGTCCGAGAGCAGCAGGTTGTCGCCGCCACCGTGTCCGCCTTCGCCGTTGACGATCGGAACCTTATAGGCAGCTTCCCAGTGGCGCTGGACCACCAGGCGTTCACCGTTGCGGCGTACGGCGTCGTCTTCCTCGATGGGCGTCGCGCTCGGGTCCACCACGGTCTTCTTGTCGGTGCTGGACTCGACGGCGGCGCGTTCCACCACCTCGAGTTCGGCGCGGCCTTCGGTGCCGTTGACGGTGACGCGGTAACCCTCCCACGGACTGTGGGCGTTCAGCGAGTAGCTCAGCGTCGGGCCGCCCCGGTAGTCCACCACCAGTGCGAGGTTGTCCTCGATGGTGATGCCCTCGGTGAAGACGTCCTGGTCGCGGATGTAGCCGTCGAACTTTTCGTTGTCGTAATACAGGGCCTTCAAGCGCTCATCGTCGCGCATGTCCAGGCGGAAGGGGTCGTGCCCAAGTCCATCAACGGTCCCGCGCTCCGGACGGGCTCCCAGGCCACGCTCGGCGGCGTTCTTGTCTCCATAAAAACGCAGTCCACCCGAGGCGAACACGCGCTCCGGAACGTCGTTGATCCACCAGTTGACCAAGTCGAAGTGGTGGGAAGCCTTGTGGATGAGCAGGCCGCCGGAGTTCTTCTTTTCACGGTGCCAGCGGCGGAAGTAGTCGGCGCCATGAACGGTATCGAGCACCCAGCTGAAGTCGATGGACGTGACCTTGCCGATCACGCCGTTCTGGATGACTTCCTTCAGCGCCGTGTTCCGCGGCGAGTAGCGGTAGTTGAACGTCACCACCACATTGCGGCCGGTCTTCGCCACCGCGTCGGTGATGCGGCGGCAGCCGTCAACGTCGATCGTCAGCGGCTTCTCAACCACGACGTCGGCACCCGCCTCGAGTGCCTCCACGATGTAATCCGCGTGGGTGTAGTCAGGCGTCGTGACGATGACCCGCTCGATGCCGTTTGACTGGATAAAGCTGGTGAGCTGGCCGGGCTCGAACGACGCCACAGGCTCTGTACCGCCAAGTTCCTTGATGAGTTCCTGGTAGAAGTCCACGCGGCCCTGGTTGACGTCGGAGAGGGCGATAAGTTCCGCGACGTCCGCGTGCTGCCCGTAGATGGCCCGGATGTACATTTCCGAGCGCCCGCCTGTTCCGATGAGGGCAATGCGTGTCCGCTTGCGTCCCCCGGCCGCGGTTGTCGTGGCGGCAGATCCGGTCTGGGTCCCGGCTGAGTCGACGTTGACCATGTTGGCCATGAGAGATGCCCCTTTCAAAAGGCAGGAGTGAACCGCTTGACGGCCCGGCTTCGTGTGGGAAGAATCATGAGAAAGCGTTTTCTCAGAGCGTTATAAGCTTTGTATCAAGACTCTGGTGGTCACGTCAACCACTGCACCAATGACGGTGCATCCGGGAGACGACCAATGGGAAGGGGCCACATGGCACGCAGGAACACCAACAGGCGCGTCGGGATAGCCGACGTCGCGGAGAAGGCCGGCGTCTCGCACGCCACCGTGTCACGCGTCATGAACGGTAACGCGGCAGTGGATCCCGGCATCGCCGCGCGCGTCCGGGCAGCTGCTGCCGAATTGAAGTACCAGCCCAACCCGGTGGGGCGCAGCCTTGCGCTGGGCAAAACGGACACGATCGGGATTGTGGTGCCGGATTTGGCCAACCCCACGTTCCAGGCCATCCTCCGGGGGCTCAGCATCGCGGCGGCCCAGGACGGGTACCGCGTCCTCATCGCCGACTCGTCCGAAGTCACCAGCGAGGAAGCCATCCTTGCCGGGGAAGCCCGGCGCCGCTGCGATGGCGTGGTGCTCTGTGCTCCCCGCATGGCAGACGCAGAACTCGAGGAGCTGGCACCAACACTGCATCCACTGGTCCTCATCAACCGCACCACAGTTGCCACCAACACCCCGAGCCTGAGCGTGGATTACGGGCAGGGTATCCAGGAACTGGCACAGCACCTGGTGTCCCTGGGCCACCGCCGGCTGGTGTTCCTGTCCGGCCCGGAGCACAGCGCCTCCAACCGCCAGCGCCTGGTGGGCTTGGACAAGTTCCGCACCGAGCACCCGGAGATCGAGCTGCAGATGCTCCACGGCGGGTCCAACTTCGATTCCGGCCACGAGTCCACCGAGGCCATCATTGCCAGCGGCGCCACCGGGATCCTGGCGTTCAACGACCTGGTGGCCATGGGACTCCTCAGCGGTCTGCATGAGCGCGGCATCCGCGTCCCGGAGGACATTTCCGTGACGGGTTTCGACGACATTCCCTTCGCCAAATACACCACGCCGCCGCTGACAACGGCAGCCGTTCCCATCAACGAGCTCGGCAGCCTGGCGTGGCGAAGGATGCGGGAACAGATCCAGCAGGCCGGGGAAAGCTCCATCCAGGCGCAGGACGAATTCTCCCCGCGGATGGAGATCCGCAAGAGCACAGCAGCACCGGCCCTCAAGCCCGCGAGCTGACAGGTGATGGCAATGTTCGGCGCGAACCTTGCCATCGCCTGTCACCTCGGCGAAGGGCCCGAGCCCACTCCGGCCTCTGTATAGAACCCTTGGATGTGGGCGGCCACCAGCTCGGCCGCCCTGCCGCCGTCGTTGTCGTTGACCGCGGTGAGGATGGCACGGTGTTCGGCCCGCAGCCTGTCTGATGTGGCGTTCCAATCCGGAAGGTTTCCGGTCAGCTCCCCGGCATAGTTCTCTATAGCCCCTCTGAGCGAGGCCATCATGGCACTGACCACGGAGTTGCCGGCCGCCTGCGCGAGTGCCACGTGAAAACGGGCGTCGAGGGCCAGGAACGCGTCGATATCCGAGGCGGCGTCCATCTGATCCAGGAGTTCCGCAGCTTCTTCCAGTGCAGGCACCCCCACCTGGGCCCGCTCGGCCGCCCACGACTCAAGCAGGACGCGGGTCTCCACGATGTCGGCGACCGGCAGGTGGCGGGTTGCCACGTGCAGCCTCAGCGTGGAGCCCAGTGCGGAGCCAGGCTCCGCGATGACTACGGTTCCGGCGTCCTTGCCCGAACCCACGCCGGCACGCACCACACCCATGGCCTCCAGGATCCGGACGGCCTCGCGCACCGATGTCCTGGACACCTTCAGTTGCTCGGCCATGGCGCGTTCGCCCGGCAGCCTGCCCCCGAGGGCAAGGTCTCCGTCGGACAGCTGCTTTTCGATCCATTGCAGGACCAACTCGTGGGTACGCATAACGGAATACTAGTTGATGTGGTCCAACCACATGGATTAGAGTGTGGTTGGACCACAGTGGTAAGACCACAGACTTCAAGGGAGAACCGCATGACCGACACCCTCGATCCCAAGATCACGGCCGCGCCGGCCAATGCCGGGAGCGACGAAAACGTGACCCGCCCGCCCCAGCCGCGACCCGCCGTCGTGCAGCCGCCGGCACTGAAACGCCGCGTCCCCAAGGTCTCGGACCTGGCGCCGCTGATGCAGTTCAAGAAGCCCGAATTCAGCAAGGCCGCGCGTCTCAAGCGGGCCAGCACCATCTGGGAACTGCGGGACATCGCCAAGCGCCGCACCCCTCAGGCACCGTTCGACTACACAGACGGCGCTGCCGAAGAAGAAATCACGCTCCGCCGCGCGCGCCAGGCATTCCAGGACATCGAGTTCCGTCCCGGCATCCTGCGCGACGTTTCCAAGATCGACCTCCGCACGGACGTCCTGGGCCAGGAATCACGCCTTCCGTTCGGTATCGCGCCCACCGGCTTCACCCGCATGATGCAGTCCGAAGGCGAATATGCCGGCTCACAGGCCGCCGAGGCTGCAGGCATTCCCTACACCCTGTCCACCATGGGAACCGCATCCATCGAGGACGTTGCCACCGCAGCCCCGAACGGCCGGAACTGGTTCCAGCTCTACCTGTGGACGGACCGCGACCGCTCGCTGGAACTGATCGAACGCGCCGCGAAAGCCGGCAGTGACACCCTCATGGTCACCGTGGACACGGCAGTGGCGGGCGCCCGCCTGCGCGACGTCCGCAACGGCATGACCATCCCGCCGGCACTGACCATCAAGACGGTCCTGGACGCGTCATACCGTCCGGCCTGGTGGTTCAACTTCCTGACCCACGAGCCTTTGACCTTCGCTTCGCTCTCGCGCTACACCGGCACCGTTGCCGACCTGATCAACTCGATGTTCGACCCCACCCTGACCTACGAGGACCTGGACTGGCTGCGGGAAACCTGGAAGGGCAACCTCGTGGTCAAGGGCATCCAGACTGTGGAAGACGCCCGCAAGGTAGTGGACCACGGCGCCGACGGGATTATCCTATCCAACCACGGAGGCCGGCAACTGGACCGTGCACCTATCCCGTTCCACCTGTTGCCGGAAGTCACCACGGCGCTGAAGGCGGACAACAGCAAGGCAGCCGTCATGCTGGACACCGGCATCATGAGCGGCGCCGACATCGTGGCAGCCCTGGCTTTGGGCGCCGACTTTGCCCTCATCGGCCGCGCTTACCTCTACGGCCTCATGGCCGGCGGACGCGAAGGCGTGGACCGCACCATCCAGATCCTGGAAAAGGACATGACCCGGACCATGGCGCTGCTGGGCGTCAGCAAGATCTCGGACCTGAACCCGGACCACGTGCGGTTGCTTCAGCGCTGACCGCACCCCATCAAGTGACAGCACCTGTTGCCATGAGCGTTCATAGCAACAGGTGCTGTTACTGGGTTGCGATGGGGGGCTAGATCAGCCCCTGGGCCAGCATTGCGTCGGCTACCTTGACGAATCCACCGATGTTGGCGCCCACCACGTAGTTTCCGGGCGCACCGTACTCCTCGGCTGTTGCTGCACAGCGGTCGTGAATGCCCACCATGATCTCGGTGAGACGCTGTTCGGTGTGCTCGAAGGACCAGGAGTCACGGCTGGCGTTCTGCTGCATTTCCAGGGCAGACGTCGCAACGCCACCGGCATTGGCAGCCTTGCCCGGCCCGAACAGGATCCCGGCCTCCTGGAACACCGATACCGCGGAACGCGTGGAGGGCATGTTGGCGCCCTCGGCCACGGCGATCAGGCCGTTGCTGACCAGCTTGGCGGCAGCGTCGCCGTCGAGCTCGTTTTGGGTGGCGCACGGCAGCGCCACGGTGCCGTTCACGTCCCACACGGAGCCGACGGCAACATGGCTGGCTCCGGGCCGGCGGGCGGCGTAGTCCGTGAGGCGTCCGCGCTCCACTTCCTTGATCTGGCTCAGGAGCGCGACGTCGATCCCCGCCTCGTCCACGATGTAGCCGGCCGAATCGGAACAGGCCACCACAGTGGCACCCAGCGATTGCGCCTTGGCGATTGCATGGATGGCCACGTTGCCGGAGCCGGACACCACAACGCGCTGGCCGTCGAAGGACCGGCCGCGGGTCTTGAGCATCTCCTGGGCGAAGATCACGGTGCCGTAACCGGTGGCCTCAGGACGGACCAAAGAGCCACCCCATGAGATGCCCTTGCCCGTGAGGACCCCGGATTCGTAGCGGTTGGTGATGCGCTTGTACTGGCCAAAGAGGTAGCCGATTTCGCGGCCGCCCACACCGATGTCACCGGCAGGAACGTCGGTGTATTCGCCGATGTGGCGGTAGAGCTCAGTCATGAAGGACTGGCAAAAACGCATGATTTCCGCGTCGGATCGCCCCCGGGGATCGAAGTCCGAGCCGCCTTTGCCACCACCGATCGGCATGCCGGTGAGCGCGTTTTTGAAAATCTGCTCGAAGCCCAGGAACTTCACGATGCCCAGATACACCGAGGGGTGGAAGCGGAGCCCGCCCTTGTAGGGGCCCAGCGCGGAGTTGAATTCCACGCGGAAGCCGCGGTTTACGTGGACCCTTCCGGCGTCGTCGGTCCACGGGACGCGGAAAATGATCTGGCGCTCGGGTTCACACAGACGCTCCAGGACGGCGCCCTCAAGGAATCCAGGGTGACGATCGTGCACGGGGCCGAGGCTTTCGAAGACCTCAGTGACGGCCTGGTGGAATTCCTTCTCCCCCGGATTCCGTGCCAACACGGTGTCGCGGACAGCTTCGAGCCTTGAATCCATGCGTGTTCCTATCCTCAGTGCGCCGACCCGCGGCGAGACGATCAGTCCCGCCCATGGTTGCACCGAGGGACATGGGATCTCCATCCGGAGCCAATGTGACCCTCATAGCTGAGTTAACACAACTGTAGAAAATCATTGAAAACTCAAGGAAAGCCAAGGTTAACAAAAACTCACAATGTGAGCAGGATCACGTTAAGTGTTGACTGCTACCGCTTGCGTCCGAACTTGGGGAGGTTTGGAAGGTTCGGAAGGTTGGCCAGGAGGTCGGCGGCTTTGGTGGCAGCGCGGCCCACGGTCCGGCCGATCTGCTGGGGCACGGTGTCATCGGATGTGAGGTCTACGGCCACCGCTGTTCCGCTGGCGTGCACCTTCACTGCCTGGCCGATGGCGTCGGCGCGGGTGACCGCTTCGGGCTCACCAGGAGCCACGGCGGCCGGCGCCTGGGCGGGCGTCGCGGCACCTGGAGCAGCCGCAGCCGAAGCCGAAGCCACAGCGGAAGGTACTTCCGTGGAAGGCGCGACGGCGACGGGAGCCGCCGTTCCGACGTCGAACGTTTCAAGCCAACTCGCGACGCCGGCGAGCGGCTTGGGATTCAGGGCATAGAAGCGCTTTTGGCCTTGCGCGCGCATGCTGACAAGATCAGCCTCGCGGAGCACCTTCAGATGCTTGGAGATGGTGGGTTGGCTCGCAGCCAGCTCTTCCACCAGTTCACCTACTGCTTTATCCCCAGAGCGGAGGGAGACCAGGATGTCGCGTCTGGTTGCCTCAGCTATGACGGCAAATACGTCGTCAGTCACCATGCCTCCCACCCTAGCGACATATACGTCAATTGGCATCCCTGTTTCGTTGTGATGCGGGCGGGATTCGGGCTGAACCAGCGTCAGTCGAACCAGGGGTCCAGGCCGTACAGGGGGAAGATTTCCTTGCGGGTGGCAATGACGGTCCGGTCGACCTCGTCCGCGGGGTCGTAGCCGACCTCCCACGAGCGCCACCACACGTCCACGTCATCGCCCATCGACTCCGGGGCCCATACGCCGTAGGTTTCCTTCACGTAGGTCCGCCATGCTTCGGGCACAGGCGTGCTGAGCGGTACGGGACGTTGGGTCACCATCCCTATCAGGTGGCTCCACGCCCGCGGCACCACGCCGGTCACGTCATAGCCGCCACCACCGGTGGCGATCCAGCGGTTTTCGCAGTAACGGGCGGCAAGGCTCGCGACGGCGGAAGCCGCCTCACGCTGTCCGTCAACGCTGAGCGTGAGGTGCGTCAGCGGATCGTCCCGGTGGGAATCACATCCATGCTGGCTCACGATCACCTCCGGCTGGAAAGCACCCACGAGCTGCGGGACGACGGCATGGAAGGCCCGCAACCAGGCAGCGTCGCCGGTGAAAGTCGGGAGGGCCACGTTCACCGCAGTTCCCGGCGCATCGGGGCCGCCGGTTTCATTGGCAAAGCCCGTGCCGGGAAAGAGCGTGAGGCCCGTTTCGTGCAGGCTGATGGTCATGACGCGGGGATCGTTCCAGAAGATACTCTGCGTCCCGTCGCCGTGGTGGGCATCAACGTCGATACTGACGATCCGCTGCACACCGCCGTCGAGCAGTCGTTGAATGGCCAGCGCGACGTCGTTGTAGACGCAGAAGCCGCTGGCCCGCTCGCGCGCCGCGTGATGCATGCCGCCGCTGAAATTCACGGCGCGGACCGCGCGGCCGGAAAGAATCGTGTCGGCAGCCAGCAGTGAGCCGCCGGCGAGGCGGGCACTGGCCTCATGCATGCCCGCGAAGGCAGGATCATCTTCCGTACCCAACCCGCGGCTTTCCTCCGGAGTGGAGGGATCCTCGCTGACGCGGCGAACTGCCTCGATATACCCGGCGCTGTGCACCGTCAAGAGTTCGACGTCGGTTGCCACGGTGGGTGCCTCGACCGCCACATGCTGGTGTCCGAACAGCCCCAAGGACTCGGCCAGCCGCGCTGTCAGTTCGAGCCTCTGCGGGGCCATGGGATGACCCGGACCGAAATTGTAGGCAGTCATGGCTGGATCCCACACCACCGTCGTTGGCAGTGCGGATCGCGTAATGCTGGAAGCAGTTGTTCCAAGCCTGGAGTTCATCCAGAACAGGCTACCTGAGGCTGGCGGGCCCTATCGCCCGGTTACGCCGCGGGAATAGTGGTTTACTACTCAGGAAAGCTTGTTTCAACCGAGGAAGAGCGCCATGTCTCAAAGCCAGTCGCGGTCCACGAGCCCGGCCAACTGGCAACCCAACCAGCAGGAGCGGGAAGGTCTGTGGATCTTCACCCGTGTGCGCGACTTCATCGACAACATTGCCAACACGTCACCGGCCCGTTTGGCGTTGACGGTCTTCGCCGTGGTGATCCTGGTGTTCACCGGCCTGTTGTCCCTGCCCGCGGCTTCCGCCTCGGGCACTGTCACGCCCCTGCACCAGGCAATGTTCACGGCAGTTTCCAGCGTGTGCGTGACTGGCCTGACAGTGGTTTCCACGGCAACGCACTGGACCTTTTTTGGCCAGTTGGTCATCCTGGTGGGCATCTTCGTGGGAGGTCTTGGCACACTGACCCTCGCCTCCTTACTGGCCCTCATGGTCAGCAAACGGCTGGGTGTGCGCGGCAAGCTCATCGCCCAGGAAGCCATGAACAACGCCGGCCGCCTTGGCGAAGTGGGTACACTGCTCCGGATCGTCATCGTGACATCGGTGGTCATTGAGGCAACGCTGGCCATCGCGCTGATTCCCCGCTTCATCCTGCTCGGCGAGGACTTCTGGCAGTCCGTCTGGCACGGTGTGTTCTACTCGATTTCCGCCTTTAACAACGCTGGTTTCACGCCACATTCGGATGGCATCGTGCCCTACGAAACCGACCTCTGGATCCTGATACCGCTGATGCTGGGCGTCTTCCTCGGCAGCCTGGGCTTCCCCGTGGTGATGGTGCTGCAGCAGAACGGGCTCAACTGGAAAAAGTGGAACCTCCACACCAAGCTCACCATCCAGGTCTCCTTTATCCTGCTGGTGGCCGGCACCGTCCTGTGGGCGTTGATGGAGTGGGACAACGTGCGGACCATCGCGCACATGGACCTCGGCGACAAGATCACGCATTCGCTCTTCGCCTCTGTCATGACGCGTTCGGGCGGCTTCAACCTGGTGGACCAAAACCACATGGAATCCACCACCATGCTGCTCACGGATGCCCTGATGTTCGCCGGTGGCGGCTCTGCCTCCACGGCCGGCGGCATCAAGGTCACCACCATCGCCGTCATGTTCCTGGCCATCATGGCCGAAGCCCGCGGTGACGCCGACGTGAAGGTCTACGGCCGGACCATCCCCCAGGGCACCATGCGCGTGGCAATCTCGGTGATCGTTGCCGGGGCCACCTTGGTGTCCGTGGCTGCGTTCCTTCTGCTCTCCATCAGCGGCGCTTCCTTGGACCGGGTGCTCTTCGAATCCATTTCCGCCTTCGCCACCGTGGGACTGAGCACCAACCTCAGTGCCGAGCTGCCGCCGTCGGGCGTTTATGTCCTCACCGTGCTGATGTTCGCAGGCCGCGTCGGCACCGTGACCCTTGCTGCCGGACTGGCCTTGCGCCAACGCAGCCAGCTGTACCACTACCCGGAAGAGAGGCCAATCATTGGCTAGTACCACGGGGGCAGCCAACCGCCCCGCCCACAACGCACCAGTGCTGGTCATTGGCCTCGGCCGGTTCGGATCCGCCACCGCTGAGCAACTGGTCAAGCAGGGCCGCGAAGTCCTTGCCATCGAACGCGACCGCACGCTGGTCCAAAAATGGGCGCCCGTGCTGACCCACGTGGTGGAAGCCGACGCCACCAACATCGACGCCTTGCGCCAGCTCGGCGCCCAGGAATTCAGCTCAGCCGTCGTGGGCGTGGGTACGTCCATCGAATCCTCGGTGCTCATCACCGTGAACCTGGTGGACCTGGGTATCCAGCACCTGTGGGTCAAGGCCATTACGCCCTCGCACGGCAAAATCCTCACCCGCATCGGCGCCAACCACGTGATCTACCCGGAAGCCGATGCCGGCGTCCGCGCGGCGCACCTGGTGTCCGGGCGCATGCTGGACTTCATTGAGTTCGACGACGACTACGCGATCGTCAAGATGTACCCGCCCAAGGAAACCGTGGGCTTCACGCTCGAGGAATCCAAGGTCCGCTCCAAGTACGGCGTGACGATCGTCGGCGTCAAAACCCCGGGCGAGGATTTCACCTACGCCCGGCCGGAAACCAAAGTGTCCGGCCACGACATGTTGATCGTGTCCGGACACGTGGACCTGCTGGAACGCTTCGCAGCGCGCCCGTAACCGATGCAGTTTTCATACAGCTGACGCCCTTGGACGCTCCGTTAGGGCATCAGCTGTACAAAACTCCGGCTAGCCGAGCTGCTTGGTGATCTCCGCTGCCCGGGCGGCAGCCGCGCGCGCACCGTCCGCGATGATCTTGGGGATCCCGCCGTCGTCAAAAGCGGCTATGGCGCGCTCAGTGGTGCCGTTGGGGCTGGTAACCGCCACGCGCAGGGCTGTGGGATCTGCTCCCGGTTCGGCCAACATGAAGCCGGCGCCTGCCACCGTTTCCCGGGCCAGCATCACGGACAGTTCGGCGTCCAGGCCGAGCTCGACGCCGGCAGCGGCCATGGCTTCCGCCAGGTAGAAGGCGTAGGCCGGCCCGGAGCCGCTGATCGCGGACAGGGCATCCACCTGCTCCTCGGGGATCTCCACCACGGTTCCGGCCCCGGCCAGGGCCTTCTTTGTCTTCTCCAGTTGCTCCGGGGTGCAGTGCGTACCGGGTGAAACGGACACGACGCCGCGCCCCAGTTGTGCGGGCGTGTTCGGCATGGTGCGGATCACCGGTTGTCCTTCCGGCAGGGCCGCTTCCAACTGCGCGATGGAGACTGCCGCGGCAACGCTGACCACAATGGTGTTCTTACCCAAGGCCGGGCTGATTTCCCGGGCCAGGTCCGTGATGCCAACCGGCTTGACACCCAGGATGACCATGTCTGAGCCCTTGGTGGCCAGCTTGTTGTTGTCCGGCTCCTCCTCGCCCGCGATGGCCATTACACCGTGGCGCTGGGCGAGTTCGTCGGCCCGCTCTGCACGGCGGACGGTAGCGACAATGTCGGAAGGGTCCGCCCCTGCGGCGAGCAGGCCTCCCAGGATTGCCTCGTTCATGGATCCACAGCCAAGGAATGCGATTCGGTTGCTCATGGCTCCATCATTGCAGTTGGCCTCGGACGGGGTCTAACGGATTCGGATTCCCAGCTTGTTCCCAAGGTTATTGCAGGCAGCACTCATTGTTGGTCCGTAACTTAGTTATTACCTCATTGAGGGTGCGAGTGATGAGGCGGGCATGGGGATGTCCGCCACAAGCACCGGTGGCCGGGCGGGTTTTCCCCCATTTCCCGATTCGGCCGCCGGTGCTTTCGCTTTTAATTCGGCTTTCGCCTTGCGCGTGCAGGCCGGTGAGGCGTGCAGGCAACACGTACCCACGAAGTTTGCCGCCTGACGCACCCTTGCAGGGCGCGCCAGGCGACTGAACCCGTGAAGTCCTTTAGGTGTCTACGCTTCGCAGTGACGGGACGATGAGGTGCTGCCGGGCAAAGCGCAGGGTTTCTGCCAGCATCTCCTCGCGCTCCCCCGCCACCTTGGCCTTGCGGGTGGAAATCTCCGCCACCACTACGCCGTCAAAACCCGTCGATGCCAAATGTTGGAGGGCGTCAGCGCATTGCTGCGTCCCGGTGCCCGGCACCAGGTGCTCGTCCTTGCCGGAACCCGAACCGTCCGTCAGATGGACGTGCCGGAGCTTGTTGCCCAGCGCCTTGATGGCTTCCAAACTGTTGGCCCCGGCAGTGGCTGCGTGCGAGAAGTCCCAGGTGACGTCGTCGTAATCCTGTCCCAGCGGATCCCAGTGCGGCAGGTAGGCCACCGCTTCGCGGCCGCGGACACGCCACGGGTACATGTTTTCCACGGCGATGTGCACCTGGTACATCGCTGCGATCTCCCGGACGCCTTCGACGAAGTTCTCGGCGTAGTTGGACTGCCACCGGAACGGCGGATGGACCACCACGGTGTCGCAGCCGACGTCCGCGGCCATCTGGCACGACTTTTCGATCTTGTTCCAGGCCGTGCCCCACACCTGTTGCGTCAGCAGCAAAGTGGGCGCGTGAATGGAGACGATTTCCTGGTGGTAGCGGTGGCTCAACTGGATGAGGGCGTCCGGGTTCTGACTCACCGCGTTGTTGGTGACCATCACCTCCACGCCCTCGTAACCCAGGTCCTGTGCCACGGCAAAGGCGTCGTGGACGCTCAAGGGGTAGACGGACGCGCTGGACAGCGCTACGGGAATCTGGCGGTCATTCACTTCAGGTTCGACGTCGTTGCTCATCTCAGGAGGCCAGCCCGCCTGCCACGGGGGCTGGGATTGGTGCAGGGGACGGGGTGTTCACAGGGACAGGGAATTCTTTGATCCCGGGGTGGGGCTCATCAGTGTCCACCGTCTTGCCACCGTCCTTGGCTGCTTTCTTTTTGGACTTGTCCTTCTTCTTCCGCTTGCCCACGTGGGGAGCCGGATCGAGCGCTTCTTCGAACACCAGCTGGTCAAGCCGGCGCAGGATCAGGCCTTCCCGCAGGGCCCAGGGACAAATTTCCATGGTGGGGAATTCGAAAAGCTCCAGCGCAGCCTCGGCCACCAGTGCGCCCGCCAACAGCTGGCGGGCACGGGCATCGGAGACACCCGGAAGGTACAAGCGGTCTTCCACTGTCATGGCGGAAATGCGCTGGGCCCACAAGCCCAGGTCCGCCGCGTGGAGTTCGCGCTTAACGTATGGTCCTGCTGCGCTGGGAGCGGCACCGGCGATGCGGGCCAACGACCGGAAGGTCTTGGACGTACCAGCCACCAGGTTTGCCCGCCCCAACTCATGGAAATTACGGACCACAGGCTTCAACGTGGAGCGGATGTAGCGCCGCAGTTCCTTGACGCTCTTGGCTGTCGGTGGATCGTCGTGGAGCCAATCCCGCGTCAGGCGGCTGGCACCCAAGGGAACGGAGGTGGCGAACTCAGGAAGCTCATCCGTTCCATACGCCATTTCGAACGAGCCACCTCCAATGTCCAGGTCAAGGATGGGGCCGGCGCCCCACCCGTACCAGCGGCGTACGGCGAAGAACGTCATGGAGGCTTCTTCGCTGCCCGTAAGTTCCTGGAGGGTCACCGTGGTTTCGTGCTTGACCCGGGCCAGGACTTCGGGGCCGTTGGTGGCCTCGCGGATGGCTGAGGTGCAGAACGCCAGGAGATCCTCGGCCTTGTGGCTGGCCGCGAACTCCCAGGCTTCCAGCACGAACTCAATGAGCTCATGCTGGCCGGCGTCGTTGATGTTGCCGTCACCGTCAAGGTATTGCACCAGCGACAGTGGACGTTTGTGGGACGCGAAAGCCACCGGACGCGCGCCCGGGTGGGCATCCACAAGCAGCAGATGGACGGTGTTGGAACCGATGTCTAGAACGCCAAGACGCATTCTGCCATTATTCACCGATTCGAAGCCCGTGAAGCAACTTGGTGGCGACGTTTCGCCGACGGGTTGGTGGCCAGGGAGCCCCGTGGCCGCTATTCCGCGGGCTCCCCTGCTTCGTCGGCACGCTTGAAGTCACGGCGGATGTTGGCGATGCCCTCTGGGTCGATTTCGAAGCCGAACTCGCTTCCCGGGTTGATGACCATACCCAGTTCATCCCCGATGTTGCCGAGGATCGCTGAACCCATGGTGCCCAGGACGTGCGGGGCTGCTTCAAGGAAGCGCTCATCGACGCGGCTCGGGTGGCTGAAGACCGCCAGGACGGGCTGGCCGTCGGCGTTCGAGAGCACCAGGGGCTCCACCGACGAGTCCGGGCCGTCCACGGCTTCGGAGCTGACGAGGTAGACCTCGTTGTTCAGGAAGGCGAGGATGACATCCACCGGGTTGGCGTCCGGTTGTTCGGCCGTGGCGAGCTTGGCCTCAAGGTCGTTCAAGGGTTCGTTGTCCGGTGAACCGGTCTGTTCAGTCATGCTTCTACTCGACCACGATGCCGGCCGGGACGCAATTCGCGACTGCTGTCCCGGCCATCACCGCACCTACTTCCTGGCTGCAGCTTTCTTGGCCGGCGCCTTGCGGGTGGTGGTCCGCTTGACCGGGCCCTTGGCCCGCTTCTCGGCCAAAAGTTCGACGGCACGTTCCCGGGTCAGTTCCTCCAGGGAGGTTGACCGCGGGACGGTGATGTTGGTGACGCCGTCCGTGATGTAGGGGCCGAAGCGGCCTTCCTTCACCACGATGTTCTTCTCCGAGACAGGATCCGGGCCGAACTCCGCCAGCGGCGGTACGGCCGCGCGGGCGCCACGCTGCTTGGGCTGTGAATAGATCTCCAGTGCCTGTTCCAGCGTAATCGTGAAGATTTCCTCTTCCGAACCGATGGAGCGGGAATCCGTGCCCTTCTTCAGGTACGGGCCAAAGCGGCCGTTCTGCACCGTGATGGGGTTGCCTTCGGCGTCCTCACCGAGGACCCGGGGCAGGCTCATCAGCTGCAGTGCCTCGTCCAGGGTCACGCTGTCCACGGTCATCGACTTGAACAGCGAACCCGTGCGCGGTTTGGCCTTGACGGGCTTCTTCGGCGGCTTGGGCTTGCCGTTCTTGTAGTACTCAACGGGCTGGTTGGCCAGCTGCTCCTCGGTCATTTCCGGGATGATCTCGGTGACGTAGGCTCCGTAGCGGCCGTTCTTGGCGACCACGGTGTGCCCGGTGTGCGGATCCGTTCCCAGGACGCGTTCCTCCGGGGCAGCAGTCTCCATCAGCTCTATCGCCTTGGCGGCAGTGAGCTCATCCGGAGCGAGTTCCTCGGGCACGTTGGCCCGGGAGGACTCAACCACTTCACCGGTTTTCTCATCCACCGTGGGGATCGAGCTTTCCAGGTAGGGCCCGAACTTACCAACGCGCAGGGTGATGCCTTCTGCGATGGGCACCGAGTTGATCTCACGGGCATCGATTTCGCCAAGGTTGTTCACGATGCTCAGCAGGCCGGGATCGGCGTCTTCACCATAGTAGAAGTGCTTGAGCCACGCAGCGCCCGCCGCCTGGCCGTTGGCGATCTTGTCCAGGTCGCCTTCCATGTCTGCCGTGAACTCGTAGTCCACGTAGTCAGTGAAGTGCTGCTCCAGCAGGCGGATCACGGAGAACGCGATCCAGCTCGGAACCAGGGCAGAACCCTGCTTCCTGACGTAGCCACGATCCTGGATGGTGGAAATCGTGGATGCGTAGGTGGACGGGCGGCCGATGCCCCGTTTTTCCAGTTCAGCCGTGAGGGAGGCTTCCGTATAGCGCGGCGGCGGCGACGTTTCGTGGCCGACGGCCAGGATGTCCGATGCCGTGAGTGAATCGCCCTTGGCAACATTGGGCAGGCGCCGGGCTTCGTCGGAATCCTCGTCTCCGCGGCTTTCATCCTTGCCCTCTTCGTAAGCTGCCAGGAAACCGGGGAAGGTGATGACGGTACCGGACGCCGAGAATTCGGCGTCGCGTCCGTCAGCGGCCACTGCACCGAGGCGGATGGTGGCAGTGGAGCCCTTGGCGTCGGCCATCTGCGAGGCGACGGTGCGCTTCCAAATGAGCTCGTAGAGCCGGAACTCATCGCCGCTCAGTTGCTTGGCAACCTGGGCCGGCGTGCGGAAAGAGTCACCCGCCGGACGGATGGCTTCGTGGGCTTCCTGGGCGTTGGCGGCCTTGTTGGCGTACACGCGGGGGCTCTGGGGCACGTACTCGGGCCCATAGAGTTCAGCGGCCTGGCGGCGGGATGCTGTGAGGGCTTCATCGCTCAACGCCGACGAGTCGGTACGCATATACGTGATGTAGCCGTTTTCATACAGGCGCTGGGCTACCTGCATGGTGCTCTTGGAGGAGAACCGCAGCTTGCGGCCGGCTTCCTGCTGCAGCGTGGACGTGGTGAACGGCGCGGCGGGACGGCGGGTGTATGGCTTGGTATCGACCGAGCGGACGCGGAAGTCCGCCTTCTCCAGGCCGGCGGCCAGGGAGGTGGCGAGTTCCTCGTTGAGATGCACCACGTTGGACGAGGTGAGCTGGCCGTTGTCGTTGAAGTCGCGGCCACTGGCAACCTTGGAACCGTCCACGGCGGCAAGCTTGGCTTTGAAGGAACCCGAGTCGGCACCGAACTGGCCCGTGAGATCCCAGTAGGACGCTGCCCGGAAGGCCATGCGTTCACGTTCGCGGTCCACCACCATGCGGGTCACCACGGACTGCACTCGGCCGGCGGAAAGTCCGCGGGCCACCTTGCGCCACAGGACAGGCGAGATCTCGTAGCCGTACAGGCGGTCGAGGATGCGTCGGGTTTCCTGGGCATCCACCAGTGCAGTGTCCACGTCGCGCAGGTTGTCCATGGCGCGGTGGATGGCTTCCTTGGTGATTTCGCCAAAGGTCATGCGGTAAACGGGAACCTTGGGTTTCAGGACCTCCAGGAGGTGCCACGCGATGGCTTCGCCTTCGCGGTCCCCATCGGTTGCGAGGTAAAGGGCATCAGCGTCTTTCAGCTGGGCCTTGAGTTCGGCAACCTTTTTCTTCTTGTCCGGGGAGACGACGTAGTACGGCTTGAAGTCGTTTTCGATGTCGACGGCGAACTTGCCCAGCGAGGTCTTCTTCAGTTCTGCAGGGAGATCGGACGGCTGCGGGAGGTCCCGGATGTGGCCGATCGAAGCCTCGACGATGAAGCCTTCGCCAAGGTACTTGGCGATGGTCTTACTCTTGGCGGGAGACTCGACGATCACGAGTTTCTTGCCGGTTTTTGCCTTGCTGGGCACGGTGCTCCTACAGAAAAAATGTGTCATTGGGCTGGTGCCCATCTTGGCCTAGTTCACCATAGTTTGCAGAATCCTGCGTTTTGGTATGGAAACCAGGGCGGTCAGTCGGTGACCCGTCCGGAGGGTTATTGCCCGGGTGCCACGCGGTCATCCGGGATCATTGACCACAAGGTTGCCACACGTTCTGCACCTTCCGGAATCCGTGTGGGATCCTCGAGTTCGTACTCCCGCACCACCTCGCGGATTCGGTCCGCTAATTCCTTGCGCTGCGGGTTGGTGAGGTAGAGCAGGTTGCTGGAGAGGACCACCGATACCGGTTCATCCCCACCTTCACCCCGCTGCCGGCGTTCGCCCCGCGCTTTGGCGAAAGCAGAAGCACGTCGGCGGAAAGCATCGAGTTCAAGGTCAACCACGGCGATCTCGGGGCTGGCGACGCTGCCTCCCGAAATGGTGAAGTCCGTCCCGGCCGCCTTCCAGCGCCTTTCGCGTGCGTCGCCGGCGTTCTCCGCCGGCGCCACGATTCCCCATTTTTGGAGGGCGCGGAGGTGGTAGCTCATGGCGCTGGGAGTGAGGCCCGTCCTGGCAGCAAGTTCGGTGGCTGTGTGGCTTACCTGGGTGGCATAAAGCTCGGAGATGACCTCGATGCGGGCAGCGTGCGCCAAGGCGCGGATGGCCTTGGGATCGGTGATCTCAACCGTCTTCTCCGCCCGCTTCCGCCGCGGAACGTCGCCTGACGTCTGGGATGTCTCG
Organism: Paenarthrobacter sp. TE4293; assembly: GCF_050435325.1. Taxonomy (NCBI): domain Bacteria; kingdom Bacillati; phylum Actinomycetota; class Actinomycetes; order Micrococcales; family Micrococcaceae; genus Paenarthrobacter; species Paenarthrobacter sp. TE4293. The sequence goes on from NZ_JBNJRY010000003.1 coordinate 515,606, forward strand.
TTGTTCGCAATCACTTGATCAGTGTAGTCAGGGTCACTTGCGGGACCACCGGAGCTCCTCCCCGGCGGCGTCGCGCCGCTGCTGCTCATGCTTCTGCCCGGGAAGGGTCAGGAAGCAAAAAGCCCTCCAGCACGAGGTTGGTGACCTCACGGTACAGGCCATCCTTGAAAGCATCCTCGTCAAAGTCCCCGGCACCTCCCAAAAGCGATATCAGTGCCGAGATGATCTGCCGCACCGACAACTGTCCGTCGCACGCCGAAGCAAACCCGGCAAGCTCGGTGCTGAGCAGGTTGGTCCTTCGCAAGCCCGCGCCCTGCCTCAGGAGAATGACCCCGGGATGGGCGGCGCCGGGGCGCTGGTGCCGTTCCTCGGTAACGTCCTCCGCCACGACCAGATGCGCATCAGGCATCGGGGTGGCGGCCACCCAATCAGCCCGTTCCACGGCAGCACCCAGGTGGGGACCAATGGGTTGCTCGATGGGGTAGGTGATCTCCTCGAAACGCCTGATGATGGGCTGATGCCCGGATTCGGGGCGGCGCAGCCAGATCATGCCGAACCCCACCCCATCAACATTCCTTGAGGCGAAGTCATCAAGGTAGGCGGCGTATGCGTCCTTGTACTGCTCCCGATCACGGTTTTGCGACGCGTCCTGCAGCCAGGTCTCCGCGTACTGCTCCGGGCCCACCTGCTCCCGCTGAATGAACCAGACATCCAGTCCTGAATCCTCCAGCCAGGCCATGGGGCGGTCCTTCCAGTCAGACCCGGCAGTGACCTCCCAGTTGCCCAGCATCTGCGCGGTGCCCCCAGGTTCGAGGACGCCCGCCAGGGACTGCACCAAGGAGGCCACGATCCCGTCGCCGGGAAGTCCGCCGTCACGGTACGTGAATTGGTCCGAAGCAGACTCTCCGCCGGTCCGGGGAGTGATCACGAAGGGTGGGTTGGAGACCACCAGGCCAAAATGTTCGCCGGCTACAGGTTCCAGGAGCGACCCCAAACGAAGGCTGACCCGGCTGTCCAGGTCGTAGGGGTCCAGGTCCAGCTCTGCTGCGTTGAGCAGCAAGTTGAAACGGGTGAACGCCAGGGCACGTTCGGAGATGTCCGTGGCGGTGACATGCTCGCAGTGGTGCAGGAGGTGGAACGTTTGGATCCCGCATCCGGTCCCCAGGTCCAAAGCGCGTTTGGTGTGCTGCCTGAAGGTCGTCTGGACCAGTGTTGTGGATGCACGTCCGATGCCCAGGACGTGGTCATGCCGCAGGACACCGGGCTGCTGGTGGGCTGCGAGGTCACTGGCGACCCAGAGGTCGGCACCACCGCTTCCGTCAGCGTTGGCGTCCCAGCCGTAGGGGCGCAGGTCCACGGTGACCCGGACCGTGCCCGAGTCCACTGCAGCCAAACCCAGTTCCACGAGCCCTTGGGTGCGTATTCCGGGGAGGGCTGAGTCCACGTCAGCCACGGACTGTGGAACGGCGAGCAGCCAGAGCCGGACAACGACAGCCAAGGCCCGGGCTGCCGGATCATGGGAATCCTTCAGCCGCTCGGTGGCCAGGAGCGCAGGAACCAGCTGGTCCCTGCTGAGCGCCGCGGAGGCGGACTCCCCCACCAGGGCAGCCACGCCGTCCACCGTGTATGAGATGGCACGAAGGTCCCCGGCGAGCACCCGGAGGAGTTCAGGTTGATCGCTCCGGGGAGCATCGTCCGTGGCGCCGGTGGTAAAAAGGAAAGCTGCGTCAGTCACCTTGCAAGTGTAGGGGCGGAAGGCCGGGACGGGCGGTCCTCCAGTTGGGCTATGTGGACGAACGACCCCACCGGAACCCGGTAGCGTGGAATCATGCTCAACTTCTCCTCCACAAGGCGCCGCGCGGGCCTTGTTGCCATTACTGCCGGCGCCCTGCTGGGAGCCAGCGCATGCCAGGCACCAGTCAACATCGCAGACGCCGACGTTCCCGCATGGAGGGACAAGGTCCTTCCGGCAGCGAACGGGGCGGTGCTGGAGGACTCAGGCAAGATCCTTAACCGGGATCCCCTGGTGAAGGAATCACCAGGAGTCGAGGCCGGAACCTACACGCTCACCATGGCCTGCGACGGCGGCGGCAAGGCTTATTTCGCCGTCTCTTCAGGCGGAAACAAGATCGCTGACGCGGCAGCAGCCTGCAATGGCAGCCTCGATGTGGTGAAGATCAAGGTCCCCGGAAATGGGGCAGTGAGCATCTCGACGAGCAGCGTCGACGCTCCGCTCATCTACGCCTACCATCTCGTTCCCGCGGCCAGTTAGAGCACCCCGGAACCTTCCGCAGACAGGCCTTCAGACAGTGGCTCCACGGGCGTAAAGTCAGTCCATGGGCAGCAAGGCAGCTTGCTCGGTGAGGTCACAGCGGTTGGCGAGGGCCGCCGTCGTGCTTCTTGTTGTCCTGAGCGGCAGCGTGGCTGGCTGCGAGTATACCTATGAGGACGGCGGCAGGCCGGAGGCCAGCGCCACCTCCACTGCGGGAAGCGTCGCTCTTCCGCCCGATCCGGCGCTGGAGGAAACCGTCACCGGCGAAGCCCTTGAAGAGTGGGCGAAGGCTGCGCTGCCCGAATCGCAAGGGCAGTCGTTCTACTCAAGCAGCGGCTACCTCAACCCCGGTGAATCCAAGTCCGAGCAGACGGTGCAATTGCCCGGCGGAACGTACGCGGTGACGCTGGCATGCCGCGGCACACGGCGCGTGACATTCGCCGTCACGTTGAATGACGTCGCACTTGTGGACCTGACCCTGGGCTGCGCCAATGCCCGGGTGAGCGTGGTTCAGCTGGAGAAGGATGCCATACTGTCCATCACCGTGGGGTCCAGGTCCGATGCCAACTTCGCCTATCGGGTGAGCAAGCTCTAAGGGCGCCTACGCGGCCTCGCAGCCGCCGGGGCACCGCAGTGTTTCCGGGCTCGAAGCACATTCCGCGCAGTAAAGGGTCAAAGTGCGGCAGCTGGGGTTGGAGCAGTTCTCGAACTTGTTGGTGGGAGCTGCGCAACGGACGCACTCACCGATGGTCTTGGCGTCGTCGCTGAACTCGACGTGCATGCGCTTGTCGAAGACATAGAGGGAACCCTCCCAGAGCCCCTGGTCCTTGAAGGTTTCCCCGTACCGGACAATCCCGCCGTCCAACTGGTATACCTCTTTGAAGCCCCTGTTGACCATCAGGCTGGACAGGACCTCACAGCGGATTCCACCGGTGCAGTAGGTGACCACCGGCTTGTCCTTCAGGTCGTCGTATTTTCCCGAATCGAGTTCCTTGATGAAGTCATGGGTGGTGTCCACGTCGGGAACAATCGCATCCTTGAACTTGCCGATCTGCGCCTCGAACGCATTCCGGCCATCGAAGAAGACGACGTCTTCGCCGTGGGACTTCTTGGCGTCCACCAACGCGTGGAGTTCCTCCGGCTGGAGGTGCTTGCCTCCGCCGACCACACCGTTGTCGTCGACCTTGAGTTCACCGGGCGCACCGAAGGACACAATCTCGTCGCGGACCTTGACGCTGAGGCGCGGGAAATCGGCGGCGCTTCCCTCCGACCACTTGAAATCGATCCCGTGGAAGCCCTTGTATTCACGGGTGGTCTTCACGTACTGCTTCATGTTGTTCAGCTCGCCGCCCACCGTGGCGTTGATGCCGTCCTTGGAAATGATGATCCGGCCGGTGAGCCCCAGTTTTTCGCAGAGGGCACGCTGCCACAGACGCACGGCGTCGGGGTCGGCGATCGGAGTAAAGCCATAGAAGAGCACGATTCTGTTTAAAGCCACTATTAAAGGGTACTTGGTGCAGTAAAATCGCCCGCCCGCAGCGACCGCGGAGGCACGTGCAGGAGGGCCGTCGGGCGTCCGTGCAGCGTCCGTGCCGGGTGTCCGTGCCGGGTGTCCGTGCAGGGTGTCCGTGCAGGTCAGGAAGTCACAATTGCATAAGCAACGATCCACGGGCGGACCTGACTCTGTTGCTTCATGGAGTGCTGGCATACTCTCTCTACATGAGTCCAGACGCCTTGGTTGAAGACATTGCGCACCTTTTGGAAGTCTGGGTGGCCGGCTGGTCCGGCTGCCGCGGCTACGAGTCACGCCAAGAGGGCCGCTTTCCCGCCGCGCTTCGCACCGACAAGACCGGTGACTGGGAGTACTTCGCCCACGATCCGTCGGACGAAGAGTTCACCGCACTGGCGGGCAAGACCGCAGAAGCCCCCACCCGGATCCTGACCGTCCTCACCAACGACGTCCAACGGTATAAATACCTCGCTGAACAGCACGGGCTGACCGTGACGTCCGCTTCCCAAACCATGATGATCGTGGACATGGAGACCCAGGATTCCGAGGATCCGTGGCTCCCTGACGACGACCTTGAACTCGCCACCTCGGAATCCAACGGCGTCCACCACGCGGTGGTCCATTCCGGCGAGCAGGTTGCTGCCAGCGGCCGGGTCTTCGTGGTGGACGGCACCGCCGTCTTCGACAAGATCGTTACCGAACCGGACTTCCAACGCCGTGGCTTGGGAAGCTTCATCATGAAGGCCCTCGCGGCACAAGCCTTCTCCCACCACGTTGAGAACGGGCTGCTCCTGGCATCGTTGGACGGCCAGAAGCTTTACTCGCACCTTGGATGGGACGTGGTGTGCCACGTCCTCATGATGTCCGTCAGCGGTGCCGAGGGATCGGACCTTTCCGGGGCCTAGCAGGGCCCGCCGGGTCCAAGCCCGAGAGCCGACTGGGCCGAGCCCGAGAGCCGACTGGGCCTGGCCCGACGGCGGCGCCCCGGGTGGTGCCGCCGTCGGCATGCCTGCACAGTGACAGAATGATTCGGTGGCTGCACCTCATTCATTGATCTCCCTGCTGGGCCGGACGGCGGACCCGGAGCAGCTGCGCCATGTCCATACCATTCCCGCAAGGAAGGCCGTCAACGAGCCTTGGCCGGAATGGGTCCACCCCGATGTCGTGTCCGCCTATGAAAACCTGGGGATCCAGGAACCGTACCGGCACCAGATCCAGGCCGCCGACCTCGCCCACTCCGGCCAGCACGTTGTCATCGCCACTGGAACTGCATCCGGAAAGTCGCTGGCCTACCAGTTGCCGGCCCTGGATGCGATACACCGTTCCGAGTTGCGGGTACTGTCCGATCCCGGAAAGATCCACGACGACGGTGCGGTCACCTTGTATCTGTCCCCCACCAAGGCTCTGGCGGCGGACCAGCTCGCGGCGATCCGCTCCCTGAAGCTGCCTACAGTGCGGGCGGAGACATACGATGGCGACACCGACGTTGCGTCGCGCCGTTGGATCCGGGATCACGCGAACTTCATCCTGGCCAACCCGGACATGCTGCACTTCGGAATCCTGCCCAATCACACCTGGTGGGCTAAGTTTTTCCGGCGGCTGCGCTACGTGATTGTGGACGAAGCCCACAGCTACCGTGGTGTGTTCGGCTCGCATGTAGCCAACCTGATGCGGCGGCTCCGGCGGATCTGCGCCTACTACGGTGCAGGAAACACCTTCCCCGAGCCGATTTTCATTGCTGCATCTGCCACGGCCTCTGATCCCGGGGTGTCCTTCGGACGACTCATCGGCGCGCCAGTGAGGGAAGTATCCGAGGACTGTTCTCCGCACGGCTCCACTACGGTTGCCTTTTGGGAGCCCGCACTCACGGACGTCAAGGGCGAGAATGGGGCCAAACAGCGGCGGACCGCGGTAGCCGAAACGGCCGACATCCTGGCCAACCTCGTCTCCTCGCGCGTGCGGACCATCGCGTTCATTAAGTCCCGGCGCGGTGCCGAGTCCATTGCTTCCATCACCAAGAGGCTCCTGGACGAGGTGGATCCCAGTCTGCCCGGGCGGGTTGCGGCCTACAGATCCGGGTATTTGCCCGAAGAACGGCGCGCGTTGGAACAAGCGTTGAGATCCGGTCAACTGCTGGGGGTTTCCAGTACGTCTGCTTTGGAACTGGGCATCGACATTTCGGGGCTCGATGCTGTGTTGGTGGCCGGATGGCCGGGCACCCGTGCTTCCCTGTTCCAACAAATTGGACGGGCCGGGCGGGCAGGGCAGGACGCCATTGCCGCTTTTGTGGCCAGCGACGACCCTTTGGACACGTATCTGGTGAACCATCCCGAGGCCATCTTTGACGTCTCGGTCGAGGCCACCGTCTTCGATCCCGGCAACCCCTACGTCCTTGGCCCCCACCTGTGTGCAGCGGCAGCGGAATTGCCGATCGGACCGGCCGAGCTCGACCTCTTTGGACCGACTGCCGAGGGGCTTCTGGACCGTTTGGTGGTTCAGGGGTACCTTCGCAAACGGCCCGCCGGATGGTTCTGGACCCACCCTGAGAGTGCCGCAGGCATGGTGAACCTCCGGGCCGACGGCGGCGGACCTGTCAGCATCGTTGACGCTGAAACCGGGTCCCTCCTGGGGACCATGGACTCGCCGCAAACCCATTACCAGGCACACACGGGTGCCATCTACGTCCATCAAGGCGAGAGCTACCTGGTGGAGGACCTCAACGAAGCCGACCACTGTGTGATGGTGCGCCGGGTAAACCCCGACTTCTACACCACGGCACGGGACGTAACCCAGATCGAAGTCCTTGAAACATCCCGTTCCGTCCAATGGGGCGACATCACGGTGCACTTCGGCGACGTCAAAGTGACCACCCAAGTTGTCTCCTTCCAACGCAAGGCCTTGATTTCCAACGAGATCCTCGGCGAGGAACCGTTGGAGTTGGGAGCCCGGGATCTCTTCACCAAGGCCGTCTGGTTTGTGGTGGATAACCGTTCGCTTCATGGCGCAGGGTTGGTCGAAGCGGAGTTCCCCGGGGCCCTACATGCGGCCGAACATGCTGCCATTGGGCTTCTTCCCTTGGTTGCCTCAAGTGACCGCTGGGATATCGGGGGTGTGTCCACTGCCCTCCACGCCGACACTGGTGTGCCCACGATCTTCGTGTACGACGGACACCCCGGCGGTGCCGGGTTCGCTGAGCGGGGCTTCGAAAAGGCCAAAATCTGGTTGACGGCAACCAAGGAAGCCATTCAAGCCTGCGAGTGCGAAGCCGGCTGCCCGTCCTGCGTCCAGTCCCCCAAATGCGGAAACAAGAACAATCCGTTGGACAAGGCAGCCGCCATCACGCTTCTGGGTGTGTTGTTGAAGGACGCGATCTAGGCAGTACACGGCCTACCCTCGTCACGCCCTTCGCCATCTGTGCTGGTCACCTGTGCTGGTCACTTATGCTGGCCACCTATGGCGGTGGCCCCGCCCGGGCCCGCCCCGTGGCGACTCCCCAGTCGAAGGGGTGCACCATTCCCGTAGCAACCTCCACCACCGCTCCTTCGGTCACTGTGCAGGAGGTGACCGTCGCCCCGTGATGCACTGCTACGTCGGAGGCCACGGTACAAGGGTCCCCTGATGTGAGTCCCCTGGCAGCATCTGCAGCAGCGAGCGCTGCCAGGTCAGCTGCAGACGCAGCCTGCGACGCCAGCACCGCCGCCTGCGCAAGGAGCAGCAAGCAAACAAGCAATGCCATCACCACTGCACTCAACGTCAACGCCAGGACGGTCCCTGCCCCGCGCTCGTGGTGGGAATGGCCCACAACGTGCATCACGGAACACCTGACCCGGCATGGGCCGATTCTGAACGAGCGGATGCCGATGCTGTCAGAGTCCAAGGGATGAGCGATCCCAGAGCTCCCCCAACTGGCGATGAGGCTGTCACGGTGAGCCATTCGCCGTCGTTGCTGAGGGACGAACTGGTGCCCTCCCCGGCAAGCCGCCTGACAGTCCCCTCCACAGCGCCGCCTGTCTCGCCTCGCGCCGCTGCCCTCGCTCCACCCCGGGCCGCTTCCTCCAAGCGCAGTTGGGTCATCCCTGCAGCGCCGCCTGCCAGCAGGAATGCCAGGAGCAGCACCACGGCCGGCAAAGCTACGGCGAACTCCGCAGTTACGGCACCCGTTTCCTTCAGCGCTCCCCGCTGTTCCGGGGTTGAACGCCCGCCGGCAGGAGGCACGTGCGTCATGGCAGGGACAGGGCCGTGCGGATCAGGTTGAGCAGGAAACCTCGGACTTCCTCGCTGCGAAGGATGACTACCAGCAGGCCGGCGAGACCCACAGCAGCAAGGGTGGCTATGGCGTACTCAGCCGTGGCCATGCCGACCTCCGAGCCGAGAAGGGCTCTCCGTGTCCGGAGTCGCTCAGGGCTCCTCCGCCGGCCCCGCCCCGGCCGCCGCACCTGCAAGGGCCGCTGCTTCCTGCCGGTCCGCGGCTCCTGCCTTGCCACCGCACTATGGGACGTGGCGATGTGCACATCCGCTCCAGTGCCCCGCAAGCCCAGCCCCGCCAGGCCCGAATCCCTGAACTCATCGAGCTCAAACTGTTCGATTCCCAGCGGCTTCATTCGAAGTTCCCCAGCGGCCGGGCGTCCCCACCACCCGCGAGCCGGGTTGGAGGCAGTACGAATGTCAGTGGTCGCTCGGCGAGCAGGACGGGTGCCAAGTAGTGTTTTCACGGAGGATTCCTTTCAAGTAAAGCCAGCGGGTGTGCCGACTGATTCGACTCTTCCGTGGCTTGAGGCGGCCCGTAAGACAGAGATTCCTCCAAGTGGAAAACCCCTCACGAACGGCCGCATGTGGAGGGAAAGTGAGCATGATGGTTTGCAGCTCACCCGGCGGGAAGCATGGCGATCAGGACTGGAACGATCCCCAGGCAAATGAACGCCGGCAGGGAGCAAAGGCCCAACGGGACCACGAGTTTCACGCCCAAGGCAGCAGCTCTCTTCTCCGCGGCCCGGAACTGTTCCCGTCGGTCCCTGGCCGCTTGGGCATAGAGGATCGAGGCCGACGGTGCACCGGTCAAGGCCGCGAATGCCAGGGCATCCTTGAGACGGAGCACTTCAGGGACATGCTTGGCCGGTGTCTTCCAAGCGGTCTCCCAATCGGCGCCGATGGCAAGAGCAGCAACAACGGGCCTCAGCGATTGCCGGATGGGAGGCGCGGCACACCCGGAAATGAGTTCCAGTGCCCGCCCAATTCCAGCTCCGGCATCGAGCATTGATCCCACCAGTTCCAGCATCATCGCGGTGTCGCGGAGCCCGTCAGCCGGACCGCTGGGATCGGCTGCGTCTTTGTGAGCCGGGACGCCGAAACGGCCCCGGCCGGGAGAACCCGCCGAGGTCTTGGCGTTGGGGTCCTTGACCAGCAAATGCGTCCTCGCCCGCGTTGGTCCGGCGAACCAGGCGGAGGCAGCCAACCCCATGGCGAGGATCATCAGCATTACCGAAGCACCCGGCATCATGCTGCTCCGGCCGCCGCCGCCACGAGTCGTGAGGACCAGACGCGGCCAGCCACCGTGAGGAGGAGGCCGGCCGCGAAGGTCGCAACGCCCAGAATGTTGTCCAGGAGAATTCCCAACGGGTCCACTCCCAAGGCCATCCCCAGCACCAGGCCGAAGACCGGGAGCCAGGACAACAGCTTGACGGTGGCCTTTGGCCCGGCGAGCGCCGTCTGCCGGGCGGCTTCTGCGTCTTCTTCGGCTTCCAGCTGGGCGGCAAAGCGGGTGAGGAGGTCAGCGAGCGGACAGCCGCTGGTTTCTGCCACCTCCAGGCAGGCCGCAAGTTCCATCCACACACGACGTTCGGGACTTCCGCGCCGTGGAAATGTCTTTGCAGCAGTGGCGCGAATTGCCTCGGCAGACGAATTTCCAAACGCGGACGCTGCCCGCGCCGCGGCCAAGACCACCAGTGATTCATCGGTGAGTGCAGCGGCACCCGGTTCCATGGTCGCCGGAGACGATTCGCCCTGCCTTGTGAGCCGCGCGCCATGGACTGTCCAGAGTTCTTCCCATAACCGGGATGTTCCCCGGCCACCACGAAGAAGCGCGGCGAGCTGTTGGACCAGCACCACCAACGACAACGGCTGTGGCCGCTGCCTCCGCCATGGGCGGCCGGACCACCAACCAGCGCGGGCTTGGAGAGCGGGCGTGCCGCGCACAGGAGCTGCAAGACTCTTCCGAACCCGCTGGCTGTCAACGCGGTGACCCCTGAAGTGCATCCAGGCCGCGAGCGCCGCCACGATGACGAACGGGGCGGTCATGTCCCGGGCCCCGGAAACCCACCTGATGGGGGCCAGTCGGCGCCTGCCGGCACGTCGGGGGAAAGCCGGGCCGCGAGGGATGGCCAAGCGGGCCCGGGTGTCATTCCCGTCGGATGCCAGCGGAGCGCGGAGACGACTTTCTGGCCTTCGGGACCATCCGACAGAGCACCGATGGAAGCGACTCTCCGCCCGGCCTGGGTCCGGTCCACATGAATGACGACGTCCAGGGCACTGGCGACCTGCAACCGCACAGCTTCAGCGTTCAGACCTGCGAGCGCACCGAGGGCCACCAGCCGTGCGGGCACCGCCTCTGCCGTGTTGGCGTGGATGGTCCCTCCGCCGCCTGTGTGTCCGGTGTTCAGTGCCGTCAGCAGTTCACGGACTTCAGCGCCGCGGCATTCCCCGACGATCAGTCGGTCCGGCCGCATCCGCAGAGCCTGGCGGACCAGTTCGCCAAGATCCAGTGCACCTCCGCCCTCAAGGTTTCCGTGCCGGGACTCCAGGGTGACCACGTGGGGGTGGACTGGGTTGAGCTCGGCTGCATCCTCGATCAAAACCAACCTCTCAGCCGGGTGGCTTAAACCGAGCATCGTGGAAAGCAAAGTGGTCTTTCCCGAGCCCGTGGCGCCGCTGATCAGGAAACTCAGCCTCCGGCTCATGATCGCCCGCAGGACCGCCTCGACGTGGCTGGAAAACATGCCACCTTCCCGCAACTCCGCCAGGGTGAACACATTCTCCCGCCGGATCCGGATGGACAGCAGAGTTCCTGTGGTGGATATCGGCGGGAGAACCGCATGCACCCGATAGCCCCCGGTGAGCCGCACGTCCACGCAGGGCGACCCATCATCCAATCGGCGGCCACCGGCAGAAACCAGCCTGGATGCCAGGGCCTTGATGTGTTGCTCCGTGTCGAAGTGAACCGATGACCGTTCCAACCCGTGCCCCCGGTCCAACCAAACAGAGTCCGGGCCGTTGACGAAGATGTCCGTGACGGCCGGATCCTGGGCCAAATGCTGCAGGGGTCCCAGCCCGTTCAGCTCTGCGTTGATGGACTCGGCGGCTTCCAGGGATCCTGCGGTGCCCAGTAGCCTGCCACTTGCCTGAACTGCTGCTGCGACCGTGGAGGGTGTGACTGGCCCATTGCCGGCGAGCACAGAATCCCGCACGGTCTCCAGGAGGAGGGAATCCACTTTCCGGCCCTGCCTTCGCCGCGTTCCCTCGAACGGGTTCACTGGACGGCGCCGTTCAGTTCCAGCACCGACATGGCAAAGCGGTTCACCGGCTTGCGCCGGCCGTAGTCAAGGACGCGTCCCATATCCGTACCGGCATCCACTCCCCTTACCTCAGGGAGGACGCCCAGCAGTGGCAGTCCCAGAGAGTCGGCAATCAGTCCAGCGTCCACCAAGGAGGCACTGCTGCCACGGACCACGAGCCCGGCGTCCATGGGCGGTAGTTCGCTGAGGATCCGCCCCGCTGCTACAGCCGATTTCAGGTGGGCCGTGACGAGCAGCACCATCCTGTCGCAGTCCCAGGCGAGATTCCGCACTCCCTCCCCGCTGCGCCCTATGTCCACCAGGATGAGTTCGAAGCTCCGGCGTGCGGCGTCCATGACAGCTGCCACTGCCCCTGCATCCGGACTGTGGATCGGTTCCCGTGTTCCCGGCCACGACAGGTAGGCAAAACCACCGGCAAAGGGTAAGGAATCCCGGAATTGCCCGGGGTCGAGGCTCCCCCTGGTTTCGGCAAAGTCGGGCCATTTGAGTCCGGGGATGTCCTCAGCCGTGACGGCCAGTTCAAGGCCGCCGCCCCATGGGTCGCCGTCGATGAGCATGGTGCTGACGCCATGATCGGCAGCAGCCTGGGCCAGCCAGATCGCGGTGGTCGTGGCACCGGCTCCGCCACAACCACCGATCACCCCCATCACCATGCCCCCGGGATCGGGGGAACCGGACATGCTGAGGTGTTCGGCCAGCCAGCCGGCAGCTTCAGGAAGGACGGCCACCCTTTCCGCGCCGAGGGCTGCGGCCAGCTTCCACAGCCCGTCGCCGTCTGAAGCCCTGCCCAGCAACACCGTCGGAGGCCGTCCCCGAGGCGGCAACTCACGGACGTCGCTGCCCACGAGGACAACGTCAGCACTGTCCCAACCGTGCACGGAATCGGTCACATCCACGGCCGTCGAAAGACTCCCGCCAGCAGCTGCGACAATCCGCTTGGCCTCTTCCTGGAGGTAGGGGTCCGCGGACACAAGGAGTATCCCGGCGGTGTCTTGAGGGACCCACGATCTGTCCATGTCCGTTTCCGTTGTCCTACTGGGCTGCCTGTGCCGGTGATCGCGCTTGCTCATGGAACCCACCATGGTGGACTCGGAGGACCACGATAAGGGGCTGATCACCCTATGTGGACAATCTGAGCTTCCTGGCCCTGTGGAGGAGCAGTGGCACCGGCACCGCAACCCCCACGCACAGGGCAGAATGGAGACCATGTATTTGCTGCTCGCCGCCCACCCGGAAGGCGCAGCCATACAAAGGATCTCCCCCACAGGAAAAGCCACCGCTGACCCGCGCGTCGTCACCCGCGGTGAGCTGCCCGGCGTCGTGCGTGAATTCGAAGCCCAGCGGCCGCGCTGGGTGTGGCATCGCGCCACGGACTGGTATCCGGAACTGCTGGCGCACGGCGTCGAGCTGGAGCGATGCCACGACCTGGCGCTGTGCGGGGCAATCCTGGCGCACTCGGAGTTCACGGCACACACGGACTACGCACGGCACGCGGTCAAGCTCACCCAGGATGATGACTCCGCCCCGCCACGCGCCCTCCAGCCCCCGCCGCCTCCTGCGGACCAAGGCGCACTGTTCGAGGACCTGTCGCCGTCCAACCCCAAAGCAGGGCTGGCCGAACTCAGGGAGGAATTTGCAGCCCAACAGCATGCGGTCGCCCAGGTCACCACGGACGAGCAGCGAAAGCAACGCCTCCAACTTCTGCTCGCCGCCGAATCGGCCTGCGCCATCATCGCTGTTGAGATGCAACACGCCGGTGTCCCGTGGCGGGAAGAGCTGCATCAACAGATCCTCGCCGATGTTCTGGGGCCCCGGCCGCCCATGGGACACCGGCCTCCTGCCCTTGAAGCGCTCTGCGCAGAGCTCCGGCACATCCTCAACTCCCCCACCCTGAATCCGGATTCGCCGCAGGACCTCATGCGCGCCCTGCACCGGAACGGGATCGAGGTGAAGAGCACGCGCCAATGGGAACTCCAGGAATCGAAGCACCCGGCCATCCAACCGCTGCTTGCCTACAAGAAACTGTCCCGCCTCCACACGGCCAACGGCTGGGCATGGCTGGATGCGTGGGTGCGGGATGGACGGTTCCACCCCGAATACGTCGTGGGCGGCGTGGTGTCCGGCCGCTGGGCCTCGCGGGGCGGCGGAGCCTTACAGATCCCACGCAATATCCGCGGCGCGGTCCACGCCAACCCCGGCCACAAACTCATCGTCGCCGATGCTTCGCAACTGGAACCCCGCGTCTTGGTTGCACTGGCCCAGGACACGAAAATGGCCGAAGCCGCCCGCGACAAGGACCTCTACGCCGGCATCGCCGCACAGGGTTTCGGCGGTGACCGGGCGAAGGCCAAGATCGCACTGCTGGGTGCTATCTACGGTGCCACCACCGGTGAATCGGGCAGGCTCATGCCCCAGCTGACACGCACCTATCCGCGTGCCGTTGGGTTCGTGGAGCAGGCTGCCCGTGAGGGCGAAGCCGGCAGAACGGTGACAACACGGCTCGGTCGAAGCAGTCCACCGCCGTCGGCAGGCTGGCTGCGAAGCCAGCAATCCACCACGGCCGAGGAACAGCGTCGCGCGGACAATCTGGCCCGCTCCCGGGGCCGCTTCACCCGCAACTTTGTGGTGCAGGGCTCAGCGGCTGAGTGGGCGGCATGCTGGCTCGCTGAATTACGACGGCGGTTGCGGGCCCTGCGTACCGAAGGCTCACCCTCCGGGGAACTCGTCTTCTTCCTGCACGACGAAGTGATGGTCCACGCACCCGATAACGCCGTGGAAGCCTGCATCAGGGCCATCGAGGAAGCCGCCGCCGCGGCCAAGGAACTCATGTTCGGACGCATTCCGGTCGAGTTCCCGGTGAGTGTCGCCGTCGTCGAATCCTATGACAAGGCAAAGTAGCCGCAGGGTAGCTTCAACCCCCTGGACTATCCAGTCATATCTCGCCAGATGAGCCGGAATGACAGGTACCGCCAAGTAACTTTCGTTCTCTTCCGGTTCTGGATACTTTCACTCTGTGGATGGTTTTACGGGTCCACGGTTGCGTGCAAGGAAGCATCACAAGGGGGAGCATCAATGGCTGGCAGGTTTGAAATTCTCAAGGACAGTGACGAAACGTATCGGTTCCGCCTGACCGCGGCCGACGGAACCGTCGTGGCTGTATCACCAACGTTCCAGCACCTCGAAGGTGTCATTGCCGGTATCAACGCCGTCCGGGAAAACGCCGCGACGGGACTCGTTGTGGACCGTTCGGCAACGGCCCGCAAGGCCGCCTGACACACCGCCGGCGTTACAGGAGATCGACGTCCTGCAGCTTGTCCGTGTCCCAGGGAACAGTCCAGCCCAGTTCGTCAAAGAGTCCGCTGAGGATCATTCCGGTAAAGCCCCAGACCAGCACTCCATTGACGGTGAAGCCAGGGCTTGTGTAGGTCCGGCCGAAACGGGTGATGGTGGCCGTGACGCGGTTGACGGGATCCAGCAGGTCACGCACCGGAACCCTGAATACTTGCGCGGATTCGGCGTAGTCCACTACCCGGACCGGCGACGGGGCATCCCACCAGCCCAGCACAGGGGTGACGCGGAAATTGCTGCGGATGAGTCCGAGCTCGGGGATGACCCCAAGTACCCGGACGCCGTCCGCGTCCAGACCGGTCTCCTCCACAGCCTCACGCAGCGCCGCAGCCACCACGGACTCGTCCTCCGGGTCCACCATGCCTCCCGGGAAGGCTACCTGTCCCGGATGGTCATCGAGTGTGTGTGCCCGCTCCAGCAACAGGACATCGAGGTCGGCGGGAGCAATGGGACGTCCTGATTCGGCCGGAACGTCATCCAGGACGCCGAACAGCATCAGCACGGCGGCTGGCCGGTTGGTTTCCGGGCTGACGGGAAGCCTCTCCCACAAGGCCGAGTGCTGCTGTTCGCCGGCCTCAAAGCGGGTTACCAGCGCTGACAACTCTTCGAGCGCGGTCACCCGGGCCTCCTCTGCGATTCCATTCGGATCTCTGCAGCACGGTGTGTTTCCGCCAAGAGCTTCTCCAGCAATGCTTCATTGCCCGGGGCCAGCTCATACTTCAGGAGCTTGGCTGCTTTGACCGGATCGGTCTCGCCCTCACCGTAGCTGGGACAAAGACTCGCCACCGGGCACGCCCCGCACGCTGGCTTCCTGGCATGGCATACCCGGCGGCCGTGGAACACCACCCGATGCGACAACATGGTCCAGTCCCGCGGTTCAAACAGCTCCGCGACGTCGAACTCGATCTTCACGGGGTCATCGGACGCAGTCCATCCGAAGCGTCGGGCCAGTCGTCCGAAGTGCGTGTCCACGGTGATCCCGGGGACTCCAAAAGCATTTCCGAGGACCACGTTGGCCGTCTTCCGACCGACCCCCGGCAAGGTCACCAGATCCTCCAGCCTGCCGGGGACCTCGCCGTCGAACTCATCGACCAGCCGGTTGCTGAGCGCCAGGACGTTACGCGCCTTGGCCCGGAAAAAGCCGGTGGGTTGGAGGATCGTTTCCAGTTCCATGGGATCCGCCTCAGCCAACGCCCGGGCGTCCGGATAGCGGGCAAACAGGATCTTGGTGACCTGGTTGACCAGCACGTCGGTGGTCTGCGCCGACAGGACCGTGGCCACCACCAGCTCAAACGGGTTGCGGAAATCGAGCTCCGCGTGGGCATACGGATACTTTTCCGCCAGGACCCTGTTGATCTTGCGGGCCCGGCGTTTGAGGGCGAGCAGCGAACCAGCTTCAGCGATGGCCACGGGATCCCTGCTTAGCCGCGTTCGATGTTGCTGAGCTCCCGAAGAACCCCGACCTTGCCGTCGGTGTCCTGTACCAGGAACTCGTGGCCACGGTCCTCCAACGCGAGTACCCAACCGCCGGGTTCGATGGTGAACGCAGGAACGCCCGAGTGCTCGTCGTACGCAGTCCGCGGTTGGGCGACGGCGAACCAGAACGCCTCATACTGCGGGGAATCGGAGTCGTCCGGGCGGCTGGCCGGATCCACCGTGGCACCGATCGAGTCGCTGACTTTCCGGGTGTCGCCGGAGACGATGGGGGTTGCCATGGTGGCAGCCCAAGGCTGCTGCTGCGAGGCAGGCTGCTGCGTGGCGTGCTGGCTTGCAGCAGCCTCAGCGGCTGCCGGGGATGTCTCGGTTTCGTTCTTTGCCTCAGCACCCTTCGGGGCCTCCTGCGCCGGTGAAGGCGCTGAAGAAGGGCTGCCTGCGCCGGCCGCCGGAGCGGTCACAGCTGCTGGCTTGCTGTCCGCTGAATGCACGACGGCGGACGCCTCCGTGGCCGGGGACGGTGCGGTTCCGTGCGTGGCTGGCGGAGCGAACGTGGTGGAACCCTGAGCCGCTGGCGCGGGAGCCTCGGAGGCCGTCGCCTTGTACCCGCCCGACGATCCCTGGAAGCCGGACGTCGGAACGGCCGAGGACGTCCCCGCAGCCGGCTTGGCAGCCTGTGGCTCCTTGGGTGCCTTTGGCGTGGCAGGCTTGCGGCTGGGCACGACGGCCTCGCGGGCAACGACGTGGGCCGGCGTCTCAGCACGGCCCTTGAAATCAGCGGAGAGCCACGGAAGGTGCGGGCCCAGGACGGTTGCGGCCAAGAGGCCGACAGAGCCGACCAAACCCAGCAGGACGCCGCCGTTGAAGGAATTGGCGATGGTCAGGAAGAAGAGCGGGAACGCGAAAGACGCCGTGACGGACGCGAACTGGTCAACGGACAGTGAACCTACCCGGACGATGGTTCCGGGCTGCAGCCTGCGGGCCACGAAGAGTGCCACGACCACCAGCGGCAGGATGATGCCCAGCAGGAGGAAGAACAGATTTCCAAGGTTCCAGAGGTTGTAACGCTCTCCGAACATCGGCAACAAGGAAGCGACGAACATCAACAGCGTTGAGCCAAAAACAGTCAGGTCCCGGATGGTGAACGGCCCGGCGACCGCCTCGTACTTCGTAGCGTCTTTCGTGGCCGCGCCGGGATTCCCCGCAGCGTTGCCACCTGGTGCGGTGGCCGTTCCAGCCGTGGTGTCCGGTCCCGTCGGTTGTGACTCGTGCGGGCCTGGGCTCAGCTGGTTCATCTATTTCTCCTTCGTACGGCGGTGTCCTGGGCAGTCCGGACAGGTGACCCCCGCAGATTTCCGCGGAAAACCGGCCACGCTCAAGATGCGTCCCAAGACTTCTTCAGCCTATGCCACCCCACTGACAGGGTTCTAGCTGAAAACGGCCATCCGGCTTCGCCCACAGCAAACTCCAAGGTCCCTTACAGACTGCGCCCGCTGCAGGAGCCCCCTGCAGCGGCGGGCGCGTGCCGCCGTCGTGCGTCATGTAAACGGTTCCCCACCTCCCGCCACGCCATTCGTCGCTAAATCGGCGCCGCTCGCTGGCACGTTTGTGACGACGCACACGTGGGACCTTCCAAAGCGATAGTGTTGATGGCGGACAGCACTCTGCGGACCTTTCGGGGAACGCGCCCGACGCCGATGACGGCCCGGGCGGGAACCCCGCGGCAGGTTCCGCGCAGCAAAGATCGATGAATGATGAGGTTCACCATGTCCCAGGACACCACCGGATCCACGGCCACCGCTGCAGCTTCAACGGCTCAGGATGGTCAGGCCCCCCACGTCGAGGCGCTTGAAAACCTCCTCCACGAGAACCGTAAGTTCGCGCCGTCGGCCGAGTTCGCCGCGAACGCCGTGACCAGCGCTGACTCCTATGCAGAGGCCGAAGCCGATCGCCCGGCGTTCTGGGCCAAGCAGGCCCGCGAGTTGCTGACGTGGGACAAGGACTTCACCGAGGCCCTGGATTGGTCCAACCCTCCGTTTGCCAAATGGTTCGTCGGCGGGGAGATCAACGCTGCCTACAACGCTTTGGACCGCCACGTGGAGAACGGCCTCGGCGACCGCGTTGCCATCTACTTCGAGGGCGAGCCCGGGGACACCCGCACCTACACGTACGCGCAGCTGACCGAAGAGGTCAAGAAGGCCGCGAACGCCTTCGAGTCCCTCGGCGTGGCCAAGGGCGACCGCGTGGCCGTGTACCTGCCCATGATCCCCGAGGCCGTCATCACGCTCCTTGCGTGCGCCAGGATCGGGGCCGTGCATTCGGTGGTGTTCGGCGGGTTCTCCGCGGACGCGCTCCGTTCCCGCATCGAGGACGCCGAAGCCAAGCTCGTGGTCACCGCCGACGGTACCTACCGCCGCGGCAAGCCCAGCGCCCTGAAGCCGGCAGTGGACGAAGCCCTGTCCAAAGAAGGTCATACAGTCCAGAACGTGGTGGTGGTCAAGCGCAACGGCGAGGACGTCAACTGGGTCGAAGGACGCGACCTCTGGTGGTCCGACACCGTAGATAAGGCCTCAACCGAGCACACCGCCGTAGGCCATGACTCCGAGCACCCGCTGTTCATCCTCTACACCTCCGGCACCACGGGCAAGCCGAAGGGCATCCTGCACACCACCGGCGGCTACCTCACCCAGGGCGCGTACACGCACAAAGCCGTGTTCGACCTACACCCGGAAACCGACGTGTACTGGTGCACCGCCGACGTCGGATGGGTCACCGGCCACTCCTACGTCACCTACGCTCCGCTCATCAACGGCGCCACCCAGGTCATGTACGAAGGCACCCCGGACTCCCCGCACCAGGGCCGCTGGTGGGAGATCGTGGAGAAGTACAAGGTCTCCATCCTCTACACCGCCCCGACCGCGATCCGGACGTTCATGAAGTGGGGCCGGGACATCCCGGACAAGTACGATCTCTCCTCCATCCGGGTCCTGGGCTCCGTCGGTGAATCCATCAACCCCGAGGCGTGGATGTGGTACCGGGACGTCATCGGCGCCAACGCCGGCAAGAACGGTGGGAAGAAGGACAACCCGGCCCCGATCGTGGACACCTGGTGGCAGACCGAAACCGGTGCACAGATGATCGCACCGCTGCCGGGCGTGACCGCCACGAAGCCCGGTTCGGCGCAGGTTCCGCTGCCCGGTATCGCGGTGGATGTGGTGGACGAAAACGGCCAGTCCGTGGCAAACGGCGAAGGCGGTTACTTGGTGGTCCGCGAACCGTGGCCCTCCATGCTGCGCGGCATCTGGGGCGACCCGGAACGTTTCAAGGACACCTACTGGTCCCGGTTCGAGGCCATGTACTTCGCCGGTGATGGTGCCAAGAAGGACGAGGACGGCGACGTCTGGCTACTGGGCCGCGTGGACGACGTCATGAACGTCTCCGGCCACCGCCTCTCCACCACGGAAATCGAATCCGCCCTGGTCTCGCACCCGTCCGTCGCTGAAGCCGCGGTGGTGGGTGCCGCTGACGAGACCACCGGACAGGCCGTCGTCGCGTTCGTCATCCTTCGCGGTGACGCCGTGAACAACGGCGACGAAACCGTCCTGGAACTGCGCAACCACGTGGGCAAGGAAATCGGCCCGATCGCCAAGCCCAAGCAGCTGCTGATCGTGCCGGAACTGCCCAAGACGCGCTCCGGCAAGATCGTCCGCCGCCTCCTGAAGGACATCGCAGAAGGCCGCGACACCGGCGACGCCACCACCCTTGCCGATCCCGGCATCATGACCCAGATCGCTGACTCGCTCCGCAAGTAGCGTCACCCGGCATCAGCGCACGACGGCGCCGCCCACCTCCCGGGGTGAGCGGCGCCGTCGTGCGTTAAGCGGTTGCGTGACGCAGTTGCCTGACGCCGCCGCGACGGGATAAGCGGCCACGGGGTGGGACCGCGTCCTAGACTGGAGCCAGACTCAGCCCCATGTTTGACGACGAGGTTCCCAGAAAGGCCCTGATGCTCCAGGCAGCACGCCACTCCGCCATCATCGACGCAGTACAGCGCGAGCGCGTCGTCCGGGTCTCGGACCTCGCGCAGTTGCTGGGGGTCTCCCCCATGACCGTCCGGCGGGACATCGAAGCACTTGAAGAAACGGGCCGCGTGGAGCGCATCCATGGCGGAGCCAAACTGCCCGGCGATGCCAGCACCCATGAGCCTGGCTTCGAGCTCAAGTCCACGCAGCTCACCGCGGAAAAGCACGCCATTGCTGTCGAAGCCGCCTCGATGGTCCAGGAAGGCATGGCGATCGGCCTCAGCGCCGGAACCACCACGTGGGCCCTCGCCCAGGAGCTCGTTCACGGACCCCGGATTACCGTCGTCACCAATTCAGTGCGCATCGCCGATCTCTTTCATCACGGGTCATCATCGGGTCCCGCCCGCTTCGGCTCCACAGTGATCCTGATCGGCGGCGAGCGCACACCGTCTGACGCACTGGTGGGTCCCATTGCCACGGCTTCGCTCAAGCAGCTCCACCTGGACGTCCTGTTCCTGGGCGTCCACGGCATGGATGCCCAAGCAGGCTTCACCACCCCGAACCTGCTTGAAGCTGAAACGGACCGGGCCTTCATGACGTCGGCACGGAGCACTGTTGTGCTGGCCGACCACAGCAAGTGGGGCGTGGTGGGCATCGCCTCGATCGCGCAGTTGGAAGAGGCCGACGAGCTGATTACCGATTCCCTCCTGGGCGACGACGCCCGCCGGGTGCTGGCCGAGAACGTAGCCAAGCTGCGGATTGCTGGGGCATAACCTCTCATACCCCGGGTGGAGGCGGCCCCGCAGAGTTCAGCCGCCGGACTGAGGCGGGAGGACTGGGCCCGCAGGGATGCTGGATATATGAACGCCATCCTCCACGCCCAGCAACTCACCAAGCACTATCCCGGCAGCATTGCCCTGGACCGCGTCGACTTCACCGCCAGCGCCGGCGAGTCCATCGCGATCATCGGTCCTTCCGGTTCCGGTAAGACCACGCTGCTGCACTGCCTCGCCGGGATTTTGAGGCCCGACGCCGGTTCGATCACCTTGAGCACTCCGGCGGCACCGCTGCGCCTGGAGACGCTAAGCGACGCAGCGCTGTCCCGGCTGCGACGCGAGGAATTCGGCTTCGTGTTCCAGCAAGGCATGCTCCTTCCTGAACTTACTGCGGTGGAGAACGTCGCCTTGGCGCTGATGCTCAACGGCACCGATCGGGCAACATCAGAGTCCCGGGCCGCCGAATGGCTTGGAGCTTTAGGCCTCGCGGGCATGGAGCAGCGCCGCTTGGGTGAGCTGTCCGGCGGGCAGGTCCAGCGCGTGGCAATCGCCCGCGCCCAGGTCACAGGTGCCCGGGTTGTCTTCGCGGATGAGCCCACCGGCGCCCTGGACTCTGCCACCTCCACTGAAGTCCTGGACGTGTTGCTTCGCTCCGTGGCAGCCAACGGACGGACCCTGCTGGTGGTCACGCACGATCCCAACGTGGCAGCCCGATGCCAGCGCGTGGTGGAACTCCGCGATGGGCGGATCGTGGCGGACAGTGGCGGTCTTTCCCAGCCAGGTAGCCCTTCCCAGCCGGGTAACGCTGTTTCAGCAGCACCTTCCACCAGCAACTTCAAAGGTGCCTTCAATGTCTAGTCTCTCCATGGCCCTGCGCCTCACCCCCTACCTTGCGCGGAGCAACGGCAGCAGCCTCCGCGAAACCGGTCTCCGCGACGCCGGCCTGCCGGTCCTCGCTTTCGGAACCGTCACGGCCCTTCTGCTCACTGTTGCCGGCGGTTCACAGGTTTTCTGGTCATGGTCGGACGACATCGCCGGCACTTACCAAGCGCTGGCCGTCGTCGCCATGGTCTTGCTCATCATCCCGCTCCTGACGCTCGGTGCCTCGGCCGCGCGGCTGGCCGCCCGCCGTCGTGATGACCGCTTGGCTTCCTTGCGCCTGCTGGGCGCCAACAGCGCCACCGTGGTGTGGATGACCGTCATCGAGTCGACAGTGCTCGCGGCAGTGGGAGCGCTGGCGGGCGCGGGACTGTACGCGTGCGTCGCACCGTTCCTCGGCCTGATCCAGTTCCGCGGCCAAGCCATAGGCGGCCACGCATGGCTGTCTGTGCCGTCCATCCTCGGCTGCATCCTGGCCGTCTGCGTGCTGGCCGCGGCGAGCGCCGCCCTTGGACTGCGGAAAGTCGTGGTCACCCCGTTGGGCGTCAGGACCAGGCAAACGGCCGACGGCGCGCATTGGGTTCGCGGACTCATCGCCGCTGTCGTGGTGGTGGTCGGAGTCATGGCGATGGGAATGCTCAGCAGCTTTGGTGCGTTCATCGTCATCATCGCGGTGATGGGCGGCTGCTTTGGCTTGGCCCTGCTCGCCTTGAATCTCATGGGTCCTTGGATCCTGCGGTTGCGCGCGTCCTCGCAGCTCAAGCGGGCCAAGCGACCCGAGCAGCTGCTGGCCGCCCGGACAGTTCTGGAGAGCCCCAAGGAATCGTGGCGACAAGTTGGGGGCGTCGCGATGACCAGTTTTGTAGGGGTATTCGTGGGCGTCGGCATGGCAGTGGCCGACACCATGGGCGGCAGCGCCACGGATGAGACGGCGTTGTTGGTGCGGGACATCAACACCGGCGTGATGATCACCCTGTTGGGTTCATTCCTGATGGTGGCCTGCTCAGCCGGCGTGAACCAGGCGGCAGCAGTTCTTGACCGGGCGTCCACCTTGGTGGCCCTGGACCGGGTGGGCATGCCGCGCAAACTCATGGTGGCGGCACGGGTCAAAGCCGTCATGTCCCCGCTGTTCCTGGTGGCTGGCATTTCTGCGGCTGCTGCGGCCGCGCTGGTCCTGCCGTTGACGGGCATGGTGTTGTTGACCCAGCCCGTGGTGTTCCTGACCATCGGCGGAGTGTTCGCGGCCGGGTTCCTGCTGGTCCGCCTTGCTGTCGCTGCCGGTACGGCACAGATCGGCCAGGTGCTGTCCCGCCCGGAGCGCTACGCGAGCATGGACTCCTAGCACCCTCCCAACCAACCCCCCCCCTCACCGATGGCCCCCCAACCAACCCCCTCTCACCGATGGCCCCCTCCCAACCAACCCCCTCTCACCGATGGCCCCCTCCCAACCAACCCCCTCTCAGTGGTCCGTGAAAGGTGAGCGGGCGTTCGGTCAAACAGGCCAAAAGGTGAGCGGGCGTTCGGCCAAACAGGCCCATCGGTGAGCGGGCGTCCGGCCAAACAGGCCAATCGGTGATGGAGGGTTCTAGCTGCAGCCGCAGGACTGCCGGATGATCAACTCCGTGGGGAGGATGTGGTGCTGTGGTTCCTCTGCGCGGTCCTTGCCCACCAAGGCCCGGACGGCGGCTTCGGCCATCAGCTGTACCGGCTGGGCCACCGTGGTCAGCGCGGGCCAACTGTATTCGGAGTCCAGGGACCCGTCGAAGGACACCAACGCCACGTCCTCGGGCACCCGGACTCCGGCCTCGTGAAGGGCCCGGAGAATGCCGATGGCCTGCATGTCGTTGCTGGCAAAGATCGCAGTGGGACGGGTGGCCATGGACAGGAACCGTTTGCCCACTTCGTAGCCGCCAGGCCGGGTGAAGGGGCTATGTAGCATGGGGCCGTCCGGCAGGCCAGCTTCACGCAGCGCGGCAAGCCAGCCCACTTCGCGTCCGTCCAGTTGGTTGCCGGTGTTGGTACCGATGGCCAAGCCGATGTTCTTGTGACCATGCCCTATCAGGTGTTCGACCGCGGCACGGCCACCAGCCTCCAGGTCCACGCCAACGCTGGCAAAACCGGGAGGGGATCCGGCGTTGTTTAACAGGACTGACGGGATTTCCGAGGCTTCCAACTCCGTGACGTCGGGGTCGAAGACGCAACTTGCCAGGAATACGCCGTCCACCTGTCGCGCGGCCAATGTACGGATATTCTTCCGCTCACGGGTCGGGCTGCCGTCCGAGTTGGTGAGCACCATCCCGTAGCCGAGCTCGGATGCCGCGTCTTCCACGGCATGGGCCAGATGCGTGAAGAACGGGTTGGTATTGTCCGGCACCACGACGCCAATGGTTTCGCTGGACCCCAGTTTCAGCGCTCGCGCCGCGGCATTGGGCCGGTACCCCAGGATACGGATAGCATCGCGGACCTTGGCTTCGGTGGCCGGGGCAACGTTTTTGGGCCCGCCGTTCACCACATAACTCACGACGGCGGTACTCACCCCGGCGTAACGGGCCACGTCTTTGCGTGTGACCGGGCCGCGCGGGGTTTGTACCGCTGAAGTTGTCATGGGGTAAATGCTAACTACTGGTCGGGAGCATCACCGAAGTCGCGAATGGGAAGCCGTTCCCCACCACGAAGGGCAGACTCGTGGGCGATGATCCCGGGGAGGGTGAAACGGGCCGCCACCCAGGCATTGACGGGTGGAAGTGTCCGGTTGTTCACGGCCGTCACAAAGTCGTCCACCAGGAACTGGTGGCTTCCCTCATGCCCGTTGGGTGCGCCCAGGAACTCTTCAGGCAGGCGGGACTGATCGTGAACCGGTGCCAGGCCGGAGATGAAGGCGTCGCGCAGTTCCGGTGCAACGTCTGCCAAGGACGGATCATCGGCGGACATGGTCGGTTTGGTTTCCACCTGATGGGAGACGTCCTGCACTGAAGACTTGTCCTGCCACACGGTGGTAGTGGCGAGTTGTTCGAAGCTTGCGTCCGTACCGAAGAAGCGGAAGCGTGATTCCCTGATGTGCGAGGGGTAGCCGACGCGGCGCATTTCATTGGTGCGCATCGCACCGCCGTCGTTCATTTCGAACAATGCCGTGGCATTGGAGAAGTCATTGGCGAACATGCTGACGTCCTTATCGAAGACGCCATCGCCGCGCTGGTCCTTCACGCCGATGCAGCTGACGCTGACAGCGTGGCCGGGAACAGCGCCCAGGACCCCGCCGATGGCGTGCGTCGGGTAGAGCATGGGCGGATAGCTGGCGGTTTCCTTCCAGCGCTCTCCTCCGCTGTATTGGTAGGCCTCGTAGAAGCCGAGATCCATGTCGTGGACGTAGTCGCCTTCGGTGTAGAAGATGCGGCCGAACTTGCCGGCTTTATGCTGCTGGCGGGCGAACACCGTGGCGGGGTTGTAATAGCTGGTCTCCCCCATCGCATAGACAAGCTTGGTCTCACGCACGGCCTCGATGATCCGGGCGATTTCTTCCTCGGAAACGGCCATCGGAACCGCTGAATAGACGTGCTTTCCGGCGCGCAGCGCACGCTCAACCAGCGGGCCGTGGGTCCACCGCTGCGTGAAGATGGCGACAGCATCGACGTCGGACTCCAACAGCTCCTCGAAGCTGCCCATCACGCCGTCCAGTCCCCAACGTTCCTGGGCCGCAGTGGCGCGCTCCGGGAGCTCATCCACGGCGTAGACCGCGCTGACACCCGGGTGCAGCTTGAACAAGTGGGCGAACTGGCTGCCGAACTGTCCGACACCCACAACACCGATCGAAAACGTCATTGTTTGCCTTCCGTGGGGCTCCCAAAGCAGCCCGCCGCTCTGTCCTTATGGATTTCCTGAAGAGTCTCGCACTCGTATCTACTCGAGTCAACAGTTGAAACATATTCGAACACTTACGGCCAACACAGCAAGCAAGCTCTTGCGCATGCATCATCTACTCGTATAGACATCTGGCATGGAATGCGACGTCCGTTCCCTCACCGGAGGAGCGGGAAAAGCTCAAGCGCTTCATCGGCATGCACAAAGAACACCGCGGCTTAGCCCACAGCAGACGAATGGTGCGCGCAGACCTGCGGAGGAGTCGCTGGTGCTGCACGGGCTTTGTCACGGATACTGACGGGCACGACGCCGGGACACCAGTTGGCGCCACGGCGGCCCTTTTCGCTCTGGTTAAGACCCGAACGAAGTTCACTGGGCAGCCCGCAAACCATTCCTCACTCCGGCGGACTCCCCTCTCACACGGCGGGTTTAGACAGCCTCAGCCAAGTAATCAATGGCCAGCTTGTAGCCGAGCACACCGGCGCCCACGATGATCGCACTGCACACGCCCGACAGGTACGAGTGGTGACGGAACTCTTCGCGCTGGTGGACGTTGGTGATGTGGACCTCGACGGCGGGAAGCTGCACAGCGGCGAGGGCGTCACGAAGTGCCACGGACGTGTGCGTGTAGGCTCCCGCGTTGATGACAATTCCCACTGCCGTTCCCCGGGCTGCATGGATGGCGTCGAGGAGATCGCCCTCATGGTTCGACTGAACGCAGTCAACAGTGAAGCCGTGGGCTGCCGCCGCCGACATGGCGAGTTGCTCGACGTCGGCCAGTGTTGACGTTCCGTACTTTTCCGGCTCACGGGTGCCCAGGAGGTTGAGGTTGGGTCCATTGATCACAAGGATGGTGCCGCGACCGGCTTCGGTGGCGGGAGTAGCTTCAGTCATGGCTCCCAATCTATAGCGACGCACGAACGCACGGGAATCGTGCCCAAGAGGTGAGAGAGTATCGGCCCAAAACACTCACGATGTGAGAGAGGATCGGGAAAAACGCGTCGTTTGGTGAGAGAGGATCCACTACTTACGTGTGCACTGTCCTGGCGAGACCGGGCTGCTGAGTCCTGGAGCTTGCGCAGCGACAGGTTCCAGGTCTTCCATGGTGAGGGCGAAGCCAAGGGCGGCATCAGTGGTGGTCTTGGCGAAAATCAACCCGGCCACCTCGCCTTGCATGGTCAGCAGCGGACCGCCTGAGTTGCCCGGCTGGACGTCGCCGGCCAGCTTGTAGACGAGCTCAGGCGATGGATTGTCTCCATAAATGTCGGGGACCAGGATGGTTGAGATCCCCTGCACGGTAGCCGGCTTCGATTGGAACGGACCGCCATGCGGGTACCCTGCGAAGGCCGCCGGGCTGCCCTGGGGCAAGTCGGCACTCATTGGCAGCGGACTGGACTGCAGTCCGTCCACCGCGAGGACTGCGATGTCACGCTGGGGGTCGAAGTAGACCACGCGGCCCGGCAGCGCACCGCCGTCGGGAACTTCAACAACAGGCTGCGACACGCCCGCCACAACGTGCGCGTTGGTCACGACTCGCCCGGGCGAGACGACGAATCCGGAACCGGTCTGGTTCTGGCCACATTCGAAGGCAGTGCCTGCGATTTTGAGGACCGACTCGGCGGCCTGGTTCAGCGCGGGGGTGTCCGTTGATGCGTTGGGAACGGGCACCGGAGTTACAGGGCCGATGCCCTCAATGAGCTTGGGAATGCCGTCGCCGATCACCGTGGACCGCAACTGGGCCATAGTGCTCTTGACCGGCGTCGGAGTCATCGTGTCGATGTAGCGGATAACGCGGGACCCGGCCAACTGCTGCGAAACGAAAGGCACACCCAGCGAACTGATGCTGAACGCCAGCATGGACATCACCAGCGCAGCAACCACCACGCTCACCACGCCACCGATCAACCGGTCTACGGCGTGCAGGGGCTTGATCCGCACGGCGTGACGGATTCTCCGCCCGATCATGGTTCCCAGCCCATGTCCCAAAGCGATAAGTACGACGGCGGCACCCACCGTGGCGGTCAGCCTCCAGCCGCTGTCGGTCACCCAACCGCTCACGAGCGGTACGGCCACGAACGCCGCAATGGCACCGACTACAAATCCCGCAATTCCACCCAGCGTGACCATGAAGCCGTTGCGAAGGCCATAGATCAGGTAGGACAGCAGCATCAGGATCAATGCCAAATCCAATATCGTCAAGCCAAACACCAATGCTCCTCATAGCCGGGTAGCGCCAATTGTAGTTGTGGACCCTGACAACCAACCGTTAGTCACATCACCCGGGCAACCCATAGAAACACGGTTCAGGGCCGCCTTTTGGGGCGTTCGGGGCCTGAAATCCGCGTAGTTTCAGCGTTTCACGTGCCAAGTACGTCACAGAAGCCTAAAAATTCTGAAACAATGGCCTGAGCGCCACGACCGAAACTTATATTCAGGAGATTTCATGGACATCGAGGTATTGCGCCGCGCACCCCTCTTCGCCACCCTTGACGACGACGCATTCCGCTTGCTGACGGACGAACTCACAGAGGTGGACCTTTCACGTGGAGCTTCAGTGTTCCGCGAAGGTGACCAGGGTGACCAGCTCTACTTCATCGTTTCCGGCAAGGTGAAGCTTGGCCGCACCTCCC
The DNA here is from genome assembly GCF_050435325.1 of Paenarthrobacter sp. TE4293. Taxonomy (NCBI): domain Bacteria; kingdom Bacillati; phylum Actinomycetota; class Actinomycetes; order Micrococcales; family Micrococcaceae; genus Paenarthrobacter; species Paenarthrobacter sp. TE4293. The sequence goes on from NZ_JBNJRY010000003.1 coordinate 543,903, forward strand.
CCGATGGTCGCGAGTCCCTGCTGGCAATCCTCGGCCCGGGTGAGCTCTTCGGCGAAATGGCATTGTTCGACCCCAGTCCGCGAACCGCGACGGCCACTGCCGTTTCGGAAACCCGCCTGGCCGGCCTCAAGAACGAGAGCCTCAACGCACTGCTCCGCACGCGCCCCGAGGTTTCCGCGCAGCTGCTGCAGGCCCTGGCCCGCCGCCTCCGCCGCACCAACGACTCCCTGTCGGACCTCGTCTTCTCGGACGTTCCCGGCCGCGTAGCCAAGGCCCTTTTGGACCTGGCTGACCGCTTCGGCCGCCCGGCCACCGACGGCGTCCTGGTTGCCCACGAGCTCACGCAGGAAGAACTGGCCCAGCTGGTGGGCGCTTCCCGCGAAACCGTCAACAAGGCGCTGGCCGAGTTCGTCCAGCGCGGTTGGCTCCGCCTGGAAGCCCGCGCCGTGGTGATCCTGGACATGCAGCGACTCCGCCAGCGCAGCCGCTAAGAAGCTACGAAAAGCCGCCCCGGTTCTGACCGGGGCGGCTTTTTTGTTTGCGGTGAGATGGGATCCGCCCCAACCCCGCGAAAGGTGAGAGAGGATCCGCCCCAACCCCGCGAAAGGTGAGAGGGCGTCGGGGTCAGCGTTCGCGCTGGGGCTCTCCGGCGATGGTCCGTGCGGCTTCAACCTCGAGCATCAGGATTCCGCCCTCGTCGACGAGCTTCGCCTGATACACGTGCGCCTTGCGCTTGTAGCTCAGGTAAGCGATGCATCCATTGGCAGCGGCCATTTTCTCGAGCATGATTTCGGAGCCTGGAACCAGGAGCTGGCCGAGTGTGAGGCCAACGGTGTTCGGCTGGCCTACTTCGTCACCGAGCGCCGGAGTTTCCCGGAGGGCGATCGCCTCGGCCGCGGTAACCCAGCGACCCCAAACTCCCTTGCTTTCCAGGATGCTGGGCTGCTGGTTCACGGGGACCGTAGCCGCGAAGTAACGCGTGTTGAAGCGGGTGTGGGCGAAGTCCGGACTGAGCCAGTTCACCAAGGGCTTGAGCAAGTCCGTCCGGAGGGAGAGCCCGCGCTTGGAGAGCATCTCCGTGAAGGACTTTTCCTGGGCCGCCACGGCTTCACGGGCCCGCATCCAATCGACAGTTGAGTTGGCCTCAACTGTGGAGGAAGCGTCCGGTCCGGCGAGCAGGACCCCGGTTTCTTCGAAAAGTTCGCGGATGGCACCCACCACGTGACGGCGGGCGAGTCCGACGTCGTCCGTTCCCATATGCTCAGCCCAGTACTGGGGCGAGGGGCCCAACCAACCAACGGGGTCGTCGTCGGACGGGTCCAAGGATCCACCCGGGAACGCGACAACGCCCAACGGCGAGGAACCGGGCCTGTAGCCAAGCCAGGTTTCCAAACCGGTGGGCGAGTCGCGCAAGAGCACAACGGACGATGCGTAGCGGGCGGCCCTGGGGGTCCGCTCGCCAAGCTCAAGCCAGTTTCGTGCTGCCCCTTCGAGTTCGGGAGGCAGTACAAACAGGCGGCGGGCAAGCTGCGGCAATTGGGTGAACCGGTTCCTTAGCTGAATTCAGCAATGAGCTCGACTTCAACAGGAGAGTCGAGCGGAAGGACAGAAACGCCGACGGCGGAGCGTGCGTGCTTGCCCGCGTCGCCAAGGACCTGGCCGAGGAGTTCGGACGCGCCGTTGATGACGCCGGGCTGGCCGGTGAACGTCGGTTCGGAAGAGACGAAGCCGACGACCTTCACGATGCGGGTGATGCGGTCGAGGTCGCCGATGACGCTCTTGACCGCTGCCAGGGCGTTGATGGCGCAGACGGCGGCGTAGCGCTTGGCGTCTTCGGGATCAACGGTGGGTTCGTCCGACGTGCCCAACTCGCCGAGGGAGACCTTGCCCGTAGCTTCGAGTTTGCCGTTAATAAAGGGCAGCTGTCCGGACGTGTAAACGTAGTTGCCGGAGACGATGGCCGGGACGTAGTCCGCGACCGGCGCTGCGACCTCGGGGAGGGTCAAACCGAGCTCGGCCAGGCGCTGCTCGACAGCCGACGTGGGTGCGCCGGATTCCGCGGGAGACGTGGTTTCTGCGGGGGTGGTCATGGTTACTGCTTCTCCCTCTTCAGGTATGCAACAAGGCCTTTGCCATCGGGGCCACCGACGACCTGGACAAGCTCCCAGCCGTCTTCGCCCCACTGGTCCAGGATCTGCTTCGTGGCGTGAATAATGAGCGGAATCGTGGCGTACTCCCATTTGGTCATGACAGAAAGCCTAGCCCTTGCCGGTAAAGTGGAAAACATGGTGACTCGCAAGAACCCACTATTCGACACTGCCACCACCCTCGGAAAGATTCTAGGCTTCCTTGGTGTGAGCGCGATTTGTGGCGTCCTCGTGGCGGGCCTTTTGGTCCCCGCGGCCGCCGTTTCGGGCAGTGCCGCCAGTGGTTCAATCCAGTTCTTTGACACTCTGCCGGCGGAACTCCAGGTGGATCCGCCCAGCCAGAACACCACGATCCTGGCGAAGGACGGTACGCCGATCGCCTCGATCTATGCGGAGAACCGGACCAAGGTTCCGCTGGACTCGATGAGCCCGTTCATCAAGGACGCTGTCATCGCGATCGAGGACAGCCGTTTCTATGAGCACGGCGGCATCGACACCACCGGCATCATGCGAGCCATCGTCAGCACCGCCCGCGGCAACAAGCAGGGTGCGTCCACCATCACGCAGCAGTACGTGAACAACGTCATCAACGAGTCTCTGGTGGCGTCCGACCGTGAAGAAGACGTCAAGCTCAACGGCGGCGACAAGGGCGTGGGCGACAAGCTCCGTGAAATGAAGCTCGCCATTGCCCTGGAGAAGAAGTTCTCCAAGGAACAGATCCTTGAGGGCTACCTCAACATCGTGTTCTTCAACCGTGACGCCTACGGAATCGAAGCTGCCTCCAAGTTCTTCTTCAGCACCACCGCCAAGGACCTGACACTTCCGCAGGCTGCCCTCCTGGCCGGCCTCGTGAACAGCCCCTCGGCCTTCGACCCCATCGCGAACCCGGACAACGCGAAAAAGCGCCGCGACCTTGTACTGGCAGCCATGGTGAACCAGCACAAGATCACGCAGGCCGAGTACGACGAGGCCGTGGCAACACCGGTCACCACCAAGGTCACTCCGGCCCGCCAGGGTTGCGCCTATGCCACCATGGCTCCGTACTTCTGTGACTACGTCCTGCACCTTCTGTTCAACAACCCGGCCTACGGCGACACCACGGACGAGCGCATCAAGCGCGTCCAGCGTGGCGGCCTCACTATCCAGACCACCCTCGATCCGACGGCCCAGACCGTTGCCCAGCAGCAGGTTGATGCCACGGCGGGCGCCAACCCGGATAAGTGGGGCGCGTCCATCACGTCCGTCCAGCCGGGCACGGGCCAGATCGTGAGCATGGCCCAGAACACCGTGTGGCTCCCTCAAGAGGGCAAGTTCGATCAGACCCAGAACTTCAACGTTGACGTCCTGGATGCCGACGGCAATGACCTCAACGGCATTGGTGGCTTCCAGCCGGGTTCAACCATGAAACCCTTTACGTTCGCCCAGTGGCTGAACGAGGGCAAGTCGATGAATACGACGATTAACGCGAGCGTGCGCCGCTACCCACAGAACTTCCCGTGGAGGAACACGTGTCCCGAACCTACGGTTGGCTGGTACGACGCCACCAACGGCACCTTCGACCTGCAGAACTCTGACGAGGGTTATTACCGGAACATGACCGTCTTGTACGGCCTCATGAACTCCATCAACACCGCGACGTTTGCCTCGGCTTCCCAAGTGGATCTCTGCGGCATTCAGGGAATCGTTGACGCTACGGGCATCCACGGCGGACTTCCCTCCCGCGACGACACGGGTAAGATCACTGACCCCAACCCCAAGGTCACCATGACCACGTTGGCCAATCTCATCGGCTCGACGCAGACTGCACCACTGACGATGGCTGCCGCTTTCGCCACCTTCGCCGCCGATGGGAAGTACTGCGAACCGATCGCCATCACCTCAGTGAAGGACCAGTCGGGCGCTGAACTGCCTGCCCAGTCTTCCAACTGCAAGGACGCTGTGAAACCGGAAGTTGCCCGTGGCGTCGCCTACGCCATGCAGGAAGTGCTGAACGCAGGCTCGGGTTCGCTGATCCGCCCGGCGCTTTCCACGAGGAACAACTTCCCGGTGGCTGCCAAGACCGGTACCAACGACACCAACGGTTCCACCTGGGTTGTCGGTTACACCACCGGTCTGGCTACGGCTTCCTGGTTCGGTGACCCGTTGGGCGATCAGAAGCGTCCCGGCCGCAACCTGACCATCAACGGCAAGTTCTACCCGTCCATTGACGGTTACATGATCGCCGGTCCGCAGTTCACCAACTACATGTTGTCGGTGGCCCCTGCTTATGGCACCAACCCGTTCCAGCAGCCGCCGTCCAACTTGCTCGGTACCGCGGCCCCGCAGCGGAACAACGCGCCGGCGCCTTCCAATCCGAACCCCGCTCCGCCGTCCAACAACGGAAACAGCGGCAACGGGAACAATGGCAATAACGGCAACGGCAACAACGATAAGGACTAAGCGTGTCCTTCCGTGATTCACTGGCAAACCGCGTCCGCACCGTCGGGCGCGGTTTCGCCGTCACTACAGCCATCGGCGCAACAGCAGGCGCGGCCGCAGCCGCCTACGGTTGGTGGGAGAAGGACCAGTTCGAGGTCCGCCAGGAAACCCTACCGGTCCTCCCCGTGGGTTCAGCGCCTTTCCGGGTCCTGCACCTGAGTGACATCCACTTTGTCCCGGGCCAGGACAAGAAAGCCCTGTGGCTCGAGTCCCTGGCTGAACTGAAGCCCGACCTCGTGGTCAATACGGGCGACAACCTGAGCCACGCGAAGGCCATCGATCCCCTGATCCAGGCCCTTAGTCCGCTGTTGGAGTTCCCCGGCGTTTTCGTTCCGGGCTCCAACGACTACTACGCCCCGCGGATCAAGAATCCGGCCGGCTACTTTCGCGGACCGTCGAGGCACAAAAAAGACCCCATTAAGCTCGATTGGCCAAAGCTTCGCTCTGCGTTCGGAATGGGTGGTTGGATCGACCTGACCAACCGTGCCCAGTCGGTGGTCCTGAATGGACTCCGCTTCGATTTCTCCGGAGTCGACGACCCGCACCTCAAAAGGGAACGCTACGCCGGCTGGCCCCGCGGCACCGTAAACCAGGATGCGCGGCCGCACCTGAAGGTCGGCGTCATCCACGCTCCGTACCAGCGCGTGCTTGACCACTTCACCGAGGCCGGAGCAGACCTGATCCTCGCCGGCCACACGCACGGCGGCCAGATCTGCATCCCCGGATACGGCGCCCTCGTCTCCAATTGCGATCTCCCGACCTGGCGCGCCAAGGGCCTGCACGATTGGGAAAGCAAGGAATTCACGACGCCGGTGAACGTCTCGGGCGGCATCGGCACCTCGCGCTTCGCACCGGTCCGCATCGCCTGCCGCCCGGAAGCTGTACTGCTCACCCTCACGGCACGCAGCTGAACGTCGGGAATCATTACGATCCCGAATAACTGGGTCAAACATTTCACCGACGTTGCGTAGTCCTGTGAAACGAATCACGCCATGACATAGGGTAGTTGCTACGGGAAACTACCTCCGCACCATCTGAAGATCCAGCTGTTGAGAAGCGGGCATGTCCAAGCAAACGTCATTTTTCACCTCCGTCGGCCGCCTGTACCCTCATGTGCGGCCCATCCTCCCCCGCCTGTTCATGGGCCTGATTTGTGCCCTGCTGGCAAGCATCGTGGCGCTGACGATTCCGCAGGTACTGCGGGTTCTCGTCAACAACTCCCTGCAGCCCGGTGGTTCCACGGACGCAGTCTGGATTGCCGCCGTCGTGATTCTTGCGCTGGGTATTGCTGAAGCCGGACTGGTGGCGTTGCGCCGTCAGTTTGTCATCAACCCCGCCACCACCGTTGAGACGCGGATGCGCGTGACCCTGTACGGCCACCTCCAAGAGCTCACCGTCGCCTTCCACGACCGTTGGGGTTCGGGCCAACTGCTTTCCCGAGCCATGACGGACCTGAGTTTCCTGCGTCGCTGGATGGCGTTCGGCGCCATCATGCTGGTGGTCACGACGCTGACGGTGATCATCGGCGTCGGCGTGATGTTCTCCATGAGCTGGCAGTTGGCGCTGATCTTCCTGGGCGCGGCCGTCCCGATCATGATCAACTCTTTCCGCTTCCGCCGCCGTTTCAGCCTGGTCACCCGCCTCAGCCAGGACCAGGCCGGCGACCTCGCCACCACCGTGGAGGAATCCGTCCACGGCATTCGCGTGCTGAAGGCTTTCGGCCGGAGCCGCGAAGCACTGGAGAATTTCAACGGCCAGGCCGAGGAACTCCGTCAGACCGAGATCGCGAAAGCCAAGCAGCAGGCCGGCTTCACACTGGTGGTCACGCTGCTGCCGGAACTTGCGTTGGGCGTCGGGCTGGTGGTGGGCATCATGCTCGCGGCCAGTGGCCAGCTGAGCATTGGCTCATTGGTCGCCTTCTTTGCCACAGCCGCGGTAGTGGCCACTCCCGTGGAATTCTCGGGCATGCTGCTGGCCATGGCTCTGACCGCCAAGACCGCACTGGACCGCCACTTCGAAGTCATGGACACCGAGAACACCATCACCTCGCCGGATCACGCGACGGTACCGGAGACAGTGAAGGGCGCCTTGCGCTTTGAGCACGCTGGTTTCGGGTTCGACGACGGCGGCTCGCTGCTGCACGACCTCACCCTGGATATCCGCCCCGGCGAGACCATGGCCCTGGTGGGCATCACCGGCAGCGGCAAGAGCGCCATGCTCCAACTGGTCCCCCGCCTGTACGACGTGACTTCGGGCGCTGTGACGATCGACGGCGTCGACGTGCGCGACTATGACGTCGACGAGCTTCGCCGGATCGTGGCCGTCGCCTTCGAGGACACCACCTTGTTCTCGAGTTCCGTGCGCGACAACGTCCTCCTGGGAGCTCCCGATCCCAGCGACGCCGCCTTAGATGAAGCCCTGGACGTAGCGCAGGCCCAGTTTGCATATTCACTGCCGGATGGCGTGGACACGTTGATCGGTGAAGAGGGGTTGAGCTTGTCCGGCGGCCAGCGCCAGCGCATTGCCCTGGCCCGGGCCATCGCGGCCAAGCCGAAGGTCCTGGTCCTTGACGATCCCCTATCCGCCCTGGACGTGAACACCGAAGAGCGTGTGGAAGCCCGCTTGCGGGAAGTCCTGCACGACACCACCACGTTGATCGTCGCGCACCGCCCTTCCACCGTGGCCTTGGCGGACCGGGTGGCGTTGCTCGAAAACGGAACCATCACCGCCGTCGGGACCCATACGGACCTGTTGGCCGGGAACGATCATTACCGCTACGTCATTGCCAGCCTGGATGCCGGCCCGAAGGACCTGGACACCGAATTGGACGAGCTCGAAGAAGCTGAGGAGGCCCGCCGGTGAGTGCCACAACCTTTGGAACCGCCAACGAGGACAACACGCTCCTCACCAAAGCAGACAGCAAAGCCGTACGACGCCGGTCGCTCACCTTGCTTGCCTCCCTCATCCGCCCGGTGCGGCTGCGTTTCTGGTTGACGATCGTGATGGTGGTGGTCTCGCAGCTCACCCGCGTTGCCGGGCCGGCGCTGATCGCCTTCGGCATCGACAATGCCTTGCCTGCCCTGCAGGCGGGTGACAACGGGCCGTTGGTACTGGCGGGTGCCCTGTACCTGGCGGCTGCGATCGCTACCGCCGGAATGACGGCACTGTATGTGACCTCAACTGCCCGGCTGAGCCAGGCCATGCTCCTGGACCTCCGGCTGCGCGTCTTCCGGCATACCCAGCGGCTGAGCCTTGAGTTCCACGAGAAGTACACCTCGGGTCGCATCATTGCCCGGCAGACCTCTGACTTGGAAGCGCTTCGCGAACTCCTCGATTCCGGTGTCAGCTCCCTGGCGTCCGGACTGCTGTTCATGGTGTTCACCGCTTTTACGATCTTTGCGCTCGACTGGCGCAGTGGACTGATCGTCCTCGCGGCCGGTGTGCCCATGTTCTTCCTGGCCCGCTGGTACCAGAAGCACTCGCAGATCGCGTTCCGGGAATCCCGGGTGGTTTCTGCCAGGCTGATCGTCCATTTTGTGGAGACCATGACCGGCATCCGCGCTGTGAAGGCCTTCCGCAAGGAGCCTGAAAACGCTGAGCGGTACGGCGAGTTGGCTGAGGATTACCGCAAGAACACCGTCCGCTCCATCAACCTGAACGGCATCTTCCAGCCGGGCCTGGTGCTGATCGGCAATGTTTGCGTGGCCGTGGTCCTGCTGTTCGGTGGATTCCGGGTGCTCAGCGGTGACCTCGCGGTCGGTGTGCTGTTGGCACTTATCCTGTCCACCAAGCGTTTCTTCCAGCCCGTGGACCAGATGGCCATGTTCTACAACTCCTTCCAGAGCGCACAGGCCGCACTGGAAAAGGTGTCCGGGCTCCTCGAAGAAGTTCCCACGGTCCGCCCGCCCAAGAACCCGGTGCCGTTGAAGAGTTCCCGGGGGGAGATCGATTTCAAGGGCGTGGAGTTCGGCTACAGTGACGGCAAGGTTGTCGTGCCCACCTTGGACCTTCACATCCCGGCCGGGCAGACCATCGCCTTGGTAGGCCAAACGGGCGCCGGCAAATCCACGCTGGCCAAACTCGTGGCACGCTTCTACGACGTGACGTCCGGGGCGATCACTTTGGACGGCGTCGATCTCAGGGACCTGTCCACCACGGACCTTCGGCGCGCCGTGGTGATGGTGACACAGGAAGCCTTCCTGTTCAGCGGATCCGTGGCAGACAACATTGCCTTGGGCCGTCCCGAAGCCTCCCGCTCCGAGATCGAGGCCGCCGCTGCAGCAGTGGGAGCCCACGAGTTCATCATGAGCCTCCCTGAGGGCTACGACACAGACGTCAACAAGCGCGGTGGCCGTGTGTCCTCGGGCCAGCGCCAGCTCATCGGTTTCGCCCGTGCCTTCCTGGCAGCACCGGCCGTGCTGATCCTCGACGAGGCGACGTCCTCCCTGGACATCCCCTCGGAGCGCATGGTCCAGCAGGGGCTGGCAAACCTGCTGGAGGGCGTGGCGGGTGGCAACTCTGCCCGCACGGCGATCATCATCGCCCACCGTCTCTCCACTGTGGAGACGGCAGACAGGGTCCTGGTGGTCCACGACGGTCGCATTGTGGAAGACGGAACACCCGCAGAGTTGATCAGCGGAGGCGGCCGCTTTGCCCAACTCCACGGAGCGTGGCGGGACTCCCTGGTGTAGCTTTCGTGCCACAGCGGCCGTGACGAGGGACACCTGGTTCCCGATTTCGCATCACGGGACGTTTCGGCTATTCTTGAACAGTTGCTTTCGCAGCGGATCGGGATGTAGCGCAGCTTGGTAGCGCGCTTCGTTCGGGACGAAGAGGTCGCAGGTTCAAATCCTGTCATCCCGACCAAACAAAGAGGGTCTTCCATTCGGAAGGCCCTTTTTTGTGTTCCCCGACTTCAGCGTGGGCTCGGCTGCGGGGCGCGAACCCTCGCCGGCCTAATGGGCAAAAGAAAACCCCGGAGCATCGCTCGTCACGCTCCGGGGTTTTCTTTTACTACACTTGATTTACATTGGGTCGGGCCAGTTACCGATGGACGACGTCGTGAAGGTCGTGTCTGCCGATTTGGTAGGCGCAGCGATGCGCATAGGATCAGGCCAGTTACCAATAGCGCTTATGGTGCTGGAGTCTGCTGCCGGAGCAGCAGAGACAACCCCGGGAGCCGCAACCGCGAACGTCAGTGCGCCCGCCACGGCCACTGAAGCAATGATTTTCTTGAACATGATGTTGTACCCCAATGCGAGTCGGATTCGTTACGGAAATTGCACGGTCCCTGTTGACATACATTGTAAAATGTTTTCCACAGAGACTGTCAAGGTTTTGGTCAAAAAGACACCTGTAGGAGGAACCCGTGGGAAACGGATTCGGCGAGAAGCTACGTGCCGAACGGCTCGAACGTGGGTTGACGCAGGCTGAGCTCGGCAAAAACCTGTATTCGCCCAGCTACATTTCGCTGCTCGAGACGGGCCGCCGTGAACCAACGGCTGAGGTCATCGAAGAACTGGCACGCCGGCTGGAACTGGCGCCCAAGGCACTTGAAGCGTGGAGCCAGCCCGTTTCCGTGAGCGACGCCGAGTACGTCCTGGCCGGACTGTACGCCCGGCAAGCCTGGGACCTGCGCGACTACCAACTCGCCGCCAGCCACGCCGCCACCGCCGCGCAGATTGCCCTCGAGGCCAAGAACAACAGCGCCTGGTGGAACATGACGTACATGCAGGCCGAGTGCGTGATGAAGCAAGGCCAGTTGAAGGAATGCCAGCAAATCGTTGAGCACCTCCTCGAACACCCCATGGCCACCGAATCCGCCGGGCTGGGTGTGCGCGCCTGGCAGATGCTTGCCGCAGTGTGTCACGGGCAAGGCCAACTGGCCACCGCCGTCGAGCATGCAAAACAGGCAGTGAAACTGTCCGAACAGCTGCCCAAAGGATCCACGCTCATCATCGGAGCCCACCGCGCGCTGATCGGTGCGCTTGCGGAGAGCGGCAAATTGGATGAAGCATGGACGTACTGCCTGGCCATGATCGAGCACATGGACGAGCACTCCATGTCGCAACTTGCGGGCGAGGTGGCCTGGGTGGTGGGCAACGTCGCCTTCATGCGCCACGACTACGTGGAGGGCATCAAGCACCACGAGCGCGCCGCCAAGCTCCTCTCCCCCGCCAACGACATCGAACTGTGGGCCCGGTTCAACAAGGCCTCCGCAGCGGTCCGGCTTTCCTCGGGCATCGTGGAACCGGAAACCCTCTCCGCCATTGAACGGGCGGAACTCGCGTTGTCGATTGTGGGCGGAAACAAAACCGACCAGTTGGAAGTGGCTTTCATCCGCGCCCGCTGGCTGTACCTGACCGGCGACATTCCGGCCGCCGTCGAAAAGCTCCGCGAAATCCATGCAGACCGCAAGGTCCTGGCCCGGCACACGGCCGGCGAAGTTTCGCTGCTGCTGGGCAAGTCGCTCAAAGCAGCCGGCGAAGCAGCTGAGGCACTTCAATTCCTCGAAGAGGCCCAGCACGATTTCAGCGCTGCGGGAGCCTCTGACAGGGTCCAGCAGGCCATGGACGCCGTCCTCGAGATCCGCCTCGCCGAGCGCCGTGCCGCCAAGGAACACTCGGGAGCATAACCAGCCCAACGCAAAACTGCCCCGGGCCAGACGGTCCGGGGCAGTTTTTTGAGTCTTAGGCGAAGGTACGCCCGGTGAGCTTCTCGTAAGCCTCGACGTAGCGGGCACGGGTGCGCTCCACGACCTCGGCCGGCAGCGCCGGCGGAGGAGTGTTGGAGGACTTGTCCCAGCCCGACTCGGCCGAGGTCAGCCAGTCGCGGACATATTGCTTGTCATACGACGGCTGCGACTTCCCCGGCGCGTACGTCGACGCGTCCCAGAACCGCGAAGAATCCGGTGTGAGGACCTCGTCACCCAGGGTGATCACGCCAGTGGCGGCATCGATGCCGAACTCCACCTTGGTGTCTGCCAGGATGATGCCACGTTCGCGGGCGATCTCCTCGGCGCGGGTGTAGATCTTCAACGTCAGCTCACTGAGGCGTGCAGCGATGTCGTCGCCCACCATGGCCACGACGTCGTCGTAGGTGATGTTGACGTCGTGCTCGCCCACCTCGGCCTTGGCCGACGGAGTGAACAGCGCCTTGTCCAGGCGGGAGCCGTCCACCAACCCCTCGGGCAGCGGGATGTCGCAGACCGTTCCGGATTCCTTGTACTCCACCAGTCCGGAGCCGGTGAGGTAGCCTCGGGCGATGCACTCCACCGGGAACATCTCCAGTTTCTTGCAGATCATCGCCCGGCCCTCGACGGCAGCGGGAACGCCACCCTCCACGGTGGACGCCAGGACGTGGTGCTCAACGTCCAGCTGATCGAACCACCACAAGCTCAGCTGTGTCAGGACCCGGCCCTTGTCAGGGATTTCGCTGCTCAGAACGTGGTCGTAGGCGCTGATGCGGTCGCTGGCCACAACCAGGACGCATTCCTGGCCGATCTTTTCCGTGATGGCTTCATCGGCCGGGATGTAAAGGTCGCGGACCTTGCCGGAGTAGACGTGCGTCCAGCCCGGAAGCTCCAGGGTCTCCGTTTCGAACCCGCCGGTGGGGAGTCCTTCAGTCATGCTTAGGCCTGCACTTTCGGGATCGTTCCGGTGGCCGTGTACGGTACCCGGATTTCGCCGCGAGCGGCCTTGCCTCCGATGTCCGTGCGGAACTGTGAGCCTTCAAGCTGAACCAGCTCCACGCCGTCGTACGCTTTTTCGCGCGCTTCCACCAGATCGGAACCGAGAGCGACAACAGCAAGGACGCGGCCGCCTGCGGAGACCACCTTGCCTTCGTCATCCAGCTTGGTGCCGGCGTGGACGACGTGCACGCCGTCCAGCTCATCAACCTTCTTCAGCCCGCGGATGCGGTCACCCGTCCGGGGTGCGTCCGGGTAGTTTTCGGCAGCAACGACGACGGCGACTGCTGTGTCCTTGGACCAGCGCAGCTCCTCGGCGGTGTCCAGTTCGCCCTTGGCTGCTGCCAGCAGCAGCGCGCCGAGCGGAGTCTTGAGACGGGCCAGGACGGCCTGCGTCTCGGGATCGCCGAAGCGGACGTTGAACTCGATGACACGGGTGCCACGCGAGGTCAGGGCCAATCCGCAGTAGAGGACGCCGATGAAGGGGGTGCCGCGGCGGGCCATCTCGTCCACGGTGGGCTGGGCCACGCGGTCGATGACTTCCTGAACCAAGCCTTCGGGAGCCCACTCCAGCGGGGTGTAAGCACCCATGCCGCCGGTGTTGGGGCCTTCGTCGTTGTCGAAGATGCGCTTGAAGTCCTGCGCCGGGGACAGCGGGACGGTGGTGCGGCCGTCGCAGAGGACGAACAGGGAAACCTCGGGTCCGTCCAGGAATTCCTCGATGACGACGGATCCACCGGCATCGAAGCAGGCCTGGGCATGCGCGAGGGCTTCAGCGCGGTCCTTGGTGACCACCACGCCCTTGCCGGCAGCCAAGCCGTCGTCCTTGACGACGTGCGGGGCACCGAAAGTATCCAGTGCGTCGGCAGCTTCCTCGGCGTTGGTGGCAACGCGGGCCATGGCTGTCGGAACATTGGCTTCAGCCATGATCTGTTTGGCGAATGCCTTGGAAGCCTCGAGCTGGGCTGCTTCCTTACTGGGACCGAACACCGGAATGCCGGCTTCACGGACGGCGTCGGACACACCTGCAGCCAGCGGCGCCTCGGGTCCTACGACCACCAGGTCCACGCCCAGCTTGGTGGCGAGGGCAGACACGGCTTCCGGGTTGTTCCCGTCAATCGCGTGGGTGGGAACGAGTTTGCTGATGCCCGCGTTGCCCGGGGCCGCGTGGACCTCGGAAACGTTGGGATCTTCAAGCAGAGAGCGGACAATGGCGTGTTCGCGGCCGCCTGGGCCAATGACGAGTACCTTCACAGTCTTCAAGGGTACTTTGTGAAGGGCGCGCGGCCTAAGCTGTGTCACTCCCCGGACCCTGCCGCGCCCTAGACTTGCTTCATGCCCATGAGTTCGCATGAAACGTTCAACGTTGAGTCTGCGGTGGAACTGGCAGTGATCGAACGAAGTGGCTTTATTGAGTCCCGGCACATCGGCGCGGCCGTTGTTCTTGCCGGCGACGGTTCGGTGGTCACCCGGCTCGGTGACATCGATGCCCCCGTCCTCGCCCGCTCCACCCTTAAGCCGTTCCAGGCCCTGGCTTCGATGCAATCCGGTGTGCCGCTGCGCGGAGCACAGGTTGCTGTCGCCTGTGGCAGCCACACGGGGTCCCTGGATCACATGGACGTTGTGGAGGGGATGCTCAAAGCGGCGGGCGTGAAGGAAGAAGACCTCCAGTGCCCTACGGCCTGGCCGCAGGACGAGACAGCCCGCAACTGGCTTGTCCGCTCCGAACGCGGGCAGTCCAAACTGGCCTTCAACTGCTCCGGCAAGCACGCCGCCTTCTTGTGGGCCTGTACCGAGAACGGCTGGGACCTCCGCAGCTACCTCGAGCCGAACCACCCACTCCAGCAGCGGGTACGCTCCGTGATCGAGGAATACAGCGGCGAAACCATCTCCCACCTCGGGATCGACGGCTGTGGGGCGCCCGTTGCGGCCATCTCGCTGACCGGGCTGGCACGCGCGTACTCCCGTTTGGCCAAGTCGCCCGGTGATTCGTCTTCCAACGCCCGGGCCGCGACCATCGCCACCTCCATGCTGGACTACCCCTGGGCTGTCCAAGGCAAAGGCGAGTCCAACACGATCGTCATGGAAGAACTTGAGGTCCTGGCCAAGATCGGGGCCGAGGGTGTCCTGGTGCTCGCTACGCCCACCGGCGCGACGGTGGCCGTCAAGATGCTGGACGGGAACCTTCGCGCCACGTCCCTGGTGGGGCTCACCCTGCTGGCTGTGAGCGGCGCCGTGGACATCCCTGCCGTGTCCAACGTCCTGGAACGAGTGGTTGAGCCCATCCTCGGAGGCGGACGCACTGTGGGCAAAATCCGGCTGGGCCACGCAGTCTCAGCCCTGCTCGACTAGTACTTCTGAGGAGATCACCCATGGCCGTTGCACGACGCCGCGTCAATATCGAGGAAGGCCGCGCCGCGCTGGCAGCCTGGCAGGCCGCCGTCGAGCCTTCCGGTACCGCCGGTTCGCCGGGCGCCGCCGCTGGTACGCCGCCGTCGCGCTCTTTGATTGCGACGGCGGTCCGCTACTCCCTGGAGGAAGTCACCGCCCGCGCACCCGGCAACTCCGTGGAGGTCCGGGTGCCGCCGTTCGGCGTCACGCAGTGCGTCGAAGGTCCCCGGCACACGCGCGGAACTCCGCCGAACGTAATCGAGTGCGACGCCGAAACGTGGCTTTCGTTGGTGACCGGACGGATTTCCTGGGGCGAGGCCGTCGCCGCCGGCCGGGTGGCGGCGTCCGGTTTGCGGGCCAACCTCTCCGAGCTGCTTCCCCTGTAAGGGGTTCTTGTACAACTGATGCCCCCAAGACGACGTCTTAGGGGCATCAGCTGTACTCAAAATATCCGGTCAGTCCGGGCAGATCGGTGTTGCTGCCTGGCCCGGCTTGCTCATCTCGAATTGCGGGATGTCATCGGATGCGGGTCCGCCGCGGAACTTCGGTGAGGGGTTCTGGCCGCTGCTGATGCGCTCCAGTTCCTGCTGGGCGTAGACGTCCTCCTTGCCGAGCATGATGGCCGTGTCCTCGTTGGTGATTTCACCATTGAAGGCGCGGACCATGACGCTCCGGTCGAACTGGCCCTCCCACTTGGCGACGACGAACGTTGCCACGCAGTTGCCCAGCAGGTTCACGACGACGCGCATGGAGTCCATGAGGCGGTCGGCTCCGAGGAGGAGTGCGACGCCGGCCACCGGGAAGATCCCGAGCGCCGCCGCCGTTGCGGAGAGCGCCAGGAAGGATGAACCTGGGACGCCTGCCATGCCTTTGGAGGTCAGGAGCAGCACGCCGAGGGCCGCCAGTTGCTGGCCGAGATCCAGGTTGTGGCCAAAGGCCTGAGCCAGGAACAGCAGTGAGATCGACAGGTAGATGGCAGCGCCGTCCAGGTTGAAGGAGTATCCGGTGGGAACCACCAGGCCCGTGGTTGCACGGGAGCAGCCGGCGTTGGTCAGCTTGGTCATGATCCGAGGCATCACTGCTTCGGTGGAGGCTGTACCGAGTGCCAGCAGGAACTCTTCCCGGGTGTACTTCAGGAACTGCCACAGCGGAACCCGGGCAAAGCCCCAGGCCACCAGGAACAGCAGGCCGATGAAGACGATGGCCGCCCCGTAGCAGGACGCGATCAACAAGGCGTAGGTCCCGAGCGTACCCACCCCGTACTGGCCGATGATGAACGCCATGGCGCCGAACGCACCTATGGGAGCCAGCTTCATGATCCAGGACATGATCTTGAAGATCAGCTCAAGGATGGTCTCCATGAGGCTGATGACCGGAAGGCAACGATCGCGGCCGATAACGACGATTGCGGCGCCGAAGAAGACAGAGAAGAACAACACCTGGAGAAGGCTGTTGCTGGCGAAGGCGCCCACCACGCTGGCGGGGATGATGTCCAGGATGAAGGCGGCCGCGTCCTTGGGGACAGCGTGGCCGGTCTTGGCGTCGAGCGCCTCCTGCGAAAGCGACGCGGGATCAATGTTCAGTCCGGCACCGGGCTGGACGATGTTGCCCACGATGAGTCCGAAGACCAGGGCAAAGAGTGTGGCGCCGGTGAAGTACAGGAGTGCTTTGACCCCGACCCTTCCGACCGCCTTGACGTCGCCCACTGCCGAGATGCCTGTGACGATCACGAGGAAAATCAGCGGGGCAATGATCATTTTGATGAGTTGAATGAATCCATCACCCAGTGGCCGGAGGGCGGACCCAATGGTCGGCCAGAAATGACCGATGAGCACACCTGCGACGACGGCGATCAGGATTTGAAAAAAGAGCGACTGGTACAGCCGCTTTTTCTTCTGCGGGGCCGAACTCGCCTTCAGCGCCGCGGAGTCTGGGATCTTCATTGATCTGAACCAATCAGTTTGGGAACAGCCCCACATTTGGGGGGATTTTTCAAATGTAATCCTGCTCACATCATTCCGCAAGGGGGAAATGAGTTTCCATATTGTGGAAGTCATATTTGGTGTGGACCCAGGATCGGCGGGCCGCTACCACCCCTTTTGAACGCCGGAATGCCCGCGGCACAGCCCAAATCAGGCGTGTCGCGGGCATTGAGAAATGAAAGTGGGTGGTGGCCGTACGCGATCCCCTGGAGCGGTAGGGAGAGGCGGGGCGAGGTGGGGTGGGCGGGTCAGCCGCGGCCTACGAACGGCATACCGGCAGCCGTCACCACCAGGGAGCCGACGTTGGCCGATGCCGGCATGGTCGCCATCATCACCACCGCCCGGGCGGCATCGTCCACAGGGAACATCGGCTCCACCTTGCGGCTGCCGTCGGCCTGCAGGGCACCGGAACCCACCCCGATCGTGTCCATGATTTCCGTGCGGGTATTACCGATATCGATCTGCCCGCACGTGATCCCGAACTCCCGGCCGTCGAGCTCTATGCTCTTGGTCAACCCCGTCATCGCATGCTTGGTCACCGTATACGCCACAGATCTGGGCCTGGGCGAATGTGCCGAAATGGAGCCGTTGTTAATGATGCGCCCGCCCTGCGGCTCTTGGGCCTTCATGGTTCGCACCGCCTCGGCAGCACACAGCATGGACCCGGTGACGTTAACCCGCAGCGTCGCTTCCCACTCGTCCACACTGATCTCGCCCACGTCACCGGCAGGACCAAAGATGCCCGCGTTATTAAACAGCACGTCCACCCGACCCCAGCGTTGGCGCACCTCCGCGAAAAGGCGCGCGACGTCGTCGGGCGCTGTCACGTCGCACGGAACCGCAAGCGCGTCCGGATGATCGCCGGCGGTCTCCAGCAATTGCGCCTCACGGCGCCCGGCCAGCGCCACACGGTAGCCTTCGGCGAGCATCAGCCGGGCCACGGCCCGTCCAATACCCGACCCTGCCCCGGTCACGACGGCGACCCTGGGGTGTGCGGGCAGGCTGGAGTCAGTCATGTGGTTGCCTTTCGGGTGGTGCGTTCAGCGCGCTGCGTCAGCGGGCTGGGCTGCGGTTATCGGCCAGCCTATGACAGTCTTGGGCCGCGGCGTGGCATAGGTCCTGACCTTGGACGTGGACAAGCCCAGCCGGACCAGGGACTCGGCAATCGTGACAGCCGCGGCCACCCCGTCCACCACAGGGACGCCGGTGCGCTGGCGGATCTGCTCATCCAGCCCCGCCATCCCGCCGCAGCCAAGGACGATGACTTCGGCTTTGTCGCTGTTCACGGCTTCTTCGGCTTGGCCCACGATCGCTTCAACGGCACGCTCAGGGAATTCCTCGAGCTCAAGGACGGCCATGCCGCTGGCCCGGACAGAGGCGCAGCGGGCGTCCAGGCCGGCCAGCTTGAGTCGGTCCTCGATGAGGGGCACCGCGCGGTCAAGCGTGGTGACCACCGAATACTTGTGGCCCAGGAACATGGCGGTGCTGGCGGCGGCCTCGGTGATATCCACGACCGGGACGTCCAGGAGTTCCTGAAGTCCCTCGCGGCCGTGCTCGCCGTAGCCGGCCTGGATGACGGCGTCGAACGGCTCGGGGTAGTTGACCACGGCATCCATGACGGCGATCGCAGCGAGGTAGCTCTCGAAGTTCCCCTCGCAGGAGTCGGCGCCGAAGCGGGGCGTAATGCCAATGATCTCCGTGCCGGGGGCCGCCGCTGCGCGGGCCTGCGCGGCGATGGAGTCCGTCATGGATTGGGTGGTGTTCACGTTTGCGACAAGGATGCGCATGGGGTTCCTCTCAACGGCAATGCCCGTCCCCTGCCGAATACCCCGCATCACATGGTGGGGTCTGTAGGGCTGGAGGACGGGCGACGCCTGGATCTTGGTGTGTCAGTGGGTGCTGGCGACGGCGATCGGCTCGCCGGAAACGTCCTCGTGGGGCTGCTTCTTATCAGCCACCGCAAAGAACGTGAGCGCAGCAACGCCTGCTCCGATAAACCAGGCGAACGGTGCTGCGGCCGCCAAGGCCGGAATAAAGGCGATGGCGATGGCGATCGCTGCCGCCGGGATCATTGCGATGATCGCCCGTGGGTTTACGCCCCGCTTGTAGAAGTACGCACCCTGGGGATCTTCGGTGTAGAGCTCCGGCACGTTGACCTTGCCCCGACGGACCAGCCAGTAGTCCGCCATGATGACGCCGAACAGCGGCCCAAGCAACGCGCCGAGCCCGCCCAGGAAGTACACGATCACGATCGGGTTGTTGTAGAGGTTCCACGGCAGGATCACCAAGCCAATGGTGCCGCTGACCCAGGCTGCCTTGCGGAAGTTCAGGTGTCGCGGGAAGAGGTTGGTCAGTGCATAGACCGGAGCGACGAAGTTGGCCATCAGGTTCACGGCCACTGTCAGGATCAGCAGGGCAAGGCACGCCAGAACCAGCAGCAGGGTGTTCGGGATGCTCTGCACGATGTCCGAGGGACTCTCGATGACAGTGCCGTTGATCTTGTACTGGCCGCCGGCCATGACGACGACGATGGCGCCAAAGACCAGCATGTTGATGGGGATGCCCCAGAAATTGCCCTTGACGATCGAGTTCTTGGACGTGGAGGACCGCGTGAAGTCACAGAAGTTCAGCACGAAGGTTCCGTAGATGGACACCCACAGGGCGCCACCGGCAAAGATGGTGAGCCACATTTCCCCACCCTCGAGGCCCTTGATGCCGGACCACTGGATGGCGCCGCCGGCCTCAATGAACACCCATACCGCGATGGCGGCCATGGTCACCAGAATCACGGGGCCTGCGAAAGCCTCGTACTTGCGGATCATCTCCATGCCGAAGCTGACGATGACCAACTGCACGATCCAGAGGGCCACGAAGGAGAACCAGCCCAGGGTGGAAAGTCCAAGGATGGAGTTGCTGTCGAGGTCCTTCAGGCCGGGTGCCATGGCGACCAGCATGACGCGGAGGACCACTGAGGCCAGGTAGGTCTGGATGCCGAACCAGGCCACGGCAACGGCACCGCGGACGAGGCTGGCGATCTGCGCGCCCCGGATACCAAAGCTGATGCGGCTCATGACGGGGAACGGAACCCCCGTCTTCTGACCCATGAACCCAGAGAAGTTCAGGAGTCCGAAGAGCAGGATGGCGCCGATTCCGAGGGCCACCAGAATCTGCCAACCACCGAGGCCGAGGGAAAACAGGCCGATGGCAAAGGCGTAGTTACCCAGGCTGTGGACGTCGTTGGCCCAGAGGGTAAAGATGCTGTAGCTGGTCCACTTCCGGCCCTTGGCCTTGGTGGGAGCGAGGTCGATGTTGTAAAGACTGGGGCTGATGGTACGGCCTGATGCTTCGGAAGCAATAGCGCAAAGGTCCGTGTTGCCTACGACCGGGTGGTTGGGGCCACCTGCTGTTGCGTCTCCCGGAGTCTCAGTGACGCCGACTGATGAAGTCGTCTGCATCGTGGATCTCCACTTCGTACTGATTCCACATTGCGGAATCAAGTTATTGAATAGTGAAAGAACTCTATGACTCACGTCACGTAACGTCAAGGGTTCACGGTGTATGCAGGGTCACATTCGGTTGCTTGGCCGCACGTTTCCCAGTTGACTGTTTCGGTTACGCATTCCGTGTTGACGCTGCCCATCAGCAGACGTAATCTCGAATTGCAGAATTTTATTCTCACAATACGAAATTCCTTGAGCGCCCCCACAGAGCAAGCGCCCAGACATTCAATGAAGAGAGGTTGGACGTGGCTGCAGGAGAAGAGACCTCACACATCCTCAGCGGGTTGACTGCCCAGCTGCCTGATCGTGATCCGGAAGAGACCGCGGAGTG